>CAZXFX010000007.1:51332-82252 GCA_964640295.1 uncultured Dehalococcoidia bacterium | reverse complement strand
CAAAAAAACTGTCTGAACTGGTAAATACAGGCCTTTGCAGGTGAAATGCAGGTGAAAAAAGACACCAGAACCACGTGCAGCGCATCAGCAGGCCACCTGTAAAACACCTGCAGCCCAACCAGCAGATTATAAACCAAAATATATACACACCGGCGGGCTCACAAGGGCAGGCAAACGCCCAAACCAACCCCAAAAATCCTTTCCCCCTCGACTAGGAAGACTCAACCCCAATCAGTCACCAGATAATTCCAAATTCACCATTCACCATTCACAATTCAACGGACGGGAATGATCCAATCCTCCGACTAAGCTGATACAGGCTCCCCCGTCTTTGTATCTTGGACTATGGAAGCGCCTCACTGCTAATATATATGCAGTGGACGTCGGCTTATAGACCGACGCGACGCGCTGAAATATGTCGTAGTCTTGGACGATTCGATATGCGCGGTTTAACGGATTTCTCTAATACGATGCTTAAGGAGAGAGAAATAGAGATGAAAGGTTTTGGATTATATGCAATAGCCGCGCTTGCGGTTTTTCTCATCGCGACGGTCGCCTGCGGCTCGACCGAAACCATCGAGGTGCCGGTCGAGAAGGTAGTGACCCAGGAAGTGATCAAGACCGTCGAGGTTCCCGGCGAGACCGTAGTGGTCGAAAAGGAAGTGGTCAGAACCGTCGAGGTCGAGAAGCCGGTGGAAGTGGTCAAGGAGGTAGTCAAGACTATTGAGGTGCCGGGCGAAACCGTAGTGGTCGAAAAGACCGTTGAAGTGCCGGTCGAAGTCGAGAAGATCGTTACCCAGGAAGTAGTCAAGACGGTCGAGGTCGAGCGCGAGGCGCTTTCGCCGCTTGTGGTCGGCAACCTGAACTCCTTCACCGGGGCTCTCGCCGAATTTGGCCCTCCGCTCAGAAATTCCGTACAACTCGCCGCCGAACACGTCAACCGCGCGGGCGGAATCGGAGGCGGCTCGATGCTCGTTATCAGCCGCGACACCGCCGTCAACCCTGTTCAGGGCGTTGACGCGGCAAGGGCGCTCGTTGACGTGGAAGGAGCGGTTGCGATAGTTGGGGCTCTTTCCAGCGGCGTTACCATCGCCACAGCTCAGTCGGTCACCATTCCTAAGGAAGTCCTGCTGATATCCGGCGCGTCCACCGCCCCGGCGATAACCACCCTCGAAGACGATGACCTGCTATTCAGAACCACGCCGTCCGACGCCGCCCAAGGCGCGGTGCTGGCGCGACTGGCCCATGATGAAGGCTATCACAGGGTCGGGATCATGTACATCAACAACGCTTATGGCGAAGGCTTGGCCGAGCAGTTCAAGAGCAGTTTCGCAGAGCACGGCGGTGAGGTTACCGCCATGGTGCCGCACGAAGACGCGCAGCCCACATACGCCTCAGAACTCGAAAAGGCTACCGAAGGCGACCCGGAAGCTCTCGCGGTTATGAGCTATACGGGACAGGCCAGGGTCTATGTGCGAGAGGCGCTCGAGGGCGGATACGCAGACGTATTCCTGTTTGTGGATGGCGTCAAAGGATCCGAATGGATAGACGAAATAGACGCATGGGATGAACTGGATGGAACGCTCGGCACCGCGCCGGGCAGCCAGGACAACCCCGCTCTGAGCGTGTTCGAGAGCTCATACGAAGAGACGTATGGCTTCCCCGTGTCCCATCCCTTCATGGCCGAACACTACGACGCGACTGCGCTCATAGCCCTCGCCGCAGCCAAGGCGGGCAGCACAACCGACGCCGCCGCCATACGCGACGCGCTCCGATTCGTGGCGAACGCTCCGGGCGAAGTGGTCGGACCCGGACGCGACGGCATCGCCAGGGCGCTCGAACTGATAGCCGAAGGCAAGGACATAAACTATGAAGGCGCCGGCGGCATAGTGGATTTCGATGAAAACGGCGACGTCTTCGGAACCATCGAAATCTGGATAGTGCAAGACGGCGAAATCCAGTCCACAGGCAGATTCGAACTTCCGTAGTTTCTCCTGCCTAACGGAATAGACGCTGAGAAGATAGAGAGAGGCGGCTCCCAAGCTGGAACCGCCTCTCTTTCGTCGCTAATACTATTTCGCGGCTCTATCTGTTGAGTGTCGTATTCGAACTTGCCGTCCGCCGAACCTCTCCCAGCAGCCCGTTTGGACGTATGAGCATGACCGCCACTATCAGGACGCCGATCATGAAGAAGCGGAAATTCGGGTCCGCGAATACGCCGGGCAGGAACTGCGTTCCCGTCCAGATTCCCCAGACGACGAACGCCCCTACAATCGCGCCCATGTTGTTTCCCGCGCCGCCAACCATCAGCATTGCCCAGATGACGAACGTGGCGAGCAGCGGGTCGAAAGTCGGAGGGGCAAGGAAGCGTATGTGATGGGCGTAGAGCGCGCCCCCAATTCCCATTATCACCGCGCCGAATATGAACGACTGAAGCTTGAAGTTGAAGACGTTCTTGCCGCTGGCCTCAGCCGCGACTTCATCTTCCCGGATCGCTTTCAGCGCTCGTCCCCAGGGCGAGTTTACGGCTCTCCAAGCCGCCGCGAACAGAATGGCCAGTATGACTAGAACTACGATAGCGTACAGGTAGTCGTAGCGCTCAGGCGAAATCAGGTCACCCAGAAACTCAGGGATCCGGTATAGCCCTCTGGAGCCGTTCGCGACCCACTTTTCGTTCAGGAAGAAGAGGCGCACGGCCTCGGCGATTCCGAGCGTCGCGATTGCGAGGTAATCGTCGTTCAGCCGCAGGGTGACATACCCAATGACGAGCGCGACAATCGCGCACGCCAGTCCGGCGGCGGCCAGAGCGAGAATGAACCATGCGTCTATTCCGAGGTCGAGCGCGCCGACCCGCGCCCAGTTCCCGCCAAATACGAAGTCTTCGAACTGAGCCGAATCGGGCGGCGGCGTGGTCAGAAGCGCGGACGTGTAAGCGCCGATTGCGAAGAAGCCGGCGACCCCGATGTTGAACAGGCCGGTATAGCCCCAGTGAATGTTCAGGCCCAGCGCGAATATGGAATATATTCCCGCCATGATGACGAAACCGACCGCGTAATTTGCGACTCCGATCAACTCCACCCGCGCGCGCTCCTCACTGCGAACTTCCGAACAGGCCTCTCGGCCTTGCCAGAAGCATCGCTATCATGATTGCGAAAGCCACCGCCGGCTTGTAGCTCGGATTCATCCATTGGGTGGACACTTCCATCGTCACCCCGATGACCAGCGCCCCCACCAGCGCTCCGTATGGATTGCCGATGCCGCCCAGTATAACGGCGGCAAACAGCGGAATCAGGAACTTCCAGCCCATTATTGGTATCATCTGCGCCTGGGAGACCGACAGCAGGACGCCGGCGATTGCCGCAAGCCCTGCCCCGATAGCCCAGGTCCACCGGATAACCCACTGGGTGTTTATGCCGGTCACTCGGGCGAGATCAGGGTTGTCCGCGGTCGCCCTCATCGCTTTGCCCATCTTGGTATATGTCAGTATCGCGTATATGCTGACCACGAGCGCGACCGCCGCTATGCCTATGAATATGCTGTCGGGCGGCAGTCGCACGTCCATGGGTAGCCGGAAGACTTGCCGCGACTCTCTTGGAAACGCCTGCGCGTCCGTCGTCCAGATTATCTGCGCCAATCCGCGCAGCGCGATCGCCACTCCCAGCGACGCCATCGAGAGCGTTACCACGTTGACTCCGCGATTTCGCAGTCGCCTGTAGATGCCAATGTCCAGCAGTATAGCTCCGCCCGCGACGATAGCCGCGCCTATGGGCAAGGCTATCAAGAGGGGGTACCCGAACGTGAAGGGACCGAGACCCGCGCCGCTCAACCCGAGCGGTTCGAGCATAACCTCGACAACGAAGAAGGTTACATACGCGCCCATCATCATGTAGTCTCCGTGCGCGACGTTGGCGAACTTCAGTATTCCGAATATGAGCGTCAATCCGATTGCGCCGAGCGCGATGATGGACGACAGGAACAGCCCGTTCACGACCAGCGACATCTTGACGCCCGGCAGGACGCCCGCCGCAAGCGCGACGACCGCGAACGCGACAGTCGTGTGCCACGGCGTCCACCCGGACCTGAGCCGGGCCGTTCTTTGGCTAATCGTCGCCATGCGCTTCCTTCCCGTTGGTATTTATCACAAGGGTAGGTAAATCAAAAATCCGCTCGTCCTGAGCTTGTCGAAAGGCGCGCCGACCTGCTATGCGCCTACTCCTCTCAGCGTTGGCATTCTTGGCATGTATGGGTATTCGCTTCGTCATAAGCCATCGCGCGCGCTTGTGAATGCAGTGAGAATCGGTTCTCGCGCGACCCCGATTCTACCCGCCCAGGTAGAGCCGCGCCACTTGTGGGTTGTCGAGCAGAGCGGGACCTCTATCTTCCAGCCGATTTTCTCCCGCGGATAGCACGTAGCCCCTGTTCGACATGCTCAGCGCCTCGCGCGCGTTCTGTTCCACTAGCAGTATTGAAACCCCCATAGCGTTGATTTCGCGTATGCGCTCGAACACCGAGTTCACCATTAGCGGCGACAGCCCGGCTGACGGCTCGTCCAAAAGCAGCATTGCGGGGTCCAGCATCAGCGCGCGCGCAATCGCCAGCATCTGCCGCTGTCCGCCCGAAAGGCTGCCCGCGTTTCGATTTGGTCGGTCGGCGAGATCCGGGAATATCTCGAACATCTCCTCGACGCGCGCGCGGTAGTCGTCCTTTCGTATGAACGCGCCCATATCCAGATTTTCGCGTATAGTCAGCGAAGGAAAGACGTTCGCCGCCTGCGGAACATAGCACAGTCCGCTTCTCACTATCCGCTCAGGCGAAAGGCTGGATATATCCTCTCCCTTGAACATCACTCTGCCCGACCTGACATTCACAAGCCCCATTATGGACTTCATGGCGGTGGACTTTCCGCAGCCGTTCGGCCCGATGATAGTGACTATCTCGCCATCATCCACTTCGATGGACACGCCGTGAAGTATTTCGGTCTCGCCGTACCCCGCGACTACGTCCCTCGCTTCAAGCAGCGCCACCGATTACGCCTCCCAGATACACTTCCAGCACTTGCGGGTCGTTCTGAACCTGGCTTGGAGTCCCTTCCGCAATGACCGAGCCGTTCGCCATGACGATTACAGGATTGCACAGCCGCGCCACCAGTTCCATGTCGTGCTCGATCAGCATGAACGTAACGCCTCTCTCGTCACAGGCGCGCCGTATGTCCGCCGCGAGGTCGCTCAGCAGAGTTCGATTCACCCCGGCCGCCGGCTCGTCCAGAAGCACCATCTTCGGCTCCGCCATCAGAGTTCTGGCCAGTTCCAGCAGTTTCTTTTGGCCGGTGGAAAGATTTCCCGCGTACTCGTTCGCAAGATGCGAAAGGCGGACGAAATCAAGCGTCTCCATCGCCCGTTCCTCCACTTCGCGCTCCTGCCGAGACACGCGCCAGGGCGTCAGCCAGGACGCCCACAGACGCTCGCCCGCCTGACGCGCCGGAACCACCATCAGATTCTCCAGGACTGTCATCCCCTTCATCTCTCTGGGAATCTGGAACGTTCGCATCAAGCCGCGCTCGAACGTCTGGTGCATCTTCATGCCCTGAATCTCGTTCCCGTCGAATATGATCTTGCCGGCGGATATGGGAATGGCGCCCGAAATTAGATTGAACAGCGTCGTCTTGCCAGCGCCGTTAGGCCCGATGAGCCCGGTTATCGTGCCTGCGCTTACGTCGAGCGCGCAATTGTCCACGGCGCGGACGCCGCCAAAATCCTTGACTGCGCCTCGAACCCGGAGAAGTTGTTCGCCTTCGGCCAAGTGAATCTCCAATAGAACATCTAACAGGTTATGGCAAGACTCCGGCCCCAGTATATAACATCGGCGTGAGAGGTGTGGTGGTTAGACTGCCCCAAAGTCTTTATAATTGCCAATTGAACATCCAAGATATTATTGACGCCATACGTCATAGTAGGGTTCATATCACTGATCACTCCCACGATGAAGCTGAAGAAGACAGGCTGTCCTATGACGATATATTCGATAGCGTTTACAATGGCGAAGTGATTGAAGACTACCCCAATGACAAGCCTTTCCCAAGTTGCTTGATCTATGGAAACACATACAGCCATGAACCTGTTCATAGTGTTTGGGCCTATAAGCAAGATGAAAAACGCGCCATTCTGATTACGGAATATCGTCCTGACCCGAATCTATGGACTGACTGGCGCATACGGAGGCTGAAATGACTTTGATCGAAAGATGCCCAAGGTGCGGCAGCGAGTTGAAGGAAAAAATAGTCGAAAAGCTCCTGCGCGGCGGCGACAACTTGGCGTCGGTCACAGTTCCCGCCGAGGTTTGCGGTCGTTGCGGAGAGCGCATCTACTCAATCGAGACGGCCAGATTATTCGAGGATGTCCGACACAAGTTGGCGACCCATGAAGTAGAGGAATTCGAGCCTTTAGGGCAATCGTTTCGCATACCCGCCTGAAGATAGCAGGCTCATCAACTCCGTAGGGGCGCCACTTGCGGTTGTCCGTTATTCGTGAATAGAACCTCACAACCGAAGGGCCACGTCTCTAACTAACGCATGACTGACAACCAGCATCCAAAGTGATAAACTGCCCCCATCACCAAGCGGCAGGGGAGAGATCATGTTTATTGGACATTTTACGGAGCAGCCGTGGCAGGACGACAAGACAGGCCTGATGGGAACTCAGACGACCGACCTGAGCATCAGCAACGAGGTTTACGACCCCGAAGTCGGCGCGACGCTCTATAACAGGTACCTGGACGAAAAGCTGTACGCCGAGGAGATGGGCTTCGACGGCCTGATGCTGAATGAGCATCACAGCACGCCGTTTTGTATGCAGGGCGTGACCAACATCGGCGCGTCCATCCTCGCTCGCCAGACGACCAAGGCGAAGATCGTCATACTCGGCAACATACTGCCCATCTGGGACGACCCGCTATGGCTCGCCGAGCAGCTTGCCATGATAGACATGATAAGCCGTGGCAGGCTCGTTTCCGGCTTCGTGCGCGGCGGCGGACGCGAGAGCGTGTCCCACAACTCGCCGCCCGTCTTCAACCGCGAACGCTTCGAGGAAGCGCACGACTTTGTCATCAAGGCGTGGACAGACCCCGGCCCCTTCCGATGGGAGGGCAAGCACTACCACTACCGCTACGTGAACCCGTGGATGCGCCCGTATCAGAAGCCGCACCCGCAGGTGTGGATACCCTCCACCGTCAGCGTCGAAACCGTGCGCTGGTCGGCGCAGCATCGCTACCCGCTCGTGCTGCTCGCCACCCGTCTTGGCCCGACGAAGGACGCCTTCGATATGTACCATGACGCCGCCGCCGAGTTCGGATACGAATCAGGCACTCAGCACGTCTCATATCTCTGGAAAGTCCACGTGGACGAAACCGAAGAACTCGCCGAAGAGGTCGGACGCAAGTACCTGTCCGGCGTTTCCAACCCGTTCCTCAGCGGCAACGAAGGCATGGTGAACCCTGCCGTCATGTCCCTGCCCGGCCATACTTCGCGCACGTCTCGCCGACTAGAGGCGTCCCGATTCGGCCCCACCGGACGATTCGGCACCAACCGCCGCACATACGAGGAGCAGGCAAACGACTACACTATCGTAACCGGCACCCCCGACACGGTGATACCCAAGATAAAGCACGTGCTGGAAACGCTCCGACCCGGCAGCGTCTTCTTCTGGGACGGCGACGGCGCCATGACACACGAAGACCAGATGCGAAGCCTGCGTCTCATGGGCGAGTACGTAATCCCCGCCGTCCGCGAAATGGGCGAAGAGCTCGACCTCAAAGGCCCCTTCGAGCTAAGCCCGTGGACCAACGAACCGATGGAAGACTCCAACGCCGCGACCGAGCCGGTGGCGAGCGTGGGGGACGGAGATTGAGGTTGCCCTATGATAGAATAGAAGCAGCCACAATCTCAGGAGGTAATACAAATGGCTTTGACCGCTCAGCCACAGCGGGGAGGCACATCTTGGGTTGATACTTTGCAAAATTCAGAAGACCGCAATATATCTCTGGAGCTACTTTATCTGAAGGCCATCAATTCTGTTGACTCCGCAAAACAGGAAGGACGCTTAACAGATGAAGAAGCTGACAATCTTCTGAGTGGAATTACTGCCATCATGGTTGAGGCCAAGTCCAATATGATGGTGAGTCCCGTGATAGAGCGTTCTTTGCGTATTCCTACACATGGCAGAAAGCGATGGTCAAACATATTTACGTCTTTCTCGGATAGATAGAGGTTTGGGATAAAATAATGTCTTCTGAACCTGAACGTCCACACAATGACAAAATAAGTCGTTCCTCAGATTCAACCGATGAACCAGATTCATCAGGCTTGCCTCCGGAAGGCGAGGATATATCTTCAGGACTTTCCCCTCAGCAACGTCAAGATTTAACACGTTTCATTGACTCCGGTGTGGAGATGTCCGTTATATCAGGAAACCCGCTCGCGTCCAGAATCAACGAAAGACACTTGTCCGATATGATTGACTTGGCTGGCAAGGAACTTGACTACGACTACAATGACCGACAACGGAATCGAATCTTCTGGGGAATGCTTATCGCATTTGCCGTATTTCTGGCGCTTCAAGATATGTCCAGTCTATTGTCTCAGCTTCTCAGAGATGGCCTTTTATTTCTGAGTGGATTAGCGGCAGGCTTGGGCTGCGGATATGGTCTGGCAAGACGCAAGCGGTAGATGGATAAGGAATACAAAGTTGTGGCTAAGAGGTAGATCTGGTTGAAAGTGAGGGACGTAGTGAGGTTGGTGGAACAAGACGGCTGGTATAGGATCAAAACTCGCAGGGGAAGCCACAGACAATACCAGCATCCCGTTAAATCTGGTCGTGTTACAGTTTCTGGACAGTCCAATCAGGAACTAAAGCCAGGCACATTGAACAGCGTCTTGAGACAGGCAGGGCTGAAATGAAGGATAGATTCAGATACGAGGTTATTGTCGAAGGGAACGATGCAGAAGGCTACTCTGCGTTCCTACCATCTCTACTTGGATGTGTGACGGCGGCTCAGACCATTGAGGAAATTAAGACTCTAATCGTCGAAGCCGTCACTATGCACATAGAAGGCATGATGGAAGATGGCTTGCCAATTCCAGAACCGCTTACCACGCAACGAGCGGATGAAGCGTTCGGAATGCCCGTGCCGGATTCAGTCGTGCCCGGCTTGTTCGTAGAGGTCGTGGGCGTCGAGACATTGGCGCCCGCGTCCACAATAACGATGAACCCCGCGACGACTTACCAAAGCCGCCTTGTGTTTGTATAGCCGCCGGATAGATTCTACAATGCGAAATTTGCGCAAAGAAGGGAGTGGGTTTTGATGTCAGACGCTATAACTTCTAAGGAACTGAGGGAAAGGTTCGCGGAAATCTGGCCAAAATATGACCATAAAAAGGGACATGGAACCGCGTTGCGCGTACATCGTGCTATTACCTTGGTTAAACGTGCCGAGAAAAAATGTGAAGATATAGATACTATGTTTCTCTATTATTGGATTGCATTTAATGCGGCTTATAATTATCCATATATTGAAAATGATAAAAACAAGGAACTCAATTATATCCAACAATATATTTTCAATGTACTGAGCATAGATATTAGCGGTATAATTAAAGATGCAATTTTGAAGAAAATCTCAGATTCGATTATGAACATTATTGAGAATAGATATATATTCAGAGGATTGTGGGATTTTTATAAAACTGTAGGTGATTCATCCCAATGGATAACATCTAGTGAGAAAGAGAGGTTTGACAAAGAAAAATTAGATATACAAAATGCGCTAGAAACCCCACATCGTGAATATGATATCCTTAAGCTCCTTTTCGAGAGACTCTACATAATGCGTTGCCAATTTTTCCACGGATCATCTTCATGGAATAGCCCTCTAAATCGAGATCAGGTTGATAATGGTGTGAGGATAATGAAATGTCTAGTTCCTATTTTCTTATTCGTAATGATGAATGATCCTCGTTCTGATCGTTGGAATGATCTCCGAAACCCACGGTTCCCCGATATTCGAAAGCGTTAGAAAATCTAATTTGAAAGTGAGTGTTCTTTCACTATGAATAATACCATTTCAAAGTGATACAGTCTTATTTCATCAGAAGGAAATCATCGAGCATAGTTAAAAATAAACAGCGCGCTGGGGACTTCATGTCATAATTAAACTAAAATTCTATAAGGAGAGGAAAGAGTGCAAAAAGTATTCCATCAAAAAACGACAGTGCAGTCAGGAGGCAAAGTGCAGGTCGTCAATACGGAGCTAGAAGTAGGGCAGACGGTAGATGTCGTGGTTCTGCATGAATCAAGCGTCCCTAGTCAATCGATCATGGATATCCTTAATGGTGGGCCGGAGGAGCGTCTTTTTCAGACAAGAGTTTAGCCATATCGCACGTTGCTGGAACCAATGTGGCAAGAAGTGGGTAGCGGAAATATCACCATCGTGGGCAGCCTCCTTCTCGTGACAGAGACACCTGTCAAACCAATGCGGGACCGCAATGCAGACATAGAATCGCAATACCGAGATTTGTTTGCGTCGAATGCAGTAGTATTGCTCGAGGCCTCTTTGCCTGTATTTGAAGACGCCGCTAGAATTCGAGCGGAGACAGGACTCAAAACACCTGACGCGATTCATGCAGCTACTGCATTGCGCGCCCAGTGTGCGTTTTTCATTACAAACGACACCGACTTCCGTCGAGTGGAAGAGTTGCCCATCGTAATTCTGGATGATTTTCTTTGGTATGAGATGTATGTGTATATCTTAGTCCCCAACGTCCAGAATGCCGGTCACGCTATACTGTTCGCAGTTGATCACAGATTAACCGGGGGACTATATGCCCACCAAGAAGAACGTACTGATAACCTGAGCGTCCGGACTCAAAGGCCTCCTGCAACGTGACCTGCGTGGACATCAGGCCTGGACGGCTTCGACAGCCTGGCCGCCGCCGCTTATGACCTTGGTGATGCGGGGTAGGCGCGTATTTTAGTATTGGGTCCAAAAGGAGCCGTTTTAGGAATCGCGGGAGATTTTAGTGAGACAGCGGCGCGGAGAGATCGAACATGACAACCCAGACCGTACTGACAAAGCCGTTGGCCCAAAGCTATTCAGTCATCGAGCCATTGCCGGACCCGCCGAGGCGGCCTGACATGATGGAGCAATTTCCGTGCATCATGGCCTTTGTCGCGGCTCTGGGCTTTTGGTTCAGGAATCGAAACGACGTGTTCATCGGTTCGGGAGGGTATCTGTGGAGAACGTCCACCGATAAGGATGGGCCGTACCCGGACGGCGTATTCGCGGATGGATTGGAAGACCCTGAGAGGATATTTCGTCGCAACGGCTATGTGATAAGCGAGGTGGGGAAGCCGCCCGACCTGGTTCTGGAGGTGGGTTCGCACAGTACGGGTAGGCGCGACTATACAGTCAAGCGGGCGAGATACGCAGACTATGGGGTGGGCGAGTACTGGCGGTTCGATCCGTCGGGCGGCGAGTATCACGACGCTCCGTTGGCGTGCGACAAGTTGTTGGGCGGAAATTACGAACCTGTGGATATAGTGAGCGAACCGGATGGTCGTCATTGGTGTTATAGCGAGGCGCTGGGATTGGAGATTTGGTGGGACGACGGTCGGTTGCGTTTCCGGGACCCGGCTACGGGCCATTTCCTCCGCACTCTTGAGGAGTCTGAGGGAATGGTGGAATCTGAGCGCGCCGCTCGGTTGGCAGCCGAGGCGCGCGTGGCCGATATGGAATCCGAGTTGCGCCGTCTGAGAGGTGAATAGGGAGTCTGGGTCGTGTCTGTCATTCCTGCCATTGTGAAGAACGCTCTCAAGCCTGTGGTGGTAGGCGCTCTGCTGAGCTGGGAGCGCATGGAGTCGGGGGTGAGTTACAATCCGACTTCCAACAGCGTGATAAACTATCCATACGATACCTATGACCGTATGCGCGAGAAGGATCCTGTGCACCGAATGAGGTTGATAGACGCATGGGCCCTCACTCGCTATGAAGACGTGGACATGGTTCTTCGCGACCATCGGCGTTTCCTGAAGGACGATGAGACGAGGGACGAATACAGAAGTATGCTGTACAGCAACCCCCCGGACCATACTCGCCTGAGGTCGCTCGTCTCCAAGGCGTTCACTCCCAGGGCCGTCGCCGAACTTCAGCCCAGAATTCAGCGAATGGTTGATGAAATGCTCGACGACCTCCAAGGCAGAGACAGGTTCGACCTGATGGAGGGCTTCGCATTTCCGCTTCCTGTGACTGTAATCGCGGAAATGCTCGGGGTTCCTCCCGACGACATGGACAGGTTCGAGGGCTGGTCGAACGACATCTCTCTTTCGATAGAACCTGTTCTCACTGACGAGCAGGTTCAGCGCATTCAGACAGCGACCGAAGAGTTGTTCGAGTACTTCGAAGGCATAATGGATCAGCGGCGCGCCGTCCCTCAGGATGACATGATTACCGCGCTGATGAATGCCGAACAAGAGGGTGATAAGCTTACTCACGAAGAACTGCTCGAGACGCTCATGCTATTGCTCGTAGCGGGCAATGAGACCACGCGGAATCTCATTGGAAATGGAACGCTGGCGCTTCTCAGAAACCAGGACCAACTCCAGAGATTGCGAGATAATCCGGATATGCTCGACTCCGCCATAAACGAGATGTTGAGATACGACAGCCCTGTGCAGATAGATGGTCGGATAGTCCGCGAGGAAGTGGAAATAGACGGCAATCTGATACGCCCGGGCCAGGGCGTGATATGCGCTATCGGAGCGGCGAACCGCGACCCGGCGGTCTTCGCCAGCCCCAACACGTTCGATATAGGGCGGCGCGAGAAGAGTCATATATCGTTTGGGCGCGGCATACACCACTGCCTGGGCGCCCCCCTCGCTATGCTGGAAGGGCGCATCGCCTTTTCCGCGCTGCTCGACAGGTTCCCTTCGATGAGGCTCGTCGCAGAACCCGAATTCAGGGATCAGGTCGTGCTCAGGGGCGTCGAAGAACTCTGGATAGAGGTAGAGTAGCTATATCTTCATTCTATGAGCGCATCAGATAGGGCGGCCCTACTTCCGACTGTCGCCGCCGGATTCATAGCCGGTCTGATAATTGGTTCCCGTTGGGACGTTCCTTTCGGCGCGGTTTACCTGTTCGTTCTCGCTTCCATTCTGTTAGCGGTTCTTTTGGTCTCGATTCGCAGGTCGGCTTTGCCCGCGCTTGTCTTGGCCGCCGCGCTTTTGGGGCTGCTGAGAGCCGGCATGGTCGAGCCGCTTGGCGCCGAACTCCAGCCGCATCATGGCGCGCCGCGTTCCGAGGTTCAGGGAGTGGTGACCGATGACCCGACCGGATCGGGCTCTATTCTCACTTTTAGGCTCACGACCGAACGCATACGACGAGACGTAGACTCGCCGTGGGTTCGAGTTTCGGAAGACGTAAGAGTGACCGGTAGAGTTCCGTCCGAGATCGCCGCCGCCAGAGAGACGCCGTATATCAAATATGGGGATAGGCTTGTTCTCACCGGAAGCGTCGAAGCGCCGGAGAAGTACGGCGACTTCGATTTCCCCGCCTATCTGGAATCTCAGGGAATCGGTTCGGTGATTAGCTTTCCTGAAATGGCATTGATAGGAGAGGATGGCGGTAGGCCATTCTTCCGATGGCTCTATTCCTTGAGAAGAAGCATGGCGCGCGCGATAGCGGTGGCGGTTCCCGAGCCGCAGGCATCCTTTGGCCAAGCTATTTTGCTGGGGTTGCGGGGCGGCTTGCCCGATTCACTGACAGAAGACTTCCGCAATTCTGGGACATCGCATCTGCTAGCCATATCCGGTCTGCACGTGAGCATACTGCTCGCTATTGGCGTCTCCGCCAGCGAGTTTCTCATAGGAAGACGTCGGCTCATCTACCTATTGACGCCCTTGCTGGCGATATGGATATACGCGCTCATATCGGGCGCGTCGGATTCGTCTATGCGCGCGGCCATAATGGGCACGGTTTACATCGCGGCGATTGCGGTAGGCAGACCGCGCAGCCTCATTCCCGCGCTTGCGCTCGCGGCGACGCTGATGGCGGCGCTCGAACCGCGGGTTCTCACTCGGATTTCCTTCCAGCTCAGCTTTGCCGCCATGATGGGCATATCCATATACCGCGAGTTCTTGTCGGACGCGGTCAAGGAACGGCTCGGCGTTGGCCCCGAACGCGAAGGCTGGCTGGCGACCCCGGCGCGCGGACTGGCGGAATCGGTCGGGATTACAGTCGCCGCCACGCTCGCCACCGCGCCGCTATTGGCGTTCTACTTCGAGAGACTGTCCTTGGTCGGACTGCCCGCCACTCTGCTAAGTATGCCCGCGCTGCCGCTTGCTCTCGTCGTTCATGGCGTGACCGCCCTTTCGGGCATGGCGCTTGAATCCGCCGCCATGCCGTTAGGATGGCTTGCCTGGCTCTTATCCGGGTATATCATAGGTATCGCATCCCTTTTCGCGCGTATCCCGATAGCGTCTCTGGAAACAGGTCAACCCGCGCAATTTCTTGTGTGGATGTACTATGCGGCTATCGCGACGGCGATACTGTTTCTGTATAGTCCTATTAGATGGCGTTTCCGGCGTCCCGATGTACGGCTGGAGAATTGGAGCGCGCCGCCGTGGCAATTTACGGCGCTCGCTCTTGTGGCGGCGATTGTGGTGTGGGCTGCCGCGCTGACTCGTCCCGACGGAAACATGGAAGTCGTGTTCGCCGACGTTGGGCAGGGCGATATGACGATAATCTCTACTCCATCAGGCCACACTATCGTCGTGGATGGTGGTCCCGATCCTGAACGCGCCATTCAGGTTCTCGACGCTCACACTCCGTTCTGGAATCGGCGGGTGTCGCTGGTCATATTGAGCCATCCGCACAGCGACCATGTAACTGGTCTGAATGAGGTGATGCGTCGGTACGACGTTCAGCGCATTCTCGAACTTCGTAGCGAATACGAGAGCGCGGACTACGCGGCGTGGATCAGACTGTCCGATTCCGAAGGCGCGCGGATTCTGAGGGCGCGTCCGGGTATGCGCGTCTCTTTCAAGGACGGCGTCGAAGCGCAAATTCTCCATCCCCCCGATAGTAGCCTCGATTCAACAGGCGCGGACGTGAACGACGCTTCCGTGGTCGTTCGCGTAGTGTATGGAAACGCGAGCTTTCTGCTGACAGGAGACATCGCCGCCGAAGGGGAGAGATGGCTGATTCGCTCAGGGCAGACGGTGGACAGCGACGTGCTGAAAGTGGCGCATCACGGCAGCAAGACGTCGTCGAGCGAGGCGTTCCTCGATGCTGTATCGCCTCGCGCCGCCATAATATCGGCGGGGCGAGACAACAGGTTTGGGCACCCCGATCCTGAAATCGTTCAGCGACTGGAGGAGTTGGAGTCACAGCCGATGATATTCAGGACATACGAGAACGGCTCGATAGCGTTCGAGACCGATGGCGGCGCGATTAGCGTGAAGACGGATCGAACTGTATCGGACATCCCATAGGGACGCGCTCGCCACTTAGATACTATCTCAAAACATTGATTAGTTGGACGCTTTCCCGTTGAGCGGCAGAAATTCCAGCGTATAATTGGCGTTGTGACGAGTGTCGGGAGTGGTTGGGGAGACGACGACGACTATCTGGCTGTCGGGCGCGTCCAATTCGCTCAGGATGGCTTCTCCGAAGTTGTCGTCGTTCAGATCCAGCCTGGATACATCGAACGCGCCTTCCGCGCCTGTTCTGATGATCTGAACGATGAAGCGCTGAGGCAGTTCCGCGCGCGCTTGCGAGAAGCCTTCCGCTATCCACTCGTTTGGCCGCTCGTTCATGTCGTCTTCGTCTTCGAGTTCGGGTATGGATATGTCCGCGACCATGAAGCCGTCCCTGTAAACCGCGTCGTCGGTTACGTACTCGAACCTGACTAGAACGATACCGCCGACGAAGGGCGTGATGTCTATGGACTCCGGTTTCCAGACTCGGCTGCGCCCGGTATATCCAGGTCCGTAGGCGTTGCCGCTCACATCGTCGTTGGATGTGTATTGTCCTTCAAGGATCGTCCACGAGCGTCCGTCGTCGTCTGAGATTTCTACGTAGCCATAGTCCCAGCCATCCTCTATGTCGTGCCAGATATTATATTCCAGAGTGGCTTGGCTGAGTCCGGCGAGGTCATATTCGCCCGTCAATCTGGTGTTTATCGAGTCTCCTCGACCGCTCCACCAGCAGCCGTCTTCGCTAACGCAGTCGGCTTCGATCTGACGCGCCTCTGAGTTCCCGTGGAACTTCAGATTGCCTTCAGTCGCGTCGGTTCTGAGCGTGTGATACCGCGCCGAGAACTGCGGCAGGGACATCTCGCGCCCCTTGCCTTCGCCTAGCGGTCGGGCGCGGCGGATGTTTACATCGCTATTGAGATAGCCGAATCGAGCGTCATCGGCGTCCAGATAGTTGGCTACTACCCAGTCCGCGAATACGTCCTCGAAACGGAGTCCGAATTCTTGCAGGAAGACATCCACGCCATATATGCCGTCCAGAGGCTGCGTCATCAGGTCTTTCAGTCGCGCGGTTCCTCCGATTCTCTGCATTAGATATCTGAAGAACAGCGCCGAGGCGCCGTAGTGCGGGATTCGCCTTTCGGATTCTTCAGGCCAGTAGTTCAACTGTGTGTTGGGGCGAGGCAAAAAGAAGTCGGGAGACGCGGTTTCGTATCCTGACACTTCGGTCGCCAACTCTGAGAGTCCTTCGTTCACCCACGAATCTTCGCCTGTGTCTTGATTGAAGTGGACTGCGTGTTGGAATTCGTGAGCGAGTACGGACATATAGTAATCGGAACTACGCCGTAGAAGATGGGAATCTATGTAGATGATTTCGCGCTCGTTGCTGTGGGGATGCACTTCGCTTGGATACTCGTCGCTTGCGCCATAGTATCCCGCCGCTCCGTCCAGTTCGGAGTGCAGAATTGTCAGGCGCGGGTCGCCGTCTATGCCTGGGCTGCGTATGTCGCCGAAAGCGTTCACTATCGCGGGTCGCACCCGCCGTTCGAACAGTCTCGCCGCTTCTTCCAGTTCAGCCTGATCTACGGTTGTCGCGTCGTCGGTGAACCAGTAGGCATTGTCGCTCACCACCCTGAGCGTCGCGCTGATAGTTCTGGCCGAACCGTCGTTCAGGTTGGTGAGCCAGAAATCGTGTCGGTCTCCCGCCGACATGGGCTTGGCCGGCTCGATTGGGAGGGAGTCGAGCTTGGCGTTTCGCAATCGCGCGGCGAGTTCGGACAGATCTCTGTCGGGCGTCTTAATGTGAGCGGGGGTGGGCAGTGGCGTGGGTGACGGCGCGCGCTTGGTGACTTGTGTTGGCGAGAGCGTGGATATTGGCGTTGGGGCAGGTTCTTCACTTGCGGCTTTCGCTGTCGGCAGGACAGTGGGGGATGGCCGCTGCGTTGGTATAGACGACGCGGACGGCGGGGCTTGCGTTGCGCTAACTGCGTTCATGGGTTGCGAGGCGGGCAGTTCCTGATCGCAGGCAAGCGCCGCCAGCGCGGTTAGCGCCAAAAGCGTCGCCATCATTAGGGGCATGGTCTGTTCACTCGTCATTCTACGCAGTCGCGCTCTGCCTGTTGGGTGTCTATCAAAAGATACGTTGGATTGACGCTTGCGCGATTTGGTTAGGCGTCAATTCGAGGTATCGCCACGCCCGGTGTCTTCATTACCATGCTGTATATGGAAGTATTCGCCGTGAAGAACATGGTTCGGTTTTCGGGGCCTCCCCATCCGCAGTTGGCGGGATATTCAGGCAGGCGAATGACGCCCATCAACTCGCCGTCTGGATCGAAGACCCAGCATCCGTCCGGGCCTGTGCAATATACGCGACCCTCGACGTCCACCTTCATGCCGTCCGGCACTCCGTTGGTGGCCGATTCGGACGGCATATCGGCGAAATGTCTGACACCTGACACATCGCCGTCGGAATCCAAGTCATACGCGAGGATATACTGGCCGGGCCGCGTGTTCGCTACGTACAGAACGCTTTCGTCAGGAGAGAACGCGATGCCGTTCGGGTATTCGACGCCGGGCGCGATCAAATCTACCGTTCCGTCAGTCCGAATGCGGTGCACGCTGTTGAACTGCATGTCCACGTCGGCTGGATCGAGCCGCTCTCTGCCCGGATTGGTGAAATACAGGCTGCCGTCGGACTTGCCGACCACGTCGTTGGGGCGGTTCAGACGCATGCCGTTCCAGTTGTCGGCGAGAACGGTGTACGAGCCGTCGGGTTCCAGGCGAGTCAGCCTGCGGTTTATCATCTCGCAGATGACCTGTCTGCCTTGAATGTCGAAAGTCATGCCGTTGGACTCGCCGCTATTGTCACGTATAAGATCTGGATCGCCTCCAGGAACCAGCCTGAAAATCTGGCTGCGCCGTATATCCACGAACAGGAGATAGCCGTCCGGATGCCAGAGCGGGCCTTCTGTGAATACGAAGCCGGTGGCGAGTCGTTCGGATTCCGCCGATTCTACGATTTCATTGAGACGGTCAGTCATGGTGAGTTCTCCTGATTTTGCGGCGCTAAGACAGCGTTTCGACGTTCGCGTATTCCGCGGCCTGCGCGAGTCTTCTGTCCAGAGTGGCGAGCGGCAGCCTTTGGCGAATCGCTAATTCGAGATACATCGCGTCGTACATAGTTAGGTTGTAGAGCCTGGCCAAATGGAAAACTGCGTCCAGATTGGCGTTTGTATCGGTTTGCATCGTCAGTTCATTCAAAAAGGACAACCTGCTTCCAATGTCTTCTTGAGCAATTCGTCCCCTGCGCTCTCCCATGAGCAGTGCATTCCGAACTTCAATATGCCAGTGACCGGTAACAATTCCACTGCCGGCGCCGTGAATTTCAGCCAGCGCAATGTCAGCGATAGGGTGAGACTCATCCTCGAATATCCAGACGGCTGCGACAGAGGCGTCCAGGACGAACGAAATCACTCTCTCGCGTATCGCCATTCAAGAATCTCCTCGATCGAGACTTTTTTAGTTTCCCCCCACCCTTTTCTGGCTTCTAACAACTTATCCATCGCCTGTCTTCGCAACTCTGGGTCTTCCATCCAGAGGTCATCCTCTACGGGAATGATAGCCGCGAATTTCTTGCCGTTGCGGATTATGGCTATGGATTCGCCCTGTTCAACGTCGTCGAGCAGTTCGGTGAGTCGTTCCTTCGCTTCCTCTTCCTGAACGTTTTTCTTAGTCCACATCTTCATAGGCATCATACGCTCCTATGGTCGGTTGTTGCGTCTGGGTTTATTTTATCAGTCCGCGCCGCTACTCTTCCTTGAAAATTTCGTCGCCGCGCTGGAGTCTTACGGCGATGCCGTAGGTCTGGTTTACCGCTCTGGGGGTGGGGTAGTGCGCCGCGAGGAATCTTGTGAGTCCGATGAGAATGCGCCGCGCGGAGTCGGCCCCTTTGCGGTCTTCGTACTGTTCGAGCGCGGCGTCCACAATTTGGAAGTGATGGAAAGTGGAGTCTTCTCGCAGCATGGCGTGGGCGAGAACCGGTAGAACGCCGTCCGGATTGGAGGATCCCGACACATAATCGCTGACCAGTTTGGCGGACTGTTCTACCTGCTGCTGGGTGTCCATCGCCTTCAGGATGCTCTCGCCCAGGTCTTCTTGGGGCTGGACGCCGTTGGGTTCGGGGATGCGCTGCGCGGGCATATTGAGAAAACGGTCGAGGTAAACGCTTATGGCTACATCGAACACGGCGCGCGCGAGTTCGATTGACGGCGCGCGCTTGAGCGCTTGGTGAAGCGCGTTCGCGGCTGTGAGAGTGTTGTGGACGGTATCCCAGTCTCCGAACTCGTTGGAGGTATGGAAGCGCGCCATTCGCATGAAGGCGGCATACGCCACCGCGCCGCCTAGCTGTTGGGCGGTGGCTCCCGCTCTTACCGCGTTTTTGATGGATTCTATGGCTGCGGAGGGGTCGTCCTGGAGGATGACGTTCACGAGAGCGTCCTCATCGTCCCATTCGCCGCGCCTTTCCGCTCCCTCTTCCCACAAGTCGGGGAGAGCGTCCCTCGCTTCCCATACCAGAGACGACAGGTCTATTGGGTTGCGCCATGAGTTGAGTTCTTCGCTGCGCCTTGCCGACGCCATGCCATGCGTAAGGCTGGTGAGTATCTGCCCCGCGTGATTCCAGCCTATGTGATCGAGAAGCTCGAACGCTTTGTTGCAGAAGTCGAGCGTGTGCCCCGAGTCCAGATACAGCCTGTCCGTAGTGGCGGCGAAAACCATATCCGCGATTTCGCGCTGAGGCGCGCCAATGTCTATTGCTGTCCTGAGGGCGCGTTCCGCTCCTTCGTCGTCTCGCACCTCGATGAAACTTCTGAACCAGTCCTTGAGCGTTTCAGGCTTCACATCAAGGGTTGGCAGTGGGTCCACCAAGAATCTGGGCGGCTTGCCGGCGCACTCTGACGCGACCTGCCTGAGTCCCTGGTACAGCGCGCGGGACTTGTCTTCGGGATCGAGGTGCTTGTGCATGTTCGCGGCGCAAGTCAGCATCGTCATCGCCTGTCCCCAGCCCTGCGCGGAGTAGGTAGAGCCGAATAGCGCGCCGATGGTGAGCGGAACAGTGTAATCGGCGTCCGAGGAGTTCAGTCCGAGAACTGACTTGGCTATGACAAGACGTATGTTGTGTTCTAGGCCGTCTTCCAGGCGACGCGACCAGCGTTCGACAGGATCGGGTTCGGGTGGATTCGGATTCACCCATACGGCGCCGTCCGCTACGGATACGGGGAACGATCTGACGTCGTCCGCGAACGGGTCGAATGTGCCGCCGCTGGAGAGATCAAACCGCGCGTGATGCCAGTGACAGGTCAGGATGCCATTCTTGACGGTTCCTCTGTCCAGCGGAAACCCCATGTGCGGGCATCTATTATCCACGGCGGCGAATCCGTCGCCATGAGTGAATACCGCTATGGCGTGGCCTCTGCCGGTCGCAATCATACAGCCGCGCCTTCTAACCTCTTCCACGTCGCCGACTCTGAGCAGGTTGTTTGTTGTCGTGGTCATGGCGCTTCCTTTCTGGTCATAGATGTGTCAGCGGCGCGTTCCAATGTGTAGGAAAGTTAGAATTTCGTCGAATTGAAATCTCAAATTATGGTCGAAAGACGACTCATACCGCGCTTATTTAGACTTTCTATTGAAACGGTTTATTTTTTATAATAACAGAGTATGGACATTGGGTTTGACGCCAGTGTGTTTTCATAGGGTTAGGCAGTATAGAGTTGATTAGGAGATACGAATGAAGAAATTGCAGGTATTTTTATTTGGAATGGGGCTTTTGGCTGTGGCCCTCGGACTAGTGGCGTGTTCCCAGGAGTTATCCGACTCTGAGATAGAGGAGAGAGCCAGGGCGATGGGGATGGTCTCCGAGTCGGACGCCATGATGTCGGATGACGACGTCATGTCCATGGCCAAGGAAATGGGCATGATGACCAAGGAAGAAGCGGACGCCATGATGGTCAGCAACCGGCTTCAGCAGATCAAGGACAGGGGCAAAGTGATTTGCGCCAGCCGCAACGATGTGCCCGGTTACGGCTATCTGGACGCTTCCGGAAACAATGTGGGCTTCGATATAGACCTTTGCCGCGCGCTTGCGACGGCGGTCGTTGGCGACCCCAACGCTATTGAAATCCGTCTGATCTCCGCCGCCGAGCGCGGCCCGACGATCCAGTCCGGTGAAGTTGATGTGCTGGTTCGCACGGTTACGTGGACCACATCCCGCGACTCGCAGTGGGGCAACTACGCGCAGACGATGTTCTACGACGGACAGGGATTTATGGTCAATGAGGACATGGGCGTGATGAGCGCATACGATTTGGACGGAGCCAGCGTTTGCGTGACGCAGGGAACCACGACGGAGCTCAATCTGGCCGACTTCGCCAGCCAGAACGGCCTGAACATAGAAGCGTTGACATTCGAGGATACGGACGCTGTGGTGGCCGCATACGAGAGTGGACAGTGCGACGCATTCACTAATGACCGCTCGCAGTTGGCGGCTCTCGGTTCGGCGATGTCCGATCCCAGCGCGCACGTAATTTTGCCGGAGACCATTTCCGAGGAGCCTCTCGGTCCAGTGGTGCCGCATGGCGACGATCAGTGGTTTGACGTGGTCAAGACTGTCATGGGCATTCTAATTTATGCCGAAGCGTATGGCGTAGAGTCCGGCAACGTTCCGAGCGCGGTTACCGGCGACACGAAAGTTGATCGCCTGCTTGGGCTGGAAGGTTCGTTTGGACAGGAGAGCCTCGGCATAAGCCAGACAGCCGCGCAGGACGTGATAAGGGCTGTTGGCAACTATGGTGAGATATATGATCGCAACCTCGGGCCGAGCGGCATAAACCTGCCGAGAGAGAATGGCAGGAACGCGCTATGGGCGGACGCTCCTTGCCAGAACTGCCCGAAAGGCGGACAGATCTACGCGGCGCCTCTGAGGTAATTGGCATAGGCATTCACGTTTAACGCGATCAATCAAGAGCGGCTGGCGAAATTTTATTTCGCCAGCCGCTCATTCTTTATTCTTGGGCGCGAAGCCAATCGCGTGGATTAGAGCCGGCAGATATATCGGCAAAATTCGCCGCGTTGTGGTAGCATCTGCTACGCAGACCCTGCTATATGAGTATCTTCGGATTGACGATGGGATTTCTAACTTACCAAGGCATTCCTGTTTGGAGACACGCGAGGGCTATACAGTGGGCCGCTCAGATTGTGTCCGGCATACTGGTGGTATTCTTCGTCGCGTGGTTCTTCTCGAACATATATAGCGCGATACATGACAGGAATATACCGTTTGGCTTTAGTTTTCTGGAGAGATCCTATCAGACCCCGATAGGTCAGCGATTTTTGCCCTACGACGAGTCGGATACGTTCTTGTACGCGCTCGGCGTGGCGGTAACGAATACCATTGTGGTTTCTATCGTCGGAGTCATATTCGCCACGATGCTTGGCATCGTGATAGGGGTGGCGCGGCTATCCAGCAATTGGCTTGTGTCGAAAATAGCGACGGTCTATATCGAGTTCTTCCGAAACGTTCCGTTGCTGGTGCAGCTATTCTTCTGGTTCTATATAGCGCTTGCGCTGCCCCGCGTGCGTGACACCTATGACCCATTTGGGATCGTCTATGTCAATAACGCAGGCATGTCTATGCCTTGGCCTGTTCCGCCTCATATTGGAGCGGGCCTTTTGTGGTCTGCCTTTGCGGTGGGCGCAATCGTCATAGGCGCAATCGTCTATCGGACAATGGCGAGACGGGAACTCCTTACAGGGAAGGCTTCCTATCCGGTGATATATGGGGTCGGAGTGGCGGTGGCTCTGGGTGCGTTCTTCTGGATAGTCATGATGATCGCCAATGGACAGGCTCCTTTCGTGGTGTCCGTTCCCGCTCCTGAGGGAAGGTTTGGGAGAATAGCGGGCGGTTTCACCGCGCCGGCCGGTTTATTGGTGCTGCTGATTGGGCTTGTTATATATACGTCTTCGTTCATCGCTGAGATAGTGCGCGCGGGCATACAGTCTGTTGGACGCGGCCAGACGGAAGCGGCGCGCTCGCTGGGGTTGTCCCAGATGGATACCCTTCGCCAGGTGACGTTCCCGCAGGCGCTGCGCGTTATCATTCCGCCGCTCATTAGCCAGTATCTCAACCTGACCAAGAACAGCAGTTTGGCAGGCGCCATAGGATACGCCGACCTGACCAATGTCGCCAAGACGATGACTCAGACGGCTCCGGCAGTGTCCATATTCATCATCATAATGCTGGCTTACTTGGCGATGAGTCTTACTTATTCGCTAATCGGAAATCTATACAACCGTCGAATCAAGTTTGTGGGGGGCTAGATATTGGCTGCCACACAGAACCAGAGTCCGCCGAGTTTGCCGCCCCCGCGCTCCGAGGTTGGCGTGGAGGGTTGGATACGCGCCAACCTGTTTAGCTCGTGGCAGAGCGGAGCGCTTACGATTATAGTCGCTACTATTCTCGTGTTCTCGCTGTGGTTTGGCGGACGCTGGGCGCTCGTTGACGCAGACTGGACGGTCATTGGCGTGCTGGGCGGCCAGATGGTCATAGGCCAGTACAACATAGAGTCGTCTTGCCCAGGCCAGAACTGTTTCTGGAGGCCGCAAGTTGGGCTGCTTCTCGTAACGACTCTGCTGGGAATGGGGTGGGCTGTGGCCGGGGGAGGCGTGGCGAAGCGTGGCGCTCTCACGGTCGCCATAGGTTCAGCGGCTTTCGCGCTTCTGCCGTACAGCTTTGAAAGAATGGGCATGGACGTGCGCCTGCTGCTGGCGGCGAATGTGCCCGCTGTGTTCGCGGGATGGGCGGTCGGGCGCTACACGCCGCTTGGCGCTCCGAAATGGATAGCGATTCTGGCCGTTGTTTTCTTCCTGCTGACGCTCGTCCTCATGCGCGGGATAGAGGGGATTCCGGGTATGCAGCCCGTGTCGGTTATACACTGGGGCGGCATCACCTTGAATCTGCTGCTTGCGGTGGTTGGAATTACGCTCAGCCTGCCCATAGGAGTCGCTCTCGCGCTGGGAAGGCGCAGCAATCTGCCAGTCGTAAAATTGCTCTGCATAGTATTCATAGAGATATTCAGGGGCGTGCCTCTGATAACTCTGCTATTCATGTCGCAGGTTCTGGTGCCGCTGGCGTTTCCGGAGGACTTGAAGCCGAATTCGCTGCTTCGCGCCGCGATAGTAATCACCCTGTTCAGTTCAGCGTATATGGCCGAGAACATTAGGGGCGGTCTTCAGGCGATACATCCCGGTCAGATAGAGGCGGCGCGCGCGCTCGGGCTTCCCGGTTGGCAGACAACTCTATTCATATCGCTGCCTCAGGCGATACGAAACGTCATTCCCGCCATAGTGGGGCAGTTCATAGCTCTGTTCAAGGACACCAGCCTGGTTTACATCATTGGCATGCTGGACGTGGTGGAGATAAGCCGCGCGTTCATTCAGGGCAATACCGAATACCTGTCGAGCGCGCGGGAACTCTTCATATTCCTTGCGCTGGTCTTCTGGGTATTCACATACGGCATGTCATACGTGAGCGGACGCATAGAAAGCCATTTGGGCGTGGGCCGACGCTAATTTTGGCGCGGCGACGGTTCCAAGAGAGGTTTTAACATGGCTATCAGCGACAATCAGAATGAGTCTGAAAGCATCATCGTCTGCCGCGACGTGCACAAGTGGTTTGGCGACTTCCATGTGATCAAAGGCATATCTACGGAGATAGGCAAAGGGCAGGTGGTAGTCGTGTTTGGGCCGTCGGGGTCGGGCAAGTCAACTTTCATCAGAATGCTCAACCGCCTGGAGGAACATCAGCGGGGGCAGATAATCATAGACGGCATAGAGTTGACTAACGACATAAGGAATATAAACGCCATACGCAGGGACGTGGGTATGGTGTTTCAGTCATTCAATCTATTTCCGCATTTGAGCGTCTTGAGGAACATCACTCTCGGTCCTACGCAGGTGCGGAAGACACCGCGCGCGCGCGCGGAAGAGATTGCCCATCAGTTGCTTGAACGGGTGGGGATATCCGAGCAGGCTGAGAAGTATCCGGCGGAACTTTCGGGAGGGCAGCAGCAGAGGGTGGCGATAGCTCGCGCTCTGGCGATGCAGCCCAACATCATGCTATTCGACGAGCCGACTTCAGCGCTCGATCCGGAGATGATCAAAGAAGTGCTGGACGTTATGCAGGAACTTGCCAAGTCGGGCATGACAATGGTTGTTGTAACCCATGAGATGGGGTTCGCGCGCGAGGTCGCCGACCGCATGATCATGTTCGATGAGGGTGTCATAGTGGAGGAAGGCCCCCCGCAGCAGATATTCGAGGATCCGCAGAGCGACCGCACAAAACTGTTTTTGTCGCAGATACTTTGACGCTCGAACTGTCCATGCGGCTATAGGAAAACGGGAGAAATATATGCGTTTCGGCTCTATGGTGTTTCCGGTAAGTCACGAACCGGGCAACGACGCGGCTGTAATCGCCAGTACGCTGGCCGAGATAGAATTACAGGACGAGATGGGTTTCGATACCGCGTGGTTGACCGAGCACCATTTCGATGGGGCGTGCGCCTATGTTGACCCGCTTGTCTTTGGAGCGACGGTGGCATCCAGAACGACGCGAATCAAGATAGGGTTCGCAGTGGTGGAGATGGCGTTTCATCACCCGGTTCGATTGGCGGCCCAGACCGCTCTGCTGGATAACCTGAGTAGAGGCAGGCTCATAGTGGGCGTTGGGCGAGGATCTGCCTTCAATACCTACGAGTATATGGGATTCGGGATTCCCATGGACGAGGGCCCCGACCGACTTGCGGAGGCGGAAGAACTGCTCATAAAGGCATGGACGACTGATAACGTGCGACACAAGGGTAGATTCTGGGATGTCGAGTTTCCACAGCTAAGGCCGCAGCCTTATCAGAAGCCGCATCCGCCATTGACGCGCGCCTGCATCAGCGAAGCTTCCACACTGGCGATGGCTCGCAAGGGGCGTCCTATCCTCATGGGAGTGCAGGAACCTGACGTGTTCGTGTCGCGTATGACGGGATATAGAGACGAGATGGCGAGAGCGGGTTTCTCGGAGGATCGCATCGAAGCGACGCTGGACAAGTGTTGGTTTTCTAAGAATGTCTTCGTGGCGGAAACGCGCGAGCGCGCCCGCGAGTTGTTTGAGCCTGGATTTTACAGGGAGCGGAAGCATTTCCGCGAAGCGCGCGAAATCTATAATCCGGAAGGATTTCCGCCCCTCGATCCGACCAAGCCGCTTCCCGCGGGCGAGGATTTCGAGAAGGCGTGCATAATCGGAACGCCGGGACAGGTCGCTGACCAGATGGCTGAACTACGCGATATAGGAGTTCGCAACCTGATGATGAAGATGAACGTCGGCGAGATGGATACAGCAGACGTTCAGGACTCTATACGGCTGTTTGGCGATAAGGTAATGCCCAAGTTTAGTTCGGACGCGACCTGACTAAGCGTTTTGCGCCAGACGGATTCACCAGAGACTGGTTTTGATCGGACGGGTCCATCTACTCGTCCTTTTTCACTCTTCCCATCTCAGATGTTACGGTTTCTACCAGATCCTCAATGGACGCTCCGGGGTTCTGGCTTGATTTGAGCACGATGCTGTGTGCAAACTCACGCAACGCCTCTTGCCGCCCCTCTTGCAGACCTTTTTGTCGTCCCTCTTGGATCCCCTCTTGCCGCCCTTTTTGTCGTCCCTCTTGGATCCCCTCTTGCAGACCTTTTTGTCGCCCCTCTTCCAGCCCTTCTCTCAGGCCTTGCTCCCGGGCTTCTTTTCGTATCTTCTCTCGTTGTTTCTGTCTCTGTTCGATTGCGTAGAACGCCATTCTTACACCTCTTTCTATCAATGACGCTTCAGCCGCATAGACGACAAGCCCCAAGTCCACCATGGCGGACATAGCGTTAAGATCGTTCCAAATTGTCCAGACAACCGGACGTTGGGTGAGAGCGGTTAGTACATAGGTTGTGGCCAGAATGCCCCACGGCGCAACGACAGCGTGGCGGGCGGCCCATTTAGGTAGTTGGAAGTCCATTGCCTATCCATTATACATATTTTTGTTATGGATAGCCACATATCAGGACATGATTTGCTCAGCTATTTGATCAAGTTGCGCGAAGGTGCCCTCCTGGTCGGCGGTCTCGACTCGTATCATAACGCGGTCAGCGCCCGCCTCAAGCAAACTCGATACCAAGACTTTGTCCGCTGGCTGTCCGAATACCGAGATGACTAGCGAGCCAGGGTCTCGGCTTGCTTCAGTCGCCAGTTCATTTAGCTTTTGACGTCCAGCTCGGATGTCGTCGGGCGTAACGCGATTCGGCATCCAGCCGTCGCCCCACTCCGCTACGCGCTTGAAGACATTACGCGCCATTCCGCCCAGATATACGGGCGGGTGTGGACGCTGAGCCGGCCTCGGGAACGAATAAACGGGCGGAAAGTCGTAATAGTCGCCATGATACTCGCTCTCCACCTCTGTCCACAGCGACTTCATGGCAAGAACCGACTCTCTGGTCTGAGTCCAGCGATGGGCGAAATCGCCGCCCATTATCTCCGTCTCCTCTTTGTGCCAGCCCGCTCCGATGCCGAATAGGAACCTTCCGCCCGAATACATATCGAGCGTGGCCACCTCCTTGGCTAGGATTAGTGGATTGCGTTCAGGCACCAGGCAGATACCCGTCCCAAGCTTCAGCGTAGTCGTAACCGCGGACGCTCTGGCGAGCGCGACGAACGGATCAACGATGTCGGCGTACACCTTTGGGATTACTCCGTCCGCCGAGCCAGGCCACGGCGAACTCGCGTTCACTGGCAGTATCGGGTGCTCGGGCACCCACAGCGACTCGAAGCCCATCTCCTCAGCTCTCTTGGCAAGCGCCGCTATATCAACCGAGTAGTCGGTCGGGAAAGTTGAAATGCCGATGTTCATTCACATATCTCCTTGTTGGGGGCATCCCCAGATTGCTCTTAATTCTAAGCGTGGCTATTTCAGCTTACAACTCTTTGTGATGACGCGCCACAGATGCTAACCTTGATGATATGTCGAATCGCGAGGAAGCAATTGGAAGCATTACCCGGCATACATATCATCCCGAGCGCGCGGTGGTCCAGGGTTTACCTGATAGTTGGGGAGATCTTGACCCTTGTGGATTCGGGACTTCCGTGGCCTACGGGCGGGATACTCGATTACATACGTTCCATAGGCAGGCGCCCCGACGAGTTGAAACACATTCTGGTTACGCACAGTCACCCCGATCATGTGGGCGGAACTTTGTCGCTTGTAAGGAAGACGGGCGCCGCCATCGTCGCGCACAGACACGAAACCAAGCGCGACGGCAAGAATGAACCCAGTTTGGGCTATACCGGCATATTGGGCGCGTCTCCTGTTCCGATTCCACTGCTCGCGCCAACCCGTGTGAATACTCTCGTCGAGGATGGCGACACACTGTCGCTGCACGGCGGCGTCAGGGTCATTCACACGCCGGGGCATACTCGCGGAAGCGTATGCTTTCTGCTGGAAGAGCGCAAAATCCTGTTTACCGGCGACACTATTTTCAGCGATGGCAGACAAGTCAGCAGGTCGGTTCAGTTTCCAGGATACGACCGGGCCAGCTATATACGTTCGCTCAAGCGACTGTCTGAGTTCGAGTTCGAGGGCATATTCGGAGGGCACGGCCTCCCAATGCTTCGGGGCGGCGACGACGCTCTCAGACAACTACTCCGGACGCATCCCGATCCGCCTACGTGGGGCGACTTCTTTCGGAGTGTGCCGACTCGCGCCAAGCGCGCGTTTCCGATAACTGGCGAGTATCATCTACATCCTCGCAGTTAGCGAGAACGATGTTTTAGAGCGGCTAGGAGCGAATATGAATTGGCGTGAACGCGCGGAGAAGATAGAATCTTACGGGAACGACTATGACAGACTTGTTGACGCCCTGGAGAGCTTGCCCAAGGAGATGTGGCAATTCAGGGATGAGCATGGCTGCTGGAGCGTTCATGAGCATATCATTCATATCGCGGACAGCGAGGTCAATAGCTATATTCGCTGCAGACGCCTGATCGCGGAGCCGGGCGAAGACCTGATGGCGTATGACGAGAACGTGTGGGCTGATTCGCTGCGCTATCACGATCAGGATGTGGAAGACACGCTGGCGCTCTTCAAGTGGCTTCGCCGAAAGACTTATACCCTCATCAAGTCGCTGCCGGAAGATGTGTGGTCGCACAGCGCGTATCATCCCGAAAACGGCGTCATGACGCTGGAAGACTGGCTGGACGTTTACGCGGCGCACGTTTCCGAGCATATCCAGTATATGCGCGAAAACCACGAAGAGTGGCTCAAGCGAGCGGTCTGAGGGCGGTCGTGGATTCGAGGAGAGGGGGATGTCCAAAGCCCGGCAGGACGCCCTGCCCCGATAGAGACTGATGCCCCCGTGAGGTCACGAACACCGCTCCCCGGCATAACGCCGGGGAGCGGTGTTTTCGTCATCAGCTCTGGGCGCAGTTGCGTTGACCCTACGAAGCTAGATGATCGACGACTTCTTGCAGCAGGCCCACGATGTCGCCGTAGCCCTTGCGCGTCCACTGGTCGAAGAAGAGGGACACGGTCGGGGTCGCTCCCTCGAATAGGTAGGTGTAGAGGGCATCGCCCCGGACGACGTATAGCGCGAACGTGACGTAGCTGCGAACGCCTGCGTCGCTGATCCCCGCGTCGAGCGCTGCCTGGAGTCGTTCCTCAAGCGTGCCGCTCTGGTCAGGTGTGGCATCCGGCGGCGCCGCGTCGTCATCCGCGACGCTCACCGTGGCGGCCTTCTTGGACGTCGACACCGTATAGCCGCTGCCCGTCGCCAGCGTGGCCGTCACCGACCCGTCGGCCTCGTCCGTGCTGTCCCCGGTGGTGGGGACCGTCAATGTCGCCGTGCCGCCCGTGCCGATGGTCACCGTCTTGGAGCCGGCGGAGACGCCATAGTCGCCGCTCGCCGATACCGTCACGCTCACCGACAGGTCCGCCGATGGCGCTGGACTGGCCGTCAGCGTGAACGTCGCGCTGCCGCCCTCTGTCACGCCATTGCCGCCAGCAATGCTGATCTCCGGCGTGATGACCGGGGCGTCGTCGTCATCCGCGACGCTCACCGTGGCCGCCTTCTTGGACGTCGACACCGTATAGCCCGTGCCAGTCGCCAACGTAGCCGTCACCGACCCGTCGGCTTCGTCCGTGCTGTCCCCTGTGGTGGGGACCGTCAGCGTCGCCGTGCCGCCCGTGCCGATGGTCACCGTCTTGGAGCCGGCGGAGACGCCATAGTCGCCGCTCGCCGATACCGTCACGCTCACCGACAGGTCCGCCGATGGCG
>CAZXFX010000007.1:0-51232 GCA_964640295.1 uncultured Dehalococcoidia bacterium | reverse complement strand
CCATAGTCGCCGCTCGCCGATACCGTCACGCTCACCGACAGGTCCGCCGATGGCGCTGGACTGGCCGTCAGCGTGAACGTCGCGCTGCTGCCTTCCGTCACGCCGGAGCCGCCCGCGATGCTGACCTCCGGCGTGATGACCGGCGCCGCGTCGTCATCGGCGACGCTCACCGTGGCGGCATTCTTGGACGTCGACACAGTATAGCCTGTGCCAGTCGCCAGCGTAGCCGTCACCGACCCGTCGGCCTCGTCCGTGCTGTCCCCTGTGGTGGGGACCGTCAGCGTTGCCGTGCCGCCCGTGCCGATGGTCACCGTCTTTGAGCCGGTGGTGACCCCATAGTCGCCGCTCGCCGATACCGTCACGCTCACCGACAGGTCCGCCGATGGCGCTGGACTGGCCGTCAGCGTGAACGTCGCGCTGCTGCCTTCCGTCACGCCGGAGCCGCCCGCGATGCTGACCTCCGGCGTCACAACCACCGGCGCGACTTTCTGCGGCTGCGGCGGCCCTACCTGAGCCGCGGCAAAGTCCTCCGCCTTCTTGAGTTCCGTCACCACGGTATCCCACCGCGTCCAGCCCTGGTCGGCGTAGGTCTTCGCCTCGGTGGAGGTCATCGCGGTAATGCCGGGGTATGTTTCCACGCCCAGCCCAACGAGAACCTGCTTCCAGCGGTTGACGTGCACCGTCCCCCGATGCGTCTCGGCGACGTAGCTGCGCACGTTAGCCACGATGGTCGCATCCGCTACGAACGCCGGTGGGTCGTCATTATCCGCGACGCTCACCGTGGCTGACCCGCTCGACGTCGACACGGTATAGCCCGTCCCCGTCGCCAGCGTGGCCGTCACCCCGCCATCGTTCTCATCCGTGCTGTCATCGGTCGTGGCAACGTTGAGCGTTGCCGTGCCGCTTGTCCCGATCGTCACCGTCTTTGATCCGGTCGTCACGCCGTAGTCTCCACTTGCCGATACCGTCACGCTCACCGACAGGTCTGCGCTTGGCGCTGGGCTGGCCGTCAACGTAAACGTCGCGCTGCTTCCTTCCGTCACGTCATTGCCGCCTGCAATGCTTATCTCCGGCGTCGCCACTACTGCCGGCGCAGGCTGTTGGCTTTGCGCCGCAGCGTGGTCCTCCGCCCGCTTGAGCTCGGTCACCACCGGATCCCACCGCGTCCAACCCTGGTCGGCGTAGGTCTTCGCCTCGGTGGAGGTCATCGCCGTGATGCCCGGGTACGTTTCCACGCCCAGCCCAACGAGAACCTGCTTCCAGCGATTCACGTGCACCGTCCCCCGATGCGTCTCGCCCGCGTAGCTGCGCACGTCCGCCACCACGGTCGCGTCAGGCACGAAGGGAGCCGGCGTCGCCGGGACCGACGTGCTTTCAGACTGCGGGTCGCCGTCCGAGGGCGAATTGCTGTCGCTGTCACTGGCGCTGTCGTCAAAGTTCGGGTCTTCGTCGTCGAGGATGGCCGTCGTGCCTGAGTTAGCCGTTCCGACGGTGTAGTACTGCCCAGGCTTGACGGTCACCCTAATCGTCCCCCCGCCCAGGTCCTTATCGTCGTCGTGCGTGTCGTACGTGTAGGTCGTCAACGTCTGGCCGGCGGGGATGGTGAAGGTCTTCGCCCCTTCGAAGTTGAGCTCGTCCAGGCCGCTGCCTACCCGCTCGCTGCGGTACAGGTTGACGGTCAAGTCGTTCAGCGGCGCGGGGTCGGCGCGCAGCGTGAACGCCGCGCCGTCGCCCTCGTTCACCGTCGAAGCGTTGGCCCCGATGGTAATCTCCGGCGTGTCCGCCAACGTTGCGCTGGACGGGAAGCCGGCGCTGATGTAGGGCATCTGCTGATTGGGCCTGCAGATGGCCGGGCTGTTGCGAACGGAAGTGGGGATGGAAGTCGCGGTTTCCGGAACGGAGACGATGCACCCCGGTCCCTGCTTGAAACGCCCGCCGTAGTCCCCCGTGTCGCCCAGATTGATGAAGATCCGGGTGATGCGGCTCATGCTGACCGGAAGATCGCCCAGGTAGGTGATTGGATCCTCGCCGCGCGTAATGTTCTTGGTGATCAACAATGTCCCGTCGTAGATGTAGAAGACTCTGACTGAATCCACGTCCAGGCCGCGCTGGAATTCGATGCCGGGAGTGAGAGTTATTATCCGGTTGTGGTCGTCGTCCACGCGGGTGAGCGTCACGACGTTGTCGGAGCCGTGCATGGAATAGTTGAACCCCGGAATCGTCAGCGGGCTCGCGCTCACCGTCAGTTTGAAGTCGTGGTCCTTCTCGGGCAGGTTGTCGTCCTTGAATTGAACGGTCACGTCGGCCGTGTTCTGGCCCTCCTCGAAGTCGCCGATTGTGTAGTAGCCATACCAGGGCTGCGTCAAGCTGGACCAGGCGTCGTCCAGCTTGTAGATCGGGTTGTCACGGATGTCCTTCGCGACGGATTCGCCGACGATGCGGAACGCCCCGCCCGGTATGGGCCCCGGCAGCCGCCGGTTGGCCTCCAGCCGGAACACTACCCTCGATTCGCCCTCCCGGATCATGGCGGTCGTATCGCTCACGCTGATGGTGATGGCCGACGTGTTGTCGTTGTCCACCACCTTGGCGTTCAGGTCGTAGTTGCGGTTGTGATACCTGCTGTCGTTCGATGTCGTCGCCACCCGGACCGTGACGGTGTCCTCCGCAGTGGTGGCGGAATCTTCCGTGCCCTTCAGCATGATGCGCAGGCCCTTGTAGCTTGTGGGGGTGAAGGACAGGGTCGCGCCTTCGGTGATGCTGGCATGGGTCCCGCCCGCCGTGATCGTCACTCTGCCCGTGACGGTGGCCGTGGGCGCCTGAGCCAGCGACACGCGGAACATGCCGTCGCGGCCCTCGGCCAGGTAGAGGGTGTCGGCGCCGCTTTCGACATCGCCGCCGGGGCGCAGCTGCCGACCCAGGATGGGCGGCGACACGTTTCGTATCTCGAAGACCTGCGACATCACGATCAGGCGCCGATAAGTGCTGGAGTCTGCGGTCGCGGTAACGGTAGCGCCGTCAACAGTACCGGCGAGGACCGTGTTCCGTTTCCAGGTGGTCGCCCCGCCTGCATTTCCGATAACGGATGCCTTGTAGCCGGCTTGCGCCTGCGTGACTCCACCCATTCCGGCGTGCCTCGTTCCCGTCCACGCCTCCCAATTGGTCAGGGGCGTCCCGGTTCCGGTGTTGGTGATGCCGCGGGTGTCGTCCTAGCTGCCGTCGTAGTAGTCCTCGTAGTCGTCAGCCGCCTTGCGGCCGTCCAGCCAGTAGATGGGATAGCCCTTTTCGTCACCGCTGCCGCCGACGGTGTAGTGGGTGCCGGTGTGATCGATGGCTTCCGTCGCCGGCGTCCTGGCGCTCACGAGAACCCGGAAGAATCGTTCGCTACCGTTGACGGAGCCCAGGGCTTGCAGTTCAGCATGAGCCGTAGGGGAATTCAACTGATTGGCCACCTTACCTTGATAGGTTCTGAGGGTGGCCGCAGTCCCTTCGACATTGCTGGCTGTGAGCCACTGCAAACGGAAGCGGTCCCCGGGCTCCGTCACGCCCACCGGCGTAAACGCCCAATCCGCAGGCACGCTTTGCACGTCCACAATGAAGCCGGGCGAGGATGTCACCGTGCCGGCCGTGACGCCGGCGGGCAAGTTGGCCGTATCCAGCTCAATGGTGAACTGCTCCGGCCCCTCGATGTAGTCGTCGGCCACCAATTCCAAATTCGCCGTGCCGCTCGTCTCACCGGCGGCGACGATGACCTTAAAGGAACGCTCACCGACATCCCATGTGCTGGCGTAGAGAGCAGCCTCCGGGTCCACGAAGTCCAGATTGACGGTGAATGTGAGTGCTCCCCCAGCCGCCGTGCCAACGTTGACGCCGATCACCATGTCGTCACCCTCGTAACCGAAGTAGCGGTCTTGAGAGAGCTCCACCGTGCCCGCCGCCGGCGCGGTCTGCGCGATGGTGTAGCCCGAGGTGTTCATCACTGGCGGCACGACCGGCGGCGCCGCTCCGTCGTCGTCGTTCACCATCACCGACGCAGTCTTCGTCTCGCCTACGTTGTAGCCCGTACCCGTGTTCACCGTGGCGGTGATAAAGCCGTTGGGCTCATCCACGCTGTCACCGTCAGTGCCGACATTGAAGGTTGCCATGCCAGTGGTGGTTATGCTCACGGTGCGAGCGCCGGTCTGTCCGCTTGTCGCGAATATGCCGGAGTCCACGACGTTCACATTGACGGTGATGCTGCTGGTGGGCGCCGGCGACGCTGTCAGCGTGAACGTCGCATTGCTGCCTTCCGTGACGGCGTTGCCGCCCGATATGCTCACCGCCGGCCGGTCGTTGTCTATAAGCGTTATCTTTGCCCCGCTGAGCGGGCCGATGGCGAAGTGGGCCGCGTTGGCCTCAATCTCCGCCGTGAGGACGGTGTTGTCCTCCGCTGTCGAGTCGTCGACGGTTTCGACCCTGAGAGCTCGCGCGTGGCTCAACGAGCTGAACGTGCGCAGGCCGGTGCCGCTGGCGTCAAGTCCAACCGCGGCGATGCTGCCCGAGTCGGTCACCTGCACCTTGGGCAGGGTGGCGCCGCTGGCGAACGCCGGCCAGGCGTAGACTGTCATCTGCACCTGTTCGCCTTCGGTGTAACGTGTCTTGATGGGAACAATGTTCACTGTCGGCGTGCCGCCGGCGACGATGAAGACCTGCGACACCGCCAGCAGCCGCTTTAGGCCGCTGTTGGACGACGTGCCGGTGTCCACCGCTCCCGCGGCGGTGGTGCCATCAACGCGCTCCCACTTCGTCGGCGTCGAGCTGCCCAGCGGGTTGGCAGACTTCTTGCCCGACGTGCTGTTGCTCTGGCTGGTCATGGCGGCGTGATAGGTGCCCGTCCAGGCATCCCAGTTCGCCAGGTCTGCCGTGCCGTTTCGAGGATTGCCCCGGGTGTTCACCCAGGCGCCGGAGTAGAAGTCCTGGTAGTCGGTGGCCAGCTGGTCGCCATCGAGCCAATAGACCGGCCTGCCCAGCTCGGATCCGCCCATGCCGCCCGGCTTAAAGCGCATTCCGGTATTGTCGATGGCGTCCACCATGGCCGTGCTGGCGGCGGCGCTGAAGAAGAGGCCGCCAATCTCTTTAACTCTAGTATGCGTGCCGGCGGCGATACCGCCGGTCTCGTCGACGTTGTTCTTCACGTGGGTGTTGTAGGTGGCGATATCGGTGGCCGACCCCGTCGTGTCCGAGGTCACGAACGCCAGGCGGAACCTGTCGCCGGCCGTCAGCCCGGTGGGCAGCAGATCCCAGGTAGTGGGAACGACGCGCACGTCGATGATGCGGGCCGTCGCCGAAGCGGTCGCGCCGGTCTTCATCGCGCTGTGCAGGCTGCCGGCGTTGATTCTGACGGTGAACGTCTCCACTCCCTCGGAAACGGCGGCCCCCGCGAAGGCGTCGTAGCCGTCCGTCCCGATGTAGATGTGCTGTACCGTCGAGGTTGCGCCCGCGGGGATGGTCACACTCCACGGCCCCTGCACGTAGTCGGTTCCAATCGTATCCGTGCCGTCGGCGTGGCCGGCGCCGGTGCCGGTTTCGGCCGTCTCCAGCGTGAAGGTTCGGTCCACGCTGGCGACCGGGTCGACGATGACGGTAACCGGCATCGCCATGCCCTCTTCGGCCTGGTAGTTGGCGGCGTCGAGGGTGATGCTCTACGAGTCGTAGATGGTGACCGTCGTCGAGCACGTGGAGTTCGAGGAGCAGTGGGACTGGCTTGAGTCGAAGGGAGTGCCGCTGCTGGAAGTCCAGACCAGGGTGATCGTCTCGGCGGACTCATCGGTACCGTCCTTGCAGATAGCGATGTCGGTCCACGAATACACGGGTTCCGTTGCTCCCGCGGCCGGGCTGATGGTGTCGTTCTCGCCCGTCAGGAAGACAAAGTCCTCGCCCGAGGAACAGGTCGCGTCTGCCGACCGCGTGGCGGTTCCGCCTACGTTGCCGGCGGCATGCCGGATATAGATATCGCCGTTTCGACCGCTGGGAATCGTCCCGCTGAGGACGATATCGATGCTGTCGTCGCCCTCGAACATCGTCAGCGTGGCGGGCGGATGGACGCCGTTGGCCGACTGCGCCTCGGCGGTCGGCGGGTCGCCTGAGAATAGCGTCAGCGCGGCAACTAACAAGAATAAGGCCGGTAATCGTATGCGCATCATGACATCTCCTATATCCCTGCCAGCAGGGCGACTGCCCGCGCGGGATGTAGCGCGCGGGGGGGGGGGGGTAGAAACAGGACTGTGGCGGAGCGGAATACGCGCCCCCAGTCGATGGGCCACACGCCCGAGTAAACCAAGCCTTTGTTCTATCATGGCGCTGTCTCTTTCTTCTATTCTAAATGAGCAGGTAAGCGTTGTCGTTTGCGGCCAGATGGTCAAAGCTGGTCATCTTGTCGTCCGCGTCTTCCTGCGGGTCCGGAAGCGCAAAGGTCTCCTGAACCTGCAGGCGTCCTCGCAAATGTCGTGTCTGGCGTCGTCATAATTCACCTGACTGTCGCCCCTGAGTCTGCGCCAGCTCCAACAAGCGATTCCTCCACAAGTCACATTCTACCACTTCTGCTCAGCTATCAGAAGGTTCTTTAATTCCTCTATTCCTCATAAACAAGAAAAAAGGCATACACGTGGGTGCGGGCGGGAAGTCCGCAAACCTGCAACGACAGCCCAGTTGCCTTGACTACGCAGGTCAGATGGTAGGCTGTCCCACTCCTGCTCCAATCGACTTAAATATCTACTGAAGCGCGGTCTCTCATCCTCTGGTTCCCCAGCCTTAAGCCGCCAGCCGGCGGCCCTTTACAGCGCGGATTCGCTCGCTGCCTGTTACAGTAGGCTAACGGCTCTCCATGACCTCAGCGAATTCATGGGGCGTGATATCCTCGAGTTGGTCGGCTTCTCTTAGCTCGGCGTGATAGAGGTCCCAGCGAAGCTGAAGATTCATCCAGAATCCAGGCGAGACGCCGAAGAGCCTGGAGAGTCGCAGCGCAGTGCTGGGCGTTACGCCGCGACGGCGTCGCACTATCTCATTAACGCGCTGATACGGCGCTTGGATCGCCCTGGCCAAGTCCTGCTGCGTCATGCCAAGAGGCGTCAGGAACTCCCTAAGCAGCATTTCGCCCGGATGCGTGGGTTCGCGGTCAGTCGGTATGCGAACCACATTGAGTCTCCTGATTCAATGATAGTCGGTCATCTCCACTCTAGTGGGACCCGATTCCGTGATGGGCTCACAAGCGTAGGTAAATCAAAAACCCGTTCGTCCTGAGCTTGTCCAAGGGCGCGCCGACCTGCTGCGCGCCTACCCCTGTGATCCTTCGACGGGTGAAGGCCAGGATCGGGGTGTTCACCCTCAATACCTACATCTACCCCACTCCCAGAGTGACAGCGGGACGTGCTCCCCGCGGAATACCCCGCCATCTACCCGCCGACAAAATGGGGCGACGTGGTGGGCGATAGAGGACTCGAACCTCTGACCTTCTGTGTGTAAGACAGACGCTCTAACCAGCTGAGCTAACCGCCCGTCATGTAGTTTTGAGACGCCGGGAGCGCGCTTGGCGGGACTCGAACCCACGACCTCAGCCTCCGCAGGGCTGCGCTCTATCCATCTGAGCTACAAGCGCACAAACAGTATGTCGGCGGGAATGAAGATGGTGCCGAAGGAGGGATTTGAACCCACACACCCATACGGGTACTACGTCCTGAACGTAGCGCGTCTGCCGTTCCGCCACTTCGGCTCTATCAAAGAAATACGCTCCTTAACCTACGCCCTTGCCGGTTATTCGGTGGTGGGCGGTCGAGGATTTGAACCTCGGACCTCTCGCGTGTGAGGCGAGCGCTCTAACCACTGAGCTAACCGCCCGGGATTCCGGGCATTAACCGGAAAGACTCTGTCGGAGACGCTCAGCCGCAAGCTGTCTTTGGTCCGGTTCTTCTCATTACCGTCGCCGTTGAGTGGCAACGACAGGGTTCGAACCTGTGACCTAGCGCTTATGAAGCGCCCGCTCTACCGCTGAGCTACGTTGCCACCTGATGCCTTAGCATGACTGAAATCATATATGAATGGCTGTCTGAGCGTCAAACTCGATTTTGAACGTGAACCCGCATAAAGTTAGCCCGCGCCCCACCTCACAAAAATCCCTTCCCCCATCCATAGGCTCACAAGGGTAGACAAACGCCCAAACCAACCCCAAAAACCCCTTTCGATGGGGGAAGGCTCAACCCCAACCAGTCGCCAGATAATTCTAAATTCCCAATTCCCCCCACCCTGTGCTACAATACTCACAATCTAAGAACAAATATACGTAAACCGCGCAAGCCAATCTAACCACTAATAACTAACTACTCATATATCCCAGCTTATCAACCAGTCCCAAGAGGGCGCAAAAAAACTGTCTGAACTGGTAAATACAGGCCTTTGCAGGTGAAATGCAGGTGACAAAAGACACCAGAACCACTTGCAGCGCATCAGCAGGCCACCTGCAAAACGCCTGCAGCCCAACCAGCAGATTATAAACCAAAATATATGAACGTCGGCGGGACCGCAAGGGCAGGCAACCGCCCAAGCCAATCTAACCACTAACAACTATAACTAACAACTAACCACATCCTGGGGGGATTTCTTCTGGGACATAGTTCCGGTTACCAGGAAGATGACGCGCTCGGCGATGTTGGTGGTGCGGTCGGCTATGCGTTCGAGATCGTGCGCTATCCAGAGCAGGTATGTGGCGCGCCTGATAGCGCTGTGGTCTGCCATCATGTATGTGAGGAGTTCTCGATAGACTTGTTCGTAGAGAGCGTCCACCTCGTCGTCGTCGTCCCAGACCTGTCGGGCGGCGACGACGTCTCGGTTCACGAACGAATCGAGGCTCCGGCGGAGCATATCCATGGAGCGGTCGGCCATGCGCGGTATGTCTATGAGCGGTTTGAGAGGCGGCTCGTCGCCCATGGCGATGCTGATCTTGGCGATGCCCTCGGCGTAGTCGCCGATGCGTTCCAGTTCGGAGGAGAGGTGCAGCGCCGTGATGAGGATTCGGAGGTCGCCGGCCAGGGGCTGCTGTGTGGCTATGAGGTCGAGACACGCCTCTTCGAGTTCGAAGCGCTTCCAGTCTATGGCGTCGTCTTCGCTGATGACTTCCTCGGCGAGCGCCATATCGCGATTCTTGAGCGCGTCGAGCGCCTTGATGATCGCCTTCTCCACCATTCCGCCAAGCTGCAGAAGGTCGTCTTGAAGCGCTCTGAGGTCTCTATGGAAATCTACGCGCGGCATTGGAGTCCTCCCTTTCACTCTCGCTCCTAGCCCTTGAAGGAGAGGGGTTAGATGATTTCTAGCTGAATCTTCCGGTTATATAAGCCTCTGTGCGCTCATTGTCGGGGTTGGTGAATATCTTATTGGTGTCGTCGTGTTCCACCAGGTATCCGGCGCGGTCGTCGCCGACCATGAGGAAAGCGGTTTCGTCTGAGACGCGGGCTGCCTGCTGCATATTGTGGGTAACAATGACTATGGTATAGCGCTCCTTGAGTTCGCGCACCAGGTCTTCGATGGCGAGCGTGGCGATGGGGTCGAGCGCGGAGGCGGGTTCATCCATCAGGATGACTTCGGGTTCGACTGCGATCGCGCGGGCGATGCAGAGGCGCTGCTGCTGCCCCCCGGACAGGGCAAGCGCGCTGTCCCGCAGGCGGTCTTTGACCTCGTCCCACAGGGCCGCCTGCCTGAGCGAATGTTCCACCGCTTCTTCCATATCGCCCAGATAGCCGTTTATCTTGAGTCCGAAGGCGACGTTGTCGTAGATGGACTTGGGGAACGGGTTGGGGCGCTGGAATACCATTCCTATGCGGGAGCGTATCTCGGTGGCGTCAACCGAATCGGAGTAGAGATTGGAGTCTTCGAATAGGATTTCGCCCTCGATGCGAGCCCCGGGTATAAGGTCGTTCATGCGGTTGAAACAGCGCAGCAGCGTGCTTTTGCCGCAGCCGGAGGGCCCGATCAACGCCGTGACCGAGTAGCTGTTGATGATCATGTTTATATCTTTAAGAGCGCGGAACGACTCGTAGTAGAGATTGAGATTATTGACTTGGAAGATGGACGCAGAACCGTTCACGCTACTCCTCCGACCTGATTTGGAACTTGTTTCTGAGCAGTACCGCGACGGCGTTCATTGAAAGCAGGATTATGAGCAGTACCATGATTCCGGCCGCCGCGATGTTCTGGAACTCTTCCTGCGGGCGAGAGACCCAGTTGAATATCTGTATGGGCATGACGGTGAACTGATCGAGCGGTGAGGCGGGCACGAATGTGAGGTAAACGAGCGCGCTGATGGCGATCACGGGAGCGGCTTCGCCAATCGCTCTGGAGAGGGCGAGAATGGTGCCTGTGAGTATGCCGGGGATGGCGGACGGCAGCACCGTTCCCTTGATGACCTGCCACTGGTCCGCGCCGAGCGCGAACGCCCCAAGCCTGTATTCGTTGGGGACTGCGCGTATGGCCTCGCGGGAGGCGAGGATGACGATGGGGAGAACCAGCAGCGAGAGAGTCATCGCGCCGGCCAGGACCACTCTGCCGAGCGACATGAGTTGCACGAACAGCGCCCACCCGAGAAGTCCGTACACTATGGACGGGACGCCGGCCAGGTTGGATATGTTGATTTCGATCAGGCCTGTAAGCCAGTTGCTCGGCGCGTACTCTTCCAGGTATATGGCGGCTCCAACCCCGATAGGCACGGTGAAGAGAGCGGTCAGGCTGATCGCCCAGATGGTGCCCATCATGGCGGACCTGATGCCGGCCTGTTCGGGGTGTCGGGACGGATAGCTGGTTATGAAATTCCAGTCCAGCCAGGACCATCCGGTTGTGATTATCTGCGTGAGCAGTACTAATAGTCCGATGATGCCGACCAAGACCGCGCTCAGGAAGACGAAATAGAAGACTGCGCCTATCGTCTTGCGCCGCGGCAGCGCCGGGTTGAAGTTAGTGTTTGTTAGGGCTGCCATTTTAGTAAACCTGTCTCCATCGGCGGACTATCCAGTAGCCCAGTACGTTGAGCGCCAGCGTCATGACGAACAGTACGATTCCAACTGCGAATATGGTGTTATATTCGAGTGAGCCGTGCGGGGCTTCACCCAGGCTGAGCTGAACGATGTAGGCGGACATCGCCTGGATGCTGTCCAGCGGGTTGATTGTCATACGGGGTGTGGCGCCGGCGGCGATGGTTACAAGCATCGTTTCGCCCACCGCGCGGGATATGGCGAGTATGAACGAGGCGACGATGCCGGACAGCGCGGCGGGGACGACCACTTTGACGGTAGTTTCCAGTCTGGTCGCCCCGAGCGCGTAGGATGCGTTTCTGAGGGATCTGGGAACGCTGATCATAGCGTCTTCGCTGAGAGAAGAGACCATGGGGATTATCATCACGCCCATGACGACGCCGGCGCTCAGCGCGTTGAAAACTATCATGTCAGGGAATATCTTCTGAAGTTGGGGAGTAACGAAGGTGAGCGCGAAGTAGCCGTAAACTACGGTGGGAACGCCCGCTAGTATCTCCAGTACTGGCTTAACTACCCGTCGTACCTTGTCGGGAGCGTATTCGGCCAGGAAGATGGCAGTCATGAGCCCCACGGGCAGGGCGACTATCGCAGCAAGGGCGGCGACCAGGAGCGTGCCGTTCACCAGCGGCAGAACGCCGTAAGACTGGGGCTTGAGAATGGGAGTCCAGCGGGTTCCGGTCAGAAAGTCCCAGATAGGGACTGCCTGAAAGAAGCCGACAGCCTGGCTGACCAGGCTGAATACAATGGCGATGGTTGTGAATACGGATACAATCGCGCAGCCAAAGAATATCCACCGGACGACGCGGCCTTCGATATTGCCGCCGCGTCCTCGCCGGAATCTACCCTGCGCGACCTTGATTTCATCGGACGGGGGCGCCGACTCTTTTGCGCCAGACATTGTGTTCTCCAACGGAGTCCCCCTTGCTAAATCTTGCGGGTGAGCGGGCGGGGACGGCAGCCTTTCTATATGAGGCGTTATCCGTTCCCCGCCCATCTCCGGGAGACTTCGATCAACCCGGAGCAATTTTACGGCATTTGGCTACTGGCTTACCAATTCCAGGTTGCGCTGGTATTCCTGAGCTGACAGAGGCACATAGCCGACCTCTGCCGTGAGTTCCGCGCCGTGTTCCATGTAGAACTTGACGAACTCGCGGACTTCGGGGCGAGCCAGGCTTTCCTTGCTGACATAGATGAAGAGCGGGCGCGAGAGCGGCGAGTAACTGCCGTCTGCAATGCTCTCCACGCTGGGAGCGACGCATCCCTCGCCCGAGTCCACTGCGACCAGCTTGAGCCGGTCCACGTTCTCGGCGTAGTAGGCGTACCCAAAGTAGCCGAGCGCGTTGCGGTCGCCGCTAATGCCCTGCACCAGCACGTTGTCGTCTTCGGAGGCTGTGTAGTCGGCGCGTGAAAGTCCTGACTCGCCGTTGACCTCTTCTGTGAAGTAGTCGAATGTGCCTGAGTCGGTGCCCGGTCCGTAGAGATTTATTTGCCTGTTGGGCCAACTAGTATCGAGGTCGCTCCAGTTCTGGACCGCGCTTTCGGGCTTCCAGAGTTCGTGGAGTTGCTCGACAGTGAGACATTCCACGAAGTCGTTATCTGGGCTGACCATGACGGACAGTCCGTCAACGCCTACGAGGAACTCGAAATACTCGATGCCGTTCTCTCTGGCGGTAGCGGCTTCGGACTCTTTGATAGGTCGAGAGGCGTCGGAGACGTCGGTTTCGCCTACGACGAAGCGCTTGAACCCGCCGCCGCTGCCCGATACGCCGACATTGACGCGGACGCTGGAAGCGACCTTATTGAACTCTTCCGCTACGGCTTCGGTGATGGGGAACACGGTGCTGGAGCCGTCTATCTCAATCGTGCCGCTGAGGGAGTCCATAGATACCTGGGCCACGCGACCCTGCGCGAGGTTGAGGTTGTGCTGATACTCATTGACGGACAGAGGAACATAACCGACTTCGGCGGTGAGCGCTCTACCGTTGATCATGTAGAACTCAACGAACTCGCGGACTTCGGGGCGAGCCAGGCTTGCCTTGCTGACATAGATGAAGAGCGGTCGCGAGAGCGGCGAGTAACTGCCGTCCGCAATGCTCTCCACGCTGGGAGCGACGCAGCCTTCGCCCGAGTCCACTGCGACCAGCTTGAGCTTGTCCACGTTCTCGGCGTAGTAGGCGTACCCGAAATATCCGAGCGCGTTGCGGTCGCCGTTGATGCCCTGCACCAGCACGTTGTCGTCTTCGGACGCCGTGTAGTCCGCGCGTGAAAGTCCTGACTCTCCATTGACCTCTTCGGTAAAGTAGTCAAACGTGCCTGAGTCGGTGCCCGGCCCGTAGAGATTTATTTGCCTGTCCGGCCAACTGGGATCGAGGTCGCTCCAGTTCTGGACCGCGCTTTCAGGCTTCCAGAGTTCGTGGAGTTGCTCGATGGTGAGACATTCCACGAAGTCGTTGTCTGGGCTAACCATGACGGACAGGCCGTCAACGCCCACCAGGAACTCGTAGTAGCTGATGCCGTTTTCCCTGGCGATAGCGGCTTCGGACTCTTTGATAGGTCGGGAAGCGTCGGAGATGTCGGTTTCGCCTACGACGAAGCGCTTGAACCCGCCGCCGCTGCCCGATACGCCTACGTTGACGCGGACTTCTGGAGCTATCTTATTGAACTCTTCCGCTACGGCTTCGGTAATGGGGAACACAGTGCTGGAGCCGTCTATCTCAATCGTGCCGCTGAGGTTGAGAACAGTCTTGTCCTCCATGCGAATGAGGTCGGCGGGATCGAACTGCTGCGCTAGGGCGAGGTTGGACTGGTAGTCTTGAGCGCTAAGAGGCACATAGCCGACCTCGGCGGTCAGTTCCGCGCCATTTTCCATGTAGAACTCGACAAACGCCTTGACTTCGGGCCTTTGGAGGCTGGTGTGGCTGACGTAGATGAAGAGCGGGCGCGAGAGCGGCGAGTAACTGCCGTCGGCGATGCTCTCCACGCTGGGAGCGACGCATCCTTCGCCCGAGTCCACTGCGACCAGCTTGAGCTTGTCCACGTTCTCGGCGTAGTAGGCGTACCCGAAATATCCGAGCGCGTTGCGGTCGCCGTTGATGCCCTGCACCAGCACGTTGTCGTCTTCGGACGCCGTGTAGTCCGCGCGTGAAAGTCCTGACTCTCCATTGACCTCTTCGGTAAAGTAGTCAAACGTGCCTGAGTCGGTGCCCGGCCCGTAGAGATTTATTTGCCTGTCCGGCCAACTGGGATCGAGGTCGCTCCAGTTCTGGACCGCGCTTTCAGGCTTCCAGAGTTCGTGGAGTTGCTCGATGGTGAGACATTCCACGAAGTCGTTGTCTGGGCTAACCATGACGGACAGGCCGTCAACGCCCACCAGGAACTCGTAGTAGCTGATGCCGTTTTCCCTGGCGATAGCGGCTTCGGACTCTTTGATAGGTCGGGAAGCGTCGGAGATGTCGGTTTCGCCTACGACGAAGCGCTTGAACCCGCCGCCGCTGCCCGATACGCCTACGTTGACGCGGACGCTGGAAGCGACCTTGTTGAACTCTTCCGCTACGGCTTCGGTAATGGGGAACACGGTGCTGGAGCCGTCTATCTCAATCGTGCCGCTGAGAGCGGCGCGTTGCTCTTTGACGACTGCCGGAGGTTGGTAAACTGCGGTCGGGGCGGATATGGCCGCCGCCGCTGGTTGGGCGGCGGCGGGCTGGGCTGGCTGCCGCTGCGTTCCTGCCGCTTGCGTTCCCGCTTGCGCCTGGGCCGCGGGCGCGGCGGCTTGGGGCGCCGAGGGCTGCGTGGGGGATTCGCTTCCGGATCCGCACGCGATTGCGACTAGCGTTAGCGCCGCCGCGAGCAATCCCAAGACGATTAGTCCTGAAATGCGCGGCGACTTGAATTGAATGCGCTTTCTCATTGTGCCTCCTAGACTCCTGAGTTTTTGAGGTATGCGATTTCTGTCACATCAACTAGCTTAACTCTTGACCGTTAATATCGAGTGAATGGTTGATTAACAGTTGGTTAACGAGTGGTTGGTCGTTTGTGATTGGTGATTAGTGGAGTCTTCTGCGCGGGTCTGTATTCGTTCAGCGTGTCGCCGACTAAACCTGATAGAGGTTCAGCCCTTCGACAAGGCTTAGGACGAACGATTTTCTACCACGCGGGCGCGGGTTGCAGAAGAAAAGGGTGTTCTTGACACGTATGGGCATTCAAATCTTCATAAACCATCGCGTACTGAGAATGCCAAGAAAAGAGGGACTGGCGGTCACCAGGTGAAGACGACGCCGGCGACTATCGAGACGCCCATGAGAAGCGTGAACCAGCCTAGTTGGAGTCGTTGGGCGACGGCCATGAGCGCTTTGATGGTGGCGAAGCCGGCCATGGCGGAGACGACAAGGGCGGCAATCGCTTCGGGCGATACGAGGTAGCCCGAGCTCATAGCTGCGTACAGTCCGGCGCCCGCGCTCGCCGGAACACTTAGCAGGAAACTGAGCGTGAGCGCTTCGCGTCGGTCAACGCCGCGCCATAGAAGCGCGCTGATAGTCAGGCCGGACCTGCTGAGTCCGGGGAGAGCGGCGAGTCCCTGGGCGACGCCGGTTAGGACAGCGTCGGGCCATCTCATATCATTCCGCGAGCGGGTTCCTGATGGCTTGCTTTTGAGGAGGAGCGCGCCAGTCAGCAGCATGAGAGTGCCGACGATGGCCATGGAGACGGCGCCAAGTCGTTCGGAAAACTCGAAGAAACCGGCGATGAGCAGGAAGCCAAGCGGGGCGCTGGTGAGGGTGGCGACTAGCAGATAGGCGATCAAGGGGGAGGGTGAGGTCGGGTTGCTGGCTATGTTGCGCAATATGTCGCGTATATCCGAGCGGAAGGCGACAAGCGCGGACAGCGCGGTTCCGAGGTGGAGCCAGAGGGAGAAATTGACTGCCTCGGCGAGCGGGGCGCCAAACGCGATGGCTTGGACTGCGGTGAGAACGCCTTCGGAGCTTACGGGCAGCCACTCGGCGCAGCCCTGAATTAACCCCAGCAGAATGGCTTCGGCGATATTCACGACGCGCGGTTAAGGTTGAACGTGAATACGCTGCCCTCGCCCTCGACGCTGCTCACGGAGATGTCGCCTCCGTGAGCCTGGGCCAGGTGGCGAGTGATGGCAAGCCCGAGTCCGACGCCTATGTTCCTGCGAGATCTATCTACTTTGTAGAATCGCTCGAAAACATGGGGCAGATGCTCGCGGGGGATGCCTATGCCCGTATCGGACACCTCGATTTCCACGCCCGACTCGATAGCCTTGGCCGAGAGGGAAACTTGTCCGCGCTCGGGCGTAAACTTGAGGGCGTTTTCGATGAGATTTGTGAGTATTTGGTCTAGCTTGCCCGCGTCGGCCATGACATACGATATATCCCGGGGTATGCGGATGAGCAGTTTGACGTCTTGGGAAGCGGCGCGCATTCTGAAGCGCTCTACGACTTTTTCGGCTATATGGGCGAGTTCGACAGGCGCCAGGTGCATGGGCGTTTGGCCGCTTTCGAGGATGGAGAGCTCCAGGAGTTCATCTACCATCGAGGCCATTCGCTGGACGTCGTCGTGAATGCGGGCGAGGAAGTCGCGTGCGACTTCGGTGTCGTAGATCGCTCCGCGTTCCAATGTTTCGACCATGGCTTTGATGGAAGTGAGCGGGGTGCGTAGTTCGTGGGACACGTTGCTGACGAACTCGCGCCGGGTGTTTTGGATTTGGCGGAGGCGGGTTACGTCTTGGAGCGTGAGCAGGATGCCGCGTTTTGGGTCGGCGGAGATGGGCGCGGCTATTGCGTAGAGGAATCGTCTGTGATGCAGCAGGTCTATCTCGGCGCGTCGTATCTGGCCGGTGTCGGCGGAATTGGATACCAGTTCCAGCAGTTCGTGGTCGCGGACCACTTCCGCTAGGACGCGGCCTTGTGTCGATCGAATGTCGGCGTCGAGAAGCCACTGGGCGGCGCGGTTGATGAGCCTTATTCTGCCATCTGAATCGAGCACGATAACGCCGTCCGCCATGGTTTCCATGACGATGGCCAGTAGATTGCGTTCGCTGTCCAGCCCGCGCACCATGTCTCGTAGCGTGACCGCCATTTCATTGAAGGCGTCGTTGAGTTCGCGGGTCTCGCTCAATGAAGATGTTCGCGCCGCGTGTTCCATATCGCCTCTCGCGAGGCGGCGAGCGCCCTCGGCTACGTCCAGTATGGGCTCGGATATGGAGCGCGCCATCATGAACGAGGTGGCCAGCGAACTGATGAGGGCGGCTACTGCAATGGCCGCCATGAGCGGGTTACCTGAAACTCCCAGCGCAGAAAGCGCTATGGCTATTGCCGCGCCGGTCAGCGAGATGGCCGCCGCGTGGAATATGGCCATTCTGAGGAGGAGAGACTGTGGAATCATTTTCATCCGGCGACTGCCATATATGGGGGCGAGTTGGCGTATGTAAAAGTGGTCGCTTCAGCCGTCAAATCTGTATCCAAGTCCCCTTATGGTAATTATTCGGCGCGGCTTGGATGGATTTAGTTCTATCTTCTCTCGAATCCATCTGATGTGGACGTCAACGGTGCGGGAATCGCCGATGTAGTCGTGTCCCCAGAGGCGTTCGAGTATCTGGTTTCGAGTGAAGGCTCGTCCTTTGTTGGCGGCCAGCAGGGCGAGCAGAGAAAACTCTCGCGGTTTCATCTCGACAGGTTTGTCGCCGAGCGTTACGGAGTGGCTGATTTGGTCTATCGTGAGGTCTTCGGATCTGATGATTTCGTTGGGTTCTGATTCGAGTGTTCGCTGAGACGTGGACGTCCTCCTGAGCAGGTTTCGGACGCGGGCGAGCAGTTCTGGAATGCTGAATGGCTTGGTCACATAATCGTCTGCGCCGATGTTGAGTCCTTTGACGCGATCATCTTCTTCGCCGCGCGCGGTCAGCATGAGGATTGGGACGCGGGAACTGCGCCGCAGGTGGCGGCAGACGTCGAAACCGTCGAGGCTGGGGAGCATGACGTCGAGTATAACGAGGTCAGGGGACATACTGGTGGCCATCCGCAAGCCGATCTCGCCGTCGGTGGCGGTCAGCGTCGCGTATCCTTCCTGCTTCAGGTTGTACTGGAGAATGGCCAGCAAATTGGGTTCGTCTTCGACGATGAGGATTGTGTTGGGCATCTGCGGAAGCTTTCGGCAAGCATACTTTGGGCAACTATACGGATTTGAGATTAGCATACTTGGTTTTTGGTTGTCAGCGTCGGACAACCGCAATCAGATCGTCACGGTTGGGGTCCCCATATCTCGGCCAAGTCGAGCGTAAATCCGGGCAGGATCGGGTCGGCGGACACGCTTTGTGGGTCGTCGAGTACATGGGTTCGCTGATTGGGGCGGTAGATATACACGCGCCTTTGGGACGGGTCTATGAGCCAGCCGAGACGGGCGCCGTTGCTCATGTACTCTTCCATCTTGGATTGCAGCGTGGTTAGCCGGTCGGTGTCGGAACGCAGTTCTGCTACAAAGTCGGGGCAGATATTATAGAATCCGCTTCGCTGTTCTGGGGTGAGCGCATCCAGCCGCGATTTGGAAATCCATGAAGCGTCTGGTTCGCGGATCGCTCCGTTGGGCAGCGTAAAGCCCGCGGGTGGCGCGTAAGCCCATCCTGTTCCATCCTGTCTAGCCCAGTTCGCAAGCTGTCTTAAAATTTCGTTTCCTTTGCGTCCGGTTTCGCTGAATGCGGGGGCCATTATTTCCAGTTCTCCGTCGGCGTTTCGCTCTATGCGCAGGTCGTCGTTGAGTCCGCAGAACTCAGCGAACTGCTCTTCAGTGAGTTCGATGAGCGGGCTGAGCCTCAAGGTTATGGGAGGCGTGTCGCCTGCGCGGGCTAGCTTGGGCCTCTGCTTCTGCGCGGTCATGACCATGGAAACAACTCCGTGCGTCTATTCGGGATTTTCGGGCGACAAGCTATGCCACGGATCCCAGACCTCTGTGAGGTCAAGCGTGAATCCGGGCAGGATAGGGTCTGCGGATACGCTTTGCGGGTCATCGAGTACATGGGTCCGCTGATTGGGCCGGTAGATATACACGCGCCTTTGGGACGGGTCTATGAGCCAGCCGAGCAGAGCGCCGTTGCTTATATACTCTTCCATCTTGGATTGCAGCGCGGCTAGTCGGTCGGTGTCGGAACGCAGTTCCACTACAAAGTCGGGGCAGATATTATAGAATCCGCTTCGCTGTTCTGGGGTGAGCGCATCCAGCCGCGACTTGGAAATCCATGAAGCGTCGGGGCCGCGGATCGCTCCGTTGGGAAGCGTGAAGCCGCCGGATGAATCGAATGCAATTCCAGATTCATCATCTCTTGCCCAATTCTCAAGCTGAGTAGTAATTTTGACGTTCCTGTTGCTAGTTTCGCTGAATGCGGGGGCCATTATTTCCAGTTCTCCGGCGGCGTTTCGCTCTATGCGCAGGTCGTCGTTGAGTCCGCAGAACTCAGCGAACTGCTCTTCAGTGAGTTCGATGAGCGGGCTGAGCCTCAAGGTTATGGGAGGCGTGTCGCCTGCGCGGGCTAGCTTGGGCCTCTGCTTCTGCGCAGTCATGACCATGGGGGCGTCTCCGTGCGTCTATTCGGAATTTTTGGACGACAAGCTATGCCACGGATCCCAGACCTCTGTGAGGTCGAGCGTAAATCCGGGCAGGACGGGATCGGCGGATACGCTTTGCGGGTCATCGAGTACATGGGTTCGCTGATTGGGCTGGTAGATATACACGCGCCTTTGGGACGGGTCTATGAGCCAGCCGAGCAGAGCGCCGTTGTCCATGTATTCTTCCATCTTGGATTGCAGCGCGGCTAGCCGGTCGGTGTCGGAACGCAGTTCCACTACAAAGTCGGGGCAGATTGGGATGAATCGGTTGAAGTCGGCAGGAGCTAATTCGGCTAGTAGAGAGTTGGGGACCCAGGATGCGTCGGGTGAGCGCATGGCGCCGTTAGGGAGTGTGTAACCCATGGAAGAGCCGAATGCCATGCCTGAGCCGTCGCTGCTAGTCCATATTTCTAGCTGGGTGATAATCTTGACGTTGCGGTTGTCGGCGATCCCTTTCGTTGGGGACATTATTTCCAATTCTCCGTCGGCGTTTCGCTCTATGCGCAGGTCGTCGTTGAGTCCGCAGAACTCAGCGAACTGCTCTTCAGTGAGTTCGATGAGCGGGCTGAGCCTCAAGGTTATGGGAGGCGTGTCGCCTGCGCGGGCTAGCTTGGGCCTCTGCTTCTGCGCAGTCATGACCATGGGGGCGTCTCCGTGCGTCTATTCGGAATTTTTGGACGACAAGCTATGCCACGGATCCCAGACCTCTGTGAGGTCGAGCGTAAATCCGGGCAGGACGGGATCGGCGGATACGCTTTGCGGGTCGTCGAGTACATGGGTTCGCTGATTGGGGCGGTAGATATACACGCGCCTTTGGGACGGGTCTATGAGCCAGCCGAGACGGGCGCCGTTGCTCATGTACTCTTCCATCTTGGATTGCAGCGTGGTTAGCCGGTCGGTGTCGGAACGCAGTTCTGCTACAAAGTCGGGGCAGATATTATAGAATCCGCTTCGCTGTTCTGGGGTGAGCGCATCCAGCCGCGATTTGGAAATCCATGAAGCGTCTGGTTCGCGGATCGCTCCGTTGGGCAGCGTAAAGCCCGCGGGTGGCGCGAATGCTATACCGGAATCATCATGGGATGCCCATATCTGAAGTTGAGTGATGAGCTTGCTTTGTCTGTATCCTGTTTCGCTGAATGCGGGGGCCATTATTTCCAATTCTCCGTCGGCGGTGCGCTCTATGCGCAAGTCGTCGTTGAGTCCGCAGAACTCAGCGAACTGCTCTTCAGTGAGTTCGATGAGCGGACTGAATTTGAGGACTATGGGCAGTACCTGGACAGCGTCCATCGTTTTGGGAGTATGTTTCTGGGCTGTGAGAACCATGTTCGCGCTCCGGTTGCGATGTCAGGATACGGGGATTATCGCGCGTTTGTGGACGGCCTTGCCTATCTGCTTGTCTCCCTCGAACGCTTCTATTTCGTAGGTGAGGCGATTGCGGTCGACCTCGGTGAGGACGGAGCGGACTCGAACCGTCTGCCCGACGTTGGTGGGCGCGATGTGCCTGAGTCCATCCACCGCGTATCCGACACTGGTGTATCCTGCGGGCAGATGCGGGTCGGTGGCTTGGATGCTGGCGTTTTCCATGAGTCCAAGCATGTGCGGCGTGGAGAGCACGTCGGCTCCCTCCTTGCCCATACGGTTGGTGGTAAGGTCCGCGGTCACGGTCACTTCCAGTACGGCTTCCTGTCCGGGTGAGATATTTTCCATTGTCATGCGTTCCTCCAGTGGGCGCTTGCGTGTTGAATATCGTAATTGTATCAGAGGCGCTGGACGCTAGTTTCAGGTTTTGGGGGGCGTCACATCGCAAACAGCCTTCAGGTCGCCCTTGACGCAACCTGTAGTTGCCTATATTCTTTCTAAGAACATATATTCTTAGAAATGAATTTGTTAGAGGCTGCGATGGAAAGCGATTGATAGTGTAGAGGTCGGGTCGGAATTGGATTCGCGTCGAGATTGGACTGCGAAGTCGAAGCCGCATTAGCGAACTTTGGCGTTTGGACTTTGCGCCAGGGGCTGGTTGGGGAAGTTGAGAGGAGGCGCGCTGGTGGCGGAGAGACAGGAGGAATCGGGCTGGAAGGAGTATAGATGGAACGAGCGGGCGAATAAGCGTCAGCTTGCGCCGGATGGAAGCTGGGCGATATGGCTTCTTATGGCCGGACGCGGATTTGGCAAGACGCGAGCGGGCGCGGAATGGGTGCGCGAGCGCATAACCATGTCTGGCAGTCGGCGCATCGCGCTGGTGGCCCCCACGCCTGATGATGTCAGAAATGTGATGGTGGAGGGTGTTTCGGGATTGATACAGGTCTTTCCTCCCTGGTCTCGTCCTGTCTATGAGCCGTCCAAGCGCAAGTTGACATGGCCGAACGGCGCGGTCGCGTTCGGTTTTTCGAGCCATGAGCCTGACCGATTGCGAGGGCCGCAGTTCGATACGGCCTGGTGCGACGAGTTGGCTTCGTGGAAGCGAACTCGCGAGACGTGGGACAATTTGCAGTTCGGTCTGAGACTGGGTGCCGATCCGAGATGCGCGGTAACGACTACCCCGAAGCCGATTCGTCTGCTGCGAGAATTGAAAGATAGAGAGGATGTGTTAGTCATGACCGGTTCGACGTATGAGAACAGCGCGAATCTGTCGAGCGGCTATATCGAGCATATCAGGAAGCGATACGAGGGAACGAGGACGGGGAGGCAGGAGATATACGCCGAACTGCTAGACGAGTCGGAAGCGGCGTTGTGGAAGCGAGAATGGATCGAAGCGGCGCGAGTGAGAGAGGCGCCTGAACTTGTTCGGATAGTGGTGGCGGTTGACCCTGCGGTATCTTCCCGCTCTTCCTCGGATGAGACCGGCATAGTGGTGGCGGGAAGCGACTTGGACAGGCACGTCTATGTCTTGGAAGACGCTTCAGGGCAGATGTCCCCGGACGGATGGGCGAGGCGCGCGATAGCGATGCTGGATAAGTACGGGGCGGACCGGATAGTGGGCGAGTCGAATAACGGAGGCGACCTGGTGGAACATACTATCAGGACCGCTTATGAGGGCAGAGTGATTCCGTATAAGTCGGTGCGGGCGAGCAGAAGGAAGTACGCCAGGGCTGAGCCGGTGTCGGTTTTGTATGAGCGCGGGAAGGCGCACCATGTGGGCGGCTTGCCCGCGCTGGAGGACCAGATGTGTACCTGGACGCCGAGTTCAGACGGTTCGCCGGACAGGATGGACGCGCTCGTATGGGCGGTGTCGGAGTTGCTGTCGAACAAAACTGGATTGTGGCTGTGGGTGTAGGTCTGGGTGGATAACGATATTTGCATGATTCGAGAGAGGTTACAGGCATGTCAGAGGTTCGTTCGGTATATTGCGATGATTGCGGTCGAGAGAAGATGGCGGAGGTGCGTGACGGGAAGATAGTGATCATGGACCGCAGGCACGGGAGGCGTCATGTGGCTGTGATACCGCTGAAGGATGTGAAGGGAGAATGAATAGTGAATTTAGAATTTGGAATGGTGAATTAGTGTTGGCTGGAGAGGCGTTCGATGTGCGTTGCGCGGGCGCTGTATAGTGGCCTGAGGATATTCTTCCTTGTGAGAGGTTAAGCGAAATGAGAATTACCGCGGTAGAGTGTTTGATACTGGACGGGGATTACCCGTTCGTGAAGATTCATACGGATGAGGGAATTACAGGGATAGGCGAGTGCTTTCGTCGGCAGCCGGGTGTTGCGAAGGCGCTTATCGAAGACCATCTCGCGCCTGCGATAGTGGGGGAGGACCCGCTGGATACGGGTCTGCGCTTCAGGGATATGATGGGCGCGGGGTCGGCGACGGAGATGGGCGGCGCCGTATTCTGCGCCATCGCGGGGCTGGACATAGCGCTGTGGGACATCAAGGGAAAGGCGTTCGGGGTTCCTATCTACAAGCTGCTGGGCGGCAAGATTCGGGACAGGGTTAGTGTTTACGCGAGTTCGATGCGGCGGGATTTGACGCCGCTGGAGGAGGCGCGACGCGCCTATTCGTTTGTGGAGCGCGGATATGGCGGGTATAAGCTGCACAGCGCGGTTCCGGGCGAGATTGATGATCCGGCGGACGAGACTATCGCAACGGTGACGGAGGTACGGTCGGCTGTGGGGGACGATATAGACATTCTGGTGGATGTGAACGGCGCGTACTCTGTCCATCAGTCCATGTACATTGGCGCGGCGCTGGAAGATTTGGGAGTGTTCCACTTCGAGGAGCCGCGTCCGGCGCAGGACTTGGAGGGACTGGCTCGCATAGCGGACGCGCTCGCTATTCCGATAGCGTCCGGTGAGATGATCTACTCTCACCATGAGTATCGCGACCTCATCACGAAGGGTAGGGTGGACATCATTCAGCCGGACATCGTGAAGGTTCCGGGCTTTACGGAGTTTGTGAAGATAGAGGCGCTGGCGTCGGCGTTCAACGTGCCAATAACGGTGCATAATACGCAGCCGATACTGAGCACTGTGGCGCATTTGCATTTCTGCGCGGCGAGCGCGATGACGCCGTATTCGCAGGAGTATAATATCGAGCCGATTTCGATACGGGATGAATGGCCTATCCTGAAAGAGCCGCTGGAGGTGGTTGACGGGTATATCGCGGTTCCGGAAGGGCCCGGGTTGGGAGTGGAACTGGATGAGACGATGGTGAAGAGGCTGACGGGGTGATTCGCTAAGAGCCTGCCAATTTTGACTCAACTCCTGGGCGTATCCGGCTTTCGCGGCTCTCTGGACATTCCAACAAGGAGAGCGCCCGCAAAGAAAGAGGCGATGATGGCGAAGAAGGCGGGCTGATATACGCCGGACAAGTCGAACCAGAGTCCGACAAGAATGGGGCCTAGTCCTGAGAACAGGATGGCGACAGGGTTGCCGATGCCGCGGATGGCGCCGATTCGCCTTCTGCCGAAGTACTTGGCCCAGGTGAACTCGCCGAGGGGGATTGTTCCGCCGAATCCGAAGCCGTACAAGAAGAAGGCGGGGAAGAGTATGGCGTATAGCCCTGTGGAGGCGGCTATGAGTATGAGGGTTACGCCGATGGAGGAAGTGACGAATGCCGCGATTACGAGCGGGCGAGGGTGGACGCGCTGGAGTCCGTAGCCCCACACGGCTTTGGATGACAGGTTGCCGAGCCCGTTGATGGCAAGCGCCGAGGCGGCTATGGCGCGCGTAAATCCGGTGTCGGTGAGCAGGGGTATCGCGTGGACGAGGACGGAACTGAGCGCGGCCATGTTGAAGGCGAATCCAATGAGTAGCAGCCAGAACGCTCTGGAGCGAACGGCCTCTTCGCGCGTGAACGAGGGGGCTTCTTTGGCATGAGCGGATTGAGAGGCGCGCGTGGTCGGCTCGGTCGAATCACCATCGGGCAGGAGTCCGTGGTCTTCCGGCGTTCGTCGCATGATGAGGGACGTTGGAGCGACGAGCGCCAGAATGAACGCGCCCATCGCGGCGTAGCCGACTCTCCAGTTCCAGCTATCTACTATGAAGGTCATGGCGACGGGCGCGATGAGGCTGGCGAGTGACACGCCGATGGACCCCACCGCCAGCGCCCAGCCGCGCTTTTGGACAAACCACTTGGTGATGGTCGGATTTACGATGGTCGAACTGAACAGGTTCCATCCGAGTAGTCCGGCTGCGGCGTATAGGGCGAGGAACAGCCAGAGGCTGGACTGCAAGCTGAGTCCGGCCAAACATGCGGCGGCGACCAGCGCGCCTACTATTATCAGCGGACGCGGGCCGCGTCTGTCAACAATGGAGCCTGCATAGATTCCTGAAACGCCTCCGGCGACCGAAGCCAGCGATGTTCCGAGCGTGAACTGCCACACCTGCCAGCCAAGGTCTTCGGTGACGGGCTTCAGGAATACGCCCGTGACGGCCTGGCTGACGCTCATCCAGGCGAACAGGCAGATGACCGCGCCGCCGACCATCCACCAGCCGTAGAAGAAATTGGGGATTATGAATTTGGAATGTGGAATTTTAGTGGTTAGTCCAGGGTGGCGACGCGACGCGCTTGTATCCAGTCCCAGTCTAGCTCGAAGCCGAGTCCGGGTTCGGTCGGCGCTTCCAGGACGCCGCGCTCGTTCAGGCTGATGTCCTCGACCAGTCCGAACTGGTGCGCTTCGGTGGGCATCCAGTATTCGTAGTAGGCGCAGTTTTGGACGGAGCAGATGACGTGGAGGTTGGCGATGTTGAGGAGCGAGTTGCCGGCGGTTCCGATCTCGCAGTTCATGCCGAACCCTTCGGCCATGGAGCAGAGTTTCCTGAGGCCGGTTATGCCCAGTTTTCGGGCTGTGCCTCGCACCAGCCTGAGCGTCTTGAGGCGGATGTAGTGGTAGCCGGTCTGGAACTGGTTTTCGGGCTTGTCGCTCATGCAGATGGGGGTGAGAAGCCGTCTGCTGAGTTCGGCGATGTTGTCGTATTCGTGCGCTGGGATCGGGTCTTCGTACCAATAGAAGCCGAGGTCGTCCGCCGCGCTTCCGACGTCGAGCGCCTTGCGGAAGTCATAGCCGTTATTGGGATCCAGCATCAGTTCCATGTCGTCCCCAACAATGTCCCTGACGCCTGCCATCGTCTCGAATACGTCTGCGGTATCCATGACGCCTGGGTGAATCTTATAGGCGCGAAAGCCTGCGGCGCGTATCTGGTGGGCTTCTCCGAAGTAGCCGTTCGGGGATTCGTGGCGCGGCGGGTAGGTGGCGTAAACCTCCGTCTCATCGCGCGCCGCTCCGAGCAGCTTATAGACGGGTACGCCTGCGGCCTTGCCGACTATGTCCCATAGAGCGACGTCCACTGGCGCCCAGGCGTTCATGCCGAGTCCGCGGCGTCCGCTGAGGATGGGCAGTCGGTTCCATAGTCGTTCGCGCTCGAACGGGTCGCGCCCGAGCAGTTCGGGCTTGAGGACGTTGAGGATGGGGCCAAACTGTCCGTGTCCGCCTCCCCTGAAGTCGCCGACGAAGCAGTTGCCCTCGACGCCCTCGTCGGTCTGGATACGCAGGACGCCCTGTTCGACGTCGCCGCGGAAGCGTCCGAGATCGGAGTCGAGGCCTGTATCGGGCAAAGTTCGGCGGACGACTTCTATCTTGATGTCGGTTATCTTCAATGGAGAGCCCTCGCGGTCGAGTTTCGTTATGTGTAGGGCGATTGTAGCAGAACGCGGGTTTGGGTGTGGGCGCTGTGGTAAAATTTAATGGCGAACGGAAGGATGTCCCTGTCGTTGCCATGTTGACACAAGGAGAGACTGGCTATGGTCGTCCGAATCACTGTACCGAAGACATTGCCGGCCGTTGACCATACGTATTTGGAGCCGCTGCCCGACCCGCCTAAGGAGCCGGATATGATGAATCGCGAGGGCATCAAGGCTTTCGACGGGGCCTTGGACTTGTATTTCGCTGACCGTCCAGACGTTCTGGTTACGGGAGACGGATATTTGTGTGAGGAATGGGGGGATGATTTCGAGCGGTTTGGTCCTGACGGCATGGTAGCCATTGGGGTGAATCCCGACTATATCATCCAGCGCAACGGCTATGTGATAAGCGAGGTGGGAAAGCCGCCGGACTTCGTTCTGGAGGTGGCTTCGCGCAGTACTGGCAGAAATGACTACACAGTCAAGCGCGACGGATACGCCAGTCTGGGAGTGTCTGAGTATTGGAGGTTCGATCACACGGGAGGGCGATTTCACGACGCGGCGCTGGCGGGCGATACGCTTGTTGACGGAAGGTATGAGCCGCTGCCGATTTACTATGAAGCGGACGGGCTGATATGGGGGCATAGCCCCATATTGGGACTGGACCTGTGCTGGGTGGATGGGAAGTTGCGCTTTCGCAGTCCGGCGACTGGGGAATTTCTGCCGACGCCTGCCGAACTGGCCGCGCGAGCGCACGAAGACAGGGAGGCGCGTGAGCGGGCAGAAGCGGAGGTGGAGAGGCTAAAGGCGAGACTGCGCGGTATGGGTGGGGATTGACGATAGCCCGTGCGTGTTCTCATGTGTTTTTGCTTGTTGTAAATTGAGGATCAGAGTCCACAGTGGCCCTCGCACTCGTTAATAAATCCATTTTCCTCCATTTGTTCAATGTCTAGCTCAACCGCATCCGCTAGAGGAATACGGCGGTGGTGCAAGAATGCATGTTTTCGGAACATCTGCCCCGCGTTGTGACGTGCGCTGCGAAGACTTTCGTCTAACTCAACCGTTTCTTGAAACAGAAGTGGCTCTGACTCTTTAATAGATATCCAGCTTGAAGAACTGCGGAACGGACATCCAACACATGCGCTACGCCCGAGAGTTCGATTTGGATATCGCTCAGTGAACCAATTTATGCAATCCTGCCGTGTCATTGGTACATCGTCTATAAGTGGGAAGCGGTGTGTAATCCACCAGTTTCGGCTTGGCTTCATCCGCATAAACTCGTCCGTGGTGATTCCGAGCCACATCTCTACGGACGTGTCATGCGGCAGAATCTGTCTAGGTCTAACGCCAAGCTGTTCCTGAACCATCTTGCGTATGGGGTCTATCTTATAGTTCTTGGTACATTGTCTCCAATTTATCCCCGCATCTTTGCCGTTCTTGTCAAGTAGATAAACAGGCAGAGTCATCCACGGCTTTCCCTGCGCGTTTACTCCGTTAATTACATCTTCTCGAAGACTACGACCGTTACTGGTTCTCAGTATTGGAAAGTCAACTTCTTTGTCGAGCCAATCGAGTGTGTCGTAAACAGATTGAGGTTCCCATCCTGTGTCTGCGAAGACCGCATAGTCAGGCTTGGGGTGTATCTCTCCTGAATTTGCCATCAGGCACATGACTGTGCTTTGCACGCCACCGCCGAGACTGATGACTCTTTGTGCCGGAGTGAAGGGCTTTCTCCGGGGGCGGTGGCCTACGAATCTTTTGGGGGCTTGGCCTCCTCGACTGTTTCTCTAAGCTCAGATATATCCATGAGGTCAAGGGATTCGTGCGCCGCTCTGATGTTTAACGTTTCCATCATCCTACTCGCGTATGTGGTGATATTCAGGTATTCGTTGTCAGGTTCGAGAAATACTTCGTAGATGGCGGCGACCAGCTTGGAGCGAGACAGGAGGTTAGGCCTAGACAGAAATTGATGGTATAGATTCACATTTTTGGCCATAGCGTCAAGGAGTTCGTCCGCGTCATATAGGTCGCTGTGTTTGGCTGCGCGAGAGGAAAATTCGTTGAGCCACCACAACCGAGCGATGGCATTCGCGCGCCGCGCGGCTGTCAGCCCACCTTTTAGCCAGTGGTTTTGTACGAAATTCGGCAATTTCTTGGGATCCTTGGACTGTGCGCTGGACTCCCATCGTATTGGTACATATCGTGGCAGGACGAAGCAATTTATAGTCGCCCATAGGTGTTCATTCAAACCGTTATATGGAGATAAGTGTCCGAGCGCGTTTCTCACTAGTCGCGCATGTTCAGCGTCAGCGCCAGGACCCTTGACTTGAGTATCGTTGAGTGGCGATAGATCATCCTTGAGAACTGATGGCGTAAGTGGCTCGTCCCATAGGTCGGATGTTTCCATGCGCTCTTCCATAGCTTCTATGAGTTTGTCAGGTTCAGCGTCTAGGAACAGCCTAGGTGAAGCATCTGCCAGATTTTTGAGCGTGGCAAGGCCATTGTCGTTTACAAGTCTAAGTTCTCCCATAGGAGTCATCTTTCTCCTTTCTGAATGAAATCTGATAGGACGGGCAGTTGAGCCAAAGGCTTTCTCAACAGACGTTGGGCGGCTAGTCCGTTTGAACAAGATTCTGGCCAGTGTATTTCCTGCTCTTGCATAAGCGAGCGCACTGTAGCTGCCCATCCCTCCGGTTGTTCGTTGTCGTCTGCCTGCTCCTCTAGTTCTCCAAGCGCAGCGGTGAGCGCGTTCAGATATACAGTAGCCCGAGTCAGTGCTATTTGTTTTCTATCCCGTATTGTTTGGAAATCGTCGTAGGTCTTCGGGTTCGAGCGAACGACTATATATCGTTCTGACGGCTCGGACTGGAATTCGAACTCTCCGTATTCCAATGATTCCGTATCGTCTTTGTCTAAGCGGAATACACTCTCAATTGGGCCAACCATCCCAACGGCAAAGTACCAAGGCGTGTCCATAGCCAGTTGTCTGCGTCTATTCACCATCATTACTGAGCTTTGGTATTCAGTATGCGCGGTATCCGTCTTCATATCTATATCATCAATAGCAATGACGGATGGATGGATCTCTATGCGTCCTTTGAGATTTCTCATTGGTACGGACGATGATATATTGATTTCGCTTTCGCTAGCTCGAAACAGATCGGTATAACATGTTGCACTGCAGTACAGCAGGGCGCAACAGATTGCGTCTCCTCTGGAAATATGCTCCTGAATCGTTGATTCGTGAATTTGGAAGTCTATCTTAAAGCTCAGGCTTTCGCCCGAAGGTTCTTGTGTGAGCTGCGTTGAAATTTTCCCCTTCGGGTAGTCTGACGAATATGGCCTCAAAATGGGATAGTCCGCGTATGCGTCAGGGTTGTATTTCATTTTTCTACGCCCCTTTTCACTGTGAAAATTTTATTTCGACTCGCCTGTCTTGGATGGGTCGTAGAGCTTTCAGTTCGATGACAACCCTGTCGCCCTGCATTTGGTCTTGGGATATCTGGGATATTTCGCCACTCTTAGCCAAAACCCTACGACCATTGATGAACGCTCGTTCAAGAGGCACTTCTGTCTCTTTTCCATCTTCACCGACTGCATATAGGCGTATATGCTTAATTGCGCTTTTAGGGCGATTGAATGCAAACCGCGCCGTATGTTCAGGCCATTGGAATGACCAATGAGATGAAGCGATGGGCAGTCGGCGTAAATCGTGAAACGGAACCTGGATAGTCTTGTTTCTTTTACCCCTGCCTCTGCGTTTTTTAGAGCCTGACTCGTGATCGTCGCCTGGATCGTCCCCACCGGGCAAGTTGACTTTCCCTGTCCGCCTCTTTCTACCCGGAGTTCTCAAACCTGTTGGAGGCCTGGGAGATTGTTCCGGTTGAGTGATCTCGTACCCTTCTGCTCCTTCGCCAGATATGATGCTTTCCAAACCGCCAGTTAGGGGAAGTATGTCAGCTAGTTCAGTTACGGAGTCGCTATCAGAAGGCGGTGGAGGCGCCGCTCGCTTTTCTATGGCGTCCTTGATCCAATTGCCCAACTCTCTCAGAGCTCGACTCACTTGCGTTTTTTCGGACTGATCTGCATTGTCGGAGGAAATTCTGTCATGACGCGGCCCTTCAGCTTCCCTGAGAAGAGAGCGTTCACCGTGTGAAAGACATTCGATGACTGCCGTGAAACCTTTCCATGAGCGTGGAAATCTAAGCATCCGTTGTGAGGGCGTTATGAGCATGTTGCCTAGCTGGTTGGTGATCATCATGCCTGCGTCGCGCACCAAGGCCACTGTCTTTTGACTGTCTTCACCATCTTCATCTACGGATATACGAAGATTGACTTTCCCGATGCCCTTGATATCCATACTATCTATCGGCGCGGAACGAGATACATGGATCAACCGGCGAATTTTCTCATCCATGTCTGTTGCTATTGCGTCAAGGTTGCCATTGTCTATGGTCTGAGACCCTATGCGAACCCGAAGGTTGTCATGCACGAAGGCGTGGAAGAAGTGGGTGACCAGAGATTGCTGCGCCTCCAGCGTCCACTGTTCCATATCGGAATAATCAAATCCAAGTATGGATATCTCGACACCCGGGGAATCTAGCTGGAAGTGGGTGGGAATATCATCGTCTCGCAGCGCGCGACCGTCTGTTTCAAGCCATCCAGACGCGCGGTAGTGTCGCTCACCTATCTCATGGGATACGAGTATAGACTTGCCGGTAAATCTGCGATGCAGAATCTTGGGGGGGGGGGGGGTAATATGCTGTTGAGTACAGCACTGTCCTCAGGTCGGAAACTGCGAAGGCAGCGTGTTTGCCTATGCCAAACGATCCGCCTGAATCTTTCATGTCCTTAGCGCTTAGGCCAACGGTCTTGGTGAGGCTATGCCATTTGTCAAGCAACTCTTTTTCATCGGATGCACCGTTGGTGTTTCTATCGGTGATTTTCAACGCGACGATATGACCGGTCTGAATAGCGCGGCTGAGAGTTTTCACTCCACGCTTGAACTGCTTCCTATGCCTGTCGTCATTGGCGTAGGAACTAACTGATGCGACCATTGCCCGTTTCAAGCCTGCTAAATCGAGATGTTCGATTGGCATCAGTTCTGTTTGGAATGAAACTTCTACAGGATCAGCGTTGGACGCCCTCGCGTCTATGGAGTTCTGTATGACTTCTCGAACCAATCCGCCTGTACGGTCGTCGGTAAAATTTGCGATACCCGCGTTGTTAGGTCCTTCGTTCTCACGTGTATCATTGTTGCCGAATTTCCAAGAAGGTCCCATAGATTCCTCCCTATAAGGATGTATGTATATAGCATGCCCATTTGATTTGGCGTATCGTAGGGTATTCTATACACAATTCCCATCGGCGGTCGAGTTTTGCGACAGAAAAAATGCGTATGTCAGATGAATATGTCGTACCATACATCAGATAGGTAAGCAGATGTGCAATGATACGATATTCCCCTCCTGACTTACCGGCCTATGTCGCGGTTCCAGTGGTGGGGGTTGGATTTGATGAAGCTGGCGAGCAGGCGCTTGGGTTCGTCGAGGTTGAGGTTGGTGACTTGGACGCCGTGGCGCGCCATTAGCGCATGGCCGTTTTCTTGGTGGAAGTTGTCGGATTCGGCGGCTATGACTTTGGTTATGCCGAATTGGACGACGGCGCCTGCGCACATGTGGCAGGGCATGAGGGTGGAGTACATGGTCATGCCGCGAAAGTCTTGTATGGTTTTGCCGGCGTTGTAGAGGCAGTTGATTTCGGCGTGCATTATGCAGGCGTTGTCTTGCAACCGGCGGTTGTGTCCGGTGGCGACGAGGTTGCCGTCGCTGTCCACGAGCGCCGCGCCTATGGGTATGCCGCCTTCTGACGCTCCGGTTCGCGCTTCGTCAAACGCCGCCTGCATGAATTGGTCCATCTGAGTGTTCTCCTATTATTTGCTGGGGCAATTCGATTGGCGCATGGATTATACAGTATCTTGAAGCTGTTGAAGGGAGTTTTCATGCTCTGGTCAAGGTATGGCGGGGGAGGGCATTGAAATCTGGACTATGATTTTTGTGATTAGCGTTCATTTGTAGATAAGATTAGGACGAGTGGGGCAGGCGGTTCGCCTGCCCTTGCGATCCCGCGGAGGGGAAGGGGTTTTGGAGACGCTCTTTTAGAAATCCCTGTAGTTGAGTTCTCGCTCTGATTCTACTTTGGATTCGTCTAGCTCGAGGCCGATCCCGGGCGAGTCTGGGACGGTTATGGTTCCGTTGACTGGAGTGAGCGGGTATTTGAGGAAGAATTGGTGGACGGCGTTCCACTTGATGAGGAATTCCTGGATGGGGGTGGTCGTTGGCGGCTGGGACGCTATGAGGTGCGCGGTGGCGTGCGAGCTGTGTCCGTGCGGGATGACGGGGAGGTCGAAGGCGGAGGCGAGCGCGCATATCTTGACGGTCTCGCTGATGCCGCCACACCAGTAGATGTCGGGCTGAAGCACGTCCATGGCGCGCTTTTCGACTATTTGCCTGAATCCCCAGCGCGTGTATTCGTGTTCGCCGCCGGAGATGTCTATGGGCGAGTCGCTGCGGATCTGCGCGTAGCTGTCCAGCTTGTCGGCCATGACAGGCTCTTCCAGCCAGCGGATATTATACTCGGCGAGCCGGTTCGCCATTTTGATCGCGTATGGCACGTTCCACGAACTCCACGCGTCGAGCATGATGTCCACGTCGTCGCCGACCGCCTCCCTGAGCGTCTGCGCCAGTTCCAGGTTCCGGCGTTCGCCTTCGCGTCCGTCGGAAGGGCCGTTTCGGAAGAACCACTTGGTGGCGGGATATCCCTGGTCGGCTATCCACTTCGCGCGGTTTGCGACGTCCTCCGGCGCAATCGAAAAGCCGAGCGCGCTGGCGTAAGCGGGAAAGCTCGTTCGCGTGGGACCGCCGAGCAGCGTATAAACCGGTTGCCCGAGCGCCCTGCCTTTCAGGTCCCAGAGTCCGCAGTCCACGACGCTTATCGCCATCATGGTTTCGCCCTTGCGACCGTGGATCATGGAGCGGTACATGACGTCCCAGAGCCGCTCGATGGCGAGCGGGTCCTGGCCTATGAGCAGCGGCCTGAGCGCGGTGTCTATGATGAACGCCTCGCTGCGCGAGCAGGGTCCGGACAGTCCGATCGCGCCGTCGTCGGTATGTATCTCCAGAAAGACGGCGCGAATCGCGTAGCGACCATCGCCCAGGCTCGTAGAGAAGTCCGCGCCCTGCTCTCGGAACTCTGGATAGATGTCCTGCGGCCTGATGAGCCGTTCTTCCCAGAACGGGTCGGGATGTTCCATCACGCCGTTCAGTTCGCGCAGTTTGAGTTCGGTAATCTTCATTGTGGTTTTCTCCAGAATTTCGTCTATATGGTTTTCGCAAGTATAATCTGGCGCAGGCTGCAAATCGAGGGGGCTTGCGCCGGATTTTCATTATGGATGAAATTCAGCCAGTTAAGTCATTGACTAAGACGTCTGGACGTCCTATCATTCTAGCATGATGCAGCGAACGGAAAGAAACGCTCCCGGCCAGGTCCGAGACGCCATTTTTCAGGCGATGAAATTCACATCGAATGGGCTGTCTGTCAAGCAGATATCCGAGAGAGTCGAGAAGATCAACGGCCACACCCCTGAGTCTTCGATTAGGTCATATCTGCGTCTGAATAGTCCAGATGTATTCATCAAAGAAGGTCGTGGCATTTACAGGCTACGAGAAGAGTACAGTGGCGGCTTGCAGAATCCAATGATCGGAGACTCGGAATGGAAGAGTCCTTTCAGGATCGGCAAGGCTACGCTATACCATGCCAATTCATTTAACTGGCTGGATGCTCGACAAGACAACAGTATTCATGCGGTTGTGACAGACCCCCCCTATGGCCTGCAAGAATACACACCTAAGGAGCAGGCGAAACTCCGTAGCGGCAAGGGAGGAGTCTGGAGGATACCGCCATCGTTCGATGGACACACTCGCTCCCCACTTCCACGTTTCACAACCTTGAACGCCGATCAGAAGATACGCCTTAGAGATTTCTTCTTTATCTGGGCTTGTCTGCTCATTCCCAAGCTGGTGCCAGGGGCCAATGTGGTGGTCGCGTCAAACCCGCTGCTGTCCTATATTGTCGCAGGGGCGTTGTCAGATGCCGGGCTCGAAAGAAGAGGGGACATCATCCGACTGGTTACGACTATGCGGGGAGGCGACCGTCCCAAAGCAGCTCACAAAGAATTCACGGATGTGAGCGTAATGCCAAGGTCCATGTGGGAGCCCTGGGTAATGTTCCGCAAACCGATAGAAGGCAGAGTGCGGGACAACCTCAGAAAGTGGAAGACCGGAGGGTTCCGGAGGCCGTCTTCTACGTCCCCCTTTGGAGACGTTATCAGATCGGCTCCCACTCGCAAGAGTGAAAGATCAATCGCTCCACACCCCAGCTTGAAGCCACAGGCATTCTTGCGCCAAGTTGTCAGGGGTGTACTCCCACTGGGAGAAGGCATTGTGGCTGACCCATTCGCCGGTTCGGGATCCACTCTCGCCGCCGCCGAAGCAGTTGGATATGAGTCGGCGGGAATAGAGATGGACCCCCATTACTTTGATATGGGAGTCAAGGCAATTCAATCTCTTGCAGAACTTGAAGTATGAACATTCCGACTACTCCAGGTACAGCCAATTTTCGCGGAGCTTCCGAATGCCATATCGGTCGAGAGTGGCTGTTCGAGTTCCCAGTTCCCCACGGGAATTTCTTCTGAAGTCATCCACCGTAACCAGACTGAGGTAAACTTCGGTAAATGTCATGGGATGTCTTTCCAATGCGGGCTCGGTCTCGTTATCAACCCTGTACACGAACACACACATCCACTGATCACGCGCTCCGTGCGTATCTACAGCCCCGCCTTTCTTTCTGGTCGTCTTGATTTCTACGCCTCGGTCTCCCGCCCGTACGGAATTTTCAGGATAGACTCCCTGCACAACCAGGTCAGGGTGTCCGTTGAAATAAGTATTCTCCGTGAGTGTGCGTGAATGCTTGGCAAGGCTGGCAGTCACCATATCTGAGAGAACGCCAGACATAATAGCTGGGCGTAGCATATCGTCAAGACGTTCCAATCCCTTTTCGGCCAGGTGTGAATTAACGTCATAGAAGAAGTCGTACACATCCTGCATCGCCGCCTTGAAGTCCATGATGCGGAGTTCGTAAGGGAGAGTCGGATCAGGGTTGAAATTCGACTGATCAACTATGTTTCGAGTAATGGTCATCTGAAAGTCTTAAATCCTAGTATTGGAGATGTCGTTATCTTGGCGCGTACAACGCCAGCCCAAGTATTCTATGTGGTAATATGACTCTCAGTAAACATCAGCTATTACGCTACCCAAAGAGGTGAAGAGAGTATGACGACGGCTACACGCGAGTATAAAGTTGTAGGCACGAGACCAATCAGACATGATGGCGCGGACAAGGTTACAGGCCGGGCCGTGTACGGCGCGGACATGAACCTGCCCGGGATGCTGTACGGCAAGGTTCTGCGCTCACCGCACGCGCACGCGCGAATCACGCGCCTGGACATATCTAAAGCGGAGGCGCACCCGGAATCTCGCGGAGTCGTTACGGCTTCTGACTTCGCGCCGAGCGAGCCGGTCGGCCCAGTCGCCGTTCTCGGACAGATGCCGACTGACAATGTTCTCGCGCGAGACAAGGTCATGTACAAGGGACACGCCATCGCGGCGGTCGCCGCTACCAGCGCCCACGCCGCCGAAGAGATTCTGTCCCTCATCGAGGTGGAATACGAGACGCTGCCCGCGTACACGAATATCGAGGACGCCATGGCGGAGGACGCGGTGGCGATTCACGATACTTGGACGAATAACCAGGATCTGCCCGGCGGCGTAAACGTGGCCGCGCGGGAGCAGTACGTGTTTGGCGACCTTGACGCGGGCTTCGCGGAGGCTGACCGCATTTTCGAGCGTGAGTATCGTACCAAGACGGTTCACCAAGGGTATATAGAGCCGCAGAACGCCACGGCGTGGTGGTCGCCGGACGGCAGGCTGACGGTGTGGTGCTCGAGCCAGGGGCATTTCGGCGTGCGCGACAATACGGCGCGCATTCTGGGTCTGCCCGTGTCTCAGGTGAAGGTGGTGCCGCTGGAGATCGGCGGCGGCTTCGGAGGAAAGATTCCGCCGTACCTGGAGCCGACGGCGGCAATTCTGTCGAAGAAGAGCGGCCATCCTGTCAAGATGGTAATGGACCGCGTCGAGGTGCTTCAGGCGACTGGCCCCACGTCCGGCAGCCTGGTGCGAATCAAAATGGGCGTCACGAACGAAGGCAAGATAACGGCGGCTCACTGCTGGATGGCGCTGGAGGCCGGCGCGTTCCCAGGCGCGCCTCTGTCGGGCGCGGCCTCGGCGGTCTTCTCGCCCTACATGATAGAGAACGTTCGGATTGACGGCTACGACGTGGTGTCCAATAAGCCCAGGACACAGGCCTACCGCGCCCCCGGCGCTCCCATCGTGATGTACTGCGCGGAAACGCTGGTGGACGAGGTCGCGGAAGCGCTGGGCATAGACTCGGTGGAGTTCAGGCTGCTAAACGTCGCCCGCCAGGGCGACCGCCGAGCGGACGGCGTAATGAACGGGCTTATCGGCGCTGAGGAGGTCATGCGCTCGGTCAGAGAGCATCCTCACTTCTCGGCCCCGCTCGACCAAGTAGAGGGCAAGCTCAGGGGACGCGGATGGAGCATGGGATTCTGCCGCAACAATACGGGCATGGCGTGCGTGGTGGCGAACGTGCTGGATAATGGCAGGGTAAGCCTGGTGGAAGGATCTGTGGACATCGGCGGCTCTCGCACCGCCATCGCGCAGCAGTTCGCGGAAGTGCTTGGGATTCCTGTCGAAAATGTAAACCCAATGGTGGGCGACACCGATACGATTGGATACACGTCGGTTACGGGCGGCAGCGGAGTCGCGTTCAAGTCGGGCTGGGCGGCGCACGAAGCGGCGATGGACGTGATGCAGCAATTCATCGTCCGCGCGTCCCTGATCTGGGACACTGAACCGGAAAACGTGGAGTATGTGGACGGCGTTCTTCAGCACAAGTCGGACTCAGAACTGCGCCTCACGTTCGAGGAGATGGCGGCGCGACTGCCGGAGACGGGCGGACCCGTAGTAGGTCGCGCAAACCTGAATCCGGGCGGGTCGGGCGGATCATACGCCGCCAACATCGTTGACATCGAACTGGACCCAGACACGGGCAAAGTGGACATTCTGCGCTATACGGCGTTCCAGGACGCAGGCTTCGCGATTCACCCGTCCTATGTAGAGGGCCAGATACAGGGCGGCGCGGCGCAGGGCATCGGATGGGCGCTGAACGAAGAGTACTTCATGGGTGAGGACGGCGGTATGCAGAACACGAGTCTGCTCGACTACCGTATGCCCACGAGCCTGGACCTGCCGATGATAGACACGGTCATCGTGGAAGTTCACAATCCTGGCCACCCGTTCGGCGTGCGCGGCGTCGGCGAGGCGAATATCGCTCCGCCGCTGGCAGCGCTCGCCAACGCGATCCACGACGCGGCGGGAGTACGGATGACGGAGTTGCCGATGAATCCGCAGGCGGTGGCAAGGGCAATTCAGGGGAAGTAGGGTGAGCAGGGCTCGCTGGTATCATAACCATGCCGGCGGGCCTACTGACATCCTATGTTTGGCGACTGAGAAGGAAACGTAATGCTGACAGACCAGCAGATTCAGGATTTGATAAGTTGTCCCAAGAAAATTACAAAGAGAGAGCCTGCGAGTGGATATAGGGAAGGCGGTCGGCACCTGCGTTGTGACCTAGAATTGGAATGCGCTCAGGACAGTGGTGCGACATTCACAGTATTCATTCGACAGAGTACGGAATTCACGGAAAGCTTTTCCATCGGACTTCGTTATCAGACCAATGACTCCATATTAGGAACAATCACCCTCATCCGATACAATGGGCCGCATGGCGAAACTAGCAGAGATTCTGACGGACATTACGCCAAGTCGCACATCCATCGGATCACTGCTTCCGAGTTAGAGTCTGGAAGTGTACAGCCGCAAGAGAGGCATAGAGAGACTACTGATCTGTACAGCACATTTGAGCAGGGATTGGCGGTTTTCTTCCATGACGCTCATGTAGAAAATTTTGAGGACTACTTTCCCAACTTGTTGCAAGGGAATCTTTTCGATGGACATAGCTAGAATTAAGGACTCATTGGCTCGCCCTCGGGCTACGGGCTTTGATTTCTATGAACGCCGCTCGGGGAAGTATCAATTGATAGTTCCCATTCTCCATGAAGACGGGGATATGGTTGATGTGTACATTCATGACAGTCCTGCGGGAAACGGCTATGTCCGAATCTGCGATTTCGGAATGACGTTGATGCGTCTCTCCTACACCTATGATGTGGGTACCGACTCCCGTAATCGCATTCTCGATAGCATCCTTGACAATAATGGTGTCAAAAGTGATGACGACAACCTCTACATAGACACCTCCGTGGATGCTCTATATGAAAGTGTATTGCAATTTACTGGTTGCGTGCAGAAAGTCTGCAATATGCGCTATTGGAGCAGGGAAATCGTTCGCAGCGAGTTTTACGATGACCTCAAGGAATACATCTCTGCTGAGCTAATGCCGTTTGAGCCAGTAGCCGGCTATTTGCCTATCCCTGAGAATCCTATCTTCAGTGTGGATTGGTCTCTAACGTATAAAGACAGAGAATTCTATCTTTTCGGGGTGCGCGGTAACGACAAAGCAAAGAATGTAGCTATTGCACTGCTGGAATTCCAGAAATTGGAACTGCCGTTTATAAGCTTGGTCGTCCACGAAGATATGGAAGAGCTAGGTAGAAGAGAACGGCAGTATCTCACAAGGAACTCTGACAAACAGTATCCGGCTATCAATGACTTTCGAGATAAAGTCGCCGACGACATACTTAGACTCGCCGCATAGCCCTTTCCACCATGAAAGTCATCCAAACCATATCCGACTTCCGAAACGCCAGCCGCGATTATCCCAGGCCGCTTGGGCTCGTGCCGACTATGGGATACCTGCATGAGGGGCATCTGTCGCTCGCGCGCAGGTGCCGGAAAGACAACGCCACCTCAGTCGCCAGCGTATTCGTGAACCCCACGCAGTTCGGGCCGTCGGAGGACCTTTCCACCTATCCGCGCGATATGGAAGGCGATCTCGCCAAGCTGGAGGCGGAGGGAGTGAATATAGTCTTCGCGCCGGACGCCTCGGAGATGTACCCGGACGGATTCGACACGACGATTAATGTAGGCGCTATCGCATCGAGGCTGGAGGGAGAACATCGTCCAGGCCATTTTCAGGGCGTGGCGACAGTGGTGTGCAAACTGCTGACCATAGTCAGGCCCGACAATGTATATTTCGGACAGAAAGACGCTCAGCAGTGCCTTGTCATCAAGCGGCTGAACGCCGACCTCAATCTTGGCGCCAACGTAGTCGTGATGCCAACTGCGCGCGATCCGGACGGCTTGGCGCTGTCGAGCCGCAACGCCTATCTATCTGACGGAGATCGCAAAGCCGCGCTGTCGCTGTATCGCGCTCTCAGCCTGGCTAAGGCGATGTACGCGGATGGTGGACGCGACGCAGCGGCAATGCGGCGAGAGATGGCTGACCTGCTGGAAGCGGAGCCCCGCGCGTCCGTGGAGTACGTGTCGGTGGCGGACGCCGAGACGCTGGCCGAACTCGATGTGATTGACCGCTCCGCTCTCGTTTCGCTGGCGGTCCGCGTCGGCAAGGTCAGGCTGATAGACAATGTTACCCTGGGAAACTGATAGTCCGTTCCTACCTGCTTTCCAGATATAGCGGCGCGAGCATACCGTCCACCGGAACGAAGTCATCCGTCAGAACTGTGCCGACTCCGCTGCCCATCCAGCGAGCGAACTCCGCGTCCGGCATGAAGTGGGTCACTACGCCGTCTCTGTCCAGTTCGCGATTGGCGGATACGATGTCCGACGCCGCAATGGGTTGACGCGACGCCGCCACGACGAATGTGTAGCGATTGTCATTGTCCCACCGTGTATCGTCTCGCATTACATAGACATGCGGAAACGTCTGCTGGAGAGTCGCTACCACCGAGCGCAGGAAGCGTCCGCTGTGCATCTTGTCCACTATGTTAATCGCATATACTCCGTCATGGGTCAGAAGGTCGAACACCATTTCGTTGAATTCCAGCGTCGTCAGATGGTACGGCACCGACACGTCGTTGAAAGCGTCTCCAACTATGAACTCGTACTTCCCCTTCCCCTTCCGCAGTTCCTGCAGCTTTGTTCGCGCGTCCTCACCGTAGGTCACGATCCTGGTGTTCAGCGGAAGGGCGAGGTATTCGGTGGCGACCTTCGTAACTTCAGGGTCTATCTCGACCACCTCGACACTCGAATTGGGGAACATCACCTCCAGAAATCTGGGCATCGTGTATCCGCCGCCGCCAATGAAGAGCGCGTTCATATTCGGGTTTTGATGAGCGACCGCTGTCGCCACGTCGCCGAACACCTTCTCGTATGAATAGTGCAGGAACAGCGGGTCTTTAGTGTCAACATAGCTGTGCAGCAGCGCGTCCAAATAGAGTATCCGTACCTCGCGTCCTTCTATGTCGCGCGCCCTCACCTTTATGCAATAGTAGTTGCTCTCTCGTTCGCAGTCGCTGTCCAAGCCGTCTGTCCACAGCCCGAATCCCAAGACCGCCACGAACAATACCCCCAGAACTGCGCTCGGCTTCCACGCCCTCCACAGATTTCCGAATATCACCGCCATCGCCACAAGTATCAGCGACACGATGAGAATGACCAGGCGGGTTCCCAGCAACTGCACCAGCACGAATCCGGTCAGGAACGTGCCCAGAATGCTGCCAGCGGTCGAAACCGCGTATATCTTCCCAACCACGTTGCCCGTTTCCGTAAGGTCGGAGAGCCTCAGCTTGATGACCACGGGAGAGACCATTCCCAGAATCACTGCCGGGGTTAGGAACAGCGTGATAGTTAGCAGGACGATGCGCGGAATGATGGGGAATGAGAGAAACGAGTCGGATGCAAACCTGTCTATGGGAAGAATGGCGATGCTGGCGACGCCGCTCGCCAAGAGTATGATGCCCAGCGTCTTGGGACTTGGGTATCGGTCCGCTATGCGGCCGCCCAGGTAGTTGCCCAGACTGATTCCCGCAAGCACTATGCCGATTATGCTCGTCCACGTGTACAGCGAAACGCCTATCGTCGGGGCGAGTATCCTGCCCGCCACAATCTCGATTATGAGCGTGCACGCGCTGGCCGTGAACACTATCAGATAGGGTTTCAGAGAGTTGTAGAGATTTATCAATTCGGTGTCGTCCTAACGTAATGAGTCGGTATGCGACGAAGATTTTACAACTCCCATAGTATCATACAGAACCTTGTTCACCAGATAGTCGCAGCGATACGATTGGAAATGAAATGAGAGTATGAGCGATTGCGCTTTGGGTGTAGCGCGGTCGCTGGCGTTCTGGATAATACTTTGATGAGGCGCTTGGAATGAAACCGATAATTTGTTTATTTGCCGCCGTGTGGCTGGGATGCTGCATACTCGCATTGTCCATTGTGGGGTGTGGGTCGGATGCGGCGTCCCCCGGCGAAGATACGCTGGTTGGCTTGATTACCAAGACCGACGCGAATCCGTTTTTCGTTACGATGAAGGAAGGCGCTCTCGAGCGCGCCGAGGAGCTAGGGGTCGAGTTGCGCGCTTATTCGGGCCAATACGATGGAGACTGGGAGTCGCAGGCGCGGGCGGTGGAGGAGTTGGTGGAGGATGGAGCGCGAGGCATATTGATTACGCCTTCGGATCCGGCGGCGCTTAGCGGCGTAGTCAAGACGGCGCGCGAGGCCGGAGCGCTGGTCATCGCGCTCGATACTCCTTTCGAGCGGGCTGGGGAGGTGGACGGCGTTTTCGCCACTGACAACTTCAAAGCGGGGGAGCTGATTGGCCGGTGGGCAAGAGCGAAGATGGACGCTTCCGGGTCTAGCGCCAGGATCGCAATGCTGGATGGATACCAGACGCTGGTTACGGTGGACGCGCTGCGCAACCAGGGTTTTCTCAATGGCTTTGGAATAGACATCGAGGATCCCGATGAGAAGTACGATGAAGATGATTCACGCATCGTCGGCAGCGGCGTTACCATGGGAACTGAAGCGGGCGGGCGGAGTGCGATGGAGAGCCTGATGCGAAAGGATCCCGCGATTAATTTGGTGTACGCTATCAACGAACCTGCGGCAAAGGGAGCTTATGAGGCGCTTAGAGAGATGGGTATGGCGGAAGACGCGCTCATAGTTACCATAGACGGTGGCTGCTCCGGTGTGAGAAGCGTGGCCGTGGGCGAGTTCGCCGCCACTTCTATGCAGTATCCTCTGAGGATGGCGCGGCTGGGGGTAGAGGCGGTGGTTGAATATTCCAAGACGGGCAAGAGACCTGGGAACACCCCGGGACTGGATTTCTATGATACTGGCGTGTCCCTGGTTGCGGAAGAAGCAGTTCCAAGGGTTCCGTCCATCAGCGCGGATCAGGGTCTGCGGGAGTGCTGGGGCGATTCGCGCTAGGGCTGTGAACGGGAATTGAAGCAGAGCGGGGAAGGGGATATACGGCTTGAAATCCCTTCGTATCTGCATCCTCAATTTATCGTATAATGATCGTGATACAACACGAAACAGGAGCGCGAATAATGGCTGACGACTTTATTTATGTATCTCGCAATAGACTGGAGATGAACCGAGGACTAAGACACTCATACATGGGCGACGTTCCCGGTCCGGTGGTATACGGTGTGCAGGGCGATCTGAAGACTTACTACGGCGTTCCTGAGGACTCAGCTCCCATAGCTTCCACGCTTGACCACATAGTGTCCGCGGTCGGCGGTTGAATGTACGGAACGCTGATGCGCGCGCTGGATGCGCGCGGAATAGAGATAGCCCCCGAAGACTACAACGCCGAGGTAGAGGGCAGAATCGAAGGCGGTGGAAGCGCGATCAGAATCACCAGCATCAACGTACACTACGAGTTTCCGGTTCCCGCCGACAAGCGTGAGGCGGCGGACCGAGCGCTCAGGGTGCACCCGCAGGGCTGTCCCGCTCACGAGAGCGTAAAAGACGCCATCGAAATTACCTGGTCGGCGGATATACGCGAAGTGTGATGGAATAATTTCCATCCTGGTTTCCTCCCCTAGTCAAGAGATACGGAGAAGCTAACGCAGACATCGCGCTGATTCAGGTTTGAGGCGCAGCGCTCTAGTCGCTCCATACGAAAGAAGTTTCCGGGAACAGTTGGATGTTCTGGACACGCCATGCTACCATGTCCTTCAGTCGCGGTAGGCTTATCCTGACGCGAAATGCTTCGCCTCTGCTGGGAGCGTTCCTCCCCGCGAGCCAGAAAGTTCGTTGCGGGGATGGATTGTAACGTTCTTGCAGCATTCCGTTTGGAAGGCAGGATATGGATACGCTTTCGAGAGTCTTACGCGAACGGTCATCAGATTCAAGGTAATTGTACTTAACGAACATAGTGGTTACCAGATAGTCATCGCCCTGGATTTCGAGGACTTGGGGAAGAGTTCCACCTTCGTCTATCGCGACACCAGAGCGTATCTGCCTGATACGCATGGACGTTTGCGCTGTCTGTATCGTGACCGTCCGAGCCCCTTCTGTCTTTTCGGCCTTGGAGTCAACGAACAGCGCTTGTCGCATGGAGTGTTCGGGATGGAATACATACCTGGCGCGCTTATAGTCAATCTTTCCGAATAGGCGGACAGGTATTACCGAAGTTCCCATGCGGTCCATGGCTTCGCGCGTGATGTCTTCTCCAATATCCGCAACGAGGTCAGGCTCATGGACGAAGAATTCACTCGCTTCGTCTCGGAAGTCGTAGATAGCCTGGGTGACTGACCATTCGGAGGGTAGCCTTTTCGACCCGTTCGAGAGTATCCAGATCGTCGGACAGAGAGCGTGGGTCAAGAGTCATGTTACTGGCAACGTCTTTTGCATAAGAAGCTCACGCGCCATCTTGGCGTAGCGAGTATCCGAGTCTATTCCCACGTAACGCCGACCTTCCGCCATGGCGGCCTTGGCAGTTGTTCCGCTTCCGACGAAACAATCCAATACCAGGTCGCCGGGGGCGGACAGGAGACGGATAACCCGGCGCGGCAACTCGATTGGAAACTGGGCTTCATGCTCCACGTTCGCGCGGACAGAAGGGATGTGCCAGACCGCTCTTGATCCCCATTCGCTCCATTCGTCCCTGTCCAGTCGTGAACGGTCTATCGTAGTTATGCCCGGTTTCCAGAATATGTAGATATACTCGAACTCATCCACGGAGCGATAGGACAGGCTGTGCCAGCGTCCGTTCTCCCAACAGGGGTCCTTCACCCAAACTCGACGGTCGTACAGGTAGAAGCCTGCTTCGTCCGCCCACTCTTCCACCAGACCGCCGACCAGTTTCACCTTACGCTGAACGGCGTACTTGCCGCCGCGAACATTGTTGCCGTTCAGACGCCTGTCAATCGTCTGTTCACTGCATCCCAGAAGTTCAGCAAGTTGGTATCTGTTGAAGTCGGGATGTGTTCTCTGAGCCTCCAATACCTGCTCTCTGCTTATCTTTACCCGCTTGTTGGAGACATTGTCCGCCTGGATTCTGGGCATGTCCGGGTCGGGGAAGGCGAGTATGTCCGCTATGTTGATAGCCAGAAATCCACCGGGTTTCAGGATTGGAATGTGCAGTCGTATCACCTCTCGCAAAAGAGATTGCCAGTCCTCGAAGGACAGGTCTTTCTCGTAGGACTTGCCCACGAAGTACGGAGGCGACCAGAAACTGAGCGCAACCGATTCGGGGTGTATGCGTTCAAGCAGCGCGCGGGCATCTCCGCAGTATATTTGGTTGTCCTGGAGATTCTCGACTTCCGCACTCATGTAGTTCTCCTGCTGACATTGCGCCTGGGGACATTATATCCTGCGAGGCGCGTGGGTCAATTACGTCCGCGGGCTTAGCTCAGGGTCTTTCGCTTTCGCACCCGACCGGTGCGGACTGGTTGATACAAGTTCGTCTGTGGGGATGAAAGCTAACTCGCCATTGGAAGCCGGTTCAGGCTGTCCGCCGACGGATGCCCGGGCATGCCCAGCATCGGACAGCCCCCACAGGACGTCCGCTCTCCGCACGGCGCCGCGCCAGAATGCGACGCGCTCTTAGTCGCCCCGCTCGCCTGCGCTCTGCGATTCTCCCGCGCGCTCTCGCCAAACATATCCATCCTGAGTTGCTTGGCGCGAGGCGGACGATGACCCGGAAACGCCAGGAACGGCCACGCCCTCTTTTTGACCACCCCCATGGCGCTCAGATCCCTCCACGTATCTATGCTGTGCGCGCTCCTGTTTCGGACGATGCGTTCCGCCGACGTGGGACCGACGCCCGGAACTCGCAGCAGTTGATCTTTCTCTGCGCGGTTCACGTCCATGGGAAATGCGTCCAGATTCTCGACCGCTATTGACGTCTTCGGGTCCTGGTCGAGCGGCAGATACCCGTTTCCCGCGAAGGCGAGGTCTATCTCCGCGTTGGAAAAACGATAGACCCGCTTGAGCCAGTCCACCTGATATAGCCGATGGCTCCTGGCCATCGGAGTGGGCGGATGTTCTTCGAGCGGCGTATAGCGCACAGGCCGGAACGGAGCGTAGTAGATGCGTTTCAGTTTCCACTCGGAATATAGCTGGTCCATGCGTCCGAAGATGTCGCGGTCCGACTCGTCCGCCGCGCCTACCACTAGCTGGGTAGCCTGTCCGACCGCTCCGCCGAAGCGCTCCTCCGTCAGTTTGTGAACCCACTCCATCGGGTCGAGTATGTCCCGCTTCAGGTCTTTCATCTTGCTGAGTTTCTGCATGTGCTCCACTGTCGGAGTCTCCATGTTGACCGACAATCTCGTCCCGAGTCTGTGCGCCGCCTCGACGTACTCATACCCTGCGCCGGGCATCACCTTCATGTGGATATACCCTTTGAAGCCATACTTATTGCGAACCGCGTCCACCACTTTTACCAGCCGTTCGGTGGTCTTCGAGCCGTCGCCGGCGATGCCCGAGCTCAGGAACAGGCCGCTAACCGTCTGCCGTCTTGCGAGCTCGGCGAAAGTGCGCGCCAGTTCGTCAACCTTGAAGGCGTATCGCTTTCGCGGAACCCAGTGACTGTTTGGGCAGTAGTGACAGTCCATCTTGCAGAAATCGGTGAACATGACGCGCATGAGGTTTATATACTTGCCGTTGGGCATAGACGCGCGATAGACGCCGCTGGTGGGATTCTTCTTGGAAGAAGAGTACGGCCCCCTGCGCCCGCCGCGAGTTTCAGGCTGCGTGAGAATATCGTCGGTCGCCATCCCGCCGAGAATGCCCAGCTTTTCGTATGCGTCCGGTGTGTGTCTAATGAGCATTGCCAAGACCTCATCTGTGAATAGAACGCATATTCGCATAACGTATGAGGCTTTGTCAAGGATCCTCTATAACGGAGAGGCGTTAAGAAAATAGCGCGCCCAGTTGTCTTCTGCTACGCGATATGGATGAGTAGAGTCAGAGTTCTTGGGAATATCTTTAGACTACGTGATAGTAGAATCGGTGATGCGGACAGTGTAGTGGAAAACTTCGTTGAGAAAGTGTAGCCAGCCTTCTCCGTCGTGGGCTAGGTCGTCTAGTAGGAATACTTTGGTTACGCCCATGTTCACGAGTCGCGATTCCATTTCAGGAGTTACGATGCCGGCTATCAGCATATTCACGCAGCCGGGAGGTGTTTCTTCAAAGCTCTTTTGCATTGCTCCGAGCCGTTCAAGCGCGCCCGCAGGGTCTTTCCCTCCCTTTATTTCAATCGTCGCAACTATTTGTGGCTGTGGCATACCACCGAGTTCTATCTGAAAATATATGTCAGGCTCTGAGCCATAGCGCATAGAATATCCGCCCGGAAGTTGGAATTCAGTTTCACCATAGTCGCTACCGACGATAAGCTGACGACTCTCCAGCCAGTTCTTTATGCGATTTCGGATCAGGTCCTCTGCGTCTTTGCCTATGATATTCCTGAAGGTTCCGTCCAATCCAATACCCATAGTGGCTATGATATTTCGGTACCCGTTCTCGATTGTCCAATCAGCGGCACCCTCGATTATAGAAGAAATGACCGCATTGTACAGTCGCGCCACATCTTTGCTTCGCTGTTCTGGAATAGGAGTTTTTCTTGTATTGTCTTCCCATGAATCTACCGAACCTGCAATGTCTGCTACTCGTTTACGAGGCAGCAATACGAGTCCTCTATAATACTGCGACGCCGTAGGATATTTGCGGAGAAGGTCTGGGTGGGCGAAAACTAATTTAGGGTCAATGCTGGAATCTTCTACACGCATCCAAGCCTGCTCGCTGATCATCAGGTCGTCAAGCAGATAGAAGGACAGCGTTTCAGGGAACTGAACTACCAATTCCCTTAGCGCCAAGTCAGTTCTTTGACGTATTCGTTCGGATATCAAGGCTGACCTGATCTGGGCGTCACGAAGATTCGTCATCTAGCCTCACCCACTGATATACACATTTTCGTATCTCCTTTCGTCCGAACCGTCGCATCTGCTGGCTGGAGTTTCCCTTGCCGCGCGGAAGTGTCCATATTTTGTCACACCTGAATCCGGATCGCTCTGCAAAATCAGACAATATCATATCAACCGGTATTTCCTCACCATGATATTGGACGTTGTCATTCACCATGATTGCCACGCCGCCCGGACTCACAATTCGACCCAATTCGGCGATTATTACCGCCATTTCAAGAAAATATCCTTCAATCAGACGAATTATATGCCTGTTGCCTAACTCGCCGATGTGATCTCTGAGAACCGTAAGCGCTTCGTGAACAGCCTCTTGTTCATCGTACATCTTAAACGCGTTATTCAGTATTTCAGAATCATTCCCGTATATTCTCTTTAGCCATTTCCTCTTTGGTCTGTTCTCTACCGTTGCGGACAGCATACTTTGTCTCAGTTCTAGAAAGTCATTTTGTTCATATCCAAGCCATGCGAGCTCGAGTGCGTATGTTCGCGTATAGTCATATCGGTTGGCGTATGGAGGAGATGTGATTACCATGTCGAAATTGGCATAGGGCATATTTCGCAACAGTTCAAGGCTCGACCCCGTAATGAATTCGGGATATCCGCCACCATAGTTATGTTTTATGGGTTCAATGTCCTGAAGTATTTCGTACATGCGAGAACCAAGGGCTGTGCTAAATGGCAGAATGGGACCTTTATTTACCTTTGACCTGAGAGTCCTGCCTGATCGGTAATCCCATCGCAGATATTGTCCGTCCTTGCGCGTGTAACTCACATCTTCAAGTACGGTCATGCAGGCAAGATTGAGCAGAGACTGCATGACAGGATCCGAAATGTTGGCGATGAAATGCCGCGCCTTTGCGATCGCATTCTCCGTTTCTTCTGGAAAGGCGGACTCGGTAATCCTTACGTGCCGAAATTCATATTCGCGCGGAGCGTTTTCACTGGATTTCAGTGAGTTAAGCAACTCTTTGCTTGATTTTTCGAATTCTTCCTGCGAAAGCCCGTTGGCTGCATGAGCGATCCCGTTGCCTACGAGCGCTCCAACCGGCATAATCTCTATGCCAGTCGTTCTCATTCCTCTTCCCGCGGCTATGAGAGGCGCGGTTCCAATGCCCGCAAATGGGTCGAGAACCGCAGTTGGCTGGAATTCGTCGAGCAGGCTTTCCACCAAGGACTGGGAGAATCCTTCCTTGTATTTCATCCACCGTAAACCTGGAACTCTCCGATTGCCTTGGTATGAGACTATCTTGCGTGTCAGATTAGGATTAACCGCAAGTCGTCTCTCGAAACGCTTTTCGAGCTCCTGTCTTGCCCGCGCGCTTCCGCCATTCGGGGACGTTGCAATCTGCATTCATTAAATTCCTAAAGAGTATCTGGCAAATAACCACGCTATAATAGACGACGTTCACATTGCTACGTGAACTGCAAGCATGTTTGCGCGTGTCGGCCATTGTTCAAGCGGCTTGGCGTTTCACACCTGTTTTGACGGATTAGCCTGTCTTATGTAATAGAACGCATATTCGCATAACGAATAGAGACATGTCAAGGATCCGGCGGCGCTCAGACAGGGACTTTCGATTGTCTAAGATCCGTTCGTCCTGAGCTTGTCGAAGGACGCCTGTTGAAGGGCGCTGTCAGTCAGTTCGTAGGCATATTGCAGAATAACCGAAAGACCCTGGACGCTCAGACTCCCCGCGCTCGCTTGTCGCTGAGCGTCGTCCCTATTGGAGTGTAGCGGACTCCGATTTGATATGTGGCGAGAAAATTCGCGCTCGTATGTATAGCGACGAGCGCGAATTTTGCGCAGACTACTGATGGACAGCTCCGACGGCTCCGCCTCCCGCCGCTATCACCTCGCCTGTAACGCACTCCGACTTGGGCGAGGCGAGATACACCGTGAGCCACGCGATCTCCTCAGGACCTATCGGCCTCCGTATGGCGACGTTCTGACCAACCGAGGCGTTTACCTCTTCCCGCGAGACGCCCCTCTGGGTGGCCTGACTGTCCAGACGCTCGTTTATGGTGTCGGTGAGTGTGAGTCCTGGATGAACAACGTTCAGCGTAATGCCGTCTTTGCCGAGTTGGTCTGAGAGCGTCTTCGTCAGATGAACCACCGCCGCGTTGCGAAGCCCGTATATGGTGGACTGTCGTGCCGACACGCCGCCAATGCTGATGACGCGCCCCCACTTGTTCGCGCGCATGTGCGGCACAACCGCCTTGATGCTCCTGAAGTAGCCCACCACTTTCGTGTCCAGGTCTTCTATCAAGTCACTCTCTTGCGCTTCGTCTATCGTTCCCTGCACCTGTCCACCGACCATAGCCGCGCTGTTGACCAGAATATCCACGCCGCCCAGTTCGGACACGGTCGTCTCCACCATTCGCTGAACGTCGTCCCAGCTTGTGGTGTCGGCCGCTATCGCCACCGCTTTTCGACCGGTGGCCGACCGTATCTCCGCAGCCGCCTCGCCCAGAGCGCCTTGCGACCGCGCCGCGATGGCGACGTCAACCCCCTCTCTTGCCAGTTCCAGCGCTATCGCCTTGCCTATGCCTTTGCTTCCGCCCGTTATCAGGGCCGTCTTGCCTTGCAGTTCAAGATCCATCTATTCACTCCCGTCGCTGATATGAGGTTGAATTCAGCCGATATTGTACAGATTTCTTGCGTCGCGTTCCCCGCCCGTTCTCTCAATTCTTGCCGCGCGCGTCCTAGCCTCCGCTCCGGTTGGTATAGGCTCACAGGGGTAGGCAACGCTCTAACCAACCCCAAAAACCTTCCCCCTCTCAGGGCTCACAGGGGTAGGTAAAGTCTAAAAATGGTATGAGAACTTGGAAAGCGCATG
>CAZXFX010000006.1:0-83919 GCA_964640295.1 uncultured Dehalococcoidia bacterium | reverse complement strand
CGGCGTGTGCGGTGGTGCCGGAGCCGGCGAACGAGTCGAGGATGATGTCGTTGGGGCCGGCGGCGACGCGCAGGATGCGGTCTATCAGTCCAACCACCTTGGGATTGTCGAACGGGTTGCTCCGGTCATCGAATATCTGCAAGATGGCTTTGCGTCCATCGTTCGTGCTTCCGACATCGGCGCTATGCCAGATGGTCATAGGCACCAGGCCTTTCTGAACATCCTTCAGGTATCGCTTTAAGAGAGGTCTTCCTCTGCCAGATTTGCCGAAATATATTCGATTCTCAGATAGCCACCTTTGCATCGTTTCTTGCCCGGTAATCCAGCATCTTCCCTGTGGCGGGTCGTGCGACTGTCCGGTATCGGGATTGACGACGGGGTAGTCGTAGTCCGGGGCATAGGTCTTTACGCTCAAGTTGTCGGTTGCCCAAGGTCCTCTGCCGTCCTGGTCGTCGAACTTGTAGCGCGAGTTCTGCTGTTCGGTTCGCGGCAGCAGGTTGCGTCGCCACCTGATATCGCCTACAAGATTCTTGGCGTAGCAGAGAACGAAGTCGTGGTTGTCGGAAAAGTGTCGGGCGTCGTTTTGCGGACTGTTCTTCTTCTGCCAGATGATATTCGCCGCGAAATTCTGAGCGCCGAAAATCTCGTCCATCATCATGCGCAGGTGGTGCTGTTCGTTGTCGTCAATGGAGATGAAGATGACGCCGTCTTCGGAGAGCAGTTCGCGGAGCAGATGCAGACGGGGCCACATCATGCAGAGCCATTTGTCGTGGCGTTCGAGGTCTTCGCCGTCAACGGGGCCGTTGTCTTTCAGCCACTCTTGCATGAGGGGGCTGTTTACGCGGTCGTTATAGGACCAGTTTTCGTTGCCGGTGTTGTAGGGAGGGTCAATGTAGATGCATTTGACGCGGCCGGCGTATCTGGGGAGGAGCGCTTTGAGGGCGTGGAGATTGTCGCCGTGTATGATAAGATTGTCGTCGGGGTTGACAGACTCTAGGTTTTCGGTACGAACGTCACCGACCGACGCCTATTTGCGCGTCCTCAGAAAGAACATTTGAGCCTTTAGAGGGCAGCGATTTGGCTTCATCCGCGACCAGAGAGCGATACGGCACGGTCAGATGGTGAGCGTATATGTGCTGTTTGCCTTTGAATTCCAGTGTCGGCATGGCTTGTTTCTCCAGCAATCCAGAATAAGCGCGATAATATGCGGACAGTCCGATCATGTCAAATTCTTTTTTGACGAAATGACAATTAGATGTTATTATTTCTCCATGCTCGACAGAAGTTTGCTGAATGGAGAATGACGCTGACAATACTGAACGGAGAGTCAATTCATGACTACCAAAACCGCCTCCGAACGAGCGCCGCGCTCCAAGTCTGGCTGGTCCCACCTGGAACAGTTGCCAGACCCGCCAAGAAAGCATGATATGATTCACAATCGGACAGTACACGAGTTCATGTCTCCTCTGGCATTTCACTTCGCCGATAGGGACGACGTTCTGGTTGGCGGCGGCGCGTACCTGCGCCAGAACGCTAGCAGCCCGCTGGAGTTCTACCCGGACGGGATGTTTGCCGACGGCGTGGAAGACCCAGAAGCGATAGTGGCTCGCAACGGGTATGTGATAAGCGAGGCGGGCAAGCCTCCCGACTTCGTTTTGGAAATCGCCTCTCGAAGCACGGGCGTAAAAGACTATACGGTCAAGCGCGAGGGGTACGCCAGATACGGAGTGAAGGAGTTTTGGCGATTCGACTCGTCCGGCGGCAGGTATCACGACGCGCCCCTGGCAGGCGACACGCTGGTGGACGGGAAGTATGAGCCGATTGCGATAGTGAGCGAGTCGGAGAGCCGACACTGGGGGTACAGCCCGGTTCTCGGGCTTGAGTTGTGGTGGTATGACGAGAAACTTCGTTTCCGAGATCCGGTGTCCGGCGAATTCCTGCCGATGCCGGAAGAGTCCCGCGCAGAACTCGAAATAGAACGAGCAGCGCGGCAAGACGCAGAAGTCGCCCGGCAATCTGAACGAACGGCGAGACAAGCGGCGGAGTCCCGGATTGCGGAGTTGGAAGCTGAGTTGCGACGCCTGCGCGGACAGTAATCGAAGCGTGGAATATGGAAGCGCCACTTTCTTGACGCCTCCAGCCTATCCACGAAGGACACTAAGAGTCACAAAGGTTGCGCTACGCTAAGCGCGTACCATTTATTTGGACGCACCCGTGTCGGATTGGCGGGTTGTTGCCCGATAAGCCAGCGCTATAGTCTAAGTCCTGATCGCGCCGAATGGAGAATGACGCTGACAATACTGAACGGAGAGTCAATTCATGACTACCAAAACCGCCTCCGAACGAGCGCCGCGCTCCAAGTCTGGCTGGTCCCACCTGGAACAGTTGCCAGACCCGCCAAGAAAGCATGATATGATTCACAATCGGACAGTACACGAGTTCATGTCTCCTCTGGCATTTCACTTCGCCGATAGGGACGACGTTCTGGTTGGCGGCGGCGCGTACCTGCGCCAGAACGCTAGCAGCCCGCTGGAGTTCTACCCGGACGGGATGTTTGCCGACGGCGTGGAAGACCCAGAAGCGATAGTGGCTCGCAACGGGTATGTGATAAGCGAGGCGGGCAAGCCTCCCGACTTCGTTTTGGAAATCGCCTCTCGAAGCACGGGCGTAAAAGACTATACGGTCAAGCGCGAGGGGTACGCCAGATACGGAGTGAAGGAGTTTTGGCGATTCGACTCGTCCGGCGGCAGGTATCACGACGCGCCCCTGGCAGGCGACACGCTGGTGGACGGGAAGTATGAGCCGATTGCGATAGTGAGCGAGTCGGAGAGCCGACACTGGGGGTACAGCCCGGTTCTCGGGCTTGAGTTGTGGTGGTATGACGAGAAACTTCGTTTCCGAGATCCGGTGTCCGGCGAATTCCTGCCGATGCCCGAAGAGTCCCGCGCGGAACTCGAAACAGAACGAGCAGCATGGCAGGCTGAACGAGCCGCGCGCCAAGCGGCGGAGCGTCAAGCCGAAGCTGAACGAACGGCAAGACAAGCGGCGGAGTCCCGGCTTGCGGAGTTGGAAGCTGAGTTGCGACGCCTGCGCGGACAGTAACGACAGAGCAAGGCAGGGGACTCAGATCGCGCAGAGACTCGCGCCCACCCGAATCATGCGCATGGCCTGGGCTGTCGCCTGCGTTATCAGGCTGGCCGCTCTCAACGACGCCTCTTCCAGGCTCATGGGGCCGTTCGTAATGGCGAGCGCCGCTTCGATGCCATGCTGATGCACCAGCGTATATCGGTCGCCAAGCGTACCAGCTATCGCTATGACCGGAATTCCACGCTTTCGCGCTCGCTCCGCGACGCCTATCGGCGCCTTGCTGTAAACAGTCTGATAATCCAGCGCGCCCTCGCCTGTCAGAACCAGGTCGGCTCCTTCAAGCGCCGCGTCCAGTCCGACCGTATCCAGAACGATGTCCACTCCCGCGCGCAGTTCGGCGTTCAGGAATGCCACCATGCCGCCGCCGAGTCCACCAGCCGCTCCCGCTCCCCGCAGATCGTTGATCTCAGCGCCGAGGTCCCGCCTCGCCACCTCGGAGAAGCGCATCAGCGCGGCGTCGAGAGTCTCAACCATGTCCGGCGTCGCGCCCTTTTGGGGGCCGTATATTGCGGACGCTCCCTCCGGTCCTGTCAACGGATTGCTCACGTCGCACGCGACCAGAAATGAAGATTCGCGGACGCGCGGGTCAATTCCCGACATTTCGATGCGACTCAGGTTCAAGAGGGCGGCTCCTCCGGCTGGAAGATCGTCCCCGTCTTCATCCAGCAGTTTGATTCCCAGCGCCTGCGCCATTCCGGCTCCCGCGTCGTTCGTCGCGCTTCCGCCAATTCCGATGATGAATCGCCTGAAGCCGTCGTCCAGCGCGGCGCGCGCAACTTCTCCCAAGCCGTATGTGGTCGCGTTCAGAGGGTCTCGTTGGTCGAGCGGAACGAGCGCGAGCCCTGACGTTCTGGCCATCTCAATGACGGCGGCTGCGCCGTCGCCCATCGCGCCCCATTGCGCTATTCTGCGCTCGCCGAGCGGACCGCGAACTTCAGTCTCGCGTATCTCGCCGCCGGAGCCTTCCACCAGCGTTTCCAGCGTGCCGTCGCCCCCGTCGGCGACGGGAATCAGAACGACGTCCGAGTTCGGAAACACCTCCTGAACGCCCTGGCGCATGGCCTCCGCCGCCTCCAGCGCTGAAATGCTTCCTTTGAAAGTCTGGGGAGCTATTACTATCTTCATGGTGGGCGCATTATACACCGAAGAGAGTTCCCAATTCATCCTTCGATGGTTCCTCACAGGGGTTTTTATTGAGGTTAATCACCCGTATCCTAGCCTTCCCCCGTTGAGGTGGAAGGGATTTTTGCGCGAGGTAGGGCGCCGGCTAAATCGTTACAGGTTCTTCAGTTGGAAGGCGACTTGCATTTGCGCCACAGCGCCCGCGCCATTAAGATATTGCGCGTAGCCTTCATCCACCCATAACCCGACAGAGGTCTGAGCATGAAAGTAGGATTCATAGGCGTAGGATTCATGGGCCGTCACATGGCTCGGAACATATTGAACGGCGGCCATGAGATGACGGCGTTCGATCTCAACCGCGATGCGGCGGACGAGTTGCTATCTCTGGGCGCGGAGTGGGCGAACAGCCCGCGAGAGGCGTCTGAGAGAGCGGATGTCATCTTCACTTCCCTGCCGACGCCGCAGATAGTGGAAGAAGTGGCATCCGGCGAGGGCGGCATACTGAGTGGAGCGAGACGTGGCGCGGCGTACTTCGACCTGAGCACCACTGATCCTTCTACGATTCAGCGAGTCGCTGCGCGAGCGGAGGCGCGCGGAATCAGGGTTCTGGACGCGCCCGTATCGGGCGGCGTGGGCGGAGCGGAATCGGGGACACTGTGCGTGATGGTGGGTGGAGAGCGAGCCGCTTACGACGAATTCAAGCCGGTACTCGACCTGATTGGAAACCAGACGATGTACTGCGGACCGCTCGGTTCGGGCGCGGTGTGCAAGATCGTCAACAACCTGGTTGGCCTCAGCGTGGGCGTACTGCTGTCCGAAGCGTTCAGCGTGGGGGTGAAGTGGGGAGTCGAGGCGCAGACGCTGTTCGACGCGGTGTCCAGAAGTTCAGGCAACACGACGAGTATGCGCGGATTTCCGGACGGAATCTTCAAGCGCAACTTCGAGCCGGGCTTCCAGTTGGATTTAGCGGCGAAGGACGTGGGTCTGGCGACGCAGCTAGGGCGCGAACTGCGCGTTCCCATGGAGATGTCCAACATCGCGCAGCAGCGCTACATCGCCGGTCAGAACAAGGGCTTCGGGAGGATGGCGGCCGGCGCGGTGGCGATGGTGCAGGAAGAGCGAGCGGGGGTGGAGATACGGGGTCCGGAAGCGTAAGCGCCTGAGCGCCTTGTCGCAAAGACGCTGATTCAAGAGAGGAAGTGAATAGAGATATGGAAAGACCTGAGAGAGCGCTTGTGGTGACTCCGCATCCTGACGACGCCGAGATAGGCTGCGGCGGAACGGTGGCAAGCTGGATAGGGCAAGGAACCAAAGTATTCTATGTTCTCTGCACCAACGGGGACAAAGGCTCGCAGGAACCGGATATGACGTCCGAGCGTCTGGCCGAGATACGCGAACGCGAGCAGGCGGAAGCGGCCGCCGTTCTGGGCGTCGAGGAAGTAGTGTATCTGCGGCATCCGGACGGAGGGCTGGAGGACGACGCCGAGTTCAGGGGCGAACTCGTCCACGCGATTCGCAGGTTCAAGCCGGACGTGGTTTTGTGTCCGGATCCGCACCGTCGTTCGTTCTATTTGCACCGCGACCACCGCGTCTGCGGGCTGGTTACGATGGACGCCGTCTTTCCATACGCGCGGGACCGTCTGCACTACCCCGAACACGAGCGCGAGGGTCTGGCGACGCACAAGACGGGGGACGTGCTGTTTTGGGGGACTGAACAGCCGGATACGTTCATCGAGATCACTGACACCATCGAAAAGAAGATAGAGGCGCTGAAGAAGCACGATTCGCAGGTGGGTTCAGAGGACGGCGACGTGGGCGATTTCGTTCGCGCCAGCGCGCGCAGAATGGGCGAAAGAGCCGATGCGCCATACGCCGAGGCTTTCCTGCGAATAAGCATACGGAGCTGATGTACGACCTGCACGCCCATATCCTGCCCGGCGTGGATGACGGCGCGGTCACGTCTGAAGACACGCTCGCCATGAGCCGAGTCGCCGCCGACACCGGCACGAAAGTGATTCTGGCGACGCCGCACCGCAAAGACGTAACTGAGAACTGGTCGGTGGCACACCTGCGGTCGCTCATCGCGGACATGAACGCGCAGAACTGCGCCCATGGAGTGGGATTGTCGCTGGTTCTGGGCATGGAGAATCATCTGGACGCCGAACTGCCGGCGGAAATAGAAGCGGGCCGAGCGCTGCCGATGAACGGGACGCGCTACATACTGATAGAGATGCCGTTCTTCGGCAGGCCGGACTACATAGAAGACGCACTGGCCCAGGTGCAATCCATGGATTTAGTTCCCGTACTGGCGCATCCCGAACGGATCGAGGCGTTTCAGCGTGACCCGGATATGCTGAGACGATTTTTGGAAAGAGGGATGGTAAGCCAGATAACGTCGGGCAGCGTCATAGGATTCTGGGGGGAGGAAGTGCGGAGATTCACGCGCTTCCTTCTGGAATCGCGCATGGCTCACGTCATGGCAAGCGACACGCACCACGCGGAGGGAGGACGGTCGCCACGGATGGATGTTGGACTGGAGTCGGCCGCGGACATAATTGGCGACGACGCGGCGCTCGCCATGCTTGTGGACACGCCCAAGGCGATACTGGAAGATAAATCACTATATATAGAACCGCCGCGTCGGATTTAGCAACTCAGCAGGAGCGAGAGAATTATGAGCAAACTCTCAGGACAAGTCGCCATCGTAACAGGCGGCGCGCAGGGAATCGGCGGCGCGACATCGCGTCGGCTCGCGGAAGAGGGAGCAGCGGTGCTGGTCGCGGACGTGGACCTCGATACCGCCACAGCCACGGCGGGATACATAACTGACGCAGGGGGGAGCGCGACGCCTATGTTGGCGGACGTAAGCCGCGCGGAACATATAGAGGCGATGGTCGCCAGGGCGGTAGAAGAGTTTGGACGACTCGACATACTGGTCAACAATGCGGTGTCGGCAAGCCTGTGGGGAGGCGACAGTCCGATTGGGGACATAACCGAAGCGGACTTTGACGCGGGGATGGGGATACTGGTCAAGGCGCACTTTCTGGCCGCCAAGCAGGCCGTTCCGCACATGGAAGCAGTCGGTGGGGGCAGCATCGTGAACATATCGTCCGTTCACGGGACGCTTGCCGCTCCAGGCGCGCTCATATACGAGACGGGCAAGCACGCGGTGATCGGCATAACGCGGCAGATGGCAACTGAACTGGGTCCGGTCGGAATCAGAGTCAACGCGATCTGTCCGGGGCATATAGTCACCGAGCGGGCGCAGAGGCGCTGGGACGACAATCCGACAGGACTGGGATTCTTTGTGGATCAGTATCCGGTGGGCAGAACCGGCAGGCCGGTGGACATCGCCAACGCCGTCGCGTTCCTATGCTCGGACGACGCCAGTTTCATCACCGGCCACGCGCTCGTTGTGGATGGGGGTCTGACAGCGCAGTTGCAGGAGAACTTTGGCGTAAAGCAGGCGCATTATATGCGCGCGAACCCGGATGTCAGGCTGCCCTATTGAGACAACTCAATACACACATAGCGATGAATAAGACTTAGCGTAAGAGGGCGACGAATCCAGCTTGTTCAAAATCGCGATCATAAGCGAGAGCTTCTGTAATACCCCGTTCCTCCATAAGCAAGAAACTCGCGCAGTCTGTAATTCCCCATCGTTGATCCGATCTCGAAGCGTATAGAACAAGGGCCGATTCGAACTGGACACCTGTCTGTTCCACAACCTCTACGATGGGGTTGTTTTCAAGACTTCTGACCGCGTCAATTGCTATCTCACGTGGGAATTCTCCCTTTGAACTCATGAAGTTGAGAAACTCAACAAGAACCATTTGAGTTGTCACTATCCTGAATGTATCCAGTCTGGAGGTAACCGTTTCCGCTTTTTCATGCAGGCTGTCAACAGGATTAAACATGGCTATCCAGTAACCACTATCCGCGAATAGCGCTCTCATGTTCCTTCGTTCTCTTTCGGTCTCCCATACAGGTAATGGCGAATGTTCATCGCGCCATCGGCGGGCAGGTTACGCCATGCCGATTCGGGCACAGATTCTCGGATTCTGGCGAACATATCCGCGACGCTCTCCTGACTGGGAGCAGGGGATGCGACGTCTTTGGATGGATGAGGAGTCCCCTCCATCGAAGAGTCGTTCTCAATGTGGAGTGTAACTTCAGAACCCTCCCGCAAGTCTAGCGATTCAAGTGGTATTAGGACGCCATTGGAAAAGCTCGCCTTTATGGTCGAAATCATCATCAGTACCTTCCGTGAAGCCATCTTAATATCCCGAAACCGATAGCTTGTGGAAATTATATCACAGGCATTTGGAGCCCGGGTACTTGGCGCGAACCATGGCCTCGAAGTTAGGACCCGGGAAATACTTCCGCCGGGGTTGTTCAGGCAAGCGTGGGCCGGGCTGTTGACCGCATCAATTCCTCGCAAGAGCCAAACAGGACAGCTTTAATCGGTTTCACGCGGACTTTCTTTCAGGCGCAACTATTTCAGCGGGATGATTTACCTTGACCTAACTCTGACTTATAATACTATGCGGATCATAACAGGAGCAAAACGTATGTCCACAGCAAGCATTGACCATATAGCGATGCCGACTGCCAACGCGGAGAGGCTCATCGAGTTCTATAAGCGGTTGGGCTTCCATATCAATGATGAAGCCGAATGGCGCGCGGGCGAGGCGAATATCTTCTCGATACAGGTAGGCGACTCCAAGATAAACGTTCACCCGGAAGGATATGTCGCCGGACTGAGAGGGCCGACCGCAGTCCCTGGCTGCGCTGACATCTGCTTCGTATGGGATGGAAGCGCGGAAGAGTGCGAGGCGATGCTCAAAAGCGCGGGGGTGGAGATCATCGCGGGGCCCGGCCCAAGGCGAGGCGCGCTCAAGAACAGGAACGCCGTTAGCCTGTACGCCCGCGACCCGGATGAAAACCTGCTGGAATGGATGATATATCTGTGACTGAGAGGCGGCGCAGGTAAAATGCGATTGCGCTAGAATCCCCCAACGCCACTACCCTATACAAAGCGCAATCGTATATTCTCTATTCCATGCCTCCGCCCAATTCAGAGACGCCCTCCTCTACTTCAAGCGACCCCGCGCGCCATTCGGACGCATCCCCCAGCCCGCGCTCTAACTGGACCGCGCTGCGTCGCGTCGCTGCCGAACGTGGTCGAGCGAGCTACAGACATCTCGTTCAACTATGGCCGCTAGTCGTCTTAGGCGCGGTGAATGCGGTAATAGTCTTCTCGTCCAGCGCGCCTGCCATCTACGTGGCGGCGCTAACATTCGGGACGCTGGGCGTAGCCATCGGGGTACGCGCTTATACTCGGCAATCTAACTCGGGACCTTCGGGAAAAGTAGCCGCGTGGATGAGAAATTCCAGAACGATCTCTTGGACTGTCGGAGCGGGTTTGCACGCCTTTCTTCTGATCAGGATTCTTACAGAACCTGCGACGGGGCTATTCGATCTACTGATATGGGCGGCGGGGATAGCCGCGTTCGGCGCGCCTTTCATCAATCTGGACAGCCTGCGAAATCTCAAGATACGTCCGCCTGCGATTGACATAGCGATAGTGGCCGGACTTATGGCGGCGTGCGTGGCAATCCACTCGCACGACCTGAGAGATTGGTACTACGCCACCACTGGAGACGATATAGGTTTCTATCTGCGCGTCCGCCAGATACTGGAAGAGGGAATTCGGCAGCCGTTCCTGCTCCAAGGCGTGTACCACAATTCACCAATGCTCAACAGCATATATCAGGCGTTCGTTAGCTGGATGTTCGAAGGCAGCGCGTGGGGCTGGAAGTTCTCATCTGTCCTGAGCATCGCCCTGACAGTTCCCGCCATATATTCGCTTGGCTATACGGCGGCCGGTCGCGTATCCGGAATAGTGGCGGCCGCTGTCTTGGTCAGCTCTCACTACGTCATGGCGTTTACGCACATCGGCTATACCCACCTCGAAGCGCTGCCCGTCACCGCATGGGCGATGCTTGCGTTTATAGTCGGAAGCAGGACGAAGAGCGCCCCCATCCTGTTCATTTCAGGCGTCATAGCCGGTTTGTCTCTCTACGTCGCCCTGCCCGCCCGCGTAATACTCCCACTCTTCGCGGCTTGGGCAATAATAAGTCGCATGGGCGCAAGGCAGTTGCTCGCTCTCTGGCCTGTGGCTCTAGGATTCACAGTATGCGCGTTGCCGTTCGTAGTGGAAAATCGCATGGACGCTATTCTGGTGATGGGCATTGACGTCATCTCGCCAAATACCAAATTTGAAACCGAAATCGGCGGCCTGATAAGCCGTTTAAGGACGAACCTGGAAAATAATCTGCTCGTATGGTGGTGGAACCCTCGCGAGAGCCACTATACGTCAGGCTCCTTGCTAGACGCGGCGTCCGGGGTTCTGGCCATAATAGGCATAGGAATAGCGGTGGGCAAGTGGAGACGGATGGATAAACTGTTCATCGTCTGGCTTGTTCTGACCATGATATCCACCGCCATACTCTCGCCCTACGCTTATACGCCGATAACCAGAATGCATTCGAACTTGATACCGCTCGCGCTTCTATCCGGCATCGGAGTGAGCGCGTGCCTGAACTGGATAAATGGCTATCAACCGTACAAATACGCCGCGGTCGGCGCGCTCCTCATAGCGATCTTGGCGCTCAACGTTTGGCGCTTTCAGGTTACCACCCCGGACGCATTTACGCATTACGCTCATGAAAGCCTTGCGGTTAAAGCGTGGCATTCAGATGAGTGCGGCGGCAGTGGCGACACGCTCTTCATCGGACGCAACGTCCATCTCATGGACTTGATTCTACTCACCTACATGCCGGAAGGAGAGCGTCCTAAGACGGTTGAATACGAAGATCCGCTGGTGCTGCCGCCCCGTTCCGCCTGCAAGATATTCCTGCAACCGGACGACTCGGAGGCGCGACTGAGGATTCAGGTTCTAACCGAGGAGCTATCCAGTACGTCAACCGTCATAGCGAACCCCAGCGGACATTCGCGCGTGGAGGTCGTAAAGTAGCATGGACATCTAAATGGCTTCCGCGTTACTTTCGATTATGACGCTTCCTTCGCGCAGGCGCTTTACCTGTCCCGAATTTCGGCGATATACTTGCATGGTGTTTATTGAATCTCAATACGGCAGGGAGGTCTTGAAATCGAAGAGGCTCGACTTCGCGCAATTCTGGAACAACTGAAGGAGGGCAGCCTCGCGGTTGACGATGTTGTATCTCACCTTAGAAACCTGCCCTACGAAGACCTTGATTTCGCAAAGGTGGATCATCACCGCGCGATACGACAAGGTTTTCCTGAGGTAGTATTTGGGCAGGGCAAGACACCGTCGCAGATAGCGTCTATCGCGGCCACGGTGCTTACCCATTCTGACAGGCTGCTGGTCACTCGCGCGTCTGAGGAGGCTTTCCTGGAGACGAAAGAGCGACTCGACGACGCGGAATACGACGCAACCGCGCGCTGCATTGTGGTTGACCGCAGAAAGGACTCCGCCGGGCAGCCCGGCGTCGCGGTTCTCTGCGCCGGAACTTCAGACCTTCCGGTAGCGACCGAGGCGGCGATAACGGCTGAACTGATCGGATGCCAGGTCGAGAGAATATCCGATGTTGGAGTAGCCGGACTTCACCGGCTTCTCGACCACCTCCCCAAGATAAGGGAATGTCGCGCGCTCGTGGTGGTGGCGGGCATGGAAGGCGCACTTCCCTCGGTAGTGGGCGGCTTGGTGGACATACCCATAATCGCCGCGCCGACGAGCGTCGGGTATGGCGCAAGTTTCGGGGGACTGTCCGCGCTTCTCGGCATGTTGAATAGCTGCGCTCCGGGCGTGGGCGTAGTTAACATTGACAATGGTTTCGGGGCGGGCTACCTGGCTGCAATGATAAACTTGAACTCACGATAGAGACCGTCCGAATAAGATGAGCGCGACAACAATGCGGCCCCAGCCGCTCAAGGCGATTCCAATATGAACTTACAAAACTCACCCTTCCCTATCCCGTTGGCCATTGCGGTTCCGCAAGCTTTCCCGAATGGGAACATTGATCTGGGCATGATCCGCTCATACGCCTCGCGCGCGGAGGAACTGGGATACCACAGCCTCTGGGTCGCCGAGCAACTTGTCGGATCTACGCCAACGCCTGAGCCTGTAACGTTCCTGAGCTATCTGGCGTCCTCTACCAAGAGTATTCGGCTGGGAGCGGCGGTCATCATAGCGACCACCCGGAATCCGGCGATGCTCGCCAAGCAACTGAGCACTGTGGATGTCCTGAGCGAAGGACGCCTGATAGTGGGAACGGCGCTTGGAGGCAGACCGTGGACGTATCCGCTGTTCGGGGGGCCGTCCGAACGGCGAGTCAGGCACTTCACGGAGAGCATTGGGGTTATGAGAGCGCTATGGACTCAGGAAAGGGCGGTGTTCGACGGCGAGTTGTGGAAGATGGAGGGGGTGTCTATGTCCCCTAGACCAGTGCAGAAGCCGCATCCGCCAATCTGGTTTGGCGGCCGGCATCCGGCTGGATTGCGAAGGACGGCTCGTCTCGCCGACGGATTCATGGGCGCGGGGTCCACGAGTACAGCCCAGTTCCGCGAGCACGTCGAGACGATTCAGTCAGAATTAGAGCGCGCGGGCAGAGACACGGAAGGGTTTCCAATCGCCAAACGAGTTTACATAGCCATAGACGACGACTCCAATCGAGCGGAACGAAGGCTGAGAGACTGGTTTGGCGCGTGGTATGGCAGGGCGGAGATGGGTTCGGAGGTGTCTGTATGGGGGAGCGTGGACGCCTGCGTGGATGGGCTGATGGAGGTTGTGGAGTCGGGCGCGGGCATGATTATGCTGAACCCGGTATTCGACTATGAAGAACATCTTGAGAAGCTGGCCTCGGAAGTAGCTTCCAGGCTGGAGCGGACCACATCAGGTTAGCGACATGGATAATTTTGCGCAGCGCGCCGCGAAAATCGTCAACGCGCCCGGATTCGAGTACGCGATAATCGCGGTCATCATCGGGAACGCCATTCTTCTGGGTATGGAGACTTCATCCGACCTCAACAGAAGATACGGCGATCTGATGCATCTTGGGAATAATATAGCGCTTGGCATCTTCATCATCGAAGCGTTGATGAAGATGTTCGCGCTGACTCCGCGTCCGCACAGGTACTTCAAAGACGGATGGAACGTCTTTGACTTTCTGATAATCGTCTTCTCGCTGATACCGGCTACCGGAAACTTCGCCATGATAGCTCGGCTCGCCCGTCTGCTGCGCGCGCTGAGGCTCATATCCACGATCAAGGAGTTGCGGCTCATCGTGGCGGCGCTGGTGCGCTCCATACCGAGCGTGGGGCACGTAATAATGCTGATGAGCATCATCGTCTATATATACGCGATCATCGGCTTTCAGCTATTCCACGAACATGACCCTGACAACTGGAGAAATCTGGGAACCTCAATCCTGACGCTGTTCAACATCATTACCCTCGAAGGCTGGATAGAGGTCATGGCTTCGGCAATGGCATTGTATAGCTGGGCGTGGATATACTTTGTAAGCTACGTCATAATAGCCACTTTCGTGGTCGTGAACCTGTTCATCGCCATAATCATCAACAATCTGGACGAAGCCAAGTCCGAACGTCTCAGCGAACTTCAGCAGCCCGCATCGAGAGAGGAGATTCTGCAAGAACTGCGCTCCACGCAAGAGTCTCTGAGACGTCTTGAGAGGAGGCTGGAGGCTGAGGAAGAGCAGTCAAGACGGGGTTAGGGAATTATCTTTCGTATAGGCGAAGCGGCGGACGCTGGCGTATGGGATTTCGACCACGAATCGTTCCTTCCGCTGAAAGACCTGCTCAAGTTGCTCTGAGCGGGACTGTTGCCACTCCCGAAACCCTGAAGGTGATGAGTAGGTATTGAGGATAATCACCCCCATCCTGGCTTCCCCCATCGAGGTGGAAGGGATTTTTGCGGTCGGTTAGAGCGTTTACCTACCCCTGTGAACCCTCTCTGAAGGAGTCAGAACGCGTCTGGGGCCTCGGCTATCGCTTCCAGGTCGGCGCGAGAGTATGAGCCGAGAGAGCGGAAGTCGTACTCCGTGTAGTTCTTTATCCACTGCAAAGCCACCTTGCGCGCCTTGCGATAGCGTTCGATCTGCTCTTGAACGGCTTTCTGCGAATCGGTGTCGGACAGCGCTTCGGACCTGCGCCGCTCTTCGATGTCGGCAAGTTCCTCGTCAAGCAGTCTCTTTATGAGCGCCGAGTCCTGAATCTCCCCTGTGTCCGCGTCTTTCGCGCCGTGGATGATTCGCTGGGCGGTCTGCGCCACCGAGATGCGTCCTGTCGCAAGGTCTTCCATGAGCGCAGGGTGTATTCCGGGCTGCCCCTCCAGGCTGTCAATTCCCTTCGCGCCTCGTCCATTCAGCCATCCTTCGACATATTCGATCAGCATACGAGCGTTGCGACGAGATCCCGCCGTGGTAATTTGGCCCTTCGGCGCGGCGATATTCACAGGGAAGTTGTGGGGATCGTACATATCAGGGGACGGTTCCCAGCCGGAGGCGTGAAGTTCCTTGAAGGGGTCTGCGGCGGTCTTCATGTGGAAGATGTGCGCTACCCAGCCTCTCAGGAAGCCTTGTCGCGCTTCCCACTCTTTATCGGCGCGTATGGAGTCTCCCGCCACTTTGTTTACTTCCTCGTCTCGGGAAGGCAGCGCGGTGGCCATGCCGCCAATCGGAGCGGCGCCTCTTCTCAAGCAAACCGCGACCAAGCGTCGGAAGATATTCGTCATGAAGTCGGTAGTCTTGATGTCCACATCGAATCTATCCGGCCACACCTGGTCGGGGTCGGACATTACATATTCAAGAGCCGAAGCCTTGAAATCCCAGCGCGCGGCGTTCAGTCCCGCCGCGTATGGGCCCAGTTCCCAGAGCAGTTCGTCCATGATGTAAACAGCGGGCAGCGACTCGATCAGGAATATCCCTCTGATTTCCGCATCTTCGGGGTATCCGAGGCGCTCTTTACCGAAATCGAAGAATTCGCGGTAGAAGCGCGCTTCCTCAACGACTTCCACCTTTGGCAAATAGAAATACAGCCCCTGCCCTTTCTCTACCTGCGCCTTGCCTCCATAAGCCAAGGTCAGCCCCAGTCCCAGTATGGTCGCAGGTATCGGCTCCCCGTCTATCCTGAAATCAGGCTCGTCCAGATGCGTCGCGCGTTCGCGGTGCATGAAAAAGGGCAATTCGCCCGGCTCCAACTCATAGACTCGTCCGCGCGCCGGGTTCTCGAATCTGAGCGTACCCAGTGTGGCGTCCCGCCGGTTGATAGCGGCCTGAACAGTGTCGGCCAGGCTGTGTCCGGCGGAATCCTCGTCGTCATCGAGATAGCCTGTCGCGCGTTCTCCTTCAGCGCCGGGATTCAGGGCGTTGATCGCCATATTGGTAATGGAAACCGGTCCGGATATTTCTATTCCGGGCCTGGTCAGCTCCGCTGGCAGAGGCGGAATGCGCCATTCTCCGGAGTTTACTTCAGATTCAGACGGGAATGCAGGCAGCGTCTTTTCGCGTATGGCGCGCTCAATCAGATTGGCGCGCTTTTGTCGGATGTCCCTTATGGATGGAGCGAACTTGTCGCGCGCTTCGGTTATGTACTCCAAGAATTCGGGGGTGAAAAGCTCGTTCGCTCCCGGCGCTTCTGCAAATTCGACTCTATCTGTTGCGGACATGTTAATACCTTTCCGGTGAGTGAGTTGACGTATGCGAGTTTACTTTGGTCATTCGGAGGTGTCAACGAACTTCTGAGAATCGGTCTGGCTATTGCGTACCTGACGCGGCGGGCGTACAATCAGTCTAAATTCTTCGTATATCTGTTCACCGAGGCCCTCTGATTTGCAATCCAAAGAGTTAGCGGATGGAAACAGAAGGCTCTGGACGAAAGACCTAGTTCTCAACCTTTTCATTTCGCACTTCTTATTCGCGTCCTACACCGCGATGTTGACCATCATACCGCTCTACGTCATAGATCGGGGCGGGTCGGAGTGGCAGACAGGCGTTGTCGTAGGGTCTTTTGGACTGCTCAGCATCCCTATAAGGCAGATGGCGGGTCGCTGGATTACCTCTTTCGGAGCGAAGTGGGTGGCGATAGCCGGAACTGTGATATTCGGCGTCGCGACTCTGATGCACGTGGGCGCTTTCAACGTATGGATGATAATTCCGGCGCGCGTCATTCAGGGGACAGGTCTGGCCATTGGGCCGGTGGCGACAGCCACCATCATAGCCATACTGGCGCCGAGCAACCGCCGGGCGGAGGGGATGGCGTATAACGGAAACGCCATAGCGCTCGCAAACCTGTATTCACCGCTGCTCGCGTTCTGGCTGTTCCAGCAGTTCGGTTCCGAAGCGGCGTTCATATATGCCGGTCTGATGTCGCTCGCCGGAACTGTCTCTGCGTTTGGCGTTTCGGCGAGTCGCACGTCAATTCCAGCCGATCCGATTGCGTCGGCGTCTGAATCCACGAAACCGCCTCTCATCAGTCGTTCAGCGCTGTTCCCAGCGTTAGTATTCCTTACATATACGCTTACCACCGCTCCTGTGAGCACCTTTTTGCCTCAGTTGGCGAATATGCGAAAACTGGGCAATCCGGGATTTTACTACACAGCTAATTCGGTAACCCAGATGCTTTCGCTTCCCATGTCTGGCTTGATAGCGGACAGGCTTGGAAGAGGTTCTGTAATTGTGCCTGGGCTTTTGGTAGTCGGCGCGGCCATGTTCACCCTGATGGCCGCTAATAACATGGTCATGTTCATTATGTCTGGCGTTCTGAACGGGCTTGGCTTCGGGATGCTGCAACCGGCGACTCAGTCCTTGACGGTGGATCGCGCGCCGCCCCGCGAGCGGGGCACGGCGCTGGCGACGCTTCAGCAGGCGTGGGATGTGGGCGGTTCCGGAGGGGCGTTCATCGTTGGGCCGCTGGCGTCTTTGACGGGAATCGCGGTCACTTTTGGTATAGCCGGCGCGGGGACGATTCTGGGAGCGATAGGATATGTGGCGCACAGCGCGCGGACATCGGCTAACGCTGACTGAAATCGGGAGCCACTTCATAGTCCCGTTTGGTCTGCTGAAAGGGAGAATAGGGTGAGTTCGCCCGCTTCTTTCCGGATGGGCGCATCCTCAGGAAAGTCAGGCCGCTCGAGAGTTTCACGGAATTTCGCCATGTCGGTTACAGCCTTCCACACCGAATCGAATACGGCGTCTTCGTCCTTAATGGCATCGAGTATCCGCCAGCGTTCAGGTTCAGCCTCCGCCAGTTTGAGGTAACCACTTCTGACACGCCGGTGAAACGCCAGAGGCTCGTCCTCGAACCGCCTCTCCGCCGCATCGTCGATGCGTACCGCGTCGCTGTTATCGAACAGTCCCGCCTGCAATTTTCCGACACGAGCGAGCGCGTCTTCCGGCCGGCAGTCCAGAAGCAAAGTAAGATCGGGCATGACTCCGCGGGTGGCTAGACGATTTACGGATTCCAGCAGGTCCAGCGGCAGACGTCTTCCGTACCCTTGGTACGCGACGGTCGAATCCACATACCTGTCGGCAACGATTACCAGGCGCGGCTCCTCGATCAGCTTGGAAAGAGCTTGGGACACGAGCTCCGCCCTCGCGGCGGAGAACAAGAATAGTTCCGCTTCGCTAGAGATAGTCTCCCTGCCCCACGGATTTCCCTTGATCAGTTCTCTGACGTGGTCTCCGAGTTTGGTGCCGCCCGGCTCGTGGATGAACTGAGCCGGAACGCCCACATCTTTCAACGCTCGAACAAGTCTCGCGGCTTGAGAGCTCTTGCCCGCTCCATCTCCGCCTTCGAATGATATGAACAGCGCCACTCAGGGACTCCATGTGGGTTTAGTATGTCGGCCTACTCTGATTCGCGCGGGACATTGTACAAGAAAACTGCAAAGAAACGGACGAACGGGGCGTCTCCGCGGTCGGGATTCTGGCTCAGCGATGGTAGAAGATGACACGACGTCCCGGCTCCTTGCCGACGCTGTGGGACTCCAAGCCATGCTTCTCAGCAATCTCGTGCTGCACGTGGCGCACATAAGATCCCTGCGGACTCAGATGCACCTTGCGTTCGCCATCGCGTATGCGTCCCGCGGCCTCCTCCGCCTCGCGCATAGCGATATCCAGCGACTCATCGTGTCGCCCGTGTCTCTTATCTCGCGTAATAGCCCTTATGAACTGCTCGATCTGGGGCGTGGTATTCCGTCGAAGAACATAGACGGGCTTGCCCTTCTGCTCGGCGGACTGCAGCGCGCTCGTCTTGCGGCGGTAGTAGTTCTTGGTCGTCAGAAGAATATCCGCGCTGGCTATGTTGTCAACGACCCGCACAGCCGAATTGGTGTGTCGCGCGGCCTGCTGCAATTTCCCCTTGTTCACTCCATACGGCATGATGTGAGTGACTTTCACGGGTTCGCGTTGGCGTTCGGGTTCCGATTGCGACTTTTGGCGGTCGCCATCTCCATCGAATGGCATTCCTACAAGAGGAGACGCCCCGCCGTTTGGAGACTTGGTCACCCTTGGAGTGGTTTTGACGATGGTTCCGTCGGCGTTCACGGCGCGACGTTCGGGGGCTATCGAGTAGCCGCGCAGAATGCGGTCCACCGTATCGGCCACATCCGGATGCACAACCACCTCGCTCCAGTTCTGTATCTCTACCAGTATGTCGAATGTGGGCGGGGCGCGTCGTTCCAGCACCGTCTTCTGCGTTCGCCGCCGCCGCGCTTCGATGTCTCCGAGCGTGACGGACTGAACGCCTCCCACCAGGTCGGAGAGCGTGGGGTTCATTATCAGGTTGTCGAGCGTGTTGCCGTGCGCGGTGGCGACCAACTGAACGCCGCGCTCCGCTATGGTGCGCGCGGCGTTGGCGTCGAGTTCAATGCCTATCTCGTCAATTATGATGACTTCCGGCATGTGATTTTCGACAGCCTCTATCATCACATTGTGCTGGAAAGCAGGAGACGACACCTGCATTCGTCTTGCCCTGCCAATAGCTGGATGAGGAATATCACCGTCGCCCGCTATTTCGTTGGAGGTATCTACGACTATGACTCTCCTGCGCGCGTCGTCTGCCAGGACGCGCGCCACCTCGCGCAGCATGGTCGTCTTGCCAACACCGGGTTTTCCGAGGAGAAGAACGCTCTTGCCGCTCATTATAAGGTCTTCTATGACGCGAATCGTGCCATAGACCGCCCTGCCAACCCGCAGAGTGAGTCCGATGACCTTGCCGCCGCGGTTGCGGATCGCGGATATGCGGTGGAGGGTGCGCTCGATGCCCGCCCGGTTGTCCTCGCCGAACTTCCCTATACGGTCAATCGTGTACTGTATATCGGATTCCAGCGCCTCAGCCGAACCCAGAGACACACTCTGTTCGCGGAACCGCGCTTCCGGCTCTCGCCCCAAGTCGAGAACGACCTCCAGAAGCTCGTCGAGGTCGTCTCTGCTGTTGAGCGGGTCTTGTATGTGGGAAGGGAGCTTGTCTATCAAGACTCCCAGGTCCAAATCTATCTTTCGCTCCAAGTCTGCGAACTCACTCGTGTGCTTGCGAAATTTTCGTTGATTCTAGCTTACCAGCAAGTCGGCTATTCTTCCATAGAGGTGGACTGGCGATATTCATAGTATGCGAGGGTCTATGAAGATTTGAATACCCATCGTGTCAATGACGCCGTGAGTACCTCTTGCGCCCTTACGCCGACTGAGCAGCGGGCGCGGGCGCGACTCCCATCGCTTCGGCCACCAACTCGTAGGACCGCTTTCGATGCTCAAAGTGGTAGCAGTTGGTCACTACGCCTATGTCGGTCGTCTCGTATCTCGCCGCCGCCGCCAGAATGCCCTCTCGAACCTGTTCCTGGTCTCCCTCGATATAGCTCTGGGTTGACTGTCTCATATAATGCTTCGCGCTCTCGTCCAGGGGCCAGTTGACCGCTTCCTCGGGCGGAAGCAAGCCTCCCGTCGTCAATCCGAGCGCGGATATTACTTTGTTGATGCTGCGAGACGCTCCGATGAATCTCGCTTCCTCCTCCGTAGGGGCGCAGATGACCTGCAACCCGACGTTGACCTTCGGCTCAGAGAGATACGCAGAGGGTTGGAATAGCTGTCTGTACAGTTCAGCGACTCCAGGTCCGTATTCGCTGGTGTTTCCAAAGAAATCGGCGAAACTGAACGGAAGGCCAAGATGCGCCGCGAGTTGCGCGCTGTAATCCGACGAACCCAGCAGCCACACTTCGGGCGTAGTTTCAGGCGGACCGCCGGGCTGCGCCTTTATCTCGTGCAGGGGATGACCTTCCGGCATATCGCCATTCAGAAATCCCAGCAGGTCTCCAACCATCTGAGGAAACTCGCTCTGCACATTTACGGGCGGCCGCGGATGGCTGAGCGCGGCGGCTGTCAGTCGGTCGCTGCCCGGCGCCCTGCCAATCCCCAAATCAATTCGGGCGGGGTAGAACGCGTCCAGTATCCTGAACTGTTCGGCGACTTTGAGCGCCGAGTAGTGAGACAGCATCACTCCGCCGCTTCCGACGCGCATCCGTTCCGTGTTCGCGGCTATCTGCCCTATCAGAATCTCGGGACTCGCGCCGCTGAAGGACGCCGAGTTATGATGCTCGGCCACCCAGTAGCGGCTGTAACCGACTCGTTCTGCGTGGCGCGCGAGTTCCACGCTCTCGCGCAGAGCGTCCGATGGTTTGCCTCCCTTTCGGGTGGGCGACTGGTCAACTACGCTGAGCGTAAACTGGTCTGTATAGGTCATGAGAAATTAACCATTCTCTGATTGCAGTGGATTTCTCCAGCGCAAACCGGGAAACCTCCTAAAGTCCGAATCGTTGAATGCAGTTCCGCGTCGCGTTCCATCGCAAGCGCGGCGATGTGAGCGTCTGGCGCCAGGTTGCCGCCGACCCCGGCTATAGCAAGATTCTGCCGAAAATAAGTCATATAATCGGGGCCAGGATCAATAGGAATGATGTGAGGCCGCTCAAGCCAGCCTCTCACATATTCGATAGCTGTCAGATGAGACATGGGCGATTCCAACATCCTGGGATGTGTAATCAGTCTCACAAATCCTACGGATACTATCCACGGCATCCCCAGTACTTCCGATCCATTCACCAATCCTTCCCACCAGCGCAGCGCAGAATTGTGGAATGGCGATTGCGTGTCGTAGGAATAGATCAATAAGTTGGTATCAGGAACGATCATCGAGACTTTTCCTAAAGTTGCGCTCTTTCCTGAGGTGGTCCTCAACATCCAGTTCGTCCAGGAATCGCTTCGGATTATTAGGGTCAACCCCCGGCGCGAATCCGCTGCTGAACGGAATCACCTTGAAAGGCGGCGATTTGGAGTCTTTACCGCTGCCCACAGAGGATTCCCGCGGCGCGGACGCTTCCATGACCCGGCGCAGCGTTTCATTCACCGCTCTCTCGAAAGGCTTGTCCTGAAGCCGACATCGCTCTTTCAGGAAGTCGGCTATATCATCGTCTAATATGAGCGTTGTCTTCATGGCTATATCCTGATGTATCGGATGCGCGGTGTCAAGATTGCGATTTCGCGACCATTGCGATGTGAGTCTGTGTTGGCGGCGTCCGGTTGATACAGAACGCGCCAGATTTCTGATAGTATATCAGCGCCAGATTCTGGTTGGACCGCGACCTTGACAATCGAGAGGAGATTAGCGTTGACCGATTCGCCAATTCAAGTGCGCCGAGCCGAGCTGGACGACGTCCAGCGAATAGTCCGTTTCCAGCAGGATATGGCGCTCGAGACAGAGGGCAGGACACTGAACGAGTCGCTCGTTGGAGCGGGGGTAAACGCGGTGTTCGCCGATCCGAAAAAGGGGTTTTACCTGGTAGCCGAAACGGGCGGAACAGTAGTGGGAAGCCTGCTGATAACATACGAATGGAGCGACTGGAGGAACGCGAACTTCTGGTGGATTCAGAGCGTCTTCGTGGACGCGGATCACCGAAGGAAGGGCGTTTATACAACTATGCACAACTATGCGCTGCGAGAGGCTTTGCGAAACAACGCTATATGCGGCGTGCGCCTGTATGTGGAACGGAGCAACCTGATCGCTCAGCAGACGTACAGGAGCCTGGGAATGCGCCATTCCCACTACGATCTTTACGAAATAGATTTCGTTCTGTGAACGGGGAGAAGAAAATGCTGGACGATAATGTCAAAGAGTTTGTGGCCGCCAATCGCCAGGCCGTTCTGACCACGTTCAGAAAGAGCGGAGCGGCCCAGATGAGCATCGTCACTGTTGGGGCATTTGGCGAGGGAGTGGGATTTACGACCACAGAAGATCGCGCCAAGCTGCAGAACCTTGTCAGAGACTCGCGCTGCTCTCTGCTCATTTCCAAGAGCGACTGGTGGGGCTATGTCGTGCTGGAGGGGCGCGCTAAGGTCATGCGAAGAGGCGATTCCGGCGACGATGAGTTGCGCGACGCCCTGAGGGGGATATATCGCGCGGCTTCAGGGAGCGAGCATCCCGACTGGGAGGATTACGACCGCGCGATGGTCGCCGACCGCCGCGCCGCCGTGATAGTCGTGCCTGAACACATATATGGAACCGCCGCCATATAGGCTTATCGCCCGCCCCAATCAAAATCGAACAATGGGAGGCGTTCTCATGCCCGACCGACCTAATTTTCTCGTCATCATGTCGGACGAACATGGCCCCATGTGGTCGAGCGCCTACGGACATCCCTTCGTTCGCACTCCCAACATGGAACGCATCGCGGAAGCGGGCGCCACTTTCGACGCCGCGTACTGCAATTCGCCGCTTTGCGTGCCGTCCCGACTTTCGTTTATGACAGGGCGGTACGTATCCAAATGCGAGGGCTGGGACAACGCAAAGCCGTTGCCTTCGGATGTTCTCACCTGGCCATATATGCTGCGCTCTGAGGGGTATGACAGCGCGCTCTCCGGCAAGATGCACCTAATAGGCCCGGACAGGCTTCACGGGTTTCAAGCGCAACTAGCGTATGATCCGCATGGAGGAGGGAGCGCGGAAGACGAAACCGCTCGCAGGCTAGGTCTTTCGACTGGGGGCAGACACCCGATCTATTTATGGGAGGGCGGGATACCGACCGCCAGCGAGCCATGGGCCAGCGTAAAGGAGGCGCGGGCTGGATCCGGGCCTATGATAGACGCCGACGACGCGATAGAAGCCGAAGCGATTCGATACCTTAGGGACCCCGCAAGGCAAGAACGTCCGTGGGCGCTTTGCGTCGGTTTCGTGGCGCCCCACTTCCCGTTCATCGTTCCGGAGCCGTACTTCTCGATGTACTACCCCCAGTACGCGGATCTCCCCTCGAATCCGCCTGGGCATCTTGATAATCTGCCCGCCGCGGCTCGCAGACTGCGCCAGTCATTTAACTTCGACGGATACGAGGAGGAAGAGATAAGAAGGGCGAGGGCCGCCTACTATGGCCTCATAACATATCTGGACGACAAGATAGGTCGCCTGCTGGACACGCTCGATGAACTCGGCATGACAGAGAACACGGTGATAGCGCACACATCGGATCATGGTGAATCGCTGGGCGAACACGGCTTGTGGCGCAAGATGAATTTCTACGAACAGTCCGCGCGAGTTCCGCTTCAGATAGCCTGGCCGGGCGTAATTCAGGGAGGACAACGATTCTCGGGAGCGGTTTCCCTGGTGGACGCCACCGCCACTATATTGGACATGGCGGAGGTGAGCGACGAGTCGGCCTCGGCAATGCGGTTGGACGGAGTATCGCTGCTGCCGCAGATGACAGACAGCGTTGGGGTCGCGCGAGACGAGGCGTTCTCGGAACATCTCGCGCACGGCACGGACCGCCCGAGGGCAATGGCGCGCCGGGGGAATTGGAAGCTATGCTACAGCCACGCTCAAAATCCGGATATAGAACTGTACAACCTGGATTCAGACCCTGGAGAGTTCGACAATTTGGCGGACGACCCTGAGCATGATTCGGAGCGAGAGAGCCTCATAGCCAGAGTGATGGAGGTGTGGGGAGACCCGGACGAGCTGGATCGCAGAATCAGAGACAGCCAGCGTTCGCGCCTGACGATACGCGACGCGCTGGGACACGAAGCGATCTTCTAACAGATGATGAAGCGCTACATTCACGTCGCCGCGCGGCTGTCGCTCAGATGAACTGGGTTATCTTCTCGCTCGGCAGCGCGCTGACCTTCGCGGTAGTATCCGCGCTGGATAAGGTGCTCATTCAGAGATTCGTTACCAACCCCAGGGCGTTCATAGTTCTCGTTGGCTTAATACAGTTCGGCCTTGCGGCCATGGTATTGCCTTTCGCTAAATTTAGCGGATACGGAGCGGACACAGCGCTGATTGCGTGCGTGTCCGGCTTTCTGGCCGGCATCTACCTTGTGCTGATGTTCTGGGTAATGCGGATGCAGGACGTGTCCAGAGTCGTTCCAATCACTTCCACTCACCCGATTTTCGTGGCGATTCTCGCGCAAGTGTTTCTGGGTGAACTGATAAGCGCGCTGGCTTGGGTTGGCATAGTGGTTACGGTTTGCGGAGCCGCGCTCATGTCTTTTGGGCCCACCACGCGCCGCTCCGAACGCGGCATGAACCAGATAGCGCCGTTCGCTCTGCTCATGGTCTCCAGCCTCGCCTTTGGACTCAGCCAATACCTCACCAAGGTGGTAGCGGACGACATAGACATACTATCCATGTTCGTCTGGCGAGGATTAGGGCTGGGAATCGCCTGCGTGGGCATAATGATACACAAGAGTATGTTCCCGGATTTGGTGAGGGCTATAAGGGACCCCGTATCCATCAGCCTGACAATACTCACTGAAGGCATTCTGGTGCTAATAGCGGTGATTTTGCAATTGCTGGCTATATATTCGGGGCCAGTGTCTCTGGCAGTAACGGTAATGGCTATCAGGCCGCTGTTCGTATTCATATTGGGAATCGCCTTGAGTCTAGGCGCATCCAGGGTTCTAGACGAGCCTCTCGAAGGGCGGATACTCGCAGCCAAGTTGGTCGCAATCGCAATGACAGTTGGGGGCATAATTATCGTTACCCTGGCCTAGCGAATAAGTCTGAGGACATTTTTGCGAACGTGTTGACACAAGCGTGAGATTAGCCTATGCTAAGTTTTGACTTACGGGCGTCGTAAATCTGGTGGTTAGCGTATCTCGCCGGAGTGCGTGATTCCACGCTAAACAGAGACGTAAGCGAGTACTGACCAGCAAGATTAGTTCAGGGAATCCTGCGATGCGTACAGCAACATCTAAATCCATATCGGGCGCAACGCCTATGGACCTGGCTATTGAATCTTCTGATTCGCCAGAGGGAGATTCGCGTTCAATACAGTTGTCCGCATTCACTCACAAACGGGGAAGAGGGCGCGTTAGGCTATCCTGGAGGTTCAGCTACACCACCTTGATTGTCGTATGCGCCTTCACGACAATCTGTTTGCTCCTTCGGTTCTGACCGCTGGTCGGATCGAACACCCTCGGGGTTTCACTGCGTCGGGTATAGTTCTTCAGCGCGCGAAGAGAGCCGCGGACTGACCGTCCAAATAGAAATTCACTGGTTTCGACAGTCTTCGCAGTGCGTGAATATCTCGATTTTATGTCCCACTATATCGCCGGACATCTCCTTTTCGAGCGTTCTTAGAAGCCTCTCTATGGTGGCGTGTCTGAACTCGCCGATGCTGTAACATTTCACGCACACCGTATGATGGTGGTGATGAACCAGGGCCGCGCTGTACACGGGAACGCCATTAGGCAGGGTGAGTTTGCAGATGACTCCGGCGTCGAGCAGCAGCTTGATCGTGCGATAGACGGTAGCCCTGCCCACGCCGGGCAGGGCTTCGCAGATGTCATCCGCTTTGAACCCGCCTTCCTTTCTGCCAAGCAGGTCGATTACGGTCAACCTGGGCTTGGTTATCCTGTAGCCTCCGTCTTCCAGGGCGGCGAGGAGGTCAGGTCGCGCGACAGGTCTTCCGTCGGATTCCACGCTGGTTGTCATGATATTCCATCCAATTTCTTTCTTAGAGGGTGTTTCTATTGGGTAGAAACACCCATTCGACGATTCTCGACCTTGCGAAATAGCATTCTCAATAGTTCAAAGCTATCAACTACAAGGGAGTTTGGTCAACAAGTCCCAGACTTTCTTTTGTTCATGGATACCCCATGAGTATATTCGGGCTGGCTTTCTGATAAAGTGTTTTACGTAAACCGAGCAGTGAGGAGAGTGAAGTATGAGACTGGTAATTGCGGGCTGCGAATATTCGGGCACTTCGACCCTGACCTTCGCCATAGATGACTGGATGTATGAGACGATGGGGGTCAGATTTCCGCTAATTCACGACCACTGGAAACTTCCGCACACATCCGGACATCCGCAAGCCGATATGACCGAAGACGAGCGGCGACAGGTTCTCGCGCTGAGCGCGGAGCTGAAAGAGATGACACAGCGTCACAGCCTGTACTATCACATACAGGCAAACTCATGGAACGGGCCGGACTGGATGTCCATAGGTCTGCATATAGATGACGGCGTCTATGGTCCGATGTATTACGGCTATGGCGGAGACGGTGAACCGCACGATCGAAAAGTGGTGTCTCAGCAGGTTGAAAGTTCGATTCTGCGGTTCGCGCCGGACATCGTTCTCGTTCACGTCGCGGCTTCACCCGAAACGATAGTAAACCGCATGGAAGAGAACCCACATCACCATAGCCCAGTGAAGGCGGAAGACGTTCCTGAACTGCTCGAACGATACGAGGAAGCGGTCTCTCGCTCGCTGTTCAGGCACAAGATCAAGCTGGATACGAGCGAGTCAACTGTGGCGGAGTCTGTCGCCGAATTCGCAAAGAAGATTGAACCGCATCTAACAGAGGAGGATCGGTCAAGAATCCTGACGCACAGGATATGGCGATAGCAGGCGTCTGAGGCTTGTCCTGCGACAAGCTCAGGACGAACGGGATGGAGGGCGGCTTCTATATCCCTTTGCGAAAGAAACCTCTGGACTGAGCGAAGCCGAATCAGGCGGTGGCGGTCGCGTTCCTCAGTATGAGCGCCATCGGTTGGCTATGGGCATACGCCTATCTCGACCGAAGTTGCGCGGGGTAATCTTTATGCCGGGAGCCGACTGTCTGCGCTTGTATTCTGAACGGTCAACCAGCCCGATTATCTGTTTCACCACTTCGGGGTCATTGCCCATTTCGACTATATCCTCGAAGCTCATGTCGTCTTCGACGTATGCCTTGAGGATGGGGTCGAGTTCTTCATAGGGGGGAAGCGTGTCTTGGTCCAGTTGGTCGGGGCGAAGTTCCGCGCTGGGCGGCTTGTCAATGACTGTTTGCGGTATGATGTCTCTGCCCGCTCTTGAGTTCCTGAATCTGGCCAAGTCGTAGCACATTATTTTGGGCACATCCTTTATGACCGCGAATCCTCCCGACATATCTCCGTAGATGGTGGCGTACCCAGTCGCCATCTCGCTCTTATTGCCGGTGGTGAGAACCAGCCATCCAAACTTGTTCGACAGCGCCATTATGAGGTTGCCTCGGATTCTGGACTGGATGTTTTCTTCGGCCACACCGAATGGGGCGTGTGCGAATTGAGGAGCCAGCGACTGCATGAAGGCGTCGAATGTCATCTCGATTGGGATTGTCCAGATTTCGATCCCCAGATTGTCGGCCAGCAGTTTCGCGTCGGTGACGCTGCCCTCGGAAGAGAACTCAGACGGCATGGATACGCCCACCACGTTCTCGCTTCCCAAGGCGTCCACGCCGATAGCGGCGACGAGGCTGGAGTCTATTCCTCCAGACAGCGCGATGAGGGCCTTGTCGAAACCGCACTTTTGGACGTAGTCGCGGGTCCCCAGCACAAGGGCCTCGTAGGTCTCTTCCACGCCATCGTATATCTCTTCGGGGCCGTCGGTGGCGTCGAGTTCTACTTTTCGCTCATTCGAAATATGGCGGGATACCGCAACCAGCCTGGGGGACCCTATATCTTCGAGAGACTCCGGTTTTTCCTTGCGCGGCCTGGGTTCTCGGAGGCGAGCGCGAAATACCGCTTGGACATCAACATCCACGACCAACAGGTCTTCCACAAACTGCCCGGATGAAGCTATTACATCGCCTTGGGGACTGAACACCATGCTTGCCCCGTCGAATACCAACTCATCCTGTCCGCCGACCATGTTGACATAGGCAAGGAATAGCTCGTTGTCGGCGGCTCGGGTGGCAAGCATCTTCTCTCTGAAACGGCGTTTGCCAGAGTAGAAAGGAGAGCCGTTTATGTTGACTATGATTTCGGCTCCGGCGTTCCTCTGGACTACGGTTGGGCCGACTGGATACCAGATATCTTCGCAGATATTGACGCCGACCGACACGCCATTGATCATGTACACGGGGCAAGCGTCGCCGGCTTCGAAGTAGCGGTCTTCGTCGAATACGCCGTAATTCGGGAGAAACATCTTGTGATAGACATCCACCAGTCGCCCATCGAACGCCACAGCGGCGGCGTTATATACTTCCACGCCGACCGAGTCCGCAAAACCGATGACAACCGCGATTCCTTCGGAATGAGACGCCACTCTTTCCGCGTGTAGCCTATTTTCCTCCAGAAATTGCGGTTTCAGCAGCAAGTCCTCCGGCGGGTAGCCCGGTATGGCAAGCTCGGGGAAGGCGACGATGTCCGCGTCTAGTTCACGCGCCTGTTCGATGTAATAGATAGCCTTTTGGGCGTTTCCGTCCAAGTCTCCGACAGTGGGGTTGATTTGCGCCAGAGCGATTCTGAAGTTACGCATGGTCTCCGCGTGGGTCGAGTTGCTAGAGCGTATAATGTCGCCGAGCGGCGATGTGTTTGGGATCGTTCAATCTGAACACATCCGGATTGTGTCCAAGCCCTACGGCGAGCCAGTACGTGAATAGCTGCAACGGCGCCAGATAGACGATGGGCGAGAACAGGTCGGGAGACTCAGGCGTCTCGATGGCGGTTCCGACCAGCGACGATCGGGCGATGTCGCCGGCCTGTACTATGGCCGCGCCGCGCGCGCCCACTTCGGAGACGGTCTTCATCAAGTCAATCACCCTGTCATGCGTCCCTGCATTGGGCGGAGCGATGAATGTGACCAGACAGCCTTCATCGGTGGATACGAACGGTCCGTGCAGATACTGTTCCAGATGGAATCCTTCGGTGGCGGTGTAATTGGCTTCCTTCATCTTGAGAGCGGCTTCGTAGGCAGTGGAGGCGTTTGGTCCGGAGCCGAGGAAGTAGAAACGCTCCACGTCCTTGGACTCGGCGGCCCATTCCCTTACGGCGTCTTCATTGGAAATAGCGCCTTCAACCACTTCGGGGAGGGCTGAGAGGGCCTCGCGGGAGTCCGCTCCCGACAACTCGACGGCGAGCGCGATGAGAGCGGTCAGAGCGGCGGTATGGCTGATGGTGAAAGCGGACGAGGGGTCGGGCTGCGACGTTTCTACGACCACATTGGCGAATTCGCGCCGGGCGTCTGAACCTATTCCGGTTAAAAGGCCTGTGTTGGCGCCCGACTGACTCGAGATCTCCAGCGCGCGCGCCGAGTACGTCTTCGTACCGCGGTGGCTGAGAACTATCACCGCGTCTTTCTCGGTCAGGGCGGGCGGCTTATCGCAGAACTCATACGAATTCCACGCGCGCGCGTCTTGTCGTCCGGACTCGGTTCTCAGGAGATATTCTCCTACCAGAGAAGCGTGCCAGGACGTTCCGATTCCGACTATGTGCACCCTGTCGGAATCGCGCGCCAGTTCCGCGAGCCTTCGGGTATTGTCGCGCTCTTCCGCGATGACGCGAGCTATGGCCTGCGGCTGGCCCATGATTGCGTCATGCATGTGGTATGGATGCGCCGCTCTCTCTGCTGAAAGCGTCATTAGCCCACCTTCTTTACAAACGTTTCGATGCGGTTCAGCGCCTCTTCGATATTGTCCGCCGAGTTTGCGAATGAGAATCGGACGAATCCTTCGCCGAAATGTCCGAAGGACTCTCCCGACAGGCAGGCGACTCCCGCCTCCGTCAGCAGGTCGTCGGCGAACTGGCGGCTGCTCATTCCGGTGTCCTCAACGTTCGGGAAAGCGTAGAACGCGCCTCGCGGGAGCGGGCATCGGATCCCTTTGATGGAGTTGAGGCCGTCCACGATGATGGAGCGTCGTTTCTTGAACTCCGCGACCATGGAGTGGACATCGTCCCGCGCCCCTTCGAGCGCTTCCAAGGCGGCCATCTGCGTGAAACCGGCGGTGCAGGAAACGCTGTTGGTCACCAGTCTTGAAATGGGTTCTACAAGCTCAATCGGCATTACGCCATATCCGATTCTCCAGCCCGTCATGGCGTAGGACTTGGAGAATCCGTCCAGGATGATGGTCCTATCCCTCATGTTGGGGAAGCTGGAGATGGAATGGTGTTCGCCTTCATATAGGAAGCCGCTGTAGATCTCGTCCGACAGCACTGATATGTCGTTTTCTATGGCGATTTGGGCCAGACGCTCCAGGTCCTCTTTGGCGATAACCGAACCGCAGGGGTTGTTTGGCGAATTGACTATCATCAGCTTGGTGCGAGGCGTGACGCTTCGCTCCACCTCGTCAATATCTATGTTGAAGTCTTTGGATTCGTATAGCTGCATAGGAACAGGCACGCCGCCCATGAAGTTGATCATGGACTCATAGATGGGGAAGCCGGGGTTTGGGTAGAGAACCTCGTCTCCCTCGTCCACCAGAGCCATGATGAGAAAGAACATGATCGGCTTGCCCCCCGGCGTCACCACCACGTTGTCCCCGACTACATGAAGGCCGCGGGTGTCCCTTATCTCTTGAGCTATTCTGTCTCTCAGTTCGGGATATCCGGGCGATGGGTTGTAGTGCGTGAAGCCGTCGTCCAGCGCTTTCTTGCCAGCGTCCACTATGTTGGACGGAGAGTCGAAATCGGGCTCGCCGATTTCGAGGTGTATGACATTCATGCCCTCCGCTTCCAGGAGCCTGGCTTTGGCAAGCACCTCGAAAGCGGTCTCAGTTCCGAGTCTGGTCATTCTCTGCGCAAGTCTCATTAGCTTATATCCCCATGATATTAGAAAGTCGGGAAGATTTATGGAGCCTGCATCAGTTTAGTCGCAGGATTGGATCACCCCCATCCTAAACCTTCCCCCATCAAGGTGGAAGGGATTTTTGACCGAGGTAGATCACCGACTAAATCGTTACAGGTTCAGATTTATGAGTAGTATAACCGCCAATCCGCGCTTGTGCTACAATCCTGATGGCGGGTATTCATGGTACGCGATGGTTTATGAGGATTTTGAATGGCCCATGGGCGTCAAGAACGCCCGACGACGGTTTAGCATGTATTGGCGCGGAGAGATTCGATGAAAGTTTTCCTTGGCATCCCCAGAGGGTTCTGCGCGGGGGTCGTTCGCGCGATAGACATAGTGGAGTTGGCGCTGCAGAAGTATCCGCATCCGGTGTATGTAAAGCATCAGATAGTTCACAATCCATACGTGGTGCGGTCTCTGGAGAATAAAGGGGCGCGGACAGTCGAGGACGTGGACGAGATACCGGAGGGGGCGACTGTCGTATTCTCGGCTCACGGATCTCCGCCCGATGACTTTCGCAAAGCGGAAGAGCGAGGCCTGAACGTGATAGACGCCACCTGTCCGCTTGTCACGAAAGTGCACAACGAAGCGAAGCGATACGCGCGCGAGGGCCGCAAGATGATTCTCGTCGGACACCGCGGGCACCAGGAAGTCAAGGGGACGATGGGGCAGACGGAGATGCACCTCGTTGACGACCGAGAGCGGGACAATATGCCGGATTGGGACGGGAAGACGCCCGTAGCCGTTCTCACACAGACTACGCTGTCGGTCAACGACACCAAGCGGGCCATTGGAGAGATCGAAGGCAACTTTTCGGACGTGATAGTAAGAAACGACCTTTGCTACGCCACGACCAATCGGCAGACCGCTGTGGACGAACTGTCCGGCATTGTGGATGTGGTGCTGGTGATAGGGGCTCATAATAGTTCAAACTGCAACCGACTGCGCGAGGTGGCGGAAGCGAACGGCCTTCCCGCGTATCTTATCAACGGCCCGGACGAACTGGATTTCGGCTGGCTGGAAGGCGTGGAGAATATAGGCATAACATCGGGCGCTTCCACTCCGGAACAGCTCATTATGGACATCATTGACGCGCTCGCCCCGGACGAGGTTACGACTATGGACGGGATAGAAGAAGACATCACGTTCGTCATGCCGCGCGAGTTCAGAGAATAGCGCCGCGTCCGTTCTGAAGAATCTAATAGAGGAATGTTCCAAGATATGGAAATCAGGCTTGCAAGCCTTCTGGACGGAGCGCGTTCGGCGGAAGGCATGGTGATAATCGTTGATGTGTTTCGCGCCTACACGACCGCCGCGGTGGCGCTGTCGAGAGGCGTGGATAAAATTATATTGGTGGCAGAGGTGGAGGAGGCAATAGCGCTACGAGGGCGTGGCGTGGGAGACTTGTGCGTGGGGGAAGTGGGCGGCATGAGGCCGGAGGGCTTTGACTTCAACAACTCACCTTCCGCGCTGAGCCGCGCGGACATAGAGGGCAAGACGATCATACAGTCAACGCGGGCGGGGACTGTGGGGATGGTCGCGGCGACGAAGGCGGATAAGCTGTATGGAGGCTCGTTCGCGGTGGCGTCGGCGACTGTGGAGGCTGTAAGCAGACAGCGTCCTGAACTGGTCACGATAGTGGCGATGGGATCCGAGGGGCGCGTTCGAGTTGACGAGGACGAACAGTGCGCGCTGTTTCTCAAGAACCTCTTTCAGGGACGGCGGCCGGATCACGGAGCGGTGAGGACTTTGGTCTTGGCGGGCGAGGAGTCTCAGAAGTACGACGACCCCGCGAGACCGCACTTCCCGCCTGAAGACCGCGAGATGGCTCTGTCCATAGACTCGCGGAACTTTGCGATAAGAGTGGAGGAAGAAGACGGCCTGCTCGTCGCGCGTCGGGAGATGGTCTAAGCGCAATGCGTGAAAGGGGGGAATCATGATTAGCAACGTAAAAGCCAGGTTCTCCAATGGCGCGCTCACGCCTCTTCAGCCTCTCGACCTTGAAGAAGGGGCGGAGGTGACGCTGCGCATCGTGGATGTGGTGTTGGTGAAGAAGGGGCCGCCCACTTCCAAGAAGCGGGAAGAAGGATGCGCGCCCAATTCAGGGACTCATCCTATCATTGCGATGGTAGATAGGTTGAGGGAGGAATTTCCTGACCTGGCGGACGACGACCTGCCAACCGACCTGTCCAAGAACATTGACCATTATCTGATGGAAGAACGTGGCATAACGGAAGCGCTGGCATACGACCGCGATTTCCAGCAAGAGGGGTTCACGGCTCTCTTGCGCGGCGCCGACAGCCTGGACAGGCCTGAGCGGTAGCGGCTCGACAGCATTACAGTACAAAACGGGAGATTCATATTGCAGTATAGACAGTTGGGGACATCGGGGCTTCAGGTTTCGGCGATAGGGCTGGGGGCGAATAACTTTGGGAGGAGGGTGGACGCGAGCGGGACCGAGGCGGTTGTACACGCGGCTCTTGACGCCGGCGTAAATATGATTGACACATCGAACAGCTATGGCGATGGCTATTCCGAAGAGTTTATTGGGAAGGCGCTGAAGGGGAGACGACACGAGGCGGTTATAGCGACAAAGGTGTCGAGCAGGGTGGCGGACGGACCCAATAACGCGGGGAACTCGCGCAAGCACATCCTGGACCAGGTGGATATAAGCCTGCGAAAGCTGGGGACCGACTATATTGATCTATACCAGATACATTGGTGGGATCCCAATGTTCCAATAGAGGAGACGCTGAGAGCGCTGGACGACTTGATAAGGGCGGGCAAGGTTCGCTACGCGGGCTGCTCGAACTTCGCCGCGTGGCAGGTATGCGAGTCTCACTGGACCGCCAAGACGCTGGGCGTCAACGGGTTTGCGAGCGTACAGCCGCGGTACTCGATGCTGTATCGGAAGCCGGAAGAGGAGATGATTCCGTTCTGCGAGAAGTACGGAATCGGCATACTGCCGTACTACCCGCTGGAGAACGGCTTTCTGACGGGCAAGTATCGGAGGGGGGAGCCGGCGCCGGACGGGACGCGGCTGTCGGAGAACGACAGGGGCGCGTTCACGAGCCGCAATTTCGATATATTGGAAGGGCTGGAAGAGTTCGCGTCTGAGCGCGATCATACGATACTGGGGCTGGCGTTCGCCTGGCTGCTGGCAAATCCGATGGTGAGTTCGGTCATAGCGGGGGCGACGCGGCCTGGGCAGGTTGCGGCCAACGCGGCGTCCGCGGACTGGTCGCTTACAGCGCAGGAAATCGCGGAAGTGAACGAGATACTGGGTGAATGATGAAGTTTGGATATATTACGCCGCAGAATTGGGGAATGGAAGATCCGCAAGACGTGGTTGACCTGGCGGTGAGGGCGGAACGGCTGGGCTACGACTCGGTGTGGGTCAATCACCATATACTGAACGTGGGATACATACAGGACAGGCTTGGAGACAGGCCCTACTATGACGCGCTGACGGTCCTGACATGGGTGGCGGCGCTTACTGAGCGAGTGCGTCTCGGCACGACGGTACTCGTGCTTCCGTATCTGAATCCGATAGTACTCGCCAAGACGGTGGCGACGCTGGACGTCATGTCCGGCGGGCGAGTGAATCTGGGCGTGGGAGTGGGGATGCTGCGCGAGGAGAACGAGGCGCTTGGCAGCGACTTTGGGACGCGGGGGGCATACGCGGACGAGTCCATCGAGATAATGCGCGAGCTGTGGACGGCGGAGGAGCCGCGATATAGCGGCAAGTTCTTTGAGTTTGGGGGCAACTTCAAGTTTTCGCCCAAGCCGGCGCAGAAACCGGGGCCGCCCATATTGATAGGGGGCATGAGCCGGGCGGCGATGCGTAGAAGCGCGAAGCTGGGCGACGGCTGGCATCCGAATTCGGGTTCGATTCGGGATATGGCGGAGCGAGCCGACGCGCTGCGAGAAATGTGGCGCGAGCATGGCAGGAATCCGGATGATATGCAATTGGTGGTTCGGTGCGAGTTGGACGTGCTGGATACCGCATCAAACGATCCCAGCGTTCCGATGGTGGGGGAGCCCGAGCAGTTGGCGCAGTCCATATCCGAGTATGAGGAGATGGGCGTCTCCGAGATAGTTTTGGCTATCAGCACGAGCGACGCGGGCAGGATCCGCCATATCCAGGAGGCGTTCGCTGAGCGGGTTATGCCGCTGGCGTCAGGGTAGGCGTTCGGCGCCGGGGTCGGGTTCGACCTCGAAGGCGTTGAGAACGCAGGCGAGCATTCCGTAGTAGCCCATGGTGGCGGTGAGTTCGGTAACGCCCTTCACGCCGAAACGCGCTTCGGCCTTGCCGAATATGTCGTCGGAGACGCGCTTGCATCCGAGTATTTCGCGTCCATATTCGATGACGAGCGCTTCATCTTCTGTGAGCGCGTCTAGCGGCGCTCGGTTCGCCACGGCCTGAATCGCCTCTTCGCGCACTCCGGAGTCGCGCGCCAGAACGACGTGCGCGGACCATTCGTAGTGGCAGTCGAACTCGCGCGCGGCGGTTATGATGGCGAGTTCGCGGATGTCGTCGTCGAGGACGGACTCGAACCTGATATAGGTTCCGAGATGGGCGGCTCTGCCGGCTATTTCGGGGCTGTTGAGCAGCATGGAGAAGGGGCCGCTCACGCGCCCGCGACTGCTGGCGATGGCGTCGAAGTGGCGGACCATGTCCTCAGGCACGTCCGAACGCTCTTGTATTTGCGGTATTCTTGGCATGGAATCGAATCCTCTCGTCTGGCTAAGTAATTATCTCAAAATTATTGAAGGGAACTTTCACCCTCTCTCCCATCAAGTGCTGAGAGGGGTAGGCGCGTAGCAGGTCGGCGCGCCCTTCGACAAGCTCAGGACGAACGGATTTTTGATTTGCCCACCCCTGTGAGCCCGTCGAGGGGGAAGGGATTTTTCGGTCGGTTAGAGTATTGCCTACCCCTGTGAGCCCGTCAAGGTGGAAGGGATTTTTGCGCGAGATGGAGCGCCGACTAAATCGTTACAGATTCTTCTGGATCCGCTCCGCGGTTACTGGGCCGTAACGCCGCCGTCTATGACGAGCTCGGAGCCGGTCATGTAGGACGAGTCTTCAGACGCCAGGAACAGTATGCCCTGCCCTATTTCCTCAGGCTCTCCGATGCGCCCCATGGGTATTCGGCTCAGAACCGACTGCCTGCGTTCGGCGTCCTCAGCGCCAAAGCTGTTCATCGTCATGGGGGTAGCCATGAAGCCGGGATGCACCGAGTTCACCCTGATATTGTCGGGCGCAAGCTGAATGGCGGCGGACTTGGTGAATATGCGTATCGCGCCTTTGGCGGCGTGATAGGCGCTGGACGTCGAACTGCCGATTATGCCGTATATGGACGATATGTTGATGATCGAGCCGCCGCCCGCGGCGCGCATGAGCGGAATGGCGTACCGCGTCCCCAGAAAGACGCCCTTGGCGTGAATGTCCATCTGCAGGTCCCAGGCCTCTTCGGTCGTTTCCTCGACCGGCGACGCTCCGCCGATGCCCGCGTTATTCACCAATATATCCAGCCCGCCGTAAGCGGCGACGGTCGCGTCTATGGCGTTCTGCCAGTCGCTCTCGCTGGTCACGTCCAGCTTGACGAATATGACGTCGTGGCCATTCGCCTTCAGTTCGCTGGCGGTTCGTTCGCCCGCTTCCACGTCTATGTCGGTAAGAACCACCTTCGCGCCCTCTTCGGCGAACATCCTCGCGGAGACGCCTCCAAAACCCTGCGCTTCTCCCTCGACGCCGTGCGCCGCTCCCGTGATGAGCGCCACCTTGTTCTCCAGCCTCATGTCGTTCACCTCACGCTGTCTGTAATCTAAATCATCGCAAAGACGCTCGCCGCGTAAGACTCAAGCGGGGAACGTCGAATCGTCCGCGCCATTATAGCAGTTGTTAGACCTCCTGTTACGCGCTAGAATCGCCGCATGGCGATGTCGTACAAGAGGACTGGCAAGCGTTTGGCGCGCGTTTGCCGAACGATTGGATTCATTGCAGCCGCGCTCATCGCGATAGCTATCCTGGCTCGTTATATGCTGATACTCGACCGCACGATGATCTACTTTCCGCAGCGCGACCTGATGGCCACGCCGGACAGCGTCGGACTCGCCTACGAGGACGTGTACCTCACAGCAGCCGACGGAACGCGCGTACACGGATGGCACATACCCGGACGCGGCGGCGCGACCCTGCTATGGTTCCACGGCAACTCCGGCAACATAAGCCACCGGCTGGACAACATCCTTATACTCAACGAGCGCCTCGGAGTAGGCATTCTGATCATTGACTACCGCGGCTACGGACTCAGCGCGGGAAGGCCGTCCGAGAGCGGGCTGTACATGGACGCCGAAGCCGCTTTCGAGTACATGACGGGGGAGCTGGGGCTGGACGCCGAGCGCGACATAGTCCTGATGGGACGTTCGCTGGGAGCGGGCGTGGCGGTGGAAATGGCGACGCGACACAGAGTCAGGGGAGTGATACTGGAGTCGGGGTTCACGTCCATTCGGGAGATGGCGGAGTCGTCCGGCTCGTTTCTGCCGACGTCAGTGGCGATGCTGCTGTTCGAGGCGCGGTACGACTCGCTGTCCAAGATGGGGCTCGTGAACTCGCCCGTGATGATTTTGCATGGAGACCGCGACGACACCGTTCCGTACTGGATGGCCGAAAAGCTGTATGAGGCCGCCAACGAGCCCAAAACGCTCTACCCTATCCGGGGGGCGTCCCACAACGACACTGTGTATGTGGGCGGGGAGGCGTATCTGAGGGCGCTGGGGGAGTTTATGCGCGTTCCTTTCACCGTTGGTTTTCCAAAACATATTTCAGGATCGAATACAATACGCTGCCGCCAATCCATCGCCTAAAGACCTCCGACTCTCTTTTTCTTACGGTTCACGGTCTATCCACCATCTATTGTAGCGCATATAATGTCGCTTGATGTGTATCGAGAGAGAAAGGAGTGACCGTCATGGAATTTGGATTTGGAGCGCCCAGCCGCGGGCCGCTGGCTTCGCCGGAGAATCTCGTCGCTCTGGCGCAAAAGGGCGAAGGGCTTGGTTTCGAGATACTCAGCGTGAGCGATCACATAGTGGTGCCGAACAGCATCGCGTCCGTGTATCCATACAACGAGAGCGGCGCGTTCGTAAGTTCGGTCGCCGGGGAATACATGGAGCAGCTAACCACGATTAGCTATCTGGCAGGCATAACGTCTCGCATCAAGCTGCTGACCTCCGTGATGGTGCTGCCGCATCGCAGTCCCGTGCTGACCGCCAAGATACTCTCCACGATTGACGTCCTGTCCAACGGACGGCTCATCGTGGGCTGCGGAGTGGGATGGATGGAAGAGGAGTTCGAGGCAATCGGCGCGCCGCCATACGACGAACGCGGCGCGGTCGGCAGCGAGTATCTCCGCGTATTCAAGGAGCTGTGGACGAGCGAAGACCCGACTTTCGAGGGTGACTACGCCAGCTTTTCGGACATCGCTTTCGCGCCCAAGCCGGTTCAGAAGCCGCATCCGCCGCTGTGGATCGGAGGCGAGAGCCCGCCGGCTCTGCGTCGCGCCGGCCAGCTCGGCGACGCCTGGTATCCGATATGCAGCAATCCGAAATTCCCGGTCGGCACGTTCGAGCAACTGGCAGAATACCAGACGCGGGTGCGCTCGCACGCAGAGACAGCCGGACGCGACCCCGCGGAGATGGACTTCGCGTACAGCGTGAACTGGTACGACGACACTCAGGCCCAGATGGTTGACGGCGAACGTCGGCTGCTGACGGGAAATCCTGAACAGATAGCGGACGACGTCAAGCGACTGGAGAGTATGGGGGTGAATCACCTGATGCTCAATATACAGGGAGAGACGCTGGAGGAGACGTTCGCGCTATTGGAGCGATTCACTGAGAACGTGAGGCCGATGACGGCGTAAGGGGGGCTATCTCAAAACTATTGAAGAGAGCTATCAGCCTCCCACCAAGGACTGAGAGCGGTCACCACTTGTTCGTTCTCGCTGGATGTTAGCACCAACACTTTGGCATTCGGAGACCTGTCTCGCAGGAGCCGGCATGCCTCTATTCCCTTCATGCTCGGCATACGCACGTTCATCACAACCACGTCGGGCTTCGTTCTCTCAGCCTCGCTGTCGGCTATGTCCGCGACCACCTCGAAATCCGCCTCCGCCTCGAATGCCGCGCGCATCCCCATAATGAAGACTCAAGCGCATACACCGCCCACAGGAGTTATTCTCCGGAGACCAACTTCCTCTACAAACCCTTATTGATAGTAGGACTGGAATTCTTCGCTCAAATGAGTTTAAGACAAAATGGGACGCCAGTGTCAAAGAGATGATGATGAATGAGAAATTCGAGGGCGGCCCCATCGGAAATGTAAACGACCAGGTTGTGTTGACATTTATCGTTATTCACGCTTTCAAGGGGGGTCTAAGAGTGTAAGGCGTAGCTGATGTCTCTACCTCTACTGCCATTTATAGGGTTGAAATACTGAATGTCAACACAAAACTCAGGGCTTTGACTGACGAGCAAAGTCCTGAGTTTGCGTCACCAAAGATATTAAACCAAGTGTGAATATGTTCAACGAGAGGCGAGGCATGAATAAAATCAAGTTCTGGCAATCAATTTCAGCGCTGGCTTCCTCGCTGAAATCACCACCGCGAACGGCACTCGCGTGAGACGCTCCCAGTGGTCGGCCCAGTACCGTCCGGCGTATGGGGAGCGCGGGTCGTCGGGCAGTCCGACCGGATATGGCTCCAGCAGCCGCTCGATCACGAAGCCGGCGCCTGTCACTGCGGACGCCAGTTCCTCGATTGCGCGAAAGAAGGTGAGCCCGGGCGAGTGTCCATCGGGAACCGGGTCTTCCCAGACTTCCACAGGCGGGTTGAAGTAGTCGGTCACGCTCAACGACCGACTGGATACATCCCAGACGAACGCGCTGAGCGGATGCACTGTTGACATGACAAGCTGACCGCCCGGTCGAATTATCTCGGCGCATCGCTCGATACAGCCGATAAGGTCTGGGATGAACTCCCATCCAAACGCGGAAAGCGCTATATCGAACGAATCCGGCCTGAACATCGAAGGCGATTCCATGTCGCCGGCTACGAGATCGAAGTCCACGCCCGCGTCGCGCCTCAGAGAGGCGGCGTGTCGGAGTTGGCGCTCCGAAAAGTCCAGAGCGACGACTTTCGCGCCCCACTTCGCCATGGCTATCGAATTCTGAGCGCCACCGCACGCCAGTTCGAGGATTCGCTTGCCGGATACATCGCCCATTAGCCGATAGAAACTCTCGCCGGGAGCGAACGGAGCGTAGTGTACGTCGTCCAGGGCGATGCGGCTGTCGGCCTGATAGGAAGGAGACATGGCGTCCCAGCCCGCCCTGATAGCGCTCTTTACTTCCCGCGTATCCAATCGGCTGCGCTACCCGGTGGAGTCGAACGCGCGGTTCACCGCCGACCGCAACCGCGCTATCGAGTCGGCGACAGACTCGCTGTCGTTGTAAACCGCCGACCCCGCCACAAGCTGATCCGCGCCCGCTCTCACCACGAGCGCGGCGTTGTCCGCCTTGATTCCGCCGTCAACCTCCAGTATGGCTCTGCCGGCGTCGGCAAGCATATCGTTGGCGCGGCTTATCTTGCGCCTCATGGACGGGATGAAGGGCTGGCCGCCCCAGCCGGGGTTGACCGTCATCACCAGTAGCAGATCGAGCTCGCTCATCACTTCCTGAACGACGTTGATATGGGTTCCCGGATTGACCGCCACGCCCGCTTCCATGTCCAGTTCGCGTATCTGAGAGACCGCCAGGTGCAGGTGAGCCGTCGCTTCCTGGTGAATGATGATTCTGTCCGCGCCCGCGTCCTTGAGTTGGCGAAAGTGCTTCTCTGGCTGAACCGTCATCATGTGAATTTCGAGCGGCAGGCCGGTATGCCTTCTTACGGCTTCCACGACTATCGGCCCGAACGTTATCGGGGGAACGAACTGGCCGTCCATTATGTCTATGTGCAGGCAGTCCGCGCCGGCGCGCTCAGCTTCCGCGACCTGTTCGCCGAGCCGAGCGAAATCCGCCGACAAGATGGACGGAGCAATCTTCACTCCTCTACCCACTCCGTTCACCTCCGCGCTCATCTTCCAGAGCCGACTTCGCGGCGGCTATCGCGCTCGCCACCCTCGGCTGCGCCGTCCCGCCCGGCACGTCCCTGGCGGCAATGGAAGACTCGACCGTTATATCGTACACGCCTTCGTCGAAGAGCGCCGAGTGGCTTCTGTACTCTTCCAATGAGAGCGCGTCGAAACCGACGCCCCGCTCCAGAGCGTATTCGGACAGCCGCGACACCACCCTGTACGCTTCCCTGAACGGCGCTCCCCGCTCCACCAGATAGTCCGCTATATCAGTCGCCAGAACATAGCTATCACCTGAAACCTGCCGCATCCTATCCGCGTTTATTTCCATGCTGGACATCATGTTCGCGAATATCCTGAGCGTCGCCAGAATCGTGTCGGCGGTGTCGAAGAACCCCTCTTTATCCTCCTGCATATCGCGGTTGTACGTGAGCGGCAGCCCTTTCAGCACCGTCAGAAGCCCTATCAGGCTGCCATACACGCGCCCCGTCTTGCCGCGCGCTATCTCCGCGAAGTCTGGGTTGCGCTTCTGCGGCATTATGCTGCTGCCGGTGGTATATTCGTCCGACATTCGGACGAACCCGAACTCGTCCGACGACCAGATGACGAGTTCCTCCGCCATTCGGGACAGGTGCATAGCGCAGACCGCCGAGGCGGAGAGGAAATCCAGCAGGAAATCGCGGTCGGACACGGCGTCCATGCTGTTGGCGGAGATGCGCGAAAATCCGAGTTCGTCCGCGACGAACCGGCGGTCTATCGGGTACGGAAGCCCGGCCAGCGCGCCGCTTCCGAGCGGCATTACGTCGGTCCGCTCATACGCCTGCCTGAAACGCTCCGAGTCCCGCGAAAACATTTCGTAGTATGCCAGTAGATGGTGCGCCGCCAGCACGGGCTGGGCGCGCTGGACATGGGTGTAGCCGGGCATTGGCGCTTCCGGGTATCTCCCCGCAAGAGAGACGAGATTCCACCGAAGGTCGAACAGCGCGGCCAACACGTCGCTTATCGTCTCCTTGGCGTACATCCTGATGTCCAAGGCGATCTGGTCGTTACGGGAGCGCGCCGTGTGCAGGCGGAGCGCTGGCTCTCCAATGATCTCGAAGAGACGGCGTTCGACATTCATGTGAATGTCTTCCAGTTCCGGCTTCCACTCGAACTCGCCGCTCCGCATCTCCTCTTCCACGCGCTTCAGTCCGCCGACGATAGCGTCCCTGTCGGACTCGGATATGACGCCCCGCTTCGCCAGCATACGCGCGTGAGCGATAGAGCCGGCGATGTCCTGCTTGTACAACCGCCTGTCGTAGTGAATCGAGACGGTATAGTCCGAAAATACTTCCTTCAGTCCCATGGGCGATTAGTCCGGGCGCTTGGGTACGAGGAAGCGGCGGCGCATGGTCAGGATCTGTTCATCCCTGTTATTGCGCGCCCTCGTCTCTATATAGACGATGCCGCGGTCCGGCCGCGAGCGAGTCTCCTTGGCTTCGAGTATTTCGCTCTCGGCGTATATCGTGTCGCCGTGGAACGTGGGGCCTGTATGAACGATCTTCTCGTACTCCAGGTTGGCGATTGCCTTGCCGGACATCTCAGGGACACTCATCCCGACGACCAGACTCAGAACCAGGGCGCCGTTCACCAGTATTTTGCCGTGCTGATGCTCGGACATATAATGTTCGTCAATATGAAGCGGATTGTGGTTCATCGTCAGAAGCGAAAAGAGATGATTATCCATCTCCGTAATCGTCTTGCCCGGCCAATGCTTATAGACGTCGCCGGGAGTGAAATCCTCGAAATATCCGCCAAAAGTGTCTCTTCTATCGTGAATCATACGTGAATGTCCTTATTCGGTCTGAGCGGTTTCGTATTCGGATTCCTTCTCGCGGACTGCGGCCAACTCCGCCGCCCGCAGTTTGGCCAGCGATGGCGGAGTCCCGTGCTCGACGAACTCGAGCGTCTTGAGTTCTTCAAGGTTGAGTCTGGACGAAGCGTCAAGAATTTCTATCCCGACGACCACGCGATTGGCGCCTATATCCACAGCTACCCAGTCGTCAACCAATTTAGTTTCGACGCTGCCTTTGCTTCGGGCAATATCTATATAGACTGCATCGACGCGTGGATCATACGTAACCCTCATTCTTTCCACTCCCCATATCTGGTTATTACAGTCACTATCTCAGTTACTGTCCCCTCTTCAACATATATCGCCCTAATCTGCTTGTGCGGGTAACTTCTGCCTTCATGTTCATAGCCGTCTCTGAACACCTTCTCTCTACCCAACCTGTTTAGATACGCCGGATATTCGGTTCCCGTATGGATTGTATCAATAACTTCGAACTTTAGGGCGCCGCGTTTTCGCATTGAGAGGAGAGCATGATCTGAAAAATGTATCATAACGGTCGCTCAAATCACGTACCGCTCCAGCAGTCGGCGAGCTATGAGAAGTTGCTGTATCTCGTTAGCGCTCTCGCCGATTATCATCAATGGCGCGTCGCAGCAGTATATGAAGTCCTCGAAATATCCGCCAAAAGTGTCTCTTCTATCGTGAATCATACGTGAATGTCCTTATTCGGTCTGAGCGGTTTCGTATTCGGATTCCTTCTCGCGGACTTCGGCCAATTCCGCCGCCCGCAGTTTGGCCAGCGATGGCGGAGGCCCGTGCTCGACGAACTCGAGCGTCTTGAGTTCTTCCACATTGAGCCTGGACGAAGCGTCAAGAATTTCTATCCCGACGACCGTGCGGTTGGCGCCCGTGCTTACGTCCACCATTATATCTTCGTCCTCTATTACATGAGTATAGAGCTCATGCTTCTCAGCCGTCAGATATATGTACACCGCATCCGCGTATGGATCGTATGTAACTTTCATTCTTTCCACTATCCGTATCTGGTTATTACCGTTACCACGACGGTTGTTAGCCCTTCCTCAACATAGAATACTCTGACCGGTTTGTGGGGGTAACTTCTTCCCTCATATTCACAACCGTCCCTGAACACCTTCTCTCTGCCAATCCTGTCCAAACGAGCCGGACACTCAATGCCCGTTTGAATTGTATCAGCGACTTCCGACTCGGCGCGGCGCGGTCCTCCATATTCTCCCTGTAGTGTTTGGTATGCTCTATCACGGTCATGGGGGTCGGCTAGATAGCGTACCGCTCCAGCAGGCGACGCGCTATCAGCAGTTGCTGTATCTCGTTGGTGCCTTCGCCGATTATCATCAGTGGCGCATCGCGGTAGTATCTCTCCACGTCGAAGTCCTTGATATAGCCGTAGCCGCCATGAATCCGCATAGCTTCCATCGCCACTTCGCCGCACACCTCGGACGCAAACAGCTTCGCCATTCCCACTTCCAGATCAACGCGCTCCTGGCCCGCGTCCTTCTTGGCTGCCGCGTCGTAGGTCAGCAGGCGCGCGGCTTGTATCTTGGTCCCCATCTCGGCCAGCTTGATCTGGATCGCCTGGTGCTGGGCTATCGGCTTGCCGAACGCCTCGCGCCTCTGCGCGTACTCGATAGCCGCGTCGAAAGCCGCCGTAGCCACTCCCACCGCGCGCGCCGCGACGTTGATTCGCCCTGTCTCCAATCCGGCCATGACCTGCTTGAATCCCTGCCCTTCCATGCCGCCAACCAGCGTCTCCTCGCCCACGCGGCAGTCGTCGAATATAAGCTCAGATGAATCCAGCCCACGATACCCCAGCTTGTCCAGATGCTGTCCGACGCGGACTCCCGGATTCGGCTTCTCCACGACAAAGCAACTCATGCCGCGATGTCTTGGCTGAGCGTCCGGGTCAGTCTTCGCCAGGACCGCGAATACGTTCCCATACTCCGCGTTCGTTATGAACATCTTCGTCCCGTTGATTACATACTCCTCGCCGTCTCGCTTGGCGGTCGTCTTGCCACTCTGCACGTCGCTGCCCGCGTCCGGCTCCGTCAGCGCCAGTCCGCCCCTGAGTTCTCCGCTCGCCAGTCTGGGCAGATATTCCCGTTTCTGCTCTTCGACCCCAAAGTTGGAGACGATGTGAGCCAGAACATGGTGCGTACCGATTATCCCGCTCACGCTCATCCAGCCCCTGCTCAACTCCTCGAATATGGTTGCGAACGTGGTGTGGTCCAGCCCCATGCCGCCGTACTCTTCCGGGATGGTGATGCCGAACAGCCCCATCTCCCGCATCGGCTCTATGAGCTGCTGCGGGTAGATATCTTCATTGTCGTATTCCCGCGCGATTGGTTCGACCTCTCGCCTCACGAAATCTCTGACAAGAGCGACTATCTGATTCCTAACTTCAGTCGAATCCACTGTCATCGTCATTTCTCACTCCATATTCTCGCCCATGAAAGGGCCGCTCGCCTATTCGAGCAGGTCAAGCGCCGAGCTATCCTCGACAGCGCTCCATAGTCGCGCCATGATCGTTTCCGACAACTCTAAGCCGCGACTGGATTGGAAATCCAGCGTCGAGCCGATTACTCCAATAAAGGAAACCACGTCCAGCAGCGCCCACGCGAAATCTTCCATGCAGTCCGAATAGGCGTATCCGCTAACGCCCATATCAGAAAGCGTCTGAACATATTTACGGATGAATTCCTCTTGCGACCGCCTTCTAAAACCCACCGGAACCGACGTGGACAGGAAATACGCAATGTCATACGCGCCGCGCCCCATGCGAATCGCCTGCCAATCTATCAGCTTGACGACTTCTGAGTTCGGTTCTCGACCAAAGAATATGTTGTCCAGTCTCAGGTCGCCATGCGTTAGCGTCAGGGGCGGAAGGGAGAGCCGCTCTTTGATCTCAGGCACGCGCGAGGCCATTCTCAGCGCCGTCTCGATCAAGCCTTCCGGAGCTCCAACCTCGCTTCGAGACAACTGCCTCCACGCAACAGAGTGCATTCGCTGGAAGTAGCCTGAACCGCCGTCGAATGTCGGCGCCCAATCGAGTCGCTCGTCGGTTCGTCCCCAGAACCGAGCGTGTAGCCGCGCCGTTTCGCGGGCGACCGCCAAAGCTTGCTCGAGCGTACAGCCTTCGAGCTGGTCTCCGGGCGTCATATACCCGACATCCTCGGTCAAGAGGCAGAGCTTGCCGCTATCTGGATCGAAATGAGAGAAATACGAAGACGGAGCTATCTCGACGCTGTTAGCCAACTGACTGTAGAATCTGGATTCGCGCTCGTAGGCGCCGAGCGTCGTCAGAAATTTACTGGTCCGCGCGTCGCTCGACACAGTTTTCCATATCATAGTGTCTGGAAGCGAGCGCTCTGATTCCGCGTACTGGAGACGAATTCTGTAAACCGAACCGGCGAATCCGGTTCCTTCGCCAATAGGCTGGACCTCAACGTCTTCCACGCCAACTTCAAGGGCTGATTCCAACCATGAAGCGGATAGCTGATCAGGTGAGATTGGAATACGCTGTTCGCTCAAGTCGCGCCTCACAGGAATGGATTACAGATCTATTCCCTGCTTGCGTCCAAGGTTCTTGGCGGATATGCCCAGAACACGCAGGAATCCTTCCGCGTCCGAATGGTCGTATGTACCCATCGCTTCCATCGAGCTATCGTCCGTGTAGAGCGAGTGCGGCATCGCCTCGTGGGTATCCTCCGCGGTGTCGAAGTATATCCGGCCTTTGTGCAAGCGCACGGAAATCGTCCCGGTCGCCAGTTCGGTAATCGGCGCCAACCCGGCGAGCGCCGCCCTTGTCGCCAAGTCGAGCCAGTATCCCTGGTATATCTGCACGCTTATTACCCGAGAGATATGCTCGAATAACTCTCGCGCCCTTCTGTCCAGCACGAACTGAAGCAGGTACTCGTAACTCTGTCCCAATAACTCCATGGCGGGGGATTCATAGATTCCCCGCGACTTGACGCCCACGAAACGGTTCTCTACCACGTGAGTCCCGATGCCTACGCCATGGCGTCCGGCTATCTCGTTCGCCCTCTCGAACGCCGCCTCCACATCCAGCGGTTCCCCGTCAATCGCCGCGGGTACGCCCCGCTCCCATCGTATAGCGACCACCTGGGACTGGTCAGGCGCGTCCCACGGCCATACCCCCATGCCCGGTTCCACGAAAGTGGGCGAGATAGTGACGTCTTCCAAGTCTCCCGCCTCGTGAGTCAGCCCAAGGAAATTGGCGTCCGTGGAATAGCGCGACTCACGCGCAGGCCTGATGGGCAGACTGTTAGCCTCGCAGTACTCGATCATCTGCTGCCGGCCGGGGAAACGTTCTACGAACTCCGGGTCTCGCCACGGAGCGTAAATCTCCACGTCCGGGTCAATCATATTGGCGGCAAGCTGGAACCTAACCTGATCGTTGCCTCTGCCCGTCGCGCCATGAAACATCACGTCTATCTCGCGTTTCCGCATTTCAGACAGGATTGCCTCCACCGTTATCGGACGCGCTATGCCGGTCGTGTTCCAGTATCCGCCTTCGTATCGCGCCTGTGACTGGATTACCTTCAGTCCGGCCTCAGCCAGCGCCGCTCGACCTGGGACGATGATCGCGTCCGACGCGCCGCATCCCATCATCCTGTCTGTGATCGCGTCCAGACTCTCTTCGTCCGGCTGGCCCAGGTCCACCGTGAACGCCTGCACCTCGAAGCCGTTTTCGCGCAGCCAGTGGGTTACGGTGCAGCTATCCAGTCCGCCCGAAACCGCGCCGCCGACTACGTTTGCGTTTTTCTCTCTAAGTTCGCGCCAGTTCATTACTTCTTTGGCCTTTCACAGTTAAGCGGAATTATAATGCTGGTCTAGTTTGCGCCCGCCACTCGCTGATAAGAGAAACTCTCAACATCTATTCGTTGCTTAGGGCGCTCGATAGCCATACTAACAAGCGCGCCATCTCTATCTAGTTCAACAAGGATATTCTCATTGATGTCCTTCGTCTCCACAATTTCGTCATTCGAGAAGTCTGTTAGCAGGGTATCGGTATCAGAAAAGTATTTAATTTCCATTGACTCCCTCCTCAGACACCGTTCCATTGACCATACTCACATCTCGGTTGCGTTCGCTCAACTTAGGCTTAGAAAGAATCGCCCCCAACAACTCTGCCGCGTGATCAAGCGTAAATCCAACAACATCCCCATCCCTACCGAAATCAACCATTAGATTCTCCGCTACATCGGCGCCCTCGTCCGCAGGCAGTCCATTCCACAAAGAAAGCGTGTCTGTTTCGCTGTCATAATAGATATCCAGTTTCATGGCCTTCCCCATATATTCTAATACCCATTCAGAGTAATACGACTACATTTCTATGGGTTAGACCCTAATGGATTCCGCTTTCAGAAGAACGATAACAACGCAACCCGCAGAGAATTTAGTAGCGCAATCAAACTGAAATGGTATTATCCAACAACTGAGCCACCAGAAATCCTCTCGCCATCAGTATCATCAGTATATTGAAAAGGCGTCCGTCCCTGGACAGACGCCTCCATCATCTAATCGTTAGTTGGCTCTGTTATGCCCCAACCGCCTTGATGGCCGTCTCGAGGCGCTCCATTGCCTGGTCTATCTCGTCCGCGCAAACCGTGAGCGGCGGCATCAGCCTGACCGCGTTGGGGCGCAGCGGGTTGGTCAGCAGACCCTCGTTGTTGCAGTTGGCGACGACGTCCGGGCCAATGTCCGAGTTGAACAGCACTGCCCAGAGCAGACCCATTCCGCGCACTTCCGCCACACTGGTGTTGTTGGCTTTGATAGCGTTCAGCGCCTCGCCCATGCGCTCGCCCATTTCGGCGGCGTTCTGAGACAGGTTATTGTCAATGATGTAATTAGTAGAAGCGTATGCCGCGGCGCATGTGAGGGCGTTGCCGCCGAATGTCGAGCCGTGGTCGCCCGGCTCGAACGCGCACGCTTCATCCTTCGCCATGAACGCGCCTATAGGCACGCCGCCGCCCAGCCCTTTCGCCAGCGACATGATGTCAGGCTCGACGCCGAAGGACTCGTACCCGAACAGCGTTCCAAGCCGCCCCATGCCTGTCTGCACCTCATCGAAGATCAGCAGCAGACCTTCCTGGTCGCAGAACTCGCGCACATTCTCCAAGTAGCCTTCGGGGGGTATATTCACTCCGCCCTCAGCCTGCACCGGCTCGAGCATCACAGCGACCGTCTGGTCCGACACCGACCCCTTCAATTCTTCTATGTCCCCGAAAGAGACGTGCTTGTATCCGGGCGGTATCGGCTCGAACAGCTCTTGGTAATGGGGCTGGCCCGTGGCCGAGACGTTCGCCATCGTGCGCCCGTGGAACGAGTTCAGCGCGGTTACAATCTCGAACGCGCCATTCTTGTTCTTCGCCCCGTACCGACGCGCCAGTTTCATCGCGCCTTCATTCGCTTCCGCGCCGCTGTTGCAGAAGAACACCTTGTCCATAGCCGAGTTCTCGACCAGAATCTCAGCAAGCTGCAACTGCGGAACGGAATAGAACTGATTCGAGGTCTGAAGAAGCGTGCGAGCCTGTTCTGATATAGCGTCCGCGATGGCCTGATTCGCGTGTCCCGCGTTGTTCACCGCCCATCCGGACGTGAAATCCAGGTACTCTTTGCCGTCAACGTCCCACACTTTGGTGCCGTCGCCCTTAACTATCACTACGGGCTGACGACGAACCACGAACATATAGTATTTGCTTTCTACGTCTTTCCAATCGGTAGTCATCTATTCTCCTCCGGTGAGTTCCTTCAACCGCTCGGCTGCCTCATCAAGTGAGTCCAGATCGAGCCTCATCTTCTCTATTGTGTCCAGAAGCGCCTGTATCTGCTGTTCCAACTCATCTCCCAATTCGACGACGACCTCGGTCGTTTGCGCGGTCTCCGTTCGAGTGGTTCGGGATTCGCCCACGCTCGCCAACGAATCGGTTCCCGTCAGCGAGGAGAGGGCAAGACCCAAAGAATCCTCCATAACCACCTTATTTCCAGTCGCCAGTATTACGCGCTTCAATTCGGGGAACCTGACTCCCTCGGCTTGAATATATACGGGCTCGGCGTAGAGCAGGCTTCTCCCAATGGGAATTACAAGCAGATTGCCGCGCGTACAGGTCGAGCCTTCGGTGCATCTGAGCGTGAACCAGGCAGATATATCCGGATTGTTGTCAATTCGAGCTTCCACCTGCTCGGGCCCGTCAATTTGCCTGTCCTTCGGGAAGTTGAACGCAACCAATTTGCCGTAATTTTCGCCGTCGCTTCTGGCCGCCAGCCATCCCACGATGTTCTGACGCTGGCTTGGCGTGTACGGCATCAGAAGCACGAATTCCTCGTTCTCATGGCCGGGCAGCCGCATTATCACATAGTAGGGTTCCACCGGCTGGAGCGTCTCTTCTTGCCCAAATTTCTCATTCGGTATGGCCCACAGGTCTTCGTTGTTATAGAAGTTCTGGGGATCCTGCATGTGGTACTTGAGATACCTTTCCGCCTGCACCGAGAAGAAGTCCTGCGGATAGCGGACGTGGTCTCTAAGCGATTGGGGCATTTCATCGGCGCTCTTGAACAGATCAGGGAATATGCGCGCGTATGTACGCACTATCGGGTCCGTATCGTCCCAGATGTAATAGCTAAGCGCCCCGTCATAAGCGTCTATCGTAACCTTGACGCTGTTCCGCATATAGTTTATCTGTCCCGTAGCCGGGTCTCCAATTGGATCAGAATATGGGTAGTGGTCCGAGGTAGTATATGCGTCCTGCACCCAGACCAGCCGCCCTTCCGCCGCGACGATGTAAGGGTCGCCATCGAGCATCAGGAACGGCGTCGCCTTGCTTACGCGCTCCTGTATGGCCCTGTGATACTGTAGCCTGCTTTCCGGATTTATCTCGCCGCTAATCAGTATGTTGAAATCGCCAAACTGCCAGGCATAAGCCAGACGGCGAAAGACGGAAGACAAGAGTACGCCGCCGTCGCCGCCATACCGAGTTCTGAACAGGTCGCCCTCGGCGGTCTGGTAGTCAAGTTCGTCGGTATTGGAGTTGACTATCACATAATCCAGCGTATTTTCGCCGTAATATATGCGCGGATTATCCACGACGAGTTCGGGCGGCGTTGTTCCATCCTGAAGACCGATGGGAATGGCGCCGTCTACGGGTATGTCCTTCGCAAAGAATTCGGGCCTGCCTTCTGGCGTGAACTCGGTCACCGGGCTCATGGCTATGCCGATGCCGTGGGTATAGACCAGCTTGTTGTTGACCCAGTTCTGCGAATCCGGGTCCAGGTTCTCAGGCGCGACCTCGCGCGCGGACAGCAATACCTGCCGGTACTCGCCTCCGATGTTGTACCTGTCAACGTCAGCGTCTTTGAAGTCGTAGTACAGCCTGATGAGCTGTATCTGTCGGTACACGTCCGACAGCGGGCGGTAATCCCACAGCCGAATGTTGTTGACAGTCTTCAGATTGTCCTGAATCAATTCAGCGGTCACCTCTGTTTCAGCCGGATAGAATTCTTCTTCAATCCGATTGAGAGCGAACGCCCGCCTCGTAAATTCGATATTTCTGGCTATGTACGGCTCCTCTCTGGCGAATTCGTTCGGAGTCACCGAGAACTGCTGTATGACAGTGGGCCACGCCGTCGTGAGCGCCAGTCCAAGAACTATCCACAGCGCCACCGCTCCCACGACTATCCTGAGTCCTCTGAAATAGATGTTGGACAGCATCAGGATCGCGGCGGCGACCGCCACGATGGTCATTATCAGCAGCGCGGGCCTGCGCGCGTTGATGTCCGCGTATGCCGCGCCGAATACGGCGCCGTCCTCGGACAGAGCCAGCGCGTACCTGTCGAACCAGTGGCCCGCCGCTATGGTCAGCATTATCACCGCGGCGATGATGGACAGATGGATTATGATCCTGCCGCTAAACTCGTAACTGGCGCCGCGCAGCGTGTAGTTGACGAAGTGAATGGCGACGGTTCCAATGAGCGTCATAATGCCCAGTCCGAGTATCCATCCCTGTATGAACGAATAGACGGGCAGAGTGAATATGTAGAAGCTCAAATCCTGCCCATAGATAGGCTCGGTCTGCCCGAACGACGCCGCGTTAGTGAACCTGAGGAACAGTTCCCACTGCGACGAAAGCGCGGACCCGAATATCAAACTCAGAATCAGAACGACTACTATGGAGCCCCACACCACCATGCGAGACACGAAGCCGGACACATCTTCAGGCAGGGGCAGCGTAACCTCGCCTCGCGTATGAGCTTGCGCCACCCAGAAGCTTGCAGACAAGACTATCGCCGTGACTGCCATTCCTATGGCAAGCAGCGCAATCCGCGTCACCGCCACTTTCACGAATATGCTGCGCAGTTCCAGCGCTTCATACCAAAGAAGGTCTGTATAGATGCCTCTTGCGAACGAAAACAGGCCGAAGAGGATTATCAGGCCGATTATCACTGCGCCCCATCTGAATGAGGAGCCCGACGGCCTCGGTCCGATTTCGTTTGTCAGGCTATCGCCATCCCCGCCGTTGCGCGAAAATTCTTCAGCCATTGTCTCTCCTAGCCCACCCGGGTGCCGACGCTCTCGTCGTTCAGCGAACGACGCAGCGCGCCGGGAATCCTTCCATCTATTATATGGGACGAACTGCCGCTAACGAGCGCGCTCACGCACGCCTCGACTTTAGGGATCATACCGCCCGATATGGCGCCTGAAGCGCACAGCATATTGGCGTGTTGCGGCGTGAGCCTGGAAATCAGCCGATGACGACGATCCAGAACGCCCTCCACATCAGTCATGAACACCATTCTCTCAGCCATCAAATGCCTGGCTATATGGCCTGCCGCCGTATCCGCGTTGACGTTGAGGAGCGAGTTGCCGAACTCAGGGTCGTCCGACACGCATATGCCCACCGGAGCGATCACGGGAATGAAGCCCGACTCCAGCGCCAAGCTTATCGGAAGAGTGTTTACCGAGACGACGTCGCCAACATACCCCAAGTTCGGCTCCTTGACCTTGCACTCCAGCATCCCGCCGTCCGCGCCGCTCATGCCCATGGCGTTCGCGCCCAAAGCGCGCATTTCCGCCACAAGTTGTTTATTGATGAGTCCCCCAAGCGTGGCCACCACTATCCGCAAGCTATCTTCGTCCGTGACTCGAAGCCCATCCCTGAATACGGGTCGTATCTTCTGCGCGGCCATCCAGTCGCTTATCGTCCTGCCTCCCCCGTGCACGACCACGAGGTCATAGCCTTCCGCTCGGAGGTCCGCCACGTCCTTGAGCGTCGTGTCATGCTCTCCAAGGGTGCTGCCGCCAATCTTAACTACGATCGTCCCATCAGAGATTCGCTCCTTTGGAGGCGCGGAGCCTTCCGCTTGCCGCAAATTCAAAAACTCCGCTATTTCGGTTATCGCGTTCCGCGCCTTCGCTTTCAGGAAGTCCGCGTCTCATCCAAATCATACAACTTCGACGCCTGAACCGGCGCGCCTACGTCGAGTACGCCGAATTGAACGTAACGTACTCCTCGGTCAGGTCCGACCCCCAAGCGGTCGCTGACGCTTCCCCAATGTTCAGGCTAACCCTGAAGCTAACCTCCTCGGCGGTCATTCCACTGACTACCGAGTCGGCATGGTACGAAATCGCCTTGCCCTGGTGAACGATGTGTACGCCGTTTATGAAGATGTCTATCTTGGACTCGTCCAGTTCCACCCCGCTCTTGCCCAAGGCCATCATTATTCGTCCCCAATTAGGGTCGCGGCCATGCACCATCGCCTTGACCAAGTTGGAAGAAGAGATTTCCCTCGCGGCGTGTCGCGCGTCCGCTTCGCTCAAGGCGCCGTCCACCGTCACTTCCATGACGTGCCCCGCGCCCTCGCCATCCCTCACCAGCTCTTTGGCGAGATATATAGCCACCGCGTTCAGCGCATTCTGAAAACTATCCGCGCCATCCGAATCCCGCGCTATGAGCGCGCCGCCGGCCGCGCCGTTGGCGAACAGCAGAACGGTGTCGTTGGTGGACTGGTCTCCGTCAACATCCACCATGTTAAAACTCAGGTTCACCGCGTTTCTGAGCGCTTCCCGAAGAAAGTCCAGGCTCACATCCGCGTCGCAGGCAATGAACGACAGCATCGTCGCCATATCGGGATGAATCATCCCAACGCCTTTGGCTACTCCGCCCACGGTGTACGTCTGGCCGTTCGCCTCGAAACTAGCCGCGATATGCTTTGGCCGCGTATCCGTCGTCATTATCGAGCGCGCAAACGCCTCTCCGCCATCCTCGGTCAGTTCCACCTCCCCTATGGCCTGTCTGATGAGGCCCATCGGCAGTTCCACCCCTATCATTCCCGTAGAAGCGACGCACAATTCCTCCGCGCTCACCCCCGCATGGTTGGCCGCCAGACTCGTCATCTCCTCCGCGTCCAGCAAGCCCTGTTCGCCCACCGCGCAGTTCGCGCAGCCGCTATTGGCCACCACTCCCCTGGACACTCCGCCGTCCATCCTGCTCTGGCTCACTGTCACGGATGGAGACAGTATCTTGTTTCTGCTGAAAGTCCCAGCGACATTGGCAGGTCGGTCAGACAGCAGCAGCCCCAAGTCCAGAACGCCATCCCCGGCGCTCTTCAGACCGGCGTAAACGCCGCCTGCCCTGTACCCTGCGGGAGAGGTTACAGATCCGCCCTCTATTAGTTTGATGCTGTCTGCCATCTTCAGTCCTTCAGATTCAACCGGCGCCCCGCCAGACGCCGGACTGCTAAATTCATATCCCAGTATGCGATTCTCTCGTATCGAATTGGAACCGCCGCAAACTCGCTCAAAAAGCTATGGCAGTATAGCACAACGACTCTATCACGAAAAAGACTTCAAGGTTCTGCGACGCGAACCGGTATCAATTACGGCAACCGCCGCTCCCATCGGTTGCGCGCGCGGGTTGCGTACACGCCGAATGAAAAGTACCATCCGCATAGAAATCTCAGCATGGGGAGGCAGGCATGAACATCGTTCGCTTTCTGTGGAACGACCGCGTACAGTGGGGAATAATCGAAGGCGATGAGGCGCGGACTATACAAGGAAGCGTCTTCGGGTCGCCCCGACCTGGGGGCGCTATCTGCTCGCTTTCGGAGGCGCGGATTCTCGCGCCCATTGACACGCGCGCCAATAAAGTCGTGGCGGCGGCGGCCAACTACGGCGAGCCGGACGAACGAGACGGTCCCGGCATATTCCTGAAACAGCCGGGGACGGTCGTCGCGCACAATGAGCCGATCATATATCCTCGCGTCTGCAGCTCGGTGATACACGAGGCCGAACTGGGCATTGTCATCGGAAGAAGCGCGAGGAAGGTGAGCGTGTCGAACGCGCTTGATTACGTACTGGGATACACCTGCGTAAACGATGTAAGCGCCAGCGAAATGGCTACAAGCGACGTTGGACGCGGAACCAGCATGAGAGTGAAGCACTTCGACACCTTCTGCCCCATTGGGCCATGGATAACCACAGGACTGGACGGCGACAACCTGAGAGTCAGATGCCGCGTCAATGGCGAAACGCAGGTTGACGGGTCCACCAGCGATATGATCTGGGGAGTGGCCGAGCTCATAAGCTGGATGTCCGAAGTGATGACGCTAAACCGGGGAGACATCATTCCCAGCGGATGTCCGGGCGTGGGCGAGATAAACGTGGGAGACAGCGTGGAGGTGGAGGTAGAAGGCATAGGAACGCTCAGGAATCCGGTGGTGTCCGACTTCTGAATATAAGAAGTCGGGTTCGCGTGAGCCAAGTCGCCGTCTTGACCCGCCGAAATACGCTTCGCTATACTTATAGCCAGTATTCTTGACCTTACAACTCAACAAATGTGAGGAGCGGCAGTCCGCATGACCACAGCAAACGTCATCTCCAGGGAAACCAAGCTCGATGATTCCCAGTACAAGTGGGGCTTCGACTTCGACTACGAATCCGAAACAGCCCCCAGAGGCTTGTCCGAAGACACTGTCCGGTTCATCTCCCACAAGAAGAACGAACCTGAGTGGATGCTCGAATGGCGGCTCAGGGCTTTCAGGCACTGGGAGCGTCTGGATCTGGAAGAGCCGACATGGGCGAATGTCTCCTATCCCCAAATTGACTTTCAGGACATGGTTTACTACGCCGCTCCCAAGTCTCAGGAAGACGGTCCAAAGAGTCTCGACGATGTTGACCCGGAGATACTGGAAGCGTTCGATAAGCTGGGGATTCCCCTGGAAGAGCAGAAACGACTGAGCGGCGTCGCGGTTGACGCGGTGCTGGACAGCGTGTCGGTCGCCACCACCTACCAGAAGATGCTGGAAGACGCGGGCGTCATCTTCTGCTCCATATCCGAGGCAGTGCAGAAGTATCCTGAGCTGGTGCGAAAGTATCTCGGCTCCGTCGTCCCCTACACCGACAACTTCTACGCGACGCTCAACTCGGCAGTCTTCAGCGACGGCTCTTTCTGCTACGTGCCGCCCGGAGTCAAATGCCCCATCGAACTCATGACCTATTTCAGGATAAACGAGCTCGATTCGGGCCAGTTCGAGAGAACGCTCATCATAGCGGACAAGGGAAGCTACGTAAGCTACCTGGAAGGATGCACCGCGCCCATTCGCAGGACGAATCAGCTACACGCCGCGGTCGTCGAACTCGTTACGCTCGACGACGCCGAAATCAAGTATTCCACGCTCCAGAACTGGTATCCCGGCGACAAGGAGGGCAACGGCGGCGTATATAACTTCGTGACCAAGCGCGGCGCGTGCCGCGGCAAGAATTCCAAGATAAGCTGGACGCAGGTGGAAACCGGATCCGCGATTACGTGGAAGTACCCGAGCGTAATACTTCAGGGCGACGACTCGGTCGGCGAGTTCTACTCGGTCGCGCTGGTGAACAACTACCAGCAGGCGGACACCGGCACCAAGATGATCCACATGGGCAAGAACACGAAGAGCACCATCGTCGCAAAGGGTATAAGCGCGGGGCACGCTCAGAATACATATCGAGGCATGGTCAGGATAATGCCGTCGGCGTCCGGAGCGAGGAACTTTACCCAGTGCGACAGTTTGCTCATCGGGAGCGAGTGCGGCGCGCACACCGTCCCGTACATCGAGGTCAGAAATCCGACCGCCCAGATGGGGCACGAAGCGACGACTTCCAAGGTCAACGACGACCAGATCTTCTATCTTCAGCAGCGCGGCATTGACCAGGAAGAAGCCAATTACATGATAATCAACGGCTTCTGCCGCGGCATCTTCAAGGAACTGCCTTTCGAGTTCGCCGCCGAAGCCAGCCAACTCTTGCGCGTCAGCCTGGAAGGCACGGTAGGGTAGCAAGGCTGGGACTGTGACTCAAACTAAGACATCCAGACACGCGGAAAGTAGCCTGCGCCTTCTCGACGAGGCTGATCGTCGCCTTGACGGTGAAGACCTGTACAAGGCGTGCGAGAAGGGTCTTGAGGCGGTACACGGCTACCTGCGGACAATAGCAAAAGAGCGTGGCTGGGCGCATGAGTCGCAACGCGATCTCTATGACATATCGCTGGATCTATCGTTCGAGACTGACGACCCCAAGGACGCTTCCTCTCTGCACATGGCTATTGAGGGAGGATTGGGCGATAAAGTTCTACGGCTCGCACCACACATATTGGCTGGTCGAGGGAGGCTTGAAGGACGCTAGGAAGTGGATTTACATGATGGAGAATCGGTGTAAGCCGCCTCAGGAAATCCGCGGGTCGCAGTTGAGCAGAGAGCGGGATGCGCGTCGGCGAGAGGAAACAAGGGAGAAAATGAAGACTGGTTATCAAATTCGCAAGTCTCGGATGGAATAGACGGCGCCGAAGAGTTGATCTACCGATTGGAAAATCGGAACAGGCGGCAACCGGAGACGAGGCCATAGCTAACCAGAAGGCGACGATAGATAGAACGATTTTTTCGAGAAGACAACGCATCAACAGGGATAGACAATACGAAATGCTCGAAATACGCAACCTACATGTTTCTATAGAAGATACCGAAATTCTCAAGGGCGTCAGCCTGACAGTCAACGAGGGCGAGGTCCACGCCATCATGGGGCCTAACGGCTCCGGCAAGAGCACTCTCGCCAATGTCGTCTCCGGCAGGCCGGAATATACTGTCACCTCCGGCGAAATACTGTATGACGGCGAAGATATAACCGAGTGGTTCCCGGAAGACCGCGCCCGCGAGGGCATCTTCCTCGCTATGCAGTATCCGGTGGAACTGCCCGGTGTGCGCACGTGGCAGTTCCTCAAGGCCGCGGTGGACGCAATTCGCAAGCACAAGGGCGAGTCTGAGTTGTCGGTGCGGCAGTTCGACCGCCTGCTCGACTCCAAGCGCGAACTGGTCAACATCCACGACGACCTGGTGCGTCGCTCCGTCAACGAAGGCTACTCCGGCGGCGAGAAGAAGCGCAACGAGATACTCCAACTCGCGCTGCTCGACCCGCGACTCGCCCTGCTCGACGAGACGGATTCGGGACTGGACATTGACGCGCTGCGAATCGTGTCCGACGGCGTGAACGCATTCAAAGGAGCGGATAAAGCCATCGTGCTGGTAACTCACTACCAGCGCATCCTGAACTACATTACGCCCGACTTCGTACACGTTCTGGTGGATGGCCGCATAGTCCGCTCGGGCGGCAAGGAACTGGCGGTCGAACTGGAAGATAAAGGCTACGACTGGATAATCAAGGAAGCCGCGGCCCCAGTAGGCTGACGGCTAAAGAATCTGGAAATATCACTGGCTGAGAAATGACACAAACATTGACAGAATACGACCGCTACGCAGAGCAATACGACAGCATGGACGTATCCGGCCCAGACTGGCTGCGCGGACTGCGAAAGAATGGCTTCGACAATTTCATGCGACTCGGCTTTCCGACCGCAAGAAAGGGGAACGAGGCCTGGAAGTACACGAATATAGCCCCCGTGGCGCGCGCCAGTTTTTCCGCGCCTACCGCGCAGGAATCGCCGCCGGAGACGGCCCTGCGCCGCGCTCTCCCGTGGAACGCAGACTGGAATACGCTCGTTTTCGTAAACGGGCTATTCGACCCCGCGCTCTCCACAGTGCATGACGCGGACTCGGTCGCCGTCGCCAGCCTCTCCAGCCTGGTCGAATCGGACGGCGCGGCTGCCAGACAGCGGCTCGGCTCTCTCGCCTCGGTGGAGGAAGAAGGATTTACGGCGCTCAATACAGCGTTCCTGCGAGAAGGCGCGGTAGTCCACGTATCGGACGATTCGATAGTGGAACGGCCTGTTCATCTCGCGTTCGTCTCTACGGATGAAGACGGATTCGTCGCTCACCCGCGCGTCCTGATAGACGTTGGCTGCAATTCCGAAGCGACGGTGATCGAAAGCTATACCGGACTCGGCGATAATTCATACTTCAATAACTCGGTCGCCGAGATAGCGCTGGAAGAGGGAGCGCGAATCGAACACTACCGTCTCATGGATGAAAGCGACGCCTCATATCACGTGGGGGTCGCCAGGGTTCGTCAGAAGGATGGGAGTTCGTTCTCTTCACGAGCCTTCTACAAGGGCGTCGGACTGGGCAGGCACGATCTGTATGTGCATATAGGCGAAGGGTGCGAGACAGACCTGAGCGGTCTTTACATTACGTCCGGAAGCCAGCACATGGACAGCTTCATAAACATAGACCACGCAAGCCCAAATTCCAACAGCAATCTCTACTACAAAGGCATCCTTTCGGGCAGGTCGCGCGCCGTGTTCGGCGGAACGGTCTTCGTGCGAAAGGGAGCGGACAAGACCAACGCCCTGCAGTCGGACAAGAATCTGCTGCTTTCGCCCGACGCCGAGGTGGATTCCAAGCCCGCTCTGTTCATCTGGGCGGACGACGTAAAGTGCGGACACGGCGCCACCGCCGGCAACGTGGACGAGGAAACAGTGTTCTATATGCGAAGCCGCGGCGTGGACCTGGAAACCGCCAGCCGGCTGCTTATATTCGGGTTCGCCTCGGAAATCATAGATACCGTGGCCGTTCCAGAGTTGCGCGAGTACCTTGAACGCTCGTTCCTCGAAGCTATACCCAGATATGAATTCAAGTTCTAAGGAATCGAATCCATGAACGACCTTCAAGACCTGTACGCCGAAGTGGTCATGGACCACAATCGCCGACCGCGCAACTTCAAGAAGATTGACGACGCCGACCGTAAAGCGGACGGGTTCAATCCACTGTGCGGCGACCAGATTTCGGTGTACCTGAACTTGACCGAAGACAACTCTATACAGGACATTGGCTATGTCGCGGTCGGATGCGCCATATCGAAAGCGGCAGCCTCGATGATGAGCGAAGCGGTCAAGGGACAGAGCCTCGATGACGCTCAGCGCGTAGTCGCCGAGTTCAGGCGCATGATCACCGACAAGACGAACGGCTCTGAACCAGACTACGAAATCATGGGCGATCTGGAAATACTGGAAGGCGTGTCGAACTACCCAACCAGGATAAAGTGCGCCACGCTGCCGCTGCATACACTTGCGTCGGCGATTAAAACCGGTTCAAACGGAACAGTTTCCACAGAATAGATTCAGATTGGGCGTGGAGACGTGGAGACATGCAGATACCTATAAAAGTGGACTACGGCGTAAGGGCTCTTGTGGATCTGGCCATTCACCGCCAGAACTCTCCATTGCGAACCAGCGAAATAGCGAGCCGAACTATGATTCCCGAAGCCTATCTCGCGCAGGTGCTGCACGCCCTCGGAAAGGCGGGAATGGTCAAAGCGCAGCGCGGGCCGCGCGGCGGTCACACGCTTGCGCTGGAGCCGGAGGAAATACGGCTCAGCGAAGTCATGGAGTGCCTGGGGGCTTCCGAGAATCTAGTGTTCTGCCTGGATGACACCGCCGTCTGCATTCACGCCCCTTCCTGCGCCCAGAGAGAGGTGTGGCAGGAGGTGGAACTGGCTGTGTACCGCATCCTGGATTCCCGCACCATCGGCAATCTGGTTGATAGAAGCTATGAGATATTGAGGAACAGGGCATCAGGAACCCAGGTAGCCCTGCTTCAGGACAGACGAAACTAGACCCGCAAAGAGGAGTTTCAGCAAATGGCGTTCGTAAAAGTAGGAAAGGCTTCGGAAGTTCCCGCGGGAACGGCAAAGGTTTATGAAGTGGGAGACCGGGCCATAGCGGTCTGTAACGTTGATGGCGATTTCTTCGCGATTGACGACGTTTGCACGCACGACGAGGCCTCGCTCGAACAGGGGTTCCTCGAAGGCTGCGAGATAGAGTGCCCGAGACACGGCGCGCGCTTCGACGTGACCACAGGACGAGCCACCGCGCTGCCAGCGGTCGTCCCGGTTGACACATTCCAGGTTAGAGTGGAAGGCGACGACATCGAACTCGATGTCTAGCCGCTGCGATCAAAACTTCAAACAATACGACGAGGGTTGGAAAATGTTCGATGTTCAGAAGGTCAGGGAAGACTTTCCCATTCTTTCGCGGAAAGTCTATGGCAAGCCGTTGGTCTATCTGGACAATGCCGCCACGACACAAAAGCCGCGCCAGGTGATTCAGGCGCTGGTTGACTACTATGAAAGTTCCAACGCCAACGTGCATCGCGGCGTCCACGCGCTCAGCCAGGAAGCGACCGAACTGTACGAGGACGCGCGCGCCAAGATCGCCCGCTTCATCGGCGCGGACCATCCCGAAGAGATCATCTGGACGCGCAACGCATCCGAGTCTCTCAATCTGGTGGCGCATACGTGGGCGGTGGAGAACATCAAAGAAGGCGACGAGATAGTCGTAACTCCCTACGAGCATCACTCCAATCTGGTGCCATGGCAAAAGGTCGCGGCGGACAAAGGCGCCAAACTCCGCATAATGCCAATGCGCGAAGATGACCAGAGTCTGGATATGTCCCGCATCGACGAGTTCATCACGCCCCGCACAAAACTGCTGGCGGTCGTTCACATGTCCAACGGCATCGGAATACTCAACCCCGTCGAAGAGCTTGCCGCAAAAGCGCGCGCCGTGGGAGCGACCGTGCTGATAGACGCCACGCAAAGCGCGCCTCATCTGGCGGTGGACGTCCATGACCTGGACTGTGACTTTCTCACACTTAGCGGCCACAAGATGCTTGGGCCCACCGGAATCGGCGTCCTCTACGGCAGGCGCGATATTCTGGAGAACATGGAACCTTTCCTGCGCGGCGGCGAGATGGTGCTGGAAGTATGGTACGACAGAGCTACCTGGAACGATCTTCCCATGAAGTTCGAGGCGGGAACGCCCAACATTGCGGACGCTATCGGCTTCGGCGTGGCTGTGGACTATCTGAACCGGATAGGCATGGACAATATCCGCGCCCACGAAGTCAAGCTGAACGCCCACGCGCTGAATGCGTTCAAGGAACTCGAGGAAGACCTGGATATTTTCGGACCCCGAGACCCCGAGAAGCGCGGCGGAATAATCTCCTTCTACTCCGAGATAGCCCATCCACACGACCTCGGCACCTTCCTGGACAGGGACGGCATAGCGGTCCGCACAGGGCATCACTGCACCATGCCGCTAATGCGCGAACTGGGCGTGGTGGCGACCGCGCGCTCCAGCCACTATCTGTACAACACCGAAGAGGAAATAGACGCCTTGGTGGATTCCGTGAAGCGGGCGCTCAGGTACTTCTCCGATGGCTTTGCGTAACCTGGACGATATATATCGCGACGACGCGATTCTCGATCATCGGCGCAATCCGCGCAACCCGGCCAGGCTGAATGACGCCGATATAGTACTGGACGGCGTCAACCCCTTTTGCGGCGACGAAATTCACCTGCAAATCAAGCTGGATTCCAGATCTCGCGTCGCCCAAGTCGGCTTTCAGGGAGAAGGCTGCACCATAAACCAAGCCACCGGTTCCATGCTCTCCGAAGCCATCAAAGGGATGACGCTCAGCGAAGCGGCGACCCTATCCCACAAGTTCCACGACATGATGCAGGGACCCGATCCGACTACTGAATGGCTGCGCGAATTGGGAGAACTGGCTTCCCTGGCCAAAGTGCGCGAATTTCCCGTCCGAATCAAGTGCGCGCTGCTCGCGTGGTCAACCCTCGAAGACGGTCTCCCTCGCTAGCGCCCGTCTCGCGCTAATCCTGAACCAAGCCGATTATTCGCTCTATCGCTTCTTCGCGGAACCGTTCCAGATCGTCCGCGTCCTTCACCAAAGTCCCCAAAGTCCGCTCGACGGATTGCCTGTCCAGATGGTCGTAGTGGAGAATCACCATCGCCTTGGCCCAGTCAAGCGTCTCGGAAACGCCCGGAACCTTCTCCAGCCCCGACTCTCGCGCCTCTTGCACAAAGCGGCAGACCTGCCTGGCAAGCCTCGCGTCAATGCCCTCCACTTTTCGGCGCACTATCCGCAATTCCTTCTCCAGATCCGGATAGTCTATCCACAGATAGAGACAGCGACGTCGAAGCGCGTCGGACAGGTCGCGCGTGCGGTTGGAAGTGAGAATCACGAGCGGCTTATGCTTAGCGCGAATCGTCCCCATCTCCGGAATGCTGACCTGAAACTCGGAGAGAACTTCGAGCAGGAACGCCTCGAACTCCTCGTCGGCGCGGTCTATTTCGTCAATCAGCAGCACCGGGGGCTTGTCCGGCTGGGTCAGCGCCGCGAGCAGTGGACGCTCCAGCAAGAAGTCGCGGCTGAATATCTGTCGCTCCCGCTCCTCGGAGGAAAGCCCGCTGCCCTCGTCCAGCCTTATCCACAAAAGCTGCTTGGCGTAATTCCACTCGTACAGGGCGGTGGTCACGTCCAGCCCCTCGTAACACTGCAACCGAATGAGAGACGTGTCGAGCAACTGCGACATTACATTGGCGATCTCGGTCTTGCCCACGCCCGCCCGTCCTTCTATGAGCAGAGGACGTTCTAGCGCCTGCGCCATATATATAGACGTGGCGATAGCCGGGTCCGCTATATAGTCGCGCGATTCCAGTTCGCTAACGATTTCTCGGATGGGGTCGTGTCTATCGGGCATATTCAAGTTTATCCAGCAGCCTTTCAGGGTCTTTCGGTTGTTCTACAAGATGACTGCGAACTGACTGACAACATCCTTCAGAAGGCGTTCTTCGACAAGCTCAGGACGAACAATTCTCAGATAATCCAATGGCCCTGAGCAGCCTTTATCATTCGGGAACGCCGGGCAGGTCCAGCTCTTCGGCGAAGTGGCAGCGCGTGAATTGGCCCGGCGACACCTCCCGAAATTCGGGTTCGTCGCTGCGACAAATGTCCCGCGCGAACGGGCAGCGCGGATGGAAGTAGCATCCGTCAGGCGGATTGGCGGGGTCCGCGACCTCTCCCTCCAGCGTCTGCCCCAGCGACGCCACTTCTGGATTCGGCGCTGGCACCGACGAAAGCAGCGCCTGCGTATATGGATGCTTGGGCTGTACGAATATCTTATCCGTCGGCGCGAGTTCGACCACCTTGCCCACGTACATTACCGCCACGCGATGGCTGATATACTGCACGACGCTCAAGTCGTGGCTGATGAATAGATAGGTGAGCCCCAGGTTGTTCTGCAAGTCGAGCATCAAATTCAGGATTTGCGCCTGAACGGACACGTCCAGCGCCGAAACTGGCTCGTCCGCTATTACCAGTCGCGGGTTCATCACCAGCGCGCGGGCGATGCCAATGCGCTGTCTCTGCCCGCCGCTGAAGGCGTGAGGGTATCGCCGCATCAGCGCCGGCGACATTCCTACGAGGCTGAGCATTTCCGAGACCCGGTCTTCCATCTCGGACCTGGCGACCAGACCGTTCACGCGCAGCGGGTCGGCCACTATGTCGAATATGGTCATCCTTGGGTTGAGAGACGCGAACGGATCCTGGAATATGATCTGAATCTGCTGCCTGAGTATCTGAAGGTCGCGTCCCTCCGCTTTGGTCGTGTCTATGACCGCGCCGTCCTCCATGCGATAGAGCGCCTTCCCCCCTGTCGGCTCCACCGCCCGTATTATCGCCCTTCCCGTCGTCGTCTTCCCGCATCCGCTCTCCCCCACCAGCGCCAGCGTTTCGCCCGCCTTCAGGTCGAACGACACTCCATCCACCGCGCGAACATACCCCACTACCCGCCTCCACAGCCCGGCCGTAATCGGGAAGTGCGTCTTCAGGTCCCTGACCTCCAACAGGTTATCCGCGCCATTGCCGCTATTCATATTCACTCCGATGCCTCGCTCTCACCAGAAATATCTTGCTGATATAGCAGACAGCTAACCACGTGCCGGTCGCCAACCCGCGTCAATTCAGGCTCTATCGTGTCGCAAACGTTGGCGATAGCCTTCGGACAGCGGGGATGGAAAGGACACCCCGTCGGTCTCACATAAGGCGACGGAACGCTTCCCGCTATCGGGGTCAGTCTCTCTTCCCGCTTGACTCGGCTCAGTCGCGGTATGGATTTGAGTAACTCCATCGTATATGGATGCTTGGGGTCGTCGAACAGCGTCTTGATGTCAGTCCACTCCACCACCTTGCCCAGGTACATCACTATGACCTCTTCCGCCATCTGGGCAACTACTCCAAGGTTGTGAGTGATCAGCATCATCGCCATGCCGAACTCACTCTGGAGTTCCCCCATCAGTTCGAGTATCTGCGCCTGAGTAGTGACGTCCAGGGCGGTAGTGGGTTCATCCGCGATGAGCAGGCTAGGGTCGCTGGCGAGCGCCATCGCTATCATGCACCGCTGGCGCATCCCCCCGCTCAGGCTGAACGTGTACTGGTCAATGCGCGACTCCGGGTTCGGTATTCCCACCCTGCGAAGCATCTCCACCGCCCGTCCGCGCGCTTCTCCCTCGGAAACATCGCTGTCGTGGAGCGTTATGCCCTCTATTATCTGCTGACCGATGGTATGAACCGGGCTGAACGAGACCATGGGTTCCTGAAAGATCATGGTTATGTCGCTGCCGCGAATGTCGCGCATATCGGGGTCGTCCACGGGAATCCGCACAAGGTCAACCACGTCATCCGAGACGCCTCTTCGACGGCCGCGGTCGTACATGACGCTCCCTTCGATGGTTCTGCCGGGTGGCCTCACGATTCTCATCACCGAACGAGCCAGAACGCTCTTGCCGCAGCCGCTCTCTCCAACCACACCCAGAACAACACTTGGCCTAATGTCGAAACTGACGCCGTCCACGGCGCGCACCGTTCCCTCATCCAGGAAGAAGTGCGTTTTCAGGTCTTTCACTTCCAGCAGCGGTCTCGTCTGCACTTGATTTCCTCTCCCTGTGAGATTCACCCTACGACTTCCGCAAAGGGGTACGATTCAGATGATTGACACCCCATAAAGCTTTGGATATTATCCAAGCAAGTCATATATTCAGCCCAATATCCGACACGATACCATATTTGGCCTTATATGCAACCGGCGCAGAGCTATTCACGACCCTGTTTGGCTAAGGAGGGACATGATGAAAAAGACTTTATGGTTCGCAGCCTTGTTGGCGATTTTGCTATCGCTCGCCATGGCGTGTTCCAGCGGCGACGGCGCCGCGGCGCCGACACCCATAGTAAAAGAGGTGGAGGTCATCAAGGAAGTAGAGGTGGTAAAAGAGGTTGAAGTCGTAAAAGAAGTTCCCAAAGAGGTGGAAGTCATCAAGGAGGTGGAGGTAGTAAAAGAGGTTGAAGTAATCAAGGAAATCGAGGTCATCAAAGAGATACCCGCTCCCAAGAGCTTCAACGAAGCCCCTCTAATGGCGCAGCTCGTATCGGCCGGGCAACTTCCTCCAATCGAAGACCGCATCCCCTCCGAGCCAATGGTAATTCCGGCCGCCTCCATCGGGTCATACGGCGGCACCATTCGCAGGGCGTACTTCGGCCCGGCGGATGTATGGAACTACGGAAGGATATCCAGCGAACGTCTAGTCCGGTGGTCGCAGGACGCCAGCGCCCTGGTTCCCGCGCTTGCCAAGTCGTGGGAAGCCTCGGACGGCGGCAGGACGTGGACGTTCAACCTGCGCGAAGGCACGCGCTGGTCGAACGGCGACCCGTTTACCGCAGATGATTTCATCTTCCATTACGAAGATGTGATACTCGACGATGAACTCGCTCCAGTCAAGCCGGCCAGGCTCAAGACGGTCAGCGGCCTGGGCGAAGTCATAAAGATAGACGACTATACCGTTCAGTTCAAATTCCAGGATCCGTACTGGGTATTCCCCGAAAACGTCGCGCAGATGGATCAGTTCAACGGCTGCTGCAATCAGCCTTACGCGCCGTCAAACTACATGAAGCAGTTCCACAAGAAGTACAATCCGAATGTGGAAGCGGAAGCGTCGGCAGAAGGACATGAGTCCTGGCAGGCGTACTTCCTGGCCATGTTCGACCTCAGGGTGAATCCGGACAGGCCGCAGATGCGACCGTGGATACCGTCTCCCGGGAGCAAGTACGGCTCGGCTCAGGTCTTCACCGCTGTCCGAAATCCGTACTTCTACGCCGTTGACCAGGAAGGAAATCAGCTCCCCTACATAGACAGGCTTCAGTACACACTGGTGCAGGACAACGACATCCTTCAGCTAAAGGCAATAGCCGGAGAGATTGACTTCCAGGGTCGCCACGTGAACCTGTCCATGTTCCCGCTTCTCAAGGAGAATGAGGAGACGGGAGGCTACCACATGACGATCTGGCCGGCCAACACGGGCGCGGAAATAGGCATCCACTTCAACATGGAGTGGGAGGGGCCGGAAGCGCAATACTTCCAGAACAAGGATTTCAGAATCGCGCTCTCGCACGCGATTGACCGCAACGAAATCAACGAGATTAGCTACCTGGGGCAGGGTACGCCGCGACAGCCCGCGCCCGCGCCGTCCGAGCCGCACTACCCAGGCGATGAGTACGCATTCAGATGGATAGAGTACGACCCTGAGATGGCGAATCAGATTCTGGACGGGATAATGCCGAACAAGGATGACGAGGGCTTCCGCCTGATGGACAACGGCGAGCGGATGCACATCATCATGGACACCACGCCGGGCGAGGGCCGCGATACCGACACGATGGAGTTGATTGCGGCAAGCTGGGAAGACGTGGGCATCAAGACGAAGGTCAACGAGATCACCAGGACGCTGCTCCAGGAACGCTTCCAGGCCGGCGAACACATGATTACCGTCTGGGGTTCGGGCATCGGCGACCCCGCGCTCGGTCCTGCGGCTGACTGGATGGACCGCGTCTTCCCGCAGAGCAAGCTGTGGTACGACTCTGACGGCGCCCAGGGCAACGAGCCGCTCGAAGTAGTCCAGCAGCTAACCGACATGCGCGCCAGAAGCACGCAGGTTCCCCTTGCCGAACGTCTGGAACTCGGCACAGAAGTCGCCAAGTTGCAGCTAGACCAGCTATGGATAATCGGCGTAACCGGCCTCAGCCCGTCCAACCAGGGCGTGCTGATAACCAGCGACAGAATTCAGAACGTGCCGGACGTCGCCGCTAACGCATGGATATACCGAACGCCTTCCACCGGATTCCCGGAACAGTTCTACTTCACCAACTAAGCGCTCGTTGAAGAAACCGGCGGGGGCGTCCGGTATATGACGCCCCCGCCGGTGAGATTCCATCCGCGTTCACCACAGTTCATTACCCGTCAACAAGTCCGATACGTTCAGCCTCGAGGGATACTTGGAAACCGGATATGCTCGTATTCATACTCCGACGCCTCACCACCTTCATCCCGATGATGTTCCTGATGTCCGTAGTGGCGTTCGGACTGATCCAAGCGCCGCCGGGCGACTTCCTGTCCGACTACGTAATCCAGCTCCAAAACCAGGGTGAATTCGCGGACCCCGGCGAACTGGAAAGCCTTCGCAAGCAGTACGGCCTGGGCGAACCGCTCTACGTTCAGTACACCAAGTGGGTATGGGGCATACTGCGCTGGGACTTCGGCAAGTCTCTCGAAATGAGAGTTTCCGTAAATGAACTCATCAACGAGAGGCTCAGTCTGACGATAATACTGGGCCTGTTCACCGTCGTATTCACCTGGACGCTCGCCATTCCCATAGGGATAATCTCCGCCGTCAAACAGTATTCCTGGCTAGATTACACGTTCACATTCTTCTCGTATCTCGGAGTCGGCACGCCCAACTTCCTGCTGGCGCTCGTCATCATGTGGATGGTGTTCGCCTACTTCGGCGTAAGCATAACAGGGCTGTTTTCGCCCGACTATGTGGAAGCCCCCTGGAGCGTCGGCAAGGTCATAGACATGATGAAGCATATCTGGGTTCCGATGCTGATACTGGGCACGGACGGGACGGCGAGACTGACGAGGATAATGCGCGCCAACCTGCTGGACGAACTCAATAAGCCCTACGTAGAAACGGCGCGGGCGAAGGGTTTGCCTGAGTGGAAGCTCATCATGCGCTATCCGGTGAGGATCGCAGTCAACCCAATCGTCAGCACAATCGGATGGACGCTGCCCCAGTTATTCTCGGGCAGCCTGATAGTAGCCACAGTGATGAGCCTGCCGACGCTGGGGCCGCTATTGCTCAGGGCGCTATACACTCAGGATATGTTCCTCGCCGGGTCCATCATCCTGATACTTACCGCGCTTACGCTGATAGGCACACTGATTTCAGACATTATTCTCGCGCTGCTGGATCCCAGGATCAGGATCGGAGCTTAAGGGAATGGCCACTACCGACGCAGTAAACCCACAGGCCGCCAGAAATCCGGAGGAAGCGGCGTATCTGGCTTCCCAATGGAAGCTGGTTTGGTGGCGATTCAAGCGGCATCGTCTCGCCATGATAAGCCTGATTCTCGTGATCGGGTTCTACGTCATAGCGGCGTTTCCGGGGTTTCTGTCTATCCACGATCCTCTGGATTCGTCGTCTTCCAGGGTGTTCATGCCTCCCCAGCGCATCCACATCTTCGACGGATGGGTCCCGCGCCCCTTCGTGTACGGCATAGAGGGCGAGAGAAATCCGGTCACGCTCGCCATGGAACACGTTCAGGACAGGGAAACCAAGCACTACATCAGGTTCTTCGTGAGCGGACACGAGTACAAGCTGTTCGGGCTGTTCAGGACGGATATACACCTCATGGGAGCCGACAGCGAGGAAGGAATGCACGCGCTGCGCCCTCTCGGCACCGACAAGCTCGGACGAGATGTCTTCTCGCGCCTCATGTACGGCACGCGCATTTCAATGTCCATCGGCCTCGTCGGGGTGGCTATCAGCCTGTTCCTCGGCATACTGATGGGAGGACTGTCAGGTTACAGGGGCGGATGGACGGATTCGCTCATCCAGCGTCTCATCGAGTTCCTGCGCGCCATGCCCACCATTCCCGTCTGGCTCGCTCTCGGCGCCGCAGTGCCGCAGGACTGGTCGGTCGTCAGAGTCTATTTCGCCATATCCATAATAATCTCGCTTATCGGATGGACCACACTCGCGCGCGAGGTCAGGGGAAGATTCCTGGCCATGCGCGAAGAAGATTTCGTCATGGCGGCCCGGCTATACGGCTCCAGCCAGATGCGCGTCATATTCCGACATATGCTTCCCTCCTTCATGAGCCACATCATAGCAACCACCACGCTCGCCATACCCGCCATCATCATCGCGGAAACAGCGCTTAGCTTCCTCGGTCTCGGACTGCGCCAGCCGGCCATCAGTTGGGGAGTGCTGCTGTTCGAGGCGCAAAACCTACAGGCAGTCGCAAACGCGCCGTGGCTGCTTACGCCGGGACTATTCGTCATATTCGCCGTCCTCACCCTGAATTTCATGGGCGACGGCCTGAGAGACGCCGCCGACCCGTATTCAGTCAGAACATAACGCGACGCGGCTGAATCACTCCCATCTCAGCCTTTTCCATCAAGCCGCTCACAGGGGTAGGTAAATCAAAAATCCGTTCGTCCTGAGCTTGTCGAAGGGCGCGCCGACCTGCTGCTCGCCTACCCCTCCCAGTCATCAAGGCGGAAGGAAACTTCGCCATCCTTGTGAGTCCGTCAAGAGATAAGGGACTTTCGCGCAAGATGAAGCGCATACTAGATTGATATAGTTTCTCGGAACTGACGCGAGTTGACTGCGCGCGCGATTGTCGGTTACAGTCTCGGCAGAAATCACGCTGCGAGAGGTCGCGCTATATGACTACGCAAGATGCTGAAGCGCAGAGAGTCAGGTCTTATCTGCTCGCTCAAGGCGAAAAATACTCCTTCGCCGAGATGTGGTCCCGCCTCATAAAAGCCAGGCGGGAGGTCATCGCCGCAGTTCAGGACGTAACTCAAGAGCAGGCCGACTTTACGTTCGCGCCCGAAGAATGGAGTATCGCCGAAGTCCTGCACCACGTCTTGACAAGCTCGGCGCGGGTCGCCGAGGTCGTAGAATCCCTCGCACACGGCGAAGAGCCTCCCAAACGCGCCATTGACCCGCCGAGAGAGGCGACGACGGCGGGAATTTCGGAGTTGCGCGAGCGGCTTGACGAAGACACGCAAGCCTGGCGCGCGCTCACAGACAGGCTTCCTACCTCCCCCAACCTGGAAGCCACCGCTCCACATCCATTCTTCGGCGAACTTCACGCCGGCGGCTTCTATCTCTTTCAGAGAGTCCACGATCTCGATCACGTAGGCCAGATCAACAAGAACAAGAGCGCGCCCGGCTACCCACCCACAGGACTGACAGCATGAAAATCGCGGTAAACGTAACCACCGACTCCGATGGCGACTGGAACAGCGCAGCCACCTTCGCGCAAGAGGCGGAACGGCTCGGCGCGGAGTCCATCTGGACAGGCGAGTCGTGGGGGTACGACGCGATTACGCCCCTCGCCTACATCGCCGCCAAAACCGACCAAATCGCGCTCGGAACAGGAATAATCCAGATCGGAGCGCGGTCGCCAGCGAACCTGGCCATGACGGCGATGGGAATGCAGTCCATCTCCGGCAAGCGGTTCCGACTGGGACTCGGAACGAGCGGTCCCCAGGTGGTCGAGGGCTGGCACGGAGCGCCGTTCGCCAAACCAATCCAGCGAACGCGCGAGACTATCGAGATCGTGCGGCTCGCCACGTCGGGAAATCGCGTAAGCTACGACGGCTCAACCTATATGCTTCCGCTGCCGGACGGGGAAGGTCGCGCGCTGAGAAGCAGCGCGCCGCCCGTCCACGTGCCCATCTACATCGCCGCGCTTGGTCCCCGCAATCTCGAACTCACCGGCGAACTGGCGGATGGCTGGATTGGCGGCTCTTTCATCCCTGAGACTGCGGATGTATTCCTGGACCGCATCCGCGCGGGCGCTGAGCGCGCGGGCCGCTCCATAGAAGACATAGACTTGCAAATACCGCTATCCGTAGAGATTACGGACAACGTGGAGGAAGCGGGCAAGAGACACGCGCGCGGCTATGGTTTCACCTTCGGAGCAATGGGTTCCCTGCACAACAATTTCTACAAGAACGCGTTCGCGCGACAAGGATTCGCAGACGCCGTAAACGAGGTTCAGCGACTGTGGATGGCGGGAGAGCGCGACAAGGCTCGCGACCATGTCCCCGTCGAACTTGCCCTGAAAGCGAATCTGGTGGGAACGCCAACTATGGTAAGAGAGCGAATAGCCGTTTATCGCGACGCCGGAATAAACACGCTGCGCCTCGGAATTCCGGGCGATAGCGTCGCCGACAAGCTGGAAACGCTCGGGCAGATCATTGACCTTGTTCCGGAGAGCGCGTCGGAACCCTGAGCGGCGAGTCTTCGCCTTGGCCCGAAATCTCGTCGCCCTCAATCCGAGAGCGCACATCGAGCATCTCTTCGCGCAGAGCGAAAAGCATTCGCTCCTCTTCCTCTTCAGACAACTCCATTTCGCGCATGATGTCCGCCGCCTCGAACATCAACTGCGCTCTGACCTCTCCGTAATCGCCGTCGGACAGATTTCCCAGCGAGTGGTCGAGTTCGGCGCTCGCAAGTCCGGCGACCGCCGCGTCCCAGCGTTGCGCCAGGTCCGCCTGCGGCGCGCCTTCATCGTGCTCGAACTCGTCCCTGCCCAGGCCCACTACGAAAGGCCACAATATCAAAAGCGCAGGCGCTAGAGTGAGGACTATGACAATTGTCACTAACATGAAATTTATCTGAACCTTATGGCGCCGCTTCTAAAATGCAGATCCACGTCGAAGTTCCGCAGAAACGAAAGCCCAAGCAGCCCGCCAAATCCTATACTTATCGGCATATCCACGCAGGCCGCCCTGACATCGCTTGCGACGGCGCCAAGCGCTTCCACTGAACTAAGCGTTATCATAGGCGCTTGAACTAAGCCTGAAGGGGTAGTCAAAATCAGTGTATCTTCGGGTTGGTAAACGCTATATCCCAGGCTATGCGCGACGGATATAGGAATTACGACAAAAGCCGCGCCAGTGTCGAGAACCATTTCAACCCTTTCAAAACCGAGAGGACCTTCAACTCTGGTTTGAAAACTAACAGGAGGTTCTGAGTATATAGTCAATGTCCAGGCGTCACTCCTGTGCATTCCAAAGTGGCTGGTCCGTCTGTTCAGGGGCGAACCAAATTGAAGTTATCATCCCATCTACACCCTTTGGGAGACGCGGTCCGGCGTAAAACACCGCTATGTCGCAGCCTTCACGTTTTTCTTTGAGGATTTCGTGAACCACTCCCCAGACTTCATCATGGTCACTAGAGTGATAGATCAACTCTCCCTCCGTGGCCTCAAATTCATCGCTTTCAGTTACATTGATTGCCAGCCATTCCCCATTGTGTTCAGACTTCAACTGTTCGATTAAAGGCATAAGACCACCTCGACTTGCAAGTCTTGATCCACCCCAGCCAATCCATTATAAACAACCTGACTACCGGCTGAGTACAATCTCGTCTCCAACCGACACACTCCCAGTCGCTTCCACAATCCCATACACCCCCAGATAAGCCGCCCTGCGACTCGGGCGATAGCTCAGTATAAGGCGCAGCGTATCGAAGTCGCGCTCGCCTGTATTCGGATCGAGTGTTGTGATAGCGCAGCGCGGGTCGCGCGAAATCAGACGCAGGCGAAGCCTGTCTCCTATGAGCAGTCCCTTGCCCAGCCATGAGTCCTCCTCATGCGCTTCGATTCCTTCCATGAGAAGTGTCGGTCTGAACCGCTCCGCCTCGAACTCTTTCTCTCCACCAGTCAAACCGCTCAGATACGCTATCGTCGCCGTCGAAATCAGAGACACCGGATACTCATCGAAAGACTCGCCCGGGTTCCCCGACTTCATGAGCGTCAACTTCACCCCGCAAAAATCCGACAGCGCCTCGCTCCACTCACCCTCTATCTCCTCGCCGCTCACCACTCTGCCCCACAACACGGTGGCAGTCTCCGCTCCCATATCGGGGCTGCCGCTCACCACGCTTCCATCCGGAAATATCAGACGCAGGTTATCGTCCTCTTCAAAATACTCCGCCGAGACCTGCGTCAGCTTTCCCAACTGCCGCTGCGTCACCACCCTGCCCTGCGAGTCCATCAGCAGAAACCGGCGATCTCCCGCCACTCCCCTATGAGTGATATGGGCGGAATCCAATCTGGAAAGCCCAAGCGACTTTACAGGCGCGGCGTATATGGCCGCTATCGTCGGCATACTTAAACTCCTCGTTCCAAAGCCTTGACCGATAAGGCGCCCCTATTACATGTTAAATATAACAGAACGCGCCGACCCGCATTGCGAATCGGCGCGTTCCGTCTCTATCTACGAGCTAAGTCGCCCCAGCCGAGTCAGAGAGATTATTCCTTAAAGCAGTTCCTTCCCAAAGAAGATGCGCTCTATGCCCCACTTGCGGCTTCCAAGTATCCCGATGATGCCCGCGATCAGGAACCACAGCATAGGCACTTCGCCGCCGTGCGCCGCGAATCCGCCCTCAGCCGGGAATATATGCGGCCATATACCGTTGTTCGCGTGCACCTGGAAGTAAGCCATTATCATCGTTACCACCAGCATACCCGCTCCGAGTCGAGTCAGAATTCCCAAACCTATCAGGATTGACGAAATCAACTCCACCCAGGCGGCCACATCCACCTGCCATGTTCCGATGCCGTCCGGGTTCGCCCCAGCCGGAAAATCCCACAGCAGGAAAGCCTTCTGAATGCCGTGCAGAAATACTATGAACGCGAATCCCAAACGGAATAGCAAGTAGAATTCATCAGTAAACTTGCCCAGAATGCGTCCGAATATACCCTGTTCTTGCGCGTTGTCTTGCATATTTGCGAACTCCTTTCACGTATCACTCATACGATATAATCAAGATAATCAAGGCGCGCGTCTCAAAGGACGCCGACTATCAGGCGGAAATACATTCCTCCTCGCTATAACGCCTGCCTGCGTAAGTGGAAGCCTAGACTACCATAGTTAGATGCGAACTTTAAGAGATAGATTCCCAAAATTCGCCAAATATATATCGCAAGAACCACGATTCCACGTACAGAGACCCCCAAAGACCATATCATGGCGGCAGCCCGCGCGGTCTATGCTAAGCCATGGAAACCACGAGCGCCCCGTTCACCCTGAGATCGTCGGAGGATGCCTCCATCAAGCCGCGCGTCCCGATTCCGCCAAAGAGCGGTCGCGCCGCCAGGAGGCGACTTCTGGAGGGTCCCTCTGGTGAAGGCTCATCTGGCGCTTCCAGGAAAACCGGCATTGCGGACGCCCAATCTGCCTGTATGGTACATTATGATGAACAGCGAGAATTCTCATACACATTGAACTATCCCAGCGGAGGCATTGCGTGACTACCCAAACCTATGAACCCAATATGGTGCTGTCCAACCAGGAATTCGATATCGTCGGAACCCGACCTATACGACACGACGGACTGGACAAGGTGACAGGCAGGGCGCGTTACAGCGCAGATATACATCTGCCCGGAATGCTTCACGGAAAGCTGCTCCGCAGCCCTCACGCTCACGCGCGCATACGCTCCATTGACTGCTCGCAAGCTCTCGCTCTGCCTGGCGTCAAAGCCGTCGTAACCGCGGCCGACATGCCCGAAGTATCCGCCGAGTTCACCGACCAGGAAGAAGGCGCGATGGTAAACTACGGCTTCTACGGCAGAAACGTGATAGCGCGCGAAAAGGCTCTCTACAAGGGCCACGTAGTAGCCGCCGTAGCCGCGACCGATCCCAGTGTCGCCGAACAGGCCCTGGACCTCATACACGTTGACTACGAAATACTCGAACCCGTCCTCAACGCCGAGGACGCCATGAAAGACGACGCGCCCATCCTTCACGAACGCCTTCTCACGATGCACAGCGCCGCTTTCAGAGCGGGCGGATGGGGGGACGCGCAAAAGCGGACCAATGTCGCAAACAGGTTCGAATTCCAGATAGGCGACGTGAACGCAGGTTTCGAGCAGGCGGATGTCGTAGTCGAGCGCGAGTTTCGCACCGAGGCCGTACACCAAGGCTACATAGAACCGCACGCGGCGACCGCTCATTGGAACAGCGACGACTACGTAACAGTCTGGTGCAGCAGCCAGGGACATTTCGGCGTGCGCGACCACACATCCAACATACTGGGAATTCCCGTCTCCAGAGTGAAGGTAGTGCCGATGGAGATAGGCGGCGGATTCGGAGGCAAGGGACAGGGCGGCGTCTATATCGAGCCGCTGGCCGCCAAGCTGTCCCAAAAATCCGGACAGCCCGTCAAGATAGTGATGAGCCGCTACGAAGTGTTCGTTGGCACAGGCCCCACATCCGGAACCATCATCAACGTGAAGATGGGAGCGACGCGGGACGGTAAGATCACCGCGGCGGAGGCGCGCCTGACATACGAAGCGGGCGCGTTCCCCGGCTCGCCCGTGGCATCAGGATGCAGAACCATGTTCGCCCCCTACAACATCCCCAACGCGCTGGTAGAAGGCGTGGACGTGCTTGTGAACAGACAGAAGTCGGCGGCTTACCGCGCGCCGGGCTCCCCAGCCGCCGCCTTCGCCGCGGAACAGGTGATTGACGAACTCAGCCAAGAACTTGGCATGGACACAATCGAGTTCCGCCTTCTGAATACATCAGAAGAGGGAACCCGCCAGGTGGCGGGACCTCGCTTCCTCCGCATAGGCAACCGCGAACTCTTGGAAGCCGCCCGCGAACATCCGCACCTTCAGGCATCGCTCGAAGGCAAATTCAGAGGACGAGGCATAGCGGGGGGCGCCTGGTTCAATGGCAGCGGACCCGCCAGCGCCGTCGTCTCCATAAATCCCGACGGCGCCGTCAGCCTGATAGAAGGCTCGCCGGACATCGGCGGAAGCAGGGCCGCCATGGCCATGCACGTAGCGGAAGTTCTCGAAATCCCAGTCTCCAATGTCAACCCCGCAATAGCCGACACCGATTCGATAGGATATAGCTCAGGCGCGGGAGGCAGCGGAGTCACGTTCAAGATGGGTAGAGCCTGCTACGAAGCCGCGCAGGACGCCAAGCGTCAGCTAATCGAGCGCGCCGCCAAGATTTGGGACGTAAACCCGGATGACGTCGAATATGACGACGCCACGCTCAGACACAGGCAGGATAGCGAACTCAGCATGAATTTCGCCGACCTCGCCTCGCGCCTGAACGGAACAGGCGGACCAATCGTTGGAAGGGCGACGGTCAACCCGGGCGGCGTCGGAAACGCGTTTGGACTGCACATCGTGGATGTAGAGGTGGACCCGGAAACGGGCAAGGTGGAGATACTCAGGTACACCGCCATCCAGGACGTCGGCAAAGCCATTCATCCCAGCTACGTCGAGGGGCAGATACAGGGCGGCGCCGTACAGGGCATAGGCTGGGCGCTGAATGAAGAGTACTACTTCAGCGACGATGGAACTATGCAGAATTCCACCTTCCTGGACTACCGTATGCCCACCAGCCTCGATCTGCCCATGATAGACACCGTAATAGTGGAGGTGGCCAACCCAGGACACCCCTACGGAGTGCGTGGAGTCGGCGAGGTCTCCATAGTGCCGCCGATGGGGGCGGTTGCGAACGCGATCTATGACGCCACGGGAGTTCGCATGACCGAACTCCCCATGTCGCCCGGTTATGTCGTCAAGGCTCTTGCTGAAGAGTCCGCGCGGTAAGCCAAGCCAGGAGAGAAGAATATGCTGCCCAAACCGCTGAAAGACGAATACCGCCGTTCTACGTCGGTTGCGTCGCAGACCAATGTCGAAATTCCGATGCGCGACGGCGTAATACTGCGCGCGGACATATATCGCCCCGCAGGCGCGGGACGCCATCCCGTTCTTCTCCAGCGCATCCCCTACGGCAAGCATTCGCCACGCTACCGCAGTATGTATCTCGACCCTATGCGCGCGCTCGACCGCGGCTACGCGGTCGTAATACAGGACGTGCGCGGAAGACACGTATCCGACGGCGACTGGTATCCATACGTAAATGAAGCGCAAGACGGCTTCGATACGATTGACTGGATAGCCTCACAGCCGTGGAGCGACGGAAACGTCGGGATGTTCGGCATTTCGTATCACGGCGCTACCCAGTGGCTCGCCGCCACTGAAGCGCATCCGGCGCTAAAGGCGATTATTCCGGGCGTCACGTCCGACTCATACTACGATAGCTGGACGTACCTCGGCGGCGTATTCCAACTCTTCTGGACGGGAGGCTGGGCAGCCGCCTTCGCGCTGGATGACCTCGGCGGAAGGGCCGCCCGCAATAGCGAGGCGATGGCCGTTCTGCGCGAGTGGCGGCGCGACTCTGGCGCAATGGCGAATCACCTTCCGCTCGACGACATGCAGGCTCTAAGAGGCGTAGCCGACTACTATTACGACTGGCTCGCCCACCCTACATACGACGACTACTGGAAAGCGATTGCGCCCAGAGAGAAGTTCGACCGAATAACCGTTCCCGCGCTCAATCAGGGTGGCTGGTTCGACGGCTTCATACGCGGCACGCTGCGATGCGTTCAGGGAATGGGCGAACGCGGAGCGACCGAACTCGCAAGGACGCAGCAACATCTCGTCGTCGGTCCCTGGCTTCACCAGCCGCTTCCCGACCCATACGCCGGCCAGAGGTATTTCGGCGGTTCGGCGTCAGGCGCCGCGATTGACTGGCACGGTATGCAGATTTCATGGTTCGACCGCTGGCTTCGCGGCGAAGACAACGGCGTTGACACAGATCCGAAAGCCTACATATTCGTGATGGAAGCGAATGCGTGGCGCGCCGAGGAGTCCTGGCCGCCGCCCGGCGCCGAGCCAATGACCCTGTTCCTGCGAAGCGGCGGGAGCGCCAACACGCTCAACGGAGACGGAGTCCTCTCACAAGATTCACCAGGTGAGTCCGAATCGCCCGACCGATTCACTTACGACCCGGCCAATCCCGCGCCAACTCACGGCGGCGCGCATCTTGGCGGCATTCCAAGCGTGTTCGATGTAGGCGCGCAGGACCAGCGAGCCGTCGAGGCGCGGTCGGATACGCTTGTCTATACATCGGAGCCGCTGGAGAGAGACATAGAGGTGATCGGACACGTAGAACTGGAGTTGTGGGCGGCGACGGAAGCGACGGACGCCGACTGGACGGCCAAACTGGTTGACGTACACCCGGACGGAAGCGCGTGGAACATCTGCGACGGCATACTCCGCGCCAGTTTCCGCGATTCCCTGGAATCGCCGTCCCCGATTCAGCCGGGAGAAGCGTACAAGTACAATGTGGACGTCGGTCCGACTGCGACACTCTTCCGCAAAGGCCACCGCATTCGGCTCGATGTATCCTCGAGCAACTTCCCCGCCTATGCCAGAAACCTGGGGGGATCGTCAGACATGACTCCGGTCGTCCAGACTATCCTGCACGACGCAAGCCACCCGTCGCGCCTGACACTGCCGGCGATGCGCGGATAGCCCCACGCTCACTCTGCGTAGCCGGTCAATTCGACGTAGCCGCTCCCGCCTACGGGCTGTCCACGCGATGAGCCTTCTATCCGCACCGCGCCCTCCCAGTAGCGCACAACGGTATCCAGTTCCTGGTCGCTCATGTACGGCACAACCTCGATGTCCAGGCCCTCTCTCGGAATCTTGAGACGCCACCTCGACGGATACGTTCCGCCCAGCGGACTTTCCCACCAGTCCAGCTCCTCTATACTCACATCCTCGGCGTCCAGACCTGAGTAAGAACCATCCGCGCCAACAAGCGTTCCAAGAGCGAATCCGCTCCCGCTTCCATAGCGAGGCCGCAACTGGTAGTACATAATGTCCCGACCATCGGAAAGCTGAAGCGCGAACCAGTCCCAACCCACGTGATCGTCAGATAGCTGGGCAGAACTCCACTCTCTGTCCATCCAACTCAGTCCGCTCACCTTGTGCGATCCGCCATCCAGCGACACGACTCCCGTTGTCCGCATACGAGTCATGGAATAGTAGTACGACGCCTCCCCTTCCCCACTGCCCTTCCGCGCGAACCCGCCTTCTCCATTCAGGACTATGCGCTTTTCACTGTCCAGAACCAGATCCACTTCGACGTCCTGGTCGCTCGCTCTCAGTCGCATCGGCAGAACGCCACCGTCGGCCCCGGACACCGACCAGTCCTCCACCCACACTCGAAACGGGTAGACTTCCGCTCCCGCCAGTCCAAGCGCGTCCCTGCTGTAACGCTCGAAGACGTAGAACTCGTCATTCTCTATATCGCTGAGCGCGAAGTGCGCGAAATATATCTGCTCGGCTGCCCAGTCCGAACTTCGCTTCATATCAGTCGCGCTCAGTCCGCTTCTGAAGAAGGTGACCTCATAACCAAAACGCCTGCCTTGGCCCGTCTCCACGTTTCCCGTGTAGTACCACCACTCCAGCGCGTATTCAGGATGCGGTCCATGGTCTTCCGGAAAATCAAAGCGACGCGGCCCCAGCGCCAGCTCAAAATCGTCCCGCATCCCTCTCAGCGCGTCGGATACGGATACGTTCGCCCCGACTTCCACCGTCTCATCCGAGCGCGAAAGCTCATAGGCGCCCCAACTCAGCGCGGCCACTACCAGCGCAAATCCCGCAGCCATCGCCATGAATCGCTTTCTCAAGACACTTCTCTCCTATAAGCCCCTCACAAGGGTAGATATTGAGGACAATCACCCCCATCCTAACCTTCTCCCATCAAACGGGTGATGCACATTTCGGATCCGATAAGAGCAACTTGCAGCCATAGTAGAAGTCTTTGTCGCTCCCTCCCTTGCCTATGGACGCCTCGTCTGCGAACAGGAGATGACGCTTTCCCCCGCAGCGACGAGCCAGAGGAACCGGAACGGTGTCCAGAACCTGGTATGCCGAGTTATACGCTCCCAGTTCCTTAGCGACCGCCTCAGACAATAATATGGCGGCTCCCAACAAGTCTCGACTGCGACGATTGAACGCGCTCTGGCTTAGCAAATTGGGAAAGTAGCCTTTCCAGTGTTCATTCGCATAACGAATGAACGCTCTCTGAGAGTTTCCGAACCACTGATTGTAATTGTAAATGAGGGGTGTGCATAAGTAGTCATTGGAAGGCTGCTGCCATGTGTGAGATGTTTCGATGGGGCATTTTCCACACGGAATTGACGACCATCGCTATTTGAACAGATAGAGCGCCAAGAGCCAGGTGGGTTCGAACGCTGCTCAAAGACTTCATGGCCAACTGCTTGCGATAAGCGTCAGTTCCCACTGTCTTGCTTATCAGGTCAAACAGAGGCTCCACCGAAGTTCGACGCCTGCGCGCCCTGAGCGCGCAGTCAGGATACTTTATGAAGCGATGATATGCTTCTGCGTACCTGCCTTTTACCCATCTCAGAGCGGGAGTCATAAGCGCGACACCCGCTCTCGCCCAGCGACGAATGCGCATGGCTTGGGTATAGGCGTCGTCGGCAGCCAGCGTCCTGGGACACAGTTCTTGGAGTATCACCTTTGGTTCGCATCCTTGGCTGGGCGACCTCCTTCTCGTGCGTGCTCTCAAAACTGATAAGGAGCCACTCTAGCGGCGTGGAAGGCGCCCTTCGCTGAAGTATCGCTGTTATGAAGCAGGCGCTGGGGGATGCGCCAGGGCAAAAAGAAGGCTCAAAGGAGGTGGGGCAGAACAGACGTCATTGCCACGCAAGTATGAATCCACTGACCACAATCGGTAGGATCGTAACCAAAATCAGTACCTTGAACACTCTGGCCTCCGGCTTTCGCAGGAGTGCCGGACCTCCGATTTCACATGCCAAAGCCCTGAAGAAAGGATTGTACCGGTTTGAAATCGTCGGCGGCGACCATGTCTCCGGTCGAACCGCACCGCAGGCGCCGACTACAACGCAAGCGCCAGTCACGTCGTTCCCGTCAGGAGCGGAGACGCGACTGGCGCTGCTGGAGTTATTGATCGGCAGTGGCGAGTCGGCGCTGGCCAGCCGCTACCTGATTACGATCAGGGTGCGGAGTTTGTGGCCGCTGGTGAGACGGTAGTCGTTAGTCCGCTAGAGCTGCAGGTGCAGATATTCGATCCCCCGATCACTGTCACTGACAGCCGTCACCGGTATGTTCACGTGGGTCGCGTTGGCATTCGCCGTCACCGTCCCGGTCAGGCCGGAAACGTCGCTGTTCCGTGCGGTGCCGTACAGCGCGCGGTAGTTCACCGTGATGTTTCGCTTCGGCGCCGGGTCGAGATTCACCCGTACATTCTTTGTGCCGCCTTCCGTTACAAGGTTGAAGGAGGTGGCGAAGGATACGGTGGGCGTGTCGTTGTCGCGGACGTAAATCCAGTGCCGGGTGGTGGTCACCGGCCACATTGTGTGGTCGCCGGAATCCCTTTGCTTGAGGCGCACTATGATCGTCTCATCCCTGGTGTTCTCGTGGACTGTGTCGTCGGTGATGGTCACCGGAATGACCACGCTCCGCGCGTTGGCTGGCACGTTCACCGTCCCGGGCAGGGCGGTGAAGTCGCTGCCCGAGGTCGCCGTGCCGGTCACCTCGTATTCCAGGGTGGTGGCCGCGGACGGCGCCGGAGTGAAATTCACTCGCAAGTTCAATGTCCCCGCGTCCTCCCCCACCCGGGAGGTGTGCTTTTCAAACTTCACGTGGGAATAATTAGACTGGGCTGCGGCGTTCGACGGCGTGCCGGCCAGGAGCGCCACCGCCCCAATCACGGCCAGCAGGAATACTCGGGTGAGAAGAACAGACCGTCTCTGTACATGATTCATTAGCGTCAACATTTGACATCTCCTTACTTATCAATCGATCATCTTTAGCGTAGCGGCACAGGTGGAGGCATTACACGCTAGACGGAAGACTTCAAGCAATACATTTCAGTCAGTTTCTCGCCCATTTTGTGCAAAGTATCACCGTGGACGCTCTGCGGTCCAATGCAGGCGGCTTCCGCTCAAGATACTTCTCCCTGGCCACGGCCCGGCGCAGCAACTCCTCGTCGGGGACGTACTCCCCCCACCATCCGCTCACAGGGGCAGGTAAACGCTCTAACCAACCGAAAAATCCCTTCCCCCTCTCAGCCCTCGATGGGGGAAGGTTCAACCCCAATCAGGCGCCAGATAATTCTAAATTCACTATTCACAATTCAACGGATGGGGGTAATCAGCCTAAATTATCAGCCTGACCGCTACACCCCGGCCGGATTGCCCGCCTGAAAAATTCCCCATCAT
>CAZXFX010000005.1:0-88228 GCA_964640295.1 uncultured Dehalococcoidia bacterium | reverse complement strand
CGCGCATACGCCTGAAGTCGCTATACCCTTCATTGCAAAAGTGTTGAACCACTAGTAAGATGGTCGAAGTATTTATGCTGTGAGTTGAGAGCGCACGTCGTTAAAGAACGCAATGCCTTTTCGATTGTCTGAGCCCACTTATACGCCGATGGGCGTCCCCGGGGGGGGCTGCTTCCACCGCCAAAACATTGAACAAACAACTTTTGCAAATCATGAGGGAGAGCGTCCCATTGCGGAGAGCCGGGTGGCGGTTCATAGGGACTTGAGTCGCCATAGTAAGGAAAACTCCCCGCTAATATCCTGCTTTCTAATGAAGGTGGCTCGCTTGAACCCGTATATACACCCGCGAATGGATGGACGCCCTCCATAAGCAGTCTATAAATAATTACAGCCAGTCCAAATAGATCGTGTGATTTATCCGCTCTTATGGAAAGCTCTACTTCCTGCATTTCGGGAGGCATATACTCGGGCCTTCCGGCAGAAAATGTGTAAGACTCCCTGACTGGATGGAACGTGTCGGCGGCTATCACCGTCGCAGACGCATCACTGCTAGAGACAAATATGTTGGATTCGTCTATATATCCGACGACGTAGTTCCGCTTATGAATAGCATAGATAGCGTTGGCGATATTCTTAGCGGCTGTCAGCAGAAGCTCATAGTCAAAATGTGGAGCGTATTTGACTCGGTTCTTAGGCAGGTAGTAAGTGTTGACAGAATTGCCTTCCGCGCGACTCATTACGAATCCGACTACGGTATCTGGAGAATCCTCTGCGTAGAGAATGTCTTTAGGCCATGCCACAGACGCGCCGTCCGGCGGAGGGGAGAAGCGAAGCATACGTCGGAGCTTGGACGAGTACCCCTCTGGGAGGCGGCGATATATCTTCGCCACCCTGTCAGCGCCTGCAAAGTAGATGGTTTTGACTCCGTCGTCAACCAATCTACGAGACTCGTCCAGTGTTATCGTCTGTCCATCATCAGTCGCTAATCGGCGAAAATCTGCTTGATTCATAGTAGATTCATACAGGTCGAGCTCTAAACCATCAGTCCGTCTGTGTCCAGTCGTACTTCAGAATTAGCGCTCGATCTCACTACCAAACTCATCGCAGAAGCCAATTCGCAAAACAGTTTACTGAATGAAGGCTCGTTCAGGATTATGATATTTTCAGCAGGGATTATTCGCTGAAAGTGAGTCGTATTGGAGCCTGGCGTTCCGACTACCCAGAAAGATGCATCGCGGTTGGCTGATTTCAGTTCGCTTTTTAGATATTCTTGAGATTCGCCTATTGGATCGCAGTCTGTGATCATGACCACCCAGGGCTTGTAGTTCATTATCCCAGCGGATCTGTACCTACGTTTACGTCTTTCGATATGATTGAGGGTTGTTCGGATTCCTTCACCTATCTTGGAAGTAAAACCATCCACGTTCAGACTAGGATGGAAATTGTCAATGGTAGAAAAGTCATGGACTACTTCGGCATCGTCGCCAAAAGCGACAAGCGACATTTCCACGCGCAATGAAGCGAGATAATCTTCTTTCAATCTGTTTCTCAGAACATGAACATGGTCATTGAACGCTTCTACACATCCGTTCTTTACCATGGACAAAGATACATCCACCAAGAGCGTACATGGACATCTGGGTTCGGGATTCTCTACGAATTCCCGAATATCCATGAGATCTCCTACTTTGCCCATGATCGTCATGCGATAGTCCTCACGGAGCGCGTTCTAGTATCTGCATCCTGGGATCATTGGGATCTTCTACGCCGTCGCCGTCTTCTGCCTGATGTAGCAGTGGGTTCTGTATCTTCAGAACTGACCGCAGGCACGGAACTATCATCGCTCGTGTCGCCTTGTTCACGATTAGATGCGTCATTCCTTCTAGTCCTAATAAATAGGATTAGTACGACAAATCCACCTATGACAGCGATAGCCACTATCCCTATGCCTATGCCTGCGAACAATTGGGGAGACATGAAGGATTGCGAATCAGAACTAAGTTCCTGGTATTCAAGACGGTGCTCGGTTGCAATGTCGAGAACAGGATCCATCGCTTCGATGATCTCGATAGCGCGCCATGGTCTGCCGTCTTCAATCGCAGAGTTCGCGACATCGCGTATCGGGCTGACATATTGGGAAATTAATGGGTCTCTACCATCAAGAGAATTGATGGCATCAAGCGCCCTGATGTGATCAGGATGCACTGAGATAATCTCGTAGTGAACAGGTGCAGCGCTGGATTGACCAGAGAATGACACGACTCGGGTTCTTATCCCGGGCGCTATTTCAGATATGTATGCCGCTTCCTCACTTCCAAATTGGCTGGGAACTCTAGGCCATGCGACATTTCCTGTCAACTCTATCTCTAGTATATCGGAATAGCCCTTAAGATTGATGGTCTGTTCAAACACTGGAGAACGTCGGCCTGCTTCGTCAGACACTGACCACTTAGGGTTGAGTAATTCGGTTGAAAAATCCCAATTAGTCCCTTCGGAATTATCCCGAACGTCGCAGGTAACGCGCAGATTTTGAAGTGGAGTTACCAGCGCAGCCCCATCGGCGTCTATTGAATCCCCGGAATCCCTATTTTGGATAGAACATTCAGGAAGGACCTGTTGATTTGGCTCTGCTTGTACTGTCATATATGTGAGTGTGGAGATAATAACCACGACTGATATTGCGATGATAGCCTTCAAGTTAGGTGATCTCCTTCAATCAGTTAACGCGGTCTCCATGCCTCAGCATCTTATCTACGTCATCGCTGGTTGAATCTACAGATTCGGGCCAAGCGTCTTTATCTTCAGGCAAGCGATTGCGTTCAGGATTGGATTGGTTACGGTAGTATCTGGGCATAATCTTTCCATCCGCAGGAATCCAGAACATCAATGAATAGAGCATATCCCCGCTCAGTTCATATTCGGCTACTTCTACTGGGTCATCTCTATTGTCCATCATTTCATACTGCAAATCTTCTGTGGGGAATCCAAGCATCTGTCTGCCATCAGACGGTCCCATTTCCCATGATTTAATGCTTTTCGTTCTTGTATCATGTTCAGTAGATGGATCTATCATACGCATAAGCATACTGTCGCGATCCGTTCTGAAACGCTGCTGATCAGATGACTCCAGAGATTCAAAGTTAGTCAATACACTCCCAGGCCCTCTATTTTCCACCAATCTAATGGTCTCTCTGAGCGATGGGGTACTCCACAGGAACTTGAGTCTGCGACCTCTAAATTTCTTGTCTAGTTTATCAGCGCGAGCCTCCACCATATTCTCCAAACCTTCAAATACGCTATCCGCATTAGCTACAGCCTCTTTGAGTCTATTCTCCCGCTCCAGCCTTCCCCCACCCACTCTACGGTACCATCGTGAATTGAACTTTTCGAGCTCCCCTTTAGCGTCCTCTTCATCATCAAGGGCAACAATCATTCCTTCTAGTTGTTTTCGAACATCTTCATCGCCGCTCTTAAGCTGTCTCAGAACTCTTTTTACATCTTCTGATGCAAGGCCTGAATCAAGACCGATTTCAACCAATGAGTTAAGAACTACCTGGTCTTGAACCTCAATTATCTCTTCTGGGTTCCAGCCTGCCCGACCAAGAGCTATACTACGGTAGCCTCTCAGCTCGCCCAATATTTCGTTGGTATCTATACTTCCATGTCTGTCCTGTCCTTTGGGATATAACAACATGGAAAGAGTTTCGGCAGACCATTTACTGAATTCTCGCTGATCCTGCCGGTCTTCACCACCGAATCCGCTTCCATCTATGAGGAACAAATTGTCGAAAGGGAAGGCTTCTCTTTGCTTTAGACTTGCGTATTCGTCCGGGACTGTTTCAGAGAGCATCGTGCAAATTTTGTAGCCTTGCTCGATATTATACGCGCTAATCCCAAGAGTCGGAGTGGGAGACATAAGCGCAAGTCCGATTTGTCTGATTTCCTGGCTACTGGTGGAGGCGCGCTCTCTGGCCCAGTCTTTCAGGCGCTTTCTGTACAATTTCGAAGCTTCCATGGCTACGGTGCTGGAGGTCATGCCTGTTACGCCAAAGACGTAGACTATTCTATTTTCGGCAGTAGGGGTGTCATCCAGATTTTTCTGGATATGATCGTCAATAGCTCTCTTAATCTCATCCCACTGTATGTGGGTCAAAATCCGTATGACAGGAGGTGTATCCGGGGCGACCTCTCTATCCCAGTTTATCCTTTCGTATGAGAATCCAAGTTCCTGAACCTTGGACCTGAAATTGGCCCTGGCAGTTTCAGGCTTATTGACATGTACTGTATTAAGGGAGTCCTCATCGAGGACACTTGACAATTGCCTGCGGAGGTCATCTATTTGATCCAAATCGTGGTCTATGAATGTGACTCGGACGTTTTCGGACTCAGAGCGACAGAACTCTGGAATGAAGTTGGCGGCTGAGCTTCCCGCGCCGACTATTATGGTCCTGTATATATTGTCTGAACCTTGGGATACCATGAATCATCCTCCTGAATACGCCCACCGTAAAGAGACTGCATTCGCCAACACGAGTTCCGCTTTGGCTACACATATATTTCGGAATACGCTAGTCCTGCGTGAGTTTGTATCATTTGCGGGTAGTAGCAGTCAATATACCCACACTGCGGTCGAGGCTATCGTAGTCAGTGGTGGCAGCCTCTTGCCAGTATGGGCCAGACGGCTTCGACTTGGGAGTTTCGGATTGCCGTGAAGCGAACTTATGTTTCGGGAAATTTCATTGCGTCAGTCCATGGGTTGATGATATTGACTTCGCAGCCTTCAAAGCCTGCTACGTCTCTGGTAGCGACTGAGGCGTCGTGCGTACTCGCAATCGCGGCTATTTGACAATCTGAGTGGCTGATAGGACGCCCTGATGATCGTCGAGACGCGGCAATCGCAGCATAGGAGTGAGCGGACGCCCTATCGAAAGGCAAAATGCGTCCAGCAAAGTCTTCTTGAAACATGGCTTCCATTGCAGCGTGGAGTCCCTCGCGTCGTTGTCCTGGAGGCATTATCTCAATGCCATAACGCAATTCAGCCTCAGTTATGACTGAAAGATAGAGAGTCATGGGGTCTTGGCTGATAACCCATTCAACCACGTTCTGATCAGAAATGGGAAGCATCAGTTCGGAGACGACGTTCGTGTCAAGTATTATCATATCTTGCGTCTCAGTCAAAGTGAGGCGTGGGACGAATAGCGTCTCGAGCGGGCAACTCCAGTTCGACGCCGCCGAAGGGGGCGAATTTGGAGCGGATAGAGCTTGCGAGGTCTGCATGGGGCGGGGGTTGGTCGCGCAGGGCGGCGGCCAGGATGTTCCTCGCTTCTTGCTCGACGGAGACGCCTTTCTGCGCCGCCCTCATGCGAAGGCGTTGTTCTAAGGATTCGTCCAGATCGTTTATGGTGACGCTGACCATTGCGCGACTCTCTATCGGTTTTGTTGGGTAGTTTTATCTGGATATTTTAGCATGGGCTATCGTAGTCAGTGATCAGGGTCTTTCGGTTATTCTACAATATGCCTACGAACTGACTGACAGCGCCATTCAACAGGCGCCATTCAGCAGGCGTCCTTCGACAAACTCAGGACGAACGGATCTCAGATAATCGAAAGTCCCTGAGTCAGTGGTGGCAGCCTCTTGCCAGTATGGGCCAGACGGCTTCGACTTGGGCGTTTCGGACGGCTATGAAGCGGTCCCAGCGGTTGACGAGGATGTCTTGCTGGGCGCTGAGGAGCAGGAACTGGTCGCGCACGTCGAGGGGCATGGGGCCTTGGGATTTGAGGACGATGTGGTCGGGCGCGAGGGAGTCCACCCGGATGTCGTCGTGGCCCTCGACTGAGGGAAGGACTCCGTTGGGGGCTGCGAGCGCGCGGTAGCCGACGTCGCCTATGGCGATGTTGTCGGAAGGGCGGCTGATGACGGTGGCGAGTATCTTGGCGGCGAACTGGAAGTCTTCCATGTAGGCGCTGGTGGTGTTCATGAGGGCGTAGGTGCCGCCCTGCACTTCGGTTACCTCGGGCATTTCGGGCGCTACGTCTATGGTGAAGGTTTCGCCGGTGGAGACTATTTCGACGGGGATGCCGGCGTCCTGGATGGCGTTGGCGACGTCAACGCACATCTGCATCCAGCGTCGGCCCTCGGCGAAGCGGGTTTCGCGGTCGGGGTCTCCGCTTATGGACTGGTGGCTCATCACGCCTCGGAAATCTACGCCGGGCAGTTCGGTGGCGAGTCGGGCGAGGCTGATGCCCTGCTCGGTTCGGCGTATGCCGGCGCGGTCCATGGAGGTGTTGACTTCGATGACGACGCCAACCTGGGTGTCGGCGGTCTGGGATATGGAGGAGATGAGGCGTAGGTTGCGTTCGTCGTCTATGGCGACTTTGGTGTCGGCCTCGCGGGAGAGCGAGCAGACGCGCGCTATCTTGTCGGGGGTGACGACCTGGCTGGTGATGAGGATGTCCTTGATGCCGCCTTCGACCATGACTTCGGCTTCGGCCACTTTGGCGGCGCACACTCCGCCGACGGTGCCGCCGGCCTCTATCTGCTTGTGCAGTATGGCGGGCGTCTTGATGTTCTTGGCGTGTTCGCGCATTTTGCAGACGGAGTCGGAGTAGAGCGCGGCTACGTGGGCGAAGTTGCTTTCGAGCGCGTCGAGTTCGACGAGCAGCGCGGGGGTGTCGAGCTGGGAAATGGGGGTTCCGATGGCTGGATTGGGGGCGGTCATGTGAATCACCTCTTGCATGTCTGGATCAGGGTGTGTGGAGAGGTCGGCGCGCGCTAGTCGTAGCGACCTCGGGCGGCGACTTCCCAGACGGCTTCCAGTTTGCCGTCGCGGACGGCGTGTATGAAGTCGTAAACGTTGACGGTGTTGGCGATGTTGTGAGGAATGAGCCGCACTTTGGTACCGATGTCCACGTCCCAAGTCGCGCCCTCGTCGAGGACCATGCCGCCGTGTTCGGCGCTCATGCGGCTGACGGAGGCGCCCGGGATGCCGTCCACGAGGGGGAGGCCGGTGTCTATGCTGGTGGCTTTCTGGCCGGCGTCGAGCCAGACGAGTCCTTCTTCCTGGTGTGTCATTACGGTGGCGAGTATGTTGGCGGCGGGCCGCATATCGGGCAGCGCGGACTGGTTGGCGGCGTCCATGAGCGCGTATGAGCCGGTAACTATCTGGGTTATTCCGGACGTGGAGTCGGGCATTCCCTCGCCTTCAGGCAGCGCGAGAACGGTTTCGATTTCGTCGTTCGGGTAGTTGGAAGCCGCCTCCAGCAGAACGCTGGCGCTGGAAGAGATGAATCCGGCGAATCTGAGGGGGACCGCGCTTTTTATCATGGAGACCGTGTCGGCGACGTTCTGCGGGGTTACGCCGATTGATTCGTCCTGGTCGCGCGCGACGACCATGACGGATACGGTAGAGAGGGCCAGCGCGACGTCATGGGCAAGGAGGAGAGCGCTTCCGGGGTCGTCGGCGCAGACTGTGAGGTTTGTTCTCTTTGAGAGCGCGGCGACCCGGGCTATCTTGGGGGCAGTGACGGCGAGGTTGGTGATGAGAATGTCGTGGAAGCCGCGCTGGGCGAATATCTCGGCCTGGCCAAGCGTGGAGACGGCTATGCCGCCCATCGTTCCCTGGGCGTGGATCTGCATGTGGGCTATGGCGGGCGAGAGGTGCGCCTGGATGTGGGGGCGGATCTTGGTATCTGAGAGCTGGAAGTGAGCGTGGCAGTCGGCGATGTTGGTTTCGAGTATGTCCAGGTCAACGACGAGCGCGGGCGTGTCGAGTTCCTGGACGGGCGTTCCTATCGGTTTCATAATGGGGCGTTCCATGGCAATCTCCGGTCGGTTGTGGGCGATCTATGTCGCCTCGCTGTTGGGCATTAGAGGTCTATCATGCAGTGCGTAAACTGTCATAACATAAGAGGCGGGAATTTACCAGTCCGACAGTGAGGTGCCAGGAGATGTTGGTTATCAGAAATGTGAGGCTCTGGGACGGAACGGGCGCGCCGACACGGGAAGGAATGGCGGTGGCGATAGAGGGGAGCGACATCGCGTGGGCGGGGCGCGACTCGGAGGCGGCGACGCCGGAAGGGGCGCGGGTGATTGACGGCGGCGGGATGACGCTGACGCCGGGGCTGATAGACTGCCACGATCATCTGAATTCGTTTGGGTACGGGCTCGCGGACAAGTGGGCGCTGACCGAGCCGACTTCGACCAGGCACATGAGGGTGGCGGCGACCCTGAAGCAGACGCTGGAGTCGGGCTATACGACGGTGAGGGACGCGGGCGGACTGGACGCGGGATTCAGGATGGCGGTGGAACAAGGAATCGTGCCGGGGCCGCGCCTCCAGGTCGTGCTGCTGCCCATAACTCCGCCGGGCGGGCTGGGCGAGCATCGCAGTCCGTCCGGGCACCATCCGCCGGGGCCGCCGGATCCGGCGCTGCCGGACGGGGTGGCGAACGGACCGGACGGGATGCGCGGCAAGGTGCGCGAGATGGTGAGGGCGGGAGCGGACGCGATAAAGACGGCGACGACGGGCGGGGCGAGTTCGCGGCCCGATTTCGGTCCGTCGGATCATCTTATGAACAGAGAAGAGATGGAGGCATTGGTGGACGAGGCGCATGAGCATGGGCGGAACGTGATGTGCCACGCGCTGGGCGGGCCCGGTCTGCGTATGGCGATAGAGGCGGGGGTGGATTCGATAGAGCATGGGACGAATCTGGATGAAGACCCGGACCTGGCCAAGATGATGGCGGACAAGAACATCTTCTACATACCCACTTTCAGCGTGTATGTATATCATCGTGAACAGGGGACGCCGCACGGCAGAGAGCGGTCGGCGAGGCTGCGTGAGCATCATATTCGCAGCCTGGAGTTGGCGGAAAGAGAAGGCGTGAAGATTGTGGCGGGCACGGACGCGGGAGGATGGGTGCACGGCAATAACGCGGAAGAGATACGGTGTCTGGCGGAGGCGGGACTGTCGCCCGAGTCGGCGCTAACGGCGGCCACGAGCCGCGCTGCGGAGTGCCTGGGGCTGGATTCGCGGGTGGGGACTGTGGAGCGCGGCAAGGCGGCGGATCTGATACTGGTGGACGAGGACCCGATCTCGAACGTCGCAAGCCTGGAGTGGGGCAAGTCGGTCAGGCTCGTGGTACAGGGCGGGCGGATCGTGGCGGACCGAATCGGCAAGGGCTAGTTTGCTATGATCAGAGGACAGCAAGATTTGGGGAGGGCGCGTTTGAGTTTAGAGGAGTTTGGCGCGGGCGAGTTGGAACTGCTCGACGGCGAACGGATCATCGAGAGACTGAGCGCGATCGAGCGAGGCGGAAAGCGACTCTCCGGGGAGTCGGACGCGCTGCTGCTCACGAGCAGCCGGCTAATTCACGTTTCTGGCGAAGGCGGCAGGCGTCAGACGACGATGCTCTCCGTTCAGGACGTGGAGTCGGTCACCGTCAGGCTCATCTTCTCCGAAGGCGTGGGTCCGTATCTGTGGGCCGCTCTGTCCGCGATAATGAGCCTCATACTGTATTCATATATAGGGCATGATCTGATGAGGATCGCCATTCCGCTGGTCGTTCTGGCGATGGGCGTGTATCTGATAGTGGACCGCCTCACCGAAAAGGGACGGCCCTCGGCCTTCTTCAAGGCGCGAGACGCGGAAATAGAGTGGCCATTCGATGGGGGATCTGAGTCGAAAGAGGTGTATGGTTTCATCAACGCTCTGTATCGGGCGAAGAGAGAGTCTCAGTACAACCTGGACGAGTGGCTGTCGCTGCGTTAGAGCGCTGAGCCTTCACCATTATTTGAATGGTGAATTTGGAATTATCTGACGGCTGATTGGGGTTAGCCCAGCCTTAGGCTGGGGATTACGTCCAGGTCCCACTGGAAGTCGGGACCTCTGTCGAACGCGAATCCGGCGGCCGCGCCAATCATGGCGCCGTTGTCGGTGCATAGCCCCGGTCGCGGAACTATCACTTCGACGGGCGACTGCTCCGCCATCTTCTGTCTCAGGCGTGAATTGGCGGCGACTCCGCCGCCGAGGATTATGCCGTTGACGCGATGTTTCTTCACGGCGTCCATGGTTCGGCGGACCATGGAGTCAACGATTGCCTCCTGGAATGCGTGCGCGACTTCGGACACTTCGGACTGGTCGAGGTCGCCGTCGTCGGGGGGCGGATACATACCCTTGAGTTCGGCTCGGCGCAGGACGGCTGTCTTGAGTCCGCTGAAGCTGAAGTCGAGCGAATTTCTGATGCGCGGGCGCGGCAGATCCGGCTCGACGCCGGCGGCGCTTTCGGCGACTCTCTGGATTTCGGGGCCGCCAGGGAAGCCAAGTCCTAGAACGCGCGCGGCTTTGTCGAACGCTTCGCCGGCCGCGTCGTCCCTGGTTCTGGCCAGCAGGGTGTAGATTCCGTGTCCTTCCATGAGGATGAGGTCTGTGTGTCCGCCGGATGTTATCAGGCACATGAGGGGGAATCCGGGGCGCGCTTCGGGGTCAACGCCCTCTTCCAGCCAGGCGGCGTAGATGTGGCCTTCGAGGTGGTTCACGCCGATAAAAGGCAGGTTGTGAGACAGCGCCAGTCCCTTGGCGGTGTTGACGCCGACGAGCAGCGCGCCGGCGAGTCCGGGTCCGTGCGTGACCGCCACGCCGTCGAGTTGGGGGAGTTCCATGCCGGCCTGTTCGAGCGCGCTGTCTACTACGGGGATGAGCGCGCGCATGTGCTCGCGCGAGGCTATTTCGGGTACGATGCCGCCGTATCGAGCGTGCATCTCGACCTGTGTGGCGACTACGTTGGAGATGATATGGCGTCCGTCTTCTATGACGGCGGCGGCGGTTTCGTCGCAGGATGTTTCTATTCCGAGTATTTTCACTTGTGGTTCCCCATTGACCTCTTGTTTTGTTGCTATGCCAGAAATCTCAAGATGGCGGCTATGGCTACCATGGACGCAATCTGCAATCCTGCGACCTTCCATATAAGGCGAGATTCCAGTTGAGCCAAGTCCGCCTTGGTGGCTAAGTGGTCGTATGCGCCTTCCAGTTTGCTGACACGTTCTTCGACGCTGGCAGTACCTGTTGCCATTGCTTTCTCCTTGGACAGGCAGAAGTTAGATGTAGAGACAGTATAGCGCTATATTCCGGTCAGCGAGTATTTTCATAGAGACCCGGGGCTGGGTTTATATGTTCCATCCATGATGGCGTCAATGTCCGCCCAAGTAACATAGGATAGCTTGGCTCCGGTAGCTTTATACTGGACGCAGGCTTCTATGTCCTCCTGCGTAATATGAGGATAATTCTCAATTATCTCGGCCTCTGAGTGTCCGCCCTTCAGAAGGTCGGTTATCAGTTCGACCGAGATTCTGGTGCCTTTCACGGTGGGTTTGCCCGCCAGTATCTGTGGATTCTTAACGATCCTGTCTTTCCAGACTGGACGCCCGGGCTGTTCATTCGTAGTCGTCATGACAAGCTCTCCCGCGGGATTCGTTCAGCGCGCTCGCTATATGCCGCGCTCGCTGGGGGTGAGCGGCAGGTAGGGATGCGCGTTCGCCACTTCTTCGTTGAAGGTCAAACCGAGTCCGGGTCCGGTGGGCAACTCGACATATCCGTCCCGTTGACGCGGAAGGCCGTCGAAAACATCGAAGTAGTGCGGCTCGTAGAATTCGGCGTGGTATTCCTGGATCAGGAAATTGGGGGTGGCGGCGTCGAGATGGAAACTGGCGACCGTTCCGACAGCCGAGTTGGTGTTGTGCGGGGCCATGAGAACGTGTCTGGGCTCGGCGATGGCGGCGATCTTCTTGAGTTCGGTTATTCCGCCGGCGTTGCACATATCTGGTTGAAGAATGTCCACGGCGTCCGCCTTTACGAGATCATAGAACGGGAACTTGAGGTAGAGGCGCTCGCCGGTGGCTATCGGTATATTGACATTTTGGCGCACCTGCGCCATCTCGCCAACATTCTCCTGAGAGGTCGGCTCTTCAAACCAGAACGGCCTGTACTTTTCCAGTCTTTGTCCAAGATGGATAGCAGTGTAAACGCTGAACTTGGCGTGAACCTCGACGAGTATCTCGACGTTGGGACCGACCGCGTCTCTGACGGCGGCCACCCGGTCCTCGGCGAGTTGCGCTTCCTCCGGGGAAATGGTGTAGTAATTATGCTGGCCGAAGGGGTCGAACTTCATGGCGGTGTAGCCCATCTCGGCGACCCGCAGCGCTTCCTCGGCGTTCTGCTGGGGGGAGCCTGGGTTGGTGTACCAGCCGTTGGCATAGACTCGTATTCGGTCGCGGATGGGGCCGCCGAGCAGTTGGTAGATGGGAACGCCGAGCGCTTTGCCTTTGAGGTCCCAGAGCGCGATGTCTATGCCGGAGAGCGCCGTGGAGAAGAGTCGGCCGCCGCGGTCGGCGTTGTCCTGGTGCATGCGCATCCAGTGGAGTTCGTGCGCCATGGGGTCTTTGCCGACGAGGTATGACTCGGTCCACTGTTCCAGAAGGCTGGCGACCAAAGGATCGTAGGAGAGCATGGAGGCTTCGCCGATGCCCTCCATGCCTTCGTCGGTTTGCAGACGAAGAATTAGCCAGTTTCTCTTAGCGTTCTTGTGTTGGGATGAAAAAATGTTGGTCTTTATGCCGGTTATCTTCATGGGACTATCCAAGTTTCAGGATCAGGATATTGAGAGTTTACAAATAGCGGGCGCTGCGGGCAAGGGAGATGAATAGTGAATAGGGAATGGTCAATTTAGAATTGGCTGGCTGGCTTGGCTTGCCTACCCTGTGAACCCATCGAAGGGGATGCGGCTTTAGACTTAGGTGTAGCGCGGGCTTGACTGACAGGGGCTCCGAGATTCCAAGCAGACTTGACCTGAGTCCGCAATTTGTGAGATATTTCACGTTGCTGGGGCTATGTATTAGATTCCAGCATGATGCGTATTCGTTTGACACATAATAATTGGTTTGGTAGCATCCCATTCGCTTACCATATTGGTTAAGCGAATGGAGGCATAGGTCTGCGAGGCGCCTTGAATGGGGCGTTGAGCAGCCTATTTGTAATGGCGGGGGAGCGTATGGTTCCGCCCGCGCCAGAGGATAGCAGGGTAACTCTCAGGAGGTAGTATATGTTTGGAAGACTGAGAAAGGCGGGGATACTGATACCGATCATAGCTGTGTTCGCATTGGCGTTCGCGGTTGCGTGTCAGAGCGACCCGGAGATAATCGAAGTAGAGAAGATTGTAACGCAGGAAGTGATTAAAGAAGTCGAGGTTCCTGGCGAGACCGTGGTGGTCGAGAAGGAAGTCGTGAAAGAGGTCACGGTTCCTGGCGAGACCGTGGTGGTCGAGAAGGAAGTCGTGAGAGAGGTCAACGTTCCTGGCGAGACCGTCGTGGTCGAGAAGGAAGTCGTGAGAGAGGTCGAGGTTGAGAAGGTTGTCGAGGTTGAGGTCGTCAAAGAGGTCGAGCTCGTCGTTACACCGACTCCTGTCGTGGAAATAGTGTCGGCAGTGCCGGCGCCGGATCCAAGGGGTGACGCAGGCACCATCAATATCGCCATCACAGATGTTCCTCCCGGAGTTGGACTAGGGTCCACTCAGTTGACGGACTCCATGCACTACTGGGGCGTTGGTGAAGTCACGATGAAGTTCGTGGCGCCCGGTGTTGTCGCTCCCATGTTGGCAAGCGCCTGGGAGCTAAGATTCAACGACGCGGGTCAGCCTGAAGGCGCGACGCTCACGATTCGCGACGACGTGATATTCCACGGCGAGGGTCTTGGCGACCGCAGCCACGAAGGCGGAAGCTGGGGGCCGATGACGGCGCACGACATCGCGTTCACCATCAACGACGGCAACAACGCAGTCAACCCGAACAGCATTCACTGGCAGGCGGGGGATTTCGCGGCGATGTTCGGCAGCAACGAGGCTCTCGCCGTTGATGACACAACGGTAAGCCTTACGTTCAACACGACGCAGAATGGCGATCCGCTATACGACCCGCGCTGGAATGCGAACCTGATGAACGACGCGGCGCAGGCGTTCAGCGTACAGAGCCTGCACCGCTTTGAGGAAGTCGGCAAGACCGAGATGCAGGACACCAACTTCATTGGCACCGGCCCGCTGCACATACTGGAATGGGTTCAGGATGATACCGCGATCCTGGAAGCCGTCCCTTATGACCACTGGAACGCCAACTCGAAGGTGGACAGGATAGTCTTCAGAGAAGTGGGTGAGCAGAACACGCAGATCGCGCTGATGGAGACGGGCGAAATTGACGCCGCTCCGATTCAGCTCAGGCATTTGCCGCGCATGTTGGAAGGTGGTTTCAAGACTGCTGACACAGGGCTTGCGAATCATGCCTCTGTCGTATTCTCTGGCAACCTGTGGGAAAGCAACCACGTAGTAACCGGCGACTCGCTGGATACCGCCGCAGTCTATATGAGAGACCTGCCATGGATTGGAAATCCCAGCCCAGATGATGGCGGAAAGTGCCCGGATGGATGTTCCGACTTTGAGGAAGGCGTCCTGGTTCGAAACGCTCTGGCGAGAGCGATTGACCGCGACTTGATCAATGAAGTGATTCTGAACGGATTGGGTCAGCCAATCTACCTCAACCAGTTCAATCCAAACAACCCGAACTGGAACTCTGCATGGGAGTATCCATACGATCCGGACGAGGCTGGCCGTCTTCTTGACCAGGCTGGATACCCTGAGAGGAATGGCAAGCGATTCGATATACCTCTGTACACCGACAGCAATGGCGCCTTCGTAGATATTGCTGACGCAGTTTCAGGATTCTGGGACGAGATTGGCGCAGTAACCGCAGTTCAGAAGTATGCATACTCGGTGTATCGCCCCACAATCGTGGCTCGCGCTACGACATTGCCGTGGATAACCGCTTGCGACGACGGCAAGAGCACATGGCCTTGGGAATGGCCGAAGTCCCAGGACCACACTTCGCTGACGCGCGGCGGCTTCGGTTGCGGTCTGGAGATAAAGCAAGCGGCGGACACCTGGCTGGCAGTCGCGGGCGAGCCTGACCCGGCGAAGCAAATCGAGATGAACAACGCCTTGGCGCAGTACTTGTTCGATCACGCTGTCAGCTTCGGCGTGGTTGGAGTTCCGTCTCCCATCGCATACAACCCGAAGAAAATCTCGGAGTGGCCTATGGATCCCGCGTTGTTCTCTACTTGGAACAACCCTGAGGATATCGTGCCCGTTGGCAGATAGACAGCTAGTAGTTAGCTGATTAACGCAGGGCGGCGGCAAAGTCGCCGCCCTGTTTTATTGATTGATACAAGGTTGATTTAGCGGGTATCCACAAACCTATTATCAAAGCTATCTTGTAACCCCTGTTGAAATTCTAAGAGAAAGAAAGTCCAGATATGTCCTCTTTCCTGATTCGCAGAATTGCCTTCGTGTTCATATCGCTCATCGGAGCGACTGCGTTCGTATTCGCCTTGTCCAGGATGGCGGGAGACCCAGTGTTGCTATACGCCAAGCCGGCGGGATACGGCTCTGAAGACTATCTGGATAACCTTCGCAAGAAACTCGGAACTGACAGGCCATTGGTAATACAGTATCTAAGGTGGGTTTGGCAGTTAGCTCAAGGCGATTTGGGGCGTACGCTGCTTGCTGAGCGTCCTGTAATCGAAGTAATACAAGAAAAGATATGGAACACATTCCAGTTGGCGTTTGCAGGCTGGCTGTTCGCTACGATAATAGGCGTTCCGCTAGGGGTGCTGTCCGCGGTGAAGCGCGGCACCGTATGGGACTATTTAGGCAGGAGCGTGGCGCTGTTTGGTCAAGCGCTGCCGGCCTTTTGGGTCGGCGTAATGCTTGTGCTGCTATTTTCAGTGACATGGGAGCTGTTGCCTGCCGCGTTCAAGGCTCCGTCAGATGATCCAAACGGGTTCCACATACAGCATTTCATACTGCCAACTATTACCATAGGCTGGGGCGCGGCGGCCGGATACCTGCGAATAACTCGGTCGGCGATGCTGGAGGTATTGGACTCTGAGTTCGTAAAGTTGGCGCGGGCGAAAGGGGCAAGCACCAGCGCGGTAGTCTGGAAGCACGCTTTCAAGAACGCGCTGATACCGCCGCTAACGCTGTCCGCGCTGCTGCTGGCAGGACTTATGAACGGCGCGGTGGTTGCTGAGGTAGTGTTCGCGTGGCCAGGACTTGGTCGTGTGGCGCTAGTGGAAGCGGTCGGCAATAACGACTTTCCGCTTCTTACAGGCGCTATCTTCATTTTCACCATAATCTATCTCATCATGAACTTCGTGGCGGATATGCTCTACGCATGGGCCGACCCGAGGATACGATACTCGTAAAAGAGAATCATTCAACCCTAGATAACCAAAGAGGCCGTCCATGATAAACGAAGGCATAGCATTCGAAGCTCAGCTCGAGCAACGGCAGCGCAACCGCTTGTGGCGCGCTTGGCTTGTGTTCCGCAGATGGCCAATTATTCCGATGTTCATTCTTACAGTTATGGCGATTTTCGCTGTATTCGCGCCGTGGCTGGCGCCAAAGGAGCCGCTAAAACAGTCCCTGAGGCACCAGTACGTACCTCCGATTTGGGCTACTGAAGAGAGAGTGGAAAAGCGAGTAGAGAGCAATACGGAGTACATACTCGGCGCAGATAACTTAGGTCGCGATATATTAAGTCGCATCATCTATGGCGCTCGCATATCATTGATGGTAGCGACCGTGTCTTTGGTGAGCGGGATTCTGGTTGGTTCTACCTTAGGTCTTATTGGCGGCTGGTATGGCGGGATAATTGATGAGATCATCGCCCGGATAGTAGATATCTGGTACGCTCTGCCCTTCCTGCTGGTAGCGCTTGTGGTAGTAATAGTTCTTGGTCAGACGCTTACGGTTATGATGCTGGTTCTCGCGCTGACTGCGTGGAGTCCGTTCGTTCGCAATGTGCGCGCTGAAGTGCTGTCGCTGAAGGAACGCGACTACGTGGCGCTCGCCAGAGTAGCTGGAGCGTCTCCCTTCTATATCATGTACAAGCACATTCTGCCGGGCGTAGTGAATACAATCGTGGTGATCGCGACATTGAATGTGGGCGGCCTGATTCTGGCTGAAGCAACGCTCACATTCCTCGGAGCAGGCCTCCCGTCCAATGTCGCCGCGTGGGGACTGATGGTGGGTGAAGGGCAAAACGACCTGCGGATAGCGTGGTGGATTTCGTTCTGGCCCGGCCTCGCCATATTCCTGACGGTGATGTCGCTCAACTTTACGGGGGACTGGCTGCGCGACCATCTCGATCCGCGCCTGCGCCAGACATAGCCGACGCGGAATGGAGCGACTCGCTCTCCTTGAGTTCTCAGGAGGAATATGTTGCCTTCTGTTGGACTAGCCTGGTTTCTGTTCCGTACCTGCGCCGGCGTATTCTTCTCGTGCATAACGGGTTTCGTGAGTTGGGTGATGGCGCGCTTCATCATGCACTCGTTCTTTCTGGTCACTCCGCTGTTCGACGAAGTAATGAACGTCCTGGCGATTGGCATAGGGGTAGCCATTGGAGCGTCGTCCAGTTCGTGGATGCTGGAGCTTACGCGAAGACAGTTGACGGTCAGGATGGGTGTTGGAGTCGTCGCGGGAGTGTTGGGCGCGTGGGCGGGACTGGAGTACGGCAGGGGCGTTTACATCATGGCGGGTATGCCGGGCATACCGGAGTTGGGAAACCTGGTATGGGGAGCGCTGATTGGCGGCAACGCCGTCCCGATAGCGTTCGACCTGGTTGCGGCGGCGCGACGCAGGCGATTTTGAAGTGTCTAGCGACGAATGTTGTAAAGATGCGATAATCGGATGTGTCCGGGACTCGAATTCCTTACGTCCCGGTTGACGCGCGAATATGTTGGCTCGTTGCATGGTTTACTATGTGGGGGTGCATTGTGATGACTACTGACGACTTGAAAAAGGAATTCCACTACTATCTAGAACATCAAGACGAACTCGTAGCGCAACATGACGGAATGGTGATCGCCATCGTAGATGAGAACGTTATCGGAGTCTTTGAGAACGAGGCGGAAGCTGTGAGGGAGATGCAGAAGAAGTTTGAGTTGGGAACGTTCCTTATCCAGAGGGTAAGCGAAGGGAACGAAGCATACACACTCACACTCCACTCTCGGATTAGGCTGCCTTGAATAGAGAAACATCGCCGTTTAATACCTTCACTATTGAATATGGCGGCCTTCAGAGGGAAGTGGCAAGCGAATGCATTATCTCGCGGGGCGCGAGGCCACTTGAATATACTGAGTCGCGTCGCGAACCACCTAAGGAGAATCGCTTTCACGCCATCTGGGATACAGGCGCCACAAGCAGCGTTATATCCCCGGAAGTAGTCCGGTCATGCAGCCTACGCCCAATTGGCCGGGATATACTCTTTCATGTAGATGGGCAAATCGAGGTGAGAATGTTCATGGTGGACATCGGATTGCCGAATGGCGTAACTATCAGAGACATAACAGTTGCCGAGTGCAGACTGTCAGGCGGCGTAGAGGTATTGATTGGAATGGACATCATTACTATGGGCGACTTTGTCATTACCAATGTTGGCCGCCAAACGCGCTTCCTGTTTCAAATGCCGTCCAACGTGAACATAGAACGCATTTTAGACGATGCCGAATAATGTGCGGGCCTAGCGCGGCGGCGGGTAGTCTTCCCAGACGCGCCTGGCGAAGCCCATGTGGTCTGCGACATGGGCGCTGAGGTGATCTGAGCCGATCTCTGATATGCGATGCGCCAGTCGCTGGAACTCATTGGAGTCGCGCGCCGGTATGTTCAGGTCTTTGGCGTTTCCGCGCACGACTCGCAACCCGTCTATGAGCTTGCGAAGAAGCGTGTAGGACTCGCTCAGGCCACCGGCGAGCGTGTCGCTCAGATGTCCCTTGGAGCGCAGCGCCTCGACGGCTTCCAAGGTGTTGGTGAGGCGCAGGCGTCGGTCTTCCCTGCCCCGCGCTATCTGCCACGCCTGTACATAATACTCTATGTCCACGACGCCGCCCGGGCTCAGCTTGGCGTTCACGTCCCCCCTCTTCACCAGTTCGCTGGCCTGCCTGCGGCGAAGATGCAGGATGTCGTCCACGTCCAGCGGCTCCTCTGAATAGACGAATTCATCGCGCGCCGACATGACGGCTCGAATCAGCTCCTCGTCTCCGGATACGGGACGCATCCGCGCCAACGCGAGACGCTCGAATTGGCGAGCGCCGCCATCCGGCGAATAATAATTCTGGAAAGCGGCAAGCGAGGACATCAGCGGACCTTTGCTCCCATAAGGGCGCAGACGCATATCAATCTCGAAGGTTCCCTGCGGTCGTATCTCGAGAACGCCCAGGAACTCTCTTGCGACTTCCTCGAAGAATGTGGAATTGCGAACGGAATCTTGTCCGTCGCTCATGCCTTCGGATTCATAGACGAATAGCAACTCGATATCCGAGCCGAAACCCATGTCTCGCCCGCCGAACTTGCCCAGCGCGAATATGCCACACCCGCAGGCGGAGCCGTCGCCTAAGCGCGGAACGCCGCGCCGTTCGGAGACCGCGTCATAGCTAATCGCGAACGCCTTTCTGACGAGGGCGTCGGCAACGCTGGTGAGTTCGCGCGAGAATTGCTTGAGGTCAACCCTGTCCGTGATATAGCGCAGGTCAACCCTGAACATCTGTCGGTCCTTGAAATCGTTCAGGACGCGCGCGCGCTCATCCAGCGATTCGCAAGATTCGAGTTCTGAAGCGACAGACAGTTCCAATTGGCGGAGCGACATTGACTCATCCAGCGATTCGGCGTCGAGCAGAACCGGGAACAGGTTGTCGTGCTGCATCCTGAGGAAGTCTTCCCACAGAAAGCGACTCGCCCCCATCATCATGGCGAGCGTCTGCATGACATCGGGCGAACCCAGATCGCGCAGTTTGGAAGTCCAGTCGCGCATCGAGAGCAGTTGAGAAGTCAGAGAATTGAACTGACGCAGCGCCAGGGCGGGGTCGGGGGCGACTGGGAGATGGTAGGTGAACTGCTTGATGAGCGCGGCGGCCACCCACAGTTGAGTTAGCCTGTGGTCGTCTTCGATCTTGTTGCCGGACGAGTCGGTAAGCCAGAAGGTGTCCTCGACAACATCGCCATGGGTTCGTATGGTGGCGCGAGCTATGTTGACGTGTATGCTGGAGAGAGCGTTGGTGAATGAAAACAGGAATCCGGGCGTGTCAAGCGAACTGATGGTTATAAGAGTATGGCGTTCCGAAGAGGCGACGTCGGTGTGAATATCCAGAGGAAGCTGGTCGTCGCCGCCCTGTCCCGCGTCTCTCATGGCTTGGGCGAAGCGGTCTATCACATCGGACATCGCAGACTCTATGCGGCCCGAGAGAGCCTGTTTGGCGACCGTTCTGATGTCGCTTTCAATCTTGTCCCAACTCGGAATGGCGGCGCGCTCAGTTAGCTCGAACATCATGACGATACGACGATGCGCGCCTCGCGTGATATGGCCTGACGCTCCCTTTCGGAGCCTGCGCGACCGGTAGCGCGAAGACGTGGGACGGCGACGCAGTTGGCGAGTCGGACGGGGGGCAGTTCTGAGCGTGAAGATGTCGGCCTGTCGGATATCGAGCCCGTTGGAAGTGAGCAGGCCGGCCACCAGCGGCAAGGAATTGGATCTGGCGTCAGTGGATACTCCGACCCGCCAGCCTGCCACGGATTCCTCGACGCGCATCCGCACTTCGCCATAGGCGGCTTGCCCTTCCACCATACACTCTATCATGGCGATGGCGGACGAATCGAGTTCGGACAACGCGCCATTCCACTGGGAGGAGATCGTGTTGAGGGTATCGGATTTAGTTGGCGATTTCACAGTCCAAAACCCGGAGTATTCGCTCTAATGCTGCATTGGCGCTACTATCACTTCAATCGTTTATAATGTTAGCACGAATTGAACGAGATTGCGTGGAGCGCGATATTCGATGTCGGGAGTAGCATACCTTGTGGAGGCGTTCGCGGAAGGCGACTTGCTGCGTCCGCGTCCGGAAGTACGAAACCTGGTTGATATGTCCAGGGCGGTCGCCCATCTCTGCGGAGTAAACAGATTTGAACTGTCCGAGAACGCGAAGGATATCGCCAAGTCTATCGGAGAAGCGGAGCATATAGCGCTGGTTCTCATTGACGGTCTGGGGATGAACCTGTTGGAATCGCTTCCGGCGGATTCGTTCCTGCGTCGGCATATATGGGAACAGATGCAGACGGTGTTTCCGTCCACCACCGCCGTGGCGCTAACGTCCCTGACGACGGGCGAGTGGCCGCAGGACCACGCCGTAACCGGCTGGTGGACGCACCTGCCGGCGCTGGGTTCTTCCGCGATGATACTGGGCTACACCGCGCGCGGGAACAATCAGAGTCTGCTCAAAAGCGGCATACAGCCGGAGGATACGTTCCCTGTGCAGTCCGCGTGGAAGTCCATGCCCAGAGACGTGCTGGCGGTGGTTCCAAAGGCCATAGCCGGTTCGGTCTATTCCACCTATTTCACGGGGGGACGCAAGACCATCGGCTACGAATCGCTTGCGAACGGCGTGGACTCGGCGGTAAAACACATTACGGAAGCGGAGGGCAAGACCTTCACGTATCTATATTCATCGCGCGTGGACAGCCAGGCGCATCTGTACGGAATGTCGCGTCCCGAGGTTAGCCACGCGCTGAGAGAAGTCGCAAGAGAGATCGAACGATTCGCCAATTTGATGGGAGACAAAGCGCGAATAGTCATAACGGCTGATCACGGCTTTCTGGACGCTCCGCCGCCCAAGCGGCACACACTGAGAGTGAATCGCCAGCTCCAGCCAATGTTCAGGCTCATGCCGTCGGGCGACGCCAGAGTAATGTACCTATATACGCTGGAGTGGGCGAGGGAACGTGTGCGACGCTACTTTGAGCAGCGGTTCGGGCAGGTATTCATGGTGGTGGATATGGAAGACGCCATCAAACTGCAACTGTTTGGGCCGACAGAGCCGACCCAAGAGGCGAGAGAGAGGCTGGGAGATCTCGTGGTAGTGTCGTCGGGGGCGGATATACTGGAGTACAACGCCTCGCGCGGCTCGGGGAGGATGTTGAAGCTGAACGGGCATCACTCAGGCCTGACCCCGGACGAGATGCTGATACCGCTAATAATCGTGTGATTGGCGGCATTCATGGAAATGCGACGGATTCGCGTCTAAGCCGGACAGCGCGATTCATATTACGATCTTACGGCATTCTTGACATAGATGGGCATTAAAACCTTCATGGATCAGAGGGCGCCGAGAATGCCCGACTTACGACAACTGGACTTACTCGAAATCAGCGGAGCTATACCATGTCTGAAACGATAAACGCATTGCAGCAACTGGGCAGACTCGGTCAGAGCGTCTGGTACGACAACATGTATCGAGCGCTGATAGAAACAGGTGAATTGGAGCGTCTTGTGGCGATGGGGGTAACCGGACTCACCTCCAACCCGACGATATTCCAGAAGGCGATAGCGTCCGGCGACGATTATGACTCTTCGATCATAGAATACGCTTCCGCCGGACTCGCGGGAGAGCGATTATTCGAGGCGCTGGCGATCGAGGATATACGGGCGGCGGCGGACGTTCTGAGGCCCGTGTATGAACGCAGCGGAGGAGCGGACGGGTTCGCGTCTCTGGAGGTCAGTCCGCGTCTGGCGCATGACACGGACGGCACGGTAGAGGCGGCTCTCAGACTGTTCGACGCGCTGGACAGACCGAACGCGATGATAAAAGTGCCGGCGACTTCCGCGGGAATACCTGCGATACGCGACCTGATTGGGCGGGGCGTCAACGTCAATGTTACGCTCATATTTTCGCTGGATATGTACATGAGAGTGCGGGAGGCGTACATCGCGGGGCTGAAGCTCCTGGACGAGGCGGGCGGCGACCTGGGCGCGGTGGCGTCGGTGGCGTCGTTCTTCGTGAGCAGGGTTGATACGTCGGTGGACGATATTATCGAGCGGCGCGGCGGCGCGCTGGAACACCTGAAGGGCAAGGCGGCAATCGCCAACGCCAAGGTCGCTTACCAGGATTTCAAGCGAACCTTCAGCACAGGACGATTCCAGCGTTTCGCGCGCAAAGGCGCGCGTGTCCAGAGGCCGCTGTGGGCGTCCACCAGCACGAAGAATCCGCTTTACAGCGACACGCTGTACGTGGAGACGCTCATTGGCAAAGACACTGTGAACACGATGCCGGACGCGACGCTCGCGGCGTTCCTGGATCATGGCAAGGTAAGCGACACCATCGAACTGGGCGCGGACGAGTCGCGTGAAGCGCTGAGCAAGCTGGAAGAGGGCGGCATCAGCATGGAGGCGGTGACCGCCGACCTGACGCGCGACGGAGTAAAAGCGTTCGCGGACTCCTTCGAGTTGCTGCTGGATGACATCGAAGCCAAAAGAATGAGCCTGACGCGGGGCGCGTCGAGCGCGGCAGGCGGGTCATGACGACCGTCGCGCGCCCGACGGAGGCTCTGGATATCAAGAGTGTAGTCAATCGCATTTGGGCCAGAGACTATACACTTTGGTCCGACTATCCGACTGAAATCACCGACAGGCTGGGCTGGCTGGACGTCGCCGATTCGATGCGGCGCGAAGTGGATGCGCTGACGGGATTCGCGCAGCGAGCGCGAGACGAGGGCGTCAGGCACGTCATCCTGATAGGCATGGGCGGAAGCAGCCTGGGCGCGGAGACTCTCAGGCGAAGCCTGGGTCATACCGAGGGTTGGCCGCGGCTTGCGGTTCTCGATTCCGCCCTACCCGCCCAGATTGAGTTGACGATGAACTCTATTGATCTGGAACGCTCGCTGGTGATCGTATCGTCCAAATCGGGATCAACCATCGAGCCGATGTTGTTGTACAGGCTGTTCAGACACAGGATGGAAGAACTGGGGCTTGGCGGCGAACGATTCACAGCCATTACGGACCCGGGATCTCCGCTCGAACTGCTTGCGAGACGCGACGGGTTCAGAGAAATTTTCCTGAATCCGCCCGATATTTGCGGACGCTATTCTGTACTGAGCCGCTTCGGTCTCGCGCCAGCCGCGCTGGCCGGATATGACATCGCCAGCATACTGGAAAGCGCCGCCGCGATGCGCTCGCAGAGTTCCGCGGAAGTTCCGATACAAGAGAACCCGGGCGCGTGGCTGGGAGTCGAACTCGTCTCCAATCTGGAAGCGGGCCGCGACAAGTTGACTATTCTCACTTCTCCGTCCCTCGCGTCGTTCGCGCTATGGATCGAGCAGCTTATCGCGGAGAGCCTCGGAAAAGACGGCAAAGGCATGGCGCCGGTGACATTGGAGCCTCTTGCAGAAGCGCGCCACTACAGGCGAGACAGGCAGTTCGTCTATTTGAAGATGTGCGGAGAAGATTCTGAGGCCGACAGCCTGTGCGAAGAGCTGTCGCTTGCGGGACACCCTGTAATTCGATATGAGATCGAGACGGCGAGCGAGTTGGGCGGAGAGTTCTTTCGATGGCAATTCGCCACGGCGACGGCGGGAGCGCTGATGGGAGTGCATCCATTCAACCAGCCCGACGTCGAGCGCGCCAAACGTCTCACGCGGGAAGCGCTTGAGGCTTCAAAATCGGGTGAAACCGGTTTGCAATCGAGTTCAGAGGGTTCGCTTGCCGAGCTTCTTTCAAGCATGAAGCAGGGCGACTACCTGGCGATTCTGGCTTATATACCCCAGACGGCGGAGAACGACGATGCGCTGTCGCGGCTGAGGCTGGCGCTTCTGAGAAAGTTCCGTATTGCGACGACGCTGGGCTACGGACCGCGCTACCTGCATTCGACAGGCCAACTTCACAAGGGCGGCCCGAATAACTTGGCAGCGATGATGATCACGTCTTCGCGCGAGCGAGACATTGCGGTCCCGGGAGAGAACTTTACATTCGGAATGTTCACGGACGCCCAGGCGCTGTCGGACTTTCGGGTACTGAAAGAAGCGGGACGGAGGACGGCGCGGCTGACCTTGGGGGAAGCGATGGCAACGGTTCAGAGTTGGTGATACGCGAGCGGAGTTCAACATTCCGTGAGGCAACCAGCCTTGGACATGGTGGAGCGAATATCGGTTATCATAGGGACCCCGGCGTATCGTGCGCGGAGACACAAAATCGGCTGAGAGCGGGAAATGACTGACGAAGGAGGAACTCTCATGGCAGACATTCACTCCACGCAGGCGGCGACGCTCGACCCTAGGGCATACCGCCTGCCCGACATCCCGGAGAAGCACCCCGACGACATGACTAGCTTCAAACACTTGGCCGAGACCGGCAACGCAGGGCGCGTCAAGCGACATCTGGGCTATCCTGAAGCCACCATCCTATCCGGCGAGCGCTACGTCTGCTCCGCCCCGGGCGCGCCGAAGCGCTACCCCGACCTGCTGGTGGCTTTTGAGGCCGACCCTGACTTGTACGAAGCCAACAACGGCTATGTCGTGTCATTGCAGGGCAAGCCGCCGGATTTCGTGTTGGAAATCGCCTCCCGACACACAGGCCACATAGACGTTGGCGCGAAGGTGGATTTCTACGCGGACCTGGGAGTGCGGGAGTACTGGCGCTTCGACGAGACGGGCGAGTTTCACGGCGCCCATCTGGCCGGGGGCCGTCTGGTGAACGGTCGGTATGAGCCAATCACCATAGATGAACTTCCTGATGGCGAGATCAGGGGATACAGCGAGGAGTTAGCTCTGTATCTATGCTGGCGACGGGGAAGTCTGGACTGGTACAACCAACTCACAGAAGACTACATCCCCAGCCTGGAATCCGAGAGTCGGTTAAAAGAGGAAGAGCGAAGGCTGCGCCTGGACGCCGAGAAGCGCATTCGGGAACTGGAAGAGCGACTGCGCCGCATAGAAGGTTAGAGCGCTGGCGGAATAGGTCAACGTAAGTCCATGAAGCGCCAGAAGCGCTCGGAGAATTGTAAGCGAACTGAGAGTTGCATATACTTTGAGGTAATTTCCCGAAACAATGGAGAGGCTTTAGCATGTCGGACAAATCCACGCTCGCGTCAAAGGACTTCATAAGGGCGCGTATCGTCGAAGACAACGAAACTGGCAGGTTTGGCGGCAGGGTGCACACTCGCTGGCCGCCGGAGCCGAACGGGTATCTGCATCTGGGACACGCTACCGCTATCTGCCTCAACTTTGGGATAGCTGCGGATTTCGAGGGGCTGTGCAACTTCCGATTCGACGACACGAACCCTCTCGCCGAAGAGATGGAGTACGTCGAGTCGCAAAAAGAAGATACGAGGTGGCTGGGTTTCGAATGGGGTGACCGCGAGTTCTTCGCCTCCGGCTACTTCGAGCGGCTGTACGAACTCGCCGAACAACTTGTGATGGACGGCAAGGCGTATGTTGACAGTCTGAGCGCGGAGGAGATACGCGAGTACAGGGGCGCTCTTACCGAACCGGGTAGGAACAGCCCGTATAGAGAGAGGTCGGCGCAAGAGAATCTGGATCTGCTGCGCCGAATGCGGGACGGCGAATTCGAGGACGGCGCCCACGTGCTGCGCGCAAAGATAGATATGGCTTCGCCCAACATGAATATGCGCGACCCGACCATCTATCGGATACGCAATGTTCCGCACCATCAGACCGGAGACAAGTGGCATATCTACCCGATGTATGACTACGCGCACCCGATTTCGGATTCGATAGAGGGTATTACGCACTCGCTGTGCAGTATGGAGTACGAGGACCATCGTCCGCTGTACGACTGGTTCCTCGAAGAACTTGGGCTGTACCGTCCCCAGCAGATAGAGTTCGCACGATTCAATATCTCACATACAGTCCTGAGCAAACGGCGTCTTATAAGGCTGGTGGAGGACGGCTATGTTGACGGCTGGGACGATCCGCGTATGCCGACGCTGGCAGGGATGAGACGGCGTGGATATACGCCTGAAGCGCTGCGTGACTTCTGCGCGGAAGTGGGCATAAACAAAACGGAATCGCTAACCGAGATGGCGCTGCTGGAACACAATCTGCGCAACGATCTGAACAGGCGCGCGGAGCGGCGCATGGCGGTTCTGAATCCGCTGAAAGTCGTCATAGAGAACTTTCCTGAGGGCGAGACGGACTATCTGGACGCTATAAATAACCCGGAAGACGAAAGCGCGGGAACGCGGCGCGTTCCGTTTACGCGGGAGATGTACATAGAGCGGGACGATTTCATGGAAGACCCGCCGCGCAGGTTCTATCGTCTAGCGCCGGGCCGCGAAGTTCGGCTCAGATACGGGTACTTCATCAAGTGCGAGGAAGCCGTCAAGGACGCAGACGGCAATGTGATCGAGCTTCGATGCGCGTATGACCCGGAGACGCGCGGCGGCTCCGCGCCGGACGGCAGGCGAGTGCGCGCCACTCTGCACTGGGTGTCCGCCGAACACGCTGTGGACGCGGAGGTGAGGCTGTATGACAACCTGTTCACCATTCCGAACCCGAACGATGCGCCGGACGGCAGGGAATGGACGGAGTTCATCAATCCGGACTCGCTGAGTGTCCTGACAGGATGCAAGACAGAGCCATCGCTATCCGAGGCGAATGTCGGCGAGACGTACCAGTTCGAGCGCATCGGATACTTTGCCAAGGACAGGGATTCGACGACGGACACGCCCGTGTTCAACAGGGCGGTGTCTCTGAGAGACACGTGGGCGCGGATACAGCGTCAGGGAGGGCGGTAAAACGGTCCGCTTCTATTCAGCCGCGTGGTTCAACTGCGGTTCTGTGAACGCGCGATGAACTCCTCCGCCTGGCGCATATCCGGCATGGGTTCGGTGTCGCCATGTTGGGTGCAATGGTTGACCAATTAGCCAAGGGCTGACTAGACTGTATGGATAGTTTGTAGAATGTAACGAGAATGATTCTGAACTTCGACTGCCCGCCCAAAGGGCCAATGGCGGTATCAGCAACCGCGCAGCTAGGGAAGAAAAGAGGCTAAGGGCACATTGGAAGAAATCCTGAATGCATGGAATCGTCCTGAAGAGTTGGTCATGGAATTGACAGGTCGTAACCCTCAAATTGTTTCCGACTCGGTCACTGAACTAATTGTAGGTGTCGAAGACGGATTTATGCCCACAATGCAATACTGGTTTCGCGATGCTAGCGGACAGCGTGTCCAATTTCCAATAACCCTGATTTCTAACACGATATTCCCAAGACGGCAGAAGGAAGGAGAAAACAATGCGGACATATGAGTACTCAGGAGAACAGTTCACCGTTGAGCAAACCAAAGAGGGCAATATATTGGTCAGGGATGGTAGCGACTTTGTTTCAATAACGATTGACCAATCTGGACGGCGCAGATTTTTTATTGTTAGAAGCAACGCCGACGACGTAGGGATTTGGACATACGATTTGGAACGTGGAATAGAGACAGCGTGCCAAGCATTGATCGCTATGCGCTCGGAAAACGTTCCCGAAAGACAAGTAGAGGAATTCTTCGCACTCAGCAATTAGTATGCTGAAAGTGCAACCTAAAGTACCGCTTCCGAGAGTAGAACGGTATTTTATTTTGGAATATAATTTTCCTTAGTCATCCGCTTTCGTTCTATTGCGCGCGATGAACTCCTCCGCCTGGCGCATATCCGGCATGGGTTCGGTGTCGCCATGTTGGGTGCAGACGAGCGCGCCGCAGGCGTTGGCTATCGCAAGAGCGTGGTAGAGTATGTCGGCGCGGGCGTCCGTGCCCATATCGAGAAGCGCAGGCAACTCGCATCGCTGGAATATGCCTGCCAGGAACCCGGCTACGAATGCGTCGCCCGCTCCAACGGGGTCCACCATTTCTACTGTGAATCCGGGATGGGCAACGACCTGATCGCCATCGCAGGCGACCGCGCCGCTATCGCCGGTGGTAATTAGCGTGAGGCGCGTATTGCCGCTGAAGAAGTATTGCGCGTATTCTTCCGCCGAATAACCACGCCCCCAAATGGTTTCGGCCTCGTCGTGGCCTACCTTGAACAAGGTAGCGAATTGGCGCATCTCGTCGCAGACCGCCCTCGCTTCTAGCGGCGTCCAGAGAGCGTCGCGGTAGTTGACATCCATGCTGACGGGGATTCGGCGTTCGGCGGCGGCTTGCATTACATCCATGACCGTCCGGCGACAGATGTCGCTCAGCGCAGGCGTTATGCCTGTAACATGAACGAGGTCGCTGCCGTCCAGATGGGGCAGGACTTCGGCGGCGGTCAGACGGCTTGCCGCGCTTCCCGCTCGCCTGTATCGGCGCAGAACCTCGCCGCCGCCCAGATGATTGAGTAGCTGGATACCAGTTCGCTCATCGTCGAACTGGGCGGCGCGGACGGTTATCCTGTCTCGCAATTGGCCGAGTATCATGTCGCCGTCCTCGTCCCGACCGAGCCGGCTCACCCAGATGGCCTCTATGTCCGGCGTCAGCCTTCGCAGGTCGAGGGCGACATTAGACTCCGCGCCCGCGACGTGCCAGGTGTAGGGGCCGTCCGGGTCGTAGGGACCGATGTAGTCGGCGTTGCGCTGTACGAGGGTTTCTCCGAATGTAAGGAATTTGGTCATGTTCAGTTTTTAGTCGTTAGTTTTTAGTTCTTAGTGTGACGCAATTATATGATATAGTCCACTTATGAGAAGAAAGCATCGCAGGACATTGGAAGCGATCTTCCGGAGACCCACACAAGCAGGTCTTCGATGGGACGAAATTGAATCAATGCTATTGGCCTGCGGAGCGTACATTGAAGAAAGGACGGGAGCCAGGGTGTATATAGAATTGAACGATGTTGGAGCTCACTTTCATAGACCACATCCTGAAAGAGAGACCAGAAAAGGCGCAGTAGAATCCCTGAGAAAATTCTTGCGAAAGACGGGGATAGAACCATGATAGAATATAAGGGCTATTGGGCCTCAGTGACTTTCGATTCGGACGCGGGTGTGTTTCATGGCGAGGTGGTACATACCAAGGACGTAATAGTCTTTGAGGGAACGTCTGTCGAACAGCTTCAGGAAGAGTTTCGGTTTTCCATAGACGACTATCTAGCCGTGTGCGCCGAGAGAGGTCGAGAGCCAGATAAGCCGTTCTCAGGACGTACACCACTCAGGGTTTCTCCAGCGGTTCGCTAATCAGGAACTGTGGCTGCGAGAACTTAGGACGATATACCCAACATATGATTGGCGGAAACAGTGAATAGGGCGGCACGGGTTCTTCAAACCAGAGCGGGTCCTGCGGTTTGAGCCGCTTGGCGAGTCGTATGGCGCTGGACGTAGTCATCTGGTCGTGCGTGCCTATCAGCAGATCAACTTTGTCGCCGACCGCTTCTCTGATATTGCGCGTGATTTGGAATGGTGAATTCAGAATTGCGAATTTGGATTCATGCTGTATTTGACTCTACAAAAGCCTATCACAGATGGCGACAGACATTAAGAATCAAATTGTCGCGACATGGCTTGGACTCGTCCCATACGGAGAGGCGCGGGATATTCAGTCGCGCATTCACGGAGAGGTTGCGGAAGGCGACAGTCCGGATACGCTGCTTCTATTGGAGCATCCTCACGTCTATACGCTTGGGCGTCGCGGACAGGAAGCGGACATACTGCTTGGCGCGGACTCGCTCGAAAGGCTGGGAATCGAAGTCCATCACACCGACAGAGGCGGCGAGGTCACGTACCATGGACCCGGTCAGCTTGTTGGATATCCGATCATCAATCTGCGTCGCTGGGGCGGAGGGCCGCTGAAATACGTGCGCGCGTTGGAGAGGACGCTGATAGAGACGCTGGCGGAGTTCGGCGTCTGCGCCGAGAGCGAAGGGCGTCCAACCGGAGTGTGGGTGGAAGACCGCAAGATAGCGGCCATCGGAGTGAAAGTGAGTCGACGCGCGACCACACATGGCTTTGCGCTAAACGTATCCCCTGACCTGTCGTATTTCGATCACATAGTCCCGTGCGGAATGCCAGAAAGCCGCGCAACATCGTTAAACCTCGAGATTGGTCAGAATGCGTCGGTGGCTAAAGTAGCTCCGATATTGGTGAAAAAGTTCGGGGATGTATTCGGATTCAAGACGAGTAAAATTGCGTCTGAGCGGTTCGTTGACACCACTAACTGCGAATAGTACGCTTCCCCCATGATAACGCTGAAATAGACGCTGGCCCCGCGGGGCCGAGATACGCGGAGATATGTCCATGTGCACATACGTTACCGAACACGCGGAGATAGATGGGAGCGGACGAGGACATAAGGGATGGTTCAAGCTGACCGGCGCGCGAGTTTACTACGATCATCCATTTCATTCGCAAGGCGACCATACGCTGAACATAGATTTCGTCAATGAGAGCCTGGGGCTGGACGCCCGCGTGCCTGTGGAACTTTCCGCGAAGTCTGCGCGTGAGTTGGTGCGCGCGATAGAGGCGGCGCTGGAAGACGCCGAAAAGTCGCACCTGGTCGAATACGACGCCTAACCCGCTCGCTTCTGGCTGCAATATGGTCACAGCAAAACGCGCAGACATTGGCGATGTAGCATTGACGACGCGCGAGTAAATATACCTGAGAGCATATCCTGCAAGAGCGCTAATTCAGGCTAATTCAGACCTTTGAGTATCGCGGCTTGGCGACCTGTGTGCCATCGGTCAGGTCCGACACCTCGAAGTCGCCGAACATCAGGGGCGCCTCTTTCCGCAGCAGTTCGAGAATCCGCAGGGCGAGCGAGCGAATTTCCCAGTCGGCGAAAGGCGCGGCGCGCATCTCGATGAAGTGTCGCCAGGCGCGAACATTGCCGGTCACGAATATCTTGGTTTCGGTGGCGTTCGGCAGAACGGAACGGGCGGCCTGCCTTATTGCCTTGCGTCTGTCCGTGTTGCGCGGGAATCGCTCTTTGGGAAGAACCTCCTCCAGCTCTTCGACGAGTTTTACGTAGCTGTCGGCGGCGGACTCAAGCGCGTTTTCGAAGACCGCGCGGGCGTCGTCCGCCGCGCCGTTTTCCATGACCAGCGCGGGCGGCATGACAAATGACCCCTCAGTCTCGTCAACGTATCTCTGCGAGCGCTGGCTGTAAGCGAACCCGGCCCTGTGTCGCACAAGTTCGTGCGTCAGGCTGCGCGAGACGCCGGTAACGACAAATCCGTAGTTTACGTGTTCGAATACCGAGCCGTCTTTCATGCCGAGAAGGTTGTAGATGAAGTCTTCGATGTCGCTTCGACCACGTCCAAAGCTCATGTAGCACAGCCTGGCAGATGTCTCGATGATCGCGTTGGCGTCGTCCGCGCCCGCGCGTATGCTGCTCGGAATGGGCGGCAGGTCCTCGTCGGATAGGAACGCGGCGATCTGATCCCAGTCAACGGACGGTCTGCTGACCAGATAGACATTGGGGGCTGAACTGTATTTCATGGGGAGCGCCTCTTTTTGACTGTTTCTTGAATAAATTTTAGAAACAGCGCAAGGAGGCGTCTAGCGTTATCGAGTTCACTGAGTCGCTATTACAATCCGAGCGCTTCCTGGGCCGCGGTGAACATCACTTCGACCGGCGCGTCCCGTCCCGTCCAGAGAGACCAGGCGGCGGCTCCTTGGTAAACCAGCATGGGCAGACCGCCGACGATTCGCGCGCCCACTTTCTCTGCGTCCATGAGAAGCGGCGTCAATGGAGGGTTATATACCATGTCATAGACTATGCAGCCGGGGGAGATGACATCCGCGGGAATCGGAGACTCGCCTTCCGCGGGGCCGTGCAGCATGCCGACCGACGTGGAGTTGACTATCAGGTCGGCGCGCTCGCAGAATGCGCGAAAATCGCTGTCCGCAACGCTATACGCAGACGCGCCGGTTCCTGTCCCGCGTATCTCGTCTGCGAGAGACTCGGCGCGTTCGACCGTGCGGTTGGCAATCGCGAGCGCGCCCACGCCCGCGTCCGCAAGCGCGTATGCGGCGGCGCGCGCCGCCCCGCCCGCGCCTATAAGCGCGATATTGAAGCCTGTAACGGTCGCTCCGGCCTCGACTCGCAGCGACTCGATGAACCCGAGCGCGTCAGTGTTGGAGCCTGTAAGTAGGCCATTTTGGTTGGAGATGGTGTTTACGGCGCCGATTCTAGTCGCCAGGTCGTCAATGTGGTCAAGATGCGGCATTACAGCCTGCTTGTGCGGCACAGTTACGTTGGCGCCCAGATAGCGTTCGCTTCTAAGAGAAGCCACGCCGTCGGCAAGATCGCCAGGTCGCGTCTCCCAAGGCTCGTACACCGCGTCAATGCCGGCGCGCTCGAACGCGGCGTTGTGCATGGCGGGAGAGATAGAGTGTCGGATTGGATATCCGAATATGCCCGCTAAACGCGTCATTGCAGTATATCAACTATTTTAGCGTCAGAATTAAGTCGCTCGGCGAAAAACGACCGTTTTCTGTGTCAGATCAACAGATTTTACTTGCCAGTTGGCCGCTATCCACCCGTTCTTTGCGCCGGATATCTCTGTGTTCCTGGAGTTAGTCCACCAGGGCCTGTAGCTGTATGCCGAGATGGGTAATTCGTCATCTATAATCGCTTCTATTTCGCCGAAAGACATAGGAACTTCGATCTTTCCCTTCCGTTCGTCGCTGATCAAACGTTCTTTTAACGGAGAATACTTGCCCATCATCTTCCTCCTGTTGCTGAACCGCTCAACGCCCGCAGAACCATTGTGGCCAATAGGGGCATGATAACAAAATACACTAAACTGGCATGATAATATATAGGCGCTTGGGTTTCTGATTGATAATCGGGAGGAAGAATTTTATGGACGACACGACCAGAAAGTCGCTGGAGCAGGACCTTATGTACGCGGTGGTCAAGGAGAAGTACGGACATCTGCTGAACGACGAGCAGTTGGCTGAGGCGCGGAATACGGTGATCGGGCTGTCCGAACTCTTCAAGCCAATGCGAAACATACGATTGACGAATGATGTCGAGCCCTTTTCCATCTTCAAGCCTTATAGGAGCGACGACAATGGCTGATCAACTGGTATTCACGCCTGTTAGAGAGTTGGCGAGGCTGATACGAGACGGCTCAGTATCGCCGGTTGAGCTAACTGAAACGTGCCTGGCTCGCCTGGGCGAGTTCGGTCCTTCGCACAACGCGCTGGTGACTCTCACGTCAGAGCGCGCGCTGGAAACGGCGCGTCGAATCGAATCGGATATTGCCGCCGGTCGCGAGCTCGGCGCGCTGGCGGGCATACCCTGGGGAGCGAAGGATCTGCTCGCCACGTCAGGCGGCATACCGACGTCATGGGGAGCCGCGCCGTTCAGCGAGCAGAAATTCGACCGAGACGCGACCGTGATAAGCAGACTGGAAAGCGCGGGCGCGCCTCTGGCAGCCAAGCTCGCCATGATCGAGCTTGCGGGCGGGATGGGATACAACCAGCCGAACGCGTCGTTTACGGGACCGCCTCGGAATCCATGGAACAGGGAGCGCTGGACGGGCGGGTCGTCAAGCGGGTCGGGCGCGGCGGTCGCCGCTGGGCTCGTTCCATTTGCAATAGGCTCGGAAACGTGGGGGTCCATACTGTCGCCGTCGAACAACTGCGGCCTTTCGGGTCTGCGGCCTACTTATGGGCGAGTCAGCCGACATGGCGCGATGGCGCTGTGCTGGACGCTGGACAAGCTTGGGCCGCTGTGCCTGACGGCTGACGATTGCGGCATAGTCCTCGAGGCAATAGCGGGTCCAGACCCGAACGACCCCACGACCTACTCCCAGCCGTTCGAGTACGACGCCGAGTACGATCCCGGTCGAAAATTCAAGCTAGGGGTCCTCAAGGACGTGACGGAGGGCGCGCAGGATGAAGTGAAAACCAACTTCGAGGCGGCGCTTGGCGCGCTGGCCGATTTCGTGGACGTGGAGGAGATGGAGTTCCCAGACCTGCCCTACGCGCAGGTCACGAGGACGATTCTGATGGTGGAGTCGGCGAGCGCGTTCGAGGACTTCATCGCCGAAGGCGGCCCGGCGGGCTTGACTGCGCCGGAAGACCACTATGGCCCATACGCGAGAACCGCGATTCTGGCCAGCGACTATATAAAGGCGCTGCGGCTGCGCGGGTTGATGGCGCGGGAGGTTGACGCGGTCATGTCTGGCTATGACGCCATAGCCGCGCCGACGTCGCTCACGACTGCCACTCCGATTGACGAACAGTTCAGGCGGACGATTAGGGGCCCGGGCGACGTGATGGGGGCTGTCGGCAACGGCTGCGGGCTGCCGTCCATTTCGGTTCCGAGCGGTTTCGACGCAGACGGCATGCCGACAGGGATACAGTTCATGTCGAGAGCGTATGATGAGAACGTGTGCTTGGCGATTGGAAGACGCTACCAGTCCGTGACGGACTGGCACACGCGACATCCCGCTAACCTGATATAAGCGGAGGTTTCAGATGGGAAAGATTGTGGCTATCGGAGGGGGAGACCTGGGCGCCCTGGCTACTGAGCCGATAGATAGGGCGATCATGGAGATGGCGCCCAAGCGAGCCGGCTCGGATAGGTTGAACGCGCTGTTCATACCGACCGCTAGCAGTGATTCGATTGAGTATTGGGAGTCGTTCGACGGCGCTTATCGCGTCGCCTATGGATGCGATACCGACGTTCTGTATCTGCTGGGGAAGGATCCGGAGCCGTCGGAAGTCGCCCGAAAGATAGTGTGGGCAGACATAATCTACGTAGGAGGCGGCAACACGCTGAAGATGATGCGTCGCTGGCGCAGGCTCGGCGTTGACGCGCTTCTGCGGGACGCTCACGCGCGCGGCGCGGTACTGTGCGGCGTGAGCGCGGGCGCGATATGCTGGTTCGACAGCGGACACAGCGACTCGATGTCCTTCTATCGTCCTGAAGGCTGGGACTATATCGCGGTTACCGGAATGGGGTTGGTCAGGGGACTGGCATGTCCGCACTACAACGGGGAGACGGACGGCGTCCCAAGGCGGCAGAGCTTTCACGACATGGTGAAGAGGAAGGGGGGCGTCGGCATAGCTATAGACAACGACTGCGCACTGGCGGTCGTTGACAATGGCTATAAAGTTCTGCCCGCGGCGCCGGACGCGGGCGTTTATACGCTGTATGTCCAAAGGGGAGAAGTGGTGGAGAGGCGCGTCGAGTCGGCGGATGAGTTTCTGCCTGTATCGAATTTGTACCAGAGGTGAAATACATGACCTACGATCTGGCAATCATCGGCGGCAGAGTCATAGACCCGGAGTCCGGCCTTGACGCCATTCGGAACATCGGGGTGAATGGAGGGCGGATAGAGACGCTGACGGACGCTAAAATCGCGGGCGACATGGCGATAGACGCGAGCGGCCTGGTAGTCGCGCCCGGATTCATTGATCTGCACTCGCACGGACAGGACGCCGAGAACTACGAGGTTCAGGCGCGGGACGGCGTTACCACCGCGCTGGAGCTTGAGGTGGGAGTGGGAGACGTTGATTCATGGTATGAACGGCGGCGAGGCTATTCGCTGGTCAATTATGGCGCGAGCGTGGGGCATATCCCGGTTCGCATCCAGGTCATGGACGACCCGGGCGATTTCCTGCCTGTGGCGGACGCGGCGTACCGCGAAGCGACGGCGGAGGAGCTTGGGCGCATCAAAGAAGGCGTCGAGCATGGACTGCGGCGCGGCGCGCTGGCGGTCGGGTTTGGGCTTGACTACACGCGCGGCTGCTCCAAGTGGGAGGTAATCGAGGTATTCAGGATAGCGGCCAGGTATGGCGCGCCGTGTCATGTTCACCTTCGCGGCAAGGGACATCAGGACCCGATGAGCAGCATAGAAGCGGCCGGCGAGGTGATAGCGGCCTCGGCGGTGACGGGCGCCCCGCTGCACATCGTCCACGTCCAAAGCACTGGTATGCACGCTACGGGAAATACGCTCGCCATGATTCAGGGGGCGCGGGAACGCGGTCTGGATGTGACAACCGAGTGCTATCCGTATTCTGCGGGAATGACGGCGATAGATTCAGCGCTGTTCAGCGAGGGCTGGCAGCAGAAGTATGGGATTAGCTACGACAGCCTCCAGTGGGCGGAGACGGGAGAGCGGCTCACCTCGTCCACGTTTGCGGAATACCGAGAGACGGGCGGCATGGTAATCGTTCACTCTACGCCGCAGGACGCTGTTGACACCGCTGTCACCAGTCCGCTCTGCGCTATAGCGACGGACGGCTTTCTGCGCAAGGGCAAAGGGCATCCCCGGACGGCGGGGACGTACTCGCTGATACTCGGAAGATATGTGCGCGAGCGCAGGCTGCTGTCGCTGTCGGACGCGCTGTCCAAGTGTTCGCTCATGCCCGCTCGCAGGCTTCAGGACAGGGCGCCCGCCTTCGCTCGGAAGGGAAGAATAGGACAGGGTATGGACGCGGACATCGTAATCTTCAATGCGGATACGGTGGTTGATAACTCCACCTATGAGGAGCCGAGTCTTCCCCCGACAGGCATCGAGTTCGTCGTGGTGGGCGGAACGCCGGTGGTGGAGCGAGGCGAGGTCGCAGAGGGGATTGCGCCCGGGATGGGGGTGAGAGCGGGGGTATAAAACTGACGACTACCGGAGCGAGATATACCGAGGATGTTGCCGGAACTTGGGTGGGTATAGCGATTTACGCATACGTGGAATGACGTGGCGTGAATGGGCGCGCGAACGGCCGATGAATTGCGACCCCCTATCTGTTCAATGTTATGATTCGAACCCTTCTCCTTCCTTCCCGATTGTTATACCTCCTTACAGCATCGCCTACCTGGTGTCCGAAGGCGATAGGAACAACGGGAAGCCCGTGAATTTTCTCCATTATCTCCGCTGTCCGGACGGCGCGGTCAATATCATCATTGTTGATGGAGTTGGACGCCTCCGCCGCGAAGAATCTGGTTCGTTGGCCGTCGTCGCCAAGTTCGGAGATGATCATGTCGGTATTGAGGACTCGCGCTCGCTCATCTTCTGTGATAGTCCCTGACGCCCGCGCGGCGTCAAGGTCATTCAGGAATTCCGGCGTGACCACATCTTCTCTTGCGGGATAGACCAGCACACTCATCTCCCGAACGCCGTAGCCAGTGCGTAGCTCGGATGGCAGAGCGTATCCCATCTTCCTCTCGAGGTTGTCGCCAATCAAGTGTCCTATGTCGGTTGCCATGCTGTCGATTCTACCAGACATGCTGTTGATGTCCCCAGACATCCTTCCTATTGAAGCCAGCATCAACTCCTGTATCTTCCGGCTCTCTCGCAATTCATCGAGGATGTCCGCCAAGACTTCAGACATCAGCGCATCCCGCACCGCTGTCTTGAACGCCGGGTCATCGGCGAGCGCGCGGAGGAAATCCTCCTTTGTCTGAATGCTGGTCATAAGCCTTATACCTCCTGTATATAAATGTAATCCCTATCCGCGTAAATTTCCAGTCTCGCGTGAATGTGGAGCCTGTATCAGTTTGGTCGGAGGATTGGATCACCCCCATCCTAGCCTTTCCCCATCAAGGTGGAAGGGACTTTTGCCCGAAGTGGGCCACCGACTAAATCGTTACAGGTTCGTGAGTGTGGAAACTGTATCAACGCTTGCGCGGATCTTCTTTACGCCGCATAGCTACGCCTTCGCGGAGCAGGGGTATGAGCTCGCGTCCGTAGTCAATGGCGTCGGCCAGTGGGTCGAAGCCGCGTATTATGAAAGCGCCGCATCCCAGGTCGTAGTACGCTAAAAGCGAATCGGCCACCTGACGGGGCGTTCCGACCAGGCAGGTGGTGCTTCCCGACGCTCCGCTTGCGGCGGCTATGGGCATCCACAGCCGTTCGTCGTGGACATCCCCTTCGGCGGCGAAGCGCATCAGTCGCCACGCTCCTTCTGACTGAAGCCGCGTGGGGACGCCCTGAGCGACGCGGCCGGAGGTTGACTGTTTAACGCGCGCGAGAATTCTCTCGGCTTTTTCCCACGCTTTCTCTTCCGTGTCGGCCAAAATAGGTCGCGCGGACAGGCTGAAACGCATCTGTTCCGGGTCGCGTCCGGCGACGGCCACCCGTCGGCGCGCGTCGGCGATGCGCTCGGAAATCGCGGCTCGCGGCTCTCCCCACAACGCCAGCAGGTCGGCGCGGCGGCTGGCTACGTCCAGCGCAATGTCGGAAGCTCCCCCGAAGAAGAGCGGCAGGTGGGGCCGCTGGCGACAGCGCGCCTGGCTGTACGCGCCCTCTAAACGATAGAACTCGCCTTGGTGGTCGAACGGCTCTGCGGCGGTCCAGACCCGACGCATTATGTCCATATATTCGTCGGTGCGCCGGTAGCGCGCGTCGTGGTCCAGCCAGTCCCCATCCTGCCGCTGCTCTACGTCGCTGCCCCCTGTGATTATGTGAAGCGCGATGCGTCCGCCCGTAAGTTGATCCAGCGTGGCGGCTTTGCGAGCGGCAAGAGTGGGAGCTACGAATCCGGGACGGTGAGCTATCAGGTAGCCCAGCCGCTCAGTATGCGCCGCGGCGTAACCCGCCACCTCGAACCCGTCCGGGGTGGAAGATGAGTAGCCGGTGAGAACCATGTCGAACCCCGCGTCTTCGTGAGCGCGAGCGAAATCCAGAATATATTCAGGGTCAACTCCGGACGGCGCTTCGGAACCAGGGTTGATGCCTCCTCCAAACACGCTCAGGGTAGCGCCCCGCCTGTCGGAACTCTCCCGAATCACCCCAATCATGCCGATGATGGTAACTCCGTCGTCGCCATAGACGCTCGGCGTTCGATCTACGCCCGCCCCCGCGTCTCGATTTCCATCTCTCATGTCTAGGCCAGCCTCGATCTCAGCTCTGAGACAGCGGGAGTGGCGGCTGTCCGCCCTCGCGGACGATTTCCTGAGCGGCTCCCATGAACTCTCGAAAGAGTGGATGAGGTCTGTTAGGTCTGGACAGAAATTCAGGGTGGAACTGAGTGCCGAGCATGAATCTGGCGGGCTCATATTCCATGATTTCCACGAGGCTCCCGTCCGGCGATATTCCCGTGGGCTGCAGGTTCACCGCCTCGAATCGTTCCAGATAGTCGTTGTTGAACTCCCAGCGATGGCGATGACGTTCCTGGACGACATCCTTTCCGTAGGCGTTGGCGGCGAGCGTGTCCGGTATGGTCTTGCACGGATACGCGCCCAGTCGCATAGTTCCCCCCATATCCGTAACGTCGCGCTGGCTGTCCATGAGGTCAATTACCGGATATGGAGTGGAGGGGTCCATCTCGGTCGAGTTGGCGCCTTCGAGTCCCATGACGTTGCGGGCGACGTCTATCACCATTACCTGCAAACCGAGGCAGAGTCCCAGATACGGAACGTCGTGAATGCGAGCGTAGGCGGCCGTCGTTATCATGCCTTCCACGCCCCTGTGTCCGAAACCGCCAGGCACTACTATGCCAACCGCAGAAGCCAGCAGTTCGTCCGCGCCTTCTTCCTCGATGCTTTCTGAATTGATCCACTGGACGTCCACATCGAGGCCGAAATACAGACCGGCGTGAAGCAGCGCTTCCTTGACGGAGATGTATGAGTCTTGCAAGTCAACATACTTTCCGACGATAGCGATTGGCAGCGCGCGCTTGGGTGCGTGAATAGCCCCTACCATTTCGCGCCAGCCCGACAGGTCTTGTTCGTATCCCCTCAATTCGAGCTTGTCTATTATCAGATCGCACAGACCTTCATCCTGAAGTATCAGCGGCACCTGGTAGATGCTGGACACTGTCGGCAGGGTAATCACCGCTTCGTTCGGCACGTCGCAGTGAATCGAAATCTTCTTCTTGATGTCGTCATCCACTTCGTGGTCTGAACGGCACACTATCGCGTCGGGCTGGATTCCGATGCCGCGCAGTTCCCGGACGCTGTGCTGGGTCGGCTTGGTCTTGAGTTCGCCGGCGGACGATATATAAGGCAGGAACGTGAGATGGGCGTAGAATACGTTATCGCGTCCCACTTCGTTTCGCATCTGCCGTATAGCCTCGAGGAATGGCAGGCCCTCTATGTCGCCGACCGTGCCTCCGACTTCGACTACCACGACGTCGGCCTGAGAGTCCTCAGCCAGTTTCAGAATTCGCCGTTTGATGGCGTCCGTTACATGAGGAATCGCCTGTATAGTGCCTCCCAGAAACTCGCCCCGTCTTTCGCGCGCTATCACTTCCCTATATATCTGGCCGGCGGTAATGTTGGAGAGCTTGGACAGATTCATGTCCACGAAACGTTCGTAGTGGCCTAGGTCCAGATCCGTCTCGGAGCCGTCCTGCGTTACGAACACTTCGCCGTGCTGATATGGAGACATCGTGCCGGGGTCCACATTGAGATATGGGTCGAGTTTCATCAGGGAAACGGAAACGCCGCGGCTCTTCAGGACGCGCCCAATCGAAGCGACGCTGACTCCCTTGCCGATGGAACTTACGACTCCGCCCGTAACGAAAATGATCTTTGTCATGTGGTCACCGGATGCCTGAACAATGAGAACCCACACAATCGGCCGCCGCTTGGACGCAGGGCGTCCAACTCATGCGAAACAGCCGAAAACGGGTCGGTTAGGGACAGTTCGAGAGAGAGGAGCGAAGGCGTGCTGTGCGTCGAAGGACGCGCGCTAGACATTCTCGTAACCGGCGGCTGTGGAGTCTCTGAGCGCCACTGCAAGACCGTCCTCTCGATAAATGAACGCTGGCAAGAGTATAGGATTGAGCGGTTGGAGTGTCAATACAAAACTCGAGCGCGGGACTGGCGATTTTGGGGGCGCGCGCGCTTGTCTTTGAGTTTTTGGGCGCGAAAAGTTATGAGACCGCGAAGAAGCCGTATCCGAATTGGATTTGCCTACTGAGTCAGTCAATAATATAATTCTGGCGACATACGGTATTTTATCGGCATTTGAAAACGGACTGCGGCATTTCGGGATATACGCGCCCGATAGAGTGACCGCGCCAGGAGACATCGCCAATGGCAAACGACGACCTTGCGCTAATGGCGCATCTGATGCGGAGAGCTGGATTCGGCGCGACCCGCGAAGAGTTGGATGAGCGGCTTTCCAATGGGTACGAAGCTACTGTGGAAGAGCTTCTGCGACCCGACGAACAGGAACCGGTGGACATCTACGAGTTCCTGAGATACTACCACTTCCAGTGGAAGCCGGGAACGGCGGGCGGGCGCGGACAGACCGGCTGGGTCTGGAGAATGGTGAACACCAACGCGCCGCTTCAAGAGAAGATGTGCCTGTTCTGGCATCAGCTTTTCGCTACGGGCGTCTCGAAGGTTGACCACTACGACGAGATTACGGACATGATAGACCTGTTCCGCGAGAAGGGACTGGGCAAGTATCGAGAGCTGCTGCTGGAAGTGTCCAGAAATCCGGCGATGCTGTTCTGGCTGGACAACCACGAAAATCACGCGACCGCCGTCAATGAGAACTGGGGGCGCGAACTGCTGGAACTTTTCACGATGGGCGTCGGCAATTACACGGAGGAAGACGTGTATGAGTGTTCGCGGGCTTTCACCGGCTGGACTATGACTCCCAAGCTGCCGCGCTTCCACATGGGCAGGTGGGACTGGCATTTCGAGTTCCGAGACGACGACCACGATTACGGCGAGAAGACGTTCCTTGGATATAAGGGAGAGTTCGACGGCGAGCAGATAATTGACATTGTGCTGGCGCAGCCCGCCACAGCGCGTTTAAACGCTCGCCACCATTACAACATCTTCGTGGCGGACGAGGTGCAGGTGCCGGCGTGGTCGGTAACGCCTCCGCGAGACCCTGAAGCAGTGGAGACCATCGCCGGCGCGCTGGCAGAGTCCGGCTTCGACATCAGCCACGCGCTCAGGGTACTGTTCAATTCGGATTTCTTCAAAGAGGCGCGCTTCGCCAAGATAAAGAACCCCACGGAAGTCGTGGTCGGAACGGTCAGAATGGCGGGCGGAGTGGAACTGGCGGGCCCAGACGTGTTCGAGTGGGCGAACCAGATAACCTTCATGGGACAGGAACTGCTGAACCCGCCCAGCGTCGAGGGCTGGCATTCGGGCGTCGAATGGATAAACAGCGGCTCTCTGATGAAGCGGGCCAACTTCGTATCGGACATGATGAGCGACGTCGAACGGCCCGGCGTGCGGAGCATCGTGGACGGGGTGAGAGCCAAATGCGCGTCGCCGGAATCGGTGGTGAGCGAGTGCCTGGAGCGATTGGGGGGAGTGGAAGTCACCGACGAAACACTGTCGGAACTGGTGGGACACGCTTCGCTCAAAGGAGACCTGGTTTGGGATGAAGCTAACGAAGCGGAATCCGCCCAGCGAGTGTCTGAGATACTTCAACTGATAGTGGCGACCCGCGAATACCAGTTCGCGTAGCGCGGCGACATTCATCGAAAGAGAAAGCGGGACAAGAGCGTAAGGATTCGTGTTAGATGCTAACGAAAATCGTAGGGGATCGCGTTTATGACTTCAGCCACGTGGTTGGAGGAAGAAATGAAGTTATGGGACCGGTGGCGCTGACTCCCGGATTGGATGGCGATATGTTCGCGGTCATTACGCGAATAGAGGGGACATGCAACGTGACCCGGTTTCACGTGGGCGACAGAGCGGGCGAAGAGGAAGTCATCAAGCTCATGGGCGGCAAAGGCGAAGAGCCTGGACAGTTTATGTGGCCGTCAGGAATCGCGCTCGACGGCGACTCGAACTTCTTCGTGACGGACGCATGGACGAATCGCGTCTCTAAGTTCGATCGCGACGGAGAATTTCTGGGAATGTTTGGCGAGAGCGGTTACGGGCAAGGCCAGTTCAGCAGGCCGGCCGGCATAGCCACAGACGCGGAAGGGAATCTGCTGGTAGTGGATACGCACAATCACCGTGTGCAGAAACTCACTGCAAGCGGTCAATATGTGTCGGAGTGGGGGAAGAGAGGCTCGGGAGAGGGCGATTTCGACTCGCCTTGGGGTATAACCACAGACTCGGACGGCTTCATATACGTCGCCGACCATAAGAACCACCGCATACAGAAGTTTGATTCGGACGGCGATTTCGTATTCGCGCTCGGCAGCCGCGGCAGCGGCGATTACGAGTTCGACCACCCGTCGGATGTCGCGGTTGACCCGGATGGCGACATCTACGTATGCGACTGGGCGAATCACCGCGTTCAGGCATACGACTCGGCAGGAAAATACCTCACCACGTTCATAGGCGACGCGCAGGAACTCTCCAAGTGGCAGCTAGAGTACGTCAATAGCAACCCGGACGTTTACAAGGCGCGCAGACGAGTCTATTCGCTAGAGCCAGAATGGCGGTTCGCGCTGCCCAGCGCGGTGGCGTTCGATCCGGCCAACTCGCGGCTCATGGTCGCCGACACTCAGCGATGGCGCATTCAGATATACAACAAGCTAATGGACTACAGCGATCCGCAATTCAACATCTAGGGGCGCGCCCGCGATGAAATATCTCAAGACGATTGGCTTCAACTCCAACCAGCCCATAGGGCGCGGCTTCAACTACCCGTATGACATCGCCTTCAGCCGCGACGGGCGCATATTCGTCCTGAACAGAATGGGCGGACTGAACCCGCTCGGCATACGCATCCAGATTTGCACGTTCGACGAGGACTGGCTTGGCGAGTTCAGCACAGGCCCGGGCGACGGAGACGACCAGTTCAGGGTTCCGGTGTGCATGGCGTTCGACGGACAAGACAACCTGTACGTAACCGACGAGTCGCTGAACGAGGTGAAGGTATTCGACAGCCGGGGCAATTTCTTGAGGAAATGGGGCAAGGACGCGAACGGAGCGGGATCCCTGGACGGGCCCGCCGGCGTGGCGCATGGCGAAGACGGCTCCGTATATGTGGTCGAACAATACGCGGCGCGGGTGCATAAGCTGACTGCCGATGGAGACCGCGTCTTGTCCTGGGGCGAACGGGGAGACGGACCGGGGCAGTTCGACCTGCCATGGGGCGTGACAGTTGACCGCCATGGCGATGTCTATGTGGCCGACTGGCGAAATGACCGAATACAGAAGTTTACGCCGGACGGCGAATTCATCGCCGCCTATGGCGAATCGGGCGACGGCGAAGGGCAATTCCATCGCCCAAGCTCAGTCGCGGTTGACGGCGATGGAAAGATGCACGTGGCGGACTGGGGCAACGAGCGAGTCCAGGTTCTGAACCGGGACGGCTCGTTTCATCAGATTCTGCGCGGAGAAGCCACGCTGTCGAAGTGGGCGGAGGAGTGGCTGGAAGTGAATCTGGACGAGTATGACGCGCGAAAGGCGTCTCGGCTGCTGGTGGAAGAGTTGCCCGACCATCTGCGAACTCCTTATCACGTCGCGTCTCAGACCGAGCCGCTATTCTGGGGACCGGTGTCGGTAAAGCTGGACTCGGAAGACCGCCTGTATGTCACAGAACACAGCAGGCACAGGATTCAGATATATGAGCAGTAGAGCGCCGCTTTGCGGGAAATTCCGGTGGCGTTAGCGCAACCCCGCGCGAACTCTCGCAGCGCGAAAGCCGTCGCCGCGCAACACGCCTTGACAATATATGCAATATGCAAATAATAGGGGTAGATATTTGGCAACTCCAGGCCATGGCGGGAATGATTTTCTCACATGAGACAAAATCGAGGATTTCTTTATAGAATAAAGAATCACTTTCAGTCCAAGACCGTGGACGGTATGGTTGAAATAGCGCCGACGCTTATTACGATCATCGTCGTCATAGTTCTCATAGGATACGCCGACTCTTTTATAAGGCCGCTGCCTTTCATTCAAGGCCGACTTTGGGACTTTCCGGGCGTCGGGGTGATCATACTGGTCGTCGTGTCATACGTCATTGGTCTGTGTATATCATCGCGGGTGGGCGCGAAGGGCATGAGGGGAATTGACACGCTCATGCTCCGCATTCCATTCGTCAAATCCGTTTTTGGCGTATCTCGCCAGATAATGACCTCGATGTCCGCTCAGTACAACTTCTCGCGCGTGGTGTTCATCGAGTGGCCCCGCGAGAACATGGTAGCGATGGGATTCGTTACCGGGCGCGCGTATTCAGATAAGACGGGGGAAACGCTGGCCGTCGTTTACGTTCCAACCGTGCCAAATCCCACCAGCGGCAACATGGCGCTGGTGCTGGAAGACCACATCATAGAAACCGACATGTCGGTCGAAGACGCGATGAAACTCGTCTTCTCGGGCGGCATATCCCTTCCTCAGAATTTCGCGCTGGCGCGAGTGCCGGTAGAGGAAGATACCGATACGTTCGACGCCTACGGCGGGTACAGTGTGGAAACTTCACGCCAGGCGGAACCGGAAGAGGACGCGAGAACATAGACAATGGGCTTTGTGTGATTTACTGACCGGATACATTAGGGTTTTGGAGGAAATGGAAGAGATGGGTTCCCACGAAAGAAATCTGATAGCGCACCTCGCCAGGCGAGCGGGTTTCGGAGCGACGCCGGAAGAGCTGGACGGCTACGAGGATATCGGCTACGAGGCTCTTGTGGAGCGATTTCTCAGCCCCGACGACTCGCGCCACATCCCGGACGACCTCATCTTCAGGCGACACGCCGACCTCCACGCGATGCAGGGACACAACGCGGCGTACTGGGCGTACAGGCTGCTTTCCACGCAAAATCCTCTCGAAGAGAAGATAGCTCTCTTCTGGCACGGCGTCTTCGCCACGGGCGAAGGCAAGCTCAACAACCTCGGCTCTCTCACCAATCAGATAGAGACATTCAGAAGGCACGGTTTGGGCCGCTTCGACAATCTGCTGGTCGAACTGTCCAAAGACCCCGCCATGATAATCTGGCTGGACAATCACACGAATCACAAAGATTCCATAAACGAAAACTACGGGCGCGAGATACTCGAACTCTTCTCCATGGGCGTCGGCAATTACGGCGAGGACGACATCAAGAGCGCCTCCCGCGCGTTCACGGGCTGGACTGTCAAGAATGGCGAATACATGGCGATGATGGCTCAGAAAGACTCCATCTGGCCTTATGGCAGGATACTTTGGCATCACGAGTACCGCGACTACGACCACGATGACGGAGAGAAGACGTTCCTGGGCGAACAGGGCGATTTCAACGGGGAAGACGTCGTCAGGATAATCTGTGAACAGACGGCCACCGCGCGATTCGTGGCCAGGCATCTATACAACTTCTTCGTGGCGGACGAAGTTCCCGTTCCTCAGTGGTCGGACACGCCTCCGCTGGATCCGCAAGCGATAGACACGCTCGCGGAAGCCTACCGCGAATACGACCACGATATTCGCTCCACACTCAGGGTTCTGTTCAATTCCGACTTCTTCAAGGAAGCGCGATTCCGCAGGGTGAAGAGCCCGACAGAGGTGATAATCGGCGCGCTGAGGAAGACGGGAGAATATGCCGTTCCCGACGGCGGAGACAACGGTGTCTTCATGATAATGGAAGAGGCGGGGTTCATGGGCCAAAAGCTGCTCGACCCGCCTTCGGTCGAAGGATGGCACACGGGCGAGGAGTGGATCACGAGCGGCTCGCTGGTGGACAGAGTCAACTTCGTGGCGCAACGGGTGGGCGACGCGAGCAAGCCGGGCGTGAAAAGCATGGTCGCCCGCGTAGGCGACGCGAGCGACTCGTCTGACCCTGAAGAGTTGGTGTCCGCCTGCCTGGACGTCATCGGTCCCATGGAGGTCGCGGAAGACACGCTCGCCATGCTGGTCGAGTTCGCGGCTCGCGGCATTGAGGCGGAGCCGGACAGAGAAGCGTCCCAGGAACTCATACTGTCGCTATTCAAGATGATAGCGTCAAGCCGCGAGTACCAGCTCTGCTGAGTCGCTCCCCGCCTCACGTGTGCAGTTCGATGATGTCCTTGTCGCTGAGTTGGTGCGTCCGCCCAACATGCTGGCCGTCGAACTTGCTGGACTCTCCCCAGAGAATGGCGTACTTGAGCCCCTGCCCTATCTCTTTATGGACGCCGCGCGCCGCCTCTATTACGGTCGCGCCCGCCGGAAGCACGAGAGGCTCGGTCGGCACATAGTCCTCCACTTTAATGCGCGGCGACTTCGTATATACGCGAATCACCTTCAGCGCCTCGAACGCCTCGACCGCGATCTCCTCGAAGCCGACGCCCTCCTCCGCGCTCGCCATGATGACCGGATAGCGCTCGCCCAGTTTCTCCTCGATGGCGACGTACTGGTCGAGCGCGCCCGGAATATCCGCCTTATTGCCTACCACGATGGTCGGCTTGTTCAGCCAGTGGCTATCCCCCGACGGACTCTCCCCTTTCCGAAGCATGCGGAATCCCCACTCTTCCAGCGCCGAGAACGTCTCCTCGACCTGCGCTTCCGCGTCCATTGACAGGTCCAGAACGACGATGAACACGTCCGTGTTTCTGAGAAGGCCGTACAGACGCCCTTGGGTCGAAGGGTTGGAAATGGGCGGAGTGTCCACAAGCTGAATCGGCACATCTTCGTAGATGAGCATTCCGGGGACAGGCTCCATGGTGCTGAGTTCGTAAGCCCCTACCCTGCTCTTCGCGCCTGTCGAGTTGTTGAGCAGCAAAGATTTGCCGACATTGGAAGGGCCAATCAGGGTGGCGCGTCCGCCCCCCTCTTTGGGCATGGAGAAGGGTTCGATTCTGCCGCTTCCCTTGCCTTTGGCGGAGCTCTGCTCCAGATCGGCCATGAGCTTGGAGAGCCTGGATCTAAGCTGCGCCTTGAGATGATCGGTGCCTTTATGCTTGGGCATTATGGCAAGCATCTCTTGAAGCGACGCCACCTTCGCCTGTATGGTGGAAGCGTTTCTGAATCTATCCTCCGCTTCTCTATACTGCGGAGGCACATTCGTAGGCATGGTAGCCCCCTTTCTGCAATCTGAAAAGTCGCATTGTCTCTCTGATGATACCACTCATCGGAGGATTTTCGCACAATTGACCTTTGCAATCACTTGACGTATATTCGCTTTTGACTCCAAATTTTAATAATTATGACGATAATGGGGAGAATATGGTAAACAGGGTGCGCCGCCCCACCAACGTAAGGAAGCGCGAGATCATTGACGCGGCTCGACTTGTGATTACCGAGCATGGAATACAGTCTTTGACGATTGGAAGCCTCGCGCGCGCCGTGGGCGTAAGCGAGGGCGCCATCTACCGACACTTTCGCGGCAAGAGGCAGATACTGGCAGGCGTCATAGAGGATATAGATTACAGGCTCACCCGTCGCATTGACCTGATAGAGGGCGACCCCGATTCAGGTCTTAGAAGACTCGAAAAAGTGCTGCATGACAATGTAGCCCCGTCCACTCTTACGGGGGTGTCTTTCCTGGTAATCGCCGAAGTTCTGATGAACGGCGACGATGAATTGCGGCGCCTCATGCAGGCTTCGATAGATAAGCATCTGGCGATGATAGAGGCTCAACTCACCGTTGGCGTGCAGAAGGGCGAGGTTAGGTCTGGGGTTGACATCAGGGCGGCCGCTCTGCAATTCTATGGACTCATACAGGCGGTCAATACCCTCAATCACTTCGGCAGCGCAGAATATCCGATAGGAGACAGCCATAAATTGTGGCAAACGTATAATAGCGGCGTTTCCGGAGTCCCGACGACCTAGGAGATTTACAAATCCCCGATTCCCCCGAATGCCAGATAGAAGTCTCAGGACTGTGGAAAGTATTCGGCGACAAGCCGGAACGCGCGCTTGAACCTGCGTTCTCTTCCCATACACGGTCGCAAATCCAGGAAGAGCTTGGACTCGTCGTCGGTCTTCGCGACATCTCCTTCAATGTGGAAGCGGGCGAAACCTTTGTGATAATGGGACTTTCCGGCAGTGGAAAGTCAACTTTGGTGCGCTGCCTGACACGGCTTATCGAAGCTACCCAGGGCAGCATCTTATTCGATGGCGAAAACATTCTGGAATACACCCAGGAGCGGCTTACTGAGTTTCGACGCGACAAGGTGTCCATGGTCTTCCAGAACTATGGCCTGCTGCCCCACCGAACAGTCATGGACAACGTAGCGTTCGGGCTGGAAATCCGCGGAATGGATAAACCTGAACGTTACAGGCGCGCTTCCATCGCCGTCGAGACTGTCGGTCTCAGCGGTTGGGAAGACTATTTCCCCCAAGAGATGAGCGGCGGAATGCAGCAGCGCGTCGGACTCGCTCGCGCGCTCGCGGTGGATTCCCCCGTACTTCTCATGGACGAACCCTTCAGCGGACTGGACCCGCTGATTCGGCGCGAAATGCAGGACGAGTTGATCACCCTGCAAACCGAACTTCACAAGACGATAGTGTTCATAACGCACGATCTTGACGAAGCCCTCAAGCTGGGCGATACGGTAGTAGTGCTGCGAGACGGCGAAATAGCGCAGAAGGGTTCGCCGCAGGAAATAGTGTCCAACCCGGCGGACGAATACGTGTCCGAGTTCGTCAAGGACGTCTCCAGGTCCAAGGTAATCAGGGCCGAATCCATCATGCGCGAAGTCGTCTGCGCCATCCGCCTCTCTCAAAGCCCGCGCGAAGCGCTGGACGCCATGGAGAACGCGGAGGTGGCGCGCGCTTTCGCGGTCAATGAGGGAGGAGCGCTGATGGGCGCTCTGTCCAGGAGAGTGGTCGCGGCGATGGCGAGCGACGGAGAGCCGGACATGATCGGCGCCAACCCGCAGCCTACCCCCAGCGTTGGAATAGACGCCTACCTGGAAGAGATAGTCCCTCTGGCGTCTCGATCAGAGCAGCCAATCGCGGTTGTGGACGACGACGGCAAACTGAAGGGCGAAGTAGCGAGGGGCGCGCTCCTGGCAGGCATATCCGCGGAATCCGAGGAGGCGTGACATGGCCAGATTGGAAGAATCGCGGCAGAAGGCGGAATCTCCGGCAGAGGCCATATTGCGATTGAATATCTCGCCGCGCCACTTCTGGTTTCTGGGCGCGGGAGCCTTTATCGTCGTTCTGGCGGCAAGCCTGGCGCTGTGGGGTCCGAATATGGACTTCCCCACAACCGTGTCCACATCGGAAATCCAGACTTCCAGCGGCAATGTGGTCACGCTGGACAGGACGGTGCGGGAAGTAACCGGCGATTCGATTGACGACGCCGTCAACTGGGTTACCCGCAAGGGCAGTTGGCTGTTCGACGGTCTCAGCGCCGCAGTCACTCACGCGCTGGTCTGGATAGAGAACATTCTCAAATGGCTGCCTTGGCCCGCCGTAATCGTCGCGCTCGCGCTACTCGCGTTCGCGGTCGGACGATGGCAGTTGCTCGCGTTCACCGTCGCCGCGCTTCTGTACGTCGGGTTCATGGACCTCTGGGAAAACACGATAGACACGATAGCCCTCATGGTGGTGGCAGTAGCGATTTCTGTCGCGGTGGGACTTCCCCTGGGCGTCATCGGAGCTCGAAGCCGCATAGTGGACAATCTGATGCGCCCGATACTGGACGCCATGCAGACTATGCCCAGTTTCGTATATCTTCTGCCGGGCATACTGTTCTTTGGACTCGGCAAGCCGGCGGGGATATTCGCCACCATAATCTACGCCGTTCCGCCCGTCATACGCCTGACCAATCTGGGCATCAGGCAGGTCTCGGCGGAAGCGGTGGAAGCGGCTCGCTCGTTCGGGACGACGCCATATCAGCTTCTCACCAAGGTGCAGATACCCATGGCGATGCCGACTATCATGGCGGGAATCAACCAGACCACGATGATGGCGCTTGCGATGGTGACGATTGCCAGCATGGTGGCGGCCGGCGGACTCGGCGACAACGTGCTGCGCGCCCTGCAAAAGAACCAGCCGGGCAACGGCGCGATAGCGGGCCTGGCCATAGTCGTTCTGGCCATAGTCATAGACCGGCTGACTCAGTCGGTCGCGCGGGGTCGCCAGGAATCGCTCAGAAGCGCAGGCTAAACTCAATCGTGATCAATAAAAATATCGAAGCTTAAATAATGGACAATAGACGCAGTATCAGAGACGCTAGATGAAAGGAAATAGAAATATGCTGAGATTCAGCGCAAAGAAATCAATGCTCTTATTCGGGGCGCTAATTTTGGCGATGGCAGCCGTCGTCGCCTGCTCCTCGGAGCCGGAGATCATCGAAAAAGAAGTGGTGGTGATCCAGGAAGTCGAAAAGCCTGTCGAGATCGTTAAAGAAGTAGTAGTCGAAAAAGAAGTCATTAAAGAAGTGGAAGTTCCCGGCGAAACCGTCATCGTCGAGAAGCAGGTCGTCAAGGAAGTGGAAGTTCCCGGCGAGACCGTCGTCATCGAGAAGGTCGTGGAAGTAATGGCGCCGGAAGGGCCGAAAGAGACCATCGTGTTCAGCGACCTCAACTGGACGAGCGCGCAGGTGCAGAACCGCATCGCGCAGTACATCGTCGAAGAGGGCTACGGCTATCCGACGGATGTCGTGTTCGGCGCCACTCTGCCCCTGTTCCAAGGACTGCGGCGCGGCGACTCTCACGTAACCATGGAAATCTGGCTGCCCAACCAGGACGAAGCGTGGGCGGAAGCGCAGTCCATGGGTGAAGTGATCTCAGTCGGCGAGAGCCTCGGAAAGGACTGGCAGTCCGCATTCGTAATTCCCGCCTATCTGCAGGAACAGTATCCTGATCTGGACAGCATAGACGATCTGAAAGACGATCAATACAAGATGCTGTTCGAGACGGCGGAAACCGGAGGGAAGGCGAGACTGGTCTCGTGCGTAATCGGTTGGGCGTGCGAAACCGTGAACGCCGCCCAGATTGAAGGTTACGGACTGGCCGAACACGTTCACGTGGTCAACCCAGGAGACGGCGCCGCCGCCAACGCAGACCTGTATGGGGCGTATCAGAACCAGGAGCCATGGCTCGGATACCAGTGGGGAACCAACGACCCCGCTCTCGTTCTGGACCTGGTTCGCCTGGATGAGCCGGCGTACAGCGATGAGTGCTGGTTCACGACCAAGGCATGCGCCTACGAAGACGCGACTATACTCATAGCGGTGCATCCCGAGGTCATGACCGATGCCCCGGACGTCGTCCAAATGCTAAGAGCGTGGGACTTCAATATCGGCGTATATAAGTCCGTCGCCGCGTGGCTTTCCGAAAATGAAGGCGCGACCAGCGAGGACGCCGCTCTCTGGTGGCTGAACAACAGCCCAGACCTCTGGGGCGGGTGGGTCTCGGACGACGCCAAGTCGGCGATAGACGACGCTCTCGCCGCTGGCGAAATCCCCGACGGCTGGCCTGAAAGCTAGAGGCGAACGGCGCGTAATTTCCGCTTAGAATACCTTAATCCCAGGAGGCGGACTCCATCGTGAGTCCGCCTCCTGGCTTTTCTGGGATTGGCGTCTTCCTCTTCGCTTCTATCCAGCTAATCATCGGCGCGTATCAGACCCCCATAAATCATAATATATGAGGCGCGCGTATTGAATACTGTCAGATTGACTTAGCGCGGAGCCTGTATCAGTTTGGTCGGAGGATTGGATCACCCCCATAAAAGCCTTCCCCCATCAAGGTGGAAGGGACTTTTGCGCGAGATGGAGCGCCGACTAAATCGTTACAGATTGACTTGGCGCGCCTAAATTTGACTTTGACATATCAGTTTGTATATTATCTTGAATGCGAGCGTTCACTTACTTATTGAACGTTTTTTCAAAAAACAATCAAAACAATTTATACATCCGAGAGGAGTGGGTATGCTATTTAGCGAGAAGATAAAATTGTCTGTCCTGATCGCCGCGATTCTGTCATTGGTTGCAGTCGCGGCGATTGGTTGCGCTTCAGACCCCGAAGTGGTCGAGGTAATTAAAGAGGTCGAGGTAGTCAAAGAAGTCGAAGTCGAAAAAGAGGTAGTCAAAGAGGTTGAGGTAGTCAAAGAGGTCGAAAAAGAAGTCGAAGTTGTAAAAGAAGTTGAAGTAATGGTGACCGCCGTTCCTTCGATGCCAAGCGACGAACCCGCCTACGGCGGAACGATCAGACTGGGCGTAATAGACCAGGGGACCCTTGACCCCATGCTGGCGGGACTGTCCCAAGGACAGGCGCCCTACGGCGAACTTACCTACGACAACGTCGTGATGTACTGGTGGAATGGGGACGTATCCCCGTGGGCGGTAGAGTCATGGTCTTCCACTGACGACCTGTCCCAGTACACTTTTAACGTGCGTGAGGGGATCAAATTCCACAATGGCGATACCCTTACATCCGCGGACGTCAAGTACACGCTGGACCGCATCAGGGACGAAGATTCCGCTTCGCCGCTCAAAGGCCAGATTTCGTATATAGACACGATTGACACTCCGGACGCCAACACTGTCGTCCTCAATCTGGGCAATCCTAACGCCTTCTTAATCGGAGACATGACCGACTATCACGCGCGCATAGTTCCCGAAGGCGTCAAAGGCGAGGCTCTCACCAACGAAGAACACGGATCCGGCCCATACACGCTTGGAGAACACAATCCCACTGAGCGCACAGTCTTCCACAAGTATTCCGACTACTGGCGAGAGGGCAGACCCTATTCGGACCAGATCATCTTCTTCTACATACCTGAACAGCTAACGCGAATCGAGGCGCTCAAGACAGGAGCGATAGATGTGGCCTACACGCCGCCTCTCGCATTCCTGGGTTCCCTCGCCGGCAATCCAGACATTCGGATCGCAGAGACTCCCTCCGCCGGCGTTGTGGTAATAGATATGCACACCGCATATTCACACCTCCAGGGCAATGAAGATGACTGGGCCAAGTTCCAGGGACTCCCCGACCCGATATTCTCCGACAAGAATCTGCGCAAGGCGATGCAATACGCGGTTGACCGCGACTTCATCGTGCAAGCCGCTCAGTTCGGGCGCGGCTCGCCCGCCAACGACCACCCTGTCGGCATCAACGACCAGTACTACTGGGACGAACAGCCCATCATCGAGCAGGATATAGCCAAGGCCAAGCAGTATCTCGCCGACGCCGGATACCCAGACGGCATTGATATTGTGCTGAACACGGCCGACATCGGATTCCAGCAGGAAGCCGCGCTTGCCTTCCAGCAGTCAGTAGCCGAAGCCGGCATCAACGTGCAGGTCGAGACCCACGACGCAGGCCCTTACTGGGAAGCGCAATGGATGGATCCGTGCTGCCCGTTCGTGACCAGCAACTGGGGCGGCAGGCCCGCCAACGCAGCTATTGACGTGCAGCTAAGAGGCGGAACCGTCTGGAACGAATCGTTCTACAACAACCCACGCCTGGATGAGTTGCTGGACCTCGCCGCGTCTTCAGCCGATTTCGAGGAACGCAAAGAGTACTTCCGCGAAATGCAGGAGATCCTCATAGAGGACGTTCCCGTTCTCTATCTGGCCTACTCGCCGGTCATAATCGCCCACAGGGAGAATATCGGCGGCGTTCAGGCGCACTCCGCGCTCGCTCATTTCCTGATGGAAGAGATGTGGGTCAAGAACTAAGGCTTCCGAAGTAAAAGAAGCGGCGATGGATGAATCGTTCTCGCCGCTTCTTTTTCCGGTATCAGACAGACTAAACTCGGCGTTGGAGACGAAAGCGCTTAAGACAATATGGCAAGATTCCTCATAGTCAGATTATCCCTCATAGTAGTGACCCTGCTCGCGGTCTCGATTGCCATATTCTCATTGGTCGAATTCGTGCCGGGCGACGCCGCCGCCATCATACTGGGGCAAGGCGCCACCCCGGACAATCTCAAGGCGCTGCGCGAACGACTGGGACTGGACAAACCGCCACACGTCCGATATCTGGAATGGATTGGCGGCGTGGCGCGAGGCGACTTGGGCATAACCGCGAACGGGGCCCCTATCTCTGGCATCGTCGGAGGACGCCTGTTCAATTCGGCTCTGTTAGCCGTCGGCGCATTTCTCATAGCTGTTCCGCTGGGACTTGTAATGGGCGTCATAGTGGGCGCCAATTCAAACACGCCGCTGGACCGAATCTTCACGCTTGGAGGGCTGTTGACCATCTCCCTGCCAGAATTCGTCACCGGCGCGGTGCTGGTATTGGTACTCTCGACCACGCTCGGATGGCTGCCCTCGTCCAGCATAATGATGCCCGGCGAGACCATACTCGGCAATCCGCAAGTGCTCATAATGCCCATATTGACAGTCACGGGCGCGCTGTTCGCATACATATTCAGGATGGCGCGCGCCAACGTCATAGACGTAATGGGAAGCAACTATGTCCGCACGGCAATACTGAAGGGCTTGCCGATGCGAACGGTCGTTGTGCGACACGTCCTTCCAAACGCGCTGCTGCCGACTATTACCGTCATTGCCAACAACGTGGGCTGGCTATTCGGCGGACTCATAATCATCGAGAACCTGTTCGCCTATCCGGGTATGGGCGGCCTGCTCATATCCGCGATCAACGCGCGAGACATAAGGCTCTTGCAGACCACCGCCATGATCATCGCCGCGGTTTACGCCTTCAGCAATCTTGCCGCCGACCTTGCTTACGGCGCTCTCAATCCCAGAGTGAGGCTGTCCTGATGGCTGTCACAAATCCCGCGATCCAGACCGAAGGCGCCAGACGGCCAACTACCCTGTCAAGACTCACGCGCGCCGCGTCGAGCGCGCTCTCCCTCATACTCCGCACCTGGACTGGAAGGATCGCGTTCGCCATAGTCCTCGTTCACGTCGTAATAGCCGTAATAGGGCCCTGGATAACCCCGTATCCGCCCACCGAGTACCACCTGCCGGACCGATTCAGTTCTCCGTCTCTATCTTCCGGGTATTTGCTCGGAACGGACGACAAGGGGCGAGACGTGCTTAGCCGAGTGCTGGCTGGGTCGCGCTCGATTGTGTGGATAGCCACTATCGGCACTATCTTAGGCGTGTCGCTTGGGACGATGGTGGGCGTTACAAGCGGCTACTTTGGAGGCAAGGTTGACCAGATAATCATGCGTTTCGTGGACTGGTTCCTGGCTATACCCTCGCTGCTGCTCGCCATACTGATAATAAACATGAGCAGGCAAAGATTCAGCGGCATAGACGAATCCTGGCTCGTAATACTCACCATCGGCATATCGTTCATGCCCAACAACAGCCGCGTCATACGCAGCGCGGCGCTCGCCATCAAGCCGCTCGAATTCGTGCAGAGCGCGCGTCTCAGAGGCGAACCCACCATCTACATCCTGTTCAGAGAGATACTCCCGAACGTGCTTCCCGTGGTCGCAGTGGAGGCCGCCATTCGCCTCAGTTTCGCCCTGCTGCTTACGGCGGCGCTCGGCTTCCTGGGTCTGGGGGTTCAGCCGCCCACGCCTGACTGGGGACTGATGGTCAGCGAGAACTTCCGCCACATCGGAATCGTTCCGGCCGCCGCGCTCGCGCCCGGCTTCGCCATGGCGTCGCTCGTGGTCGGCATAAACCTGCTCGCCGATGGCATACGACAGGCGCAGAACCTGCCTGAGACCGGAGAGTGACGATGATGAACAACGGACACAACCCGGACGCGCCTCTTATTCAACTCGAAAACCTGGCGGTCACGTTTCATACGCCCAGAGGCGCTTTCCGCGCGGTGCGAGACGCGTCGCTGGAAATCGCTCGCGGCGAAACGCTGGGGCTGGTAGGCGAATCCGGCTGCGGCAAGTCCACAGTCGCTTTCGCAATGATGAAGTATCTTCCCGACTCCGCTCAGGTGGAGGGCTCGATTCGATTTGAAGGAACGGACATATCCGATTTCAGCGACTCTGACCTGCGCGAACTAAGAGGCAACCGAATAGCCATGGTCTATCAAGACCCGCTGACCTCGCTCAATCCCTCTATGAGAGTCGGTCCACAGATAGAAGAAGCGCTGAAACTGCACATGGACATGGACGTAGAGGCAGCCCAGCGCCGCGTCGTGGAACTCTTCGAGAACGTGGGGCTGGCGGATCCCGAACGGATAGGCCGACGCTACCCTCACCAGCTAAGCGGAGGAATGCAGCAGCGCGTCGTGATAGCGATGGCGCTCGCCTGCGACCCTCACCTGCTAATCATGGACGAGCCTACGACTGGCTTGGACGTTACCACTGAAGCGACTATTCTGGACTTGATAGTAGAGCTCAAGGACAGGGTGAACGCGGGAATCCTGTTCGTGAGCCACAATCTGGGGGTCATCGCCAGGGTGGCGGACAGGGTGGCGGTGATGTACGCGGGCGAGATAGTGGAAGAGGCGCCCGCGCACGATCTCTTCAAGAACCCGAGCCATCCATATACCGCCGGCTTGCTGTCATGCGTGCCGCAGCCTCCGGACGACGATGGCGTAGAGCGTCAGCTCCGAAACATACCCGGTTCGGTCTTCGACGCGCAGATGGAACAGACAAATTCGTGCCTGTTCGCTCCGCGCTGTCCCATATCCAATGAAACGTGCGTTGGCTCTTCCCCGTCTTTGACAAGCATAGGCTCCAACGGACATATAGCGCGATGCTTCTATCACGATGAAGTTGATGACAGCATCTGGGGCGATCTGCATGAACGTGTCGCCAAGTCCCAATCGGAAACAGCCACCCCCGCCCTCTTCGCCAAAGACCTGCGCAAATTCTACGGGGGCGGTCGCAAGAAGTATATTCTGTTCGGTCCGCCTGTCAGACCCCCGGTTCGAGCGCTTGTGGACGTGGATATGAGCGTTGACGGAGGGCGCACGCTGGGCATAGTTGGGGAGAGCGGTTCGGGCAAGAGCACCGCCGCTCGCGCGATTGTGGGACTCGAATCCAAGGATCGAGGCGTCCTGCAACTGCGCGGTCAGCAACTGGAAGGCGATGTGGAAGACCGCACGGAGGAGCAGCGTTCGGCTATGCGAATGGTGTTCCAGAACCCGACCGCGTCTCTGAATCCCAAACTGCCCATCAAGCACGCCATAAATCGCGCGCTCAGAAAATTCGCGGGCGTTAGACAGAGAGACATCCGAGAACGCTCTGAGGAGTTGATGACCGCCGTTGGGCTAGACCCTATGTATCTCGACAGGCTGCCCTCCGAGCTGAGCGGCGGACAGCAGCAGAGAGTCGCGCTCGCCAGCGCGTTCGCGGCAAACCCGGACCTGGTGGTGGCGGACGAGGCGGTATCCGCTCTGGATGTCTCGGTTCAGGCGCAGGTACTGAATCTGCTGGAACAGCGTCAGCGCGAAACGGGCAACGCATACGTCTTCATAACTCACGATCTGGGCGTAGTTCGCTATGTATCGGACGATATTCTGGTGCTGTACGCGGGGCACGTAGCCGAATACGGACCGTCCAAAGCGGTGCTGTCGTCCCCGTCGCATCCGTACACGGAAGCGCTTCTATCAGCGGCGCCCGTTCCAGACCCCGACGCCGAACCTACTCACATACGGCTGGAAGGGTCCGTGCCGACGCTGCGGTCGGCCTTCAAAGGATGCTTCTTCGCCGGCAGATGCCCGCGAAAGATAGGCGACATCTGCGATACCGAACCGCCTCCCCAGCAGCAGGGTCCGGGCGGCGAAAGTCACTCGATCAACTGCCATATTCCAGTAGAGGAACTTGAAAGTCTGCAACTGTCCGAGGTTCTGTGACCCCAAGCGCGGCGCTGTCGCCGAGTGTCTATATGGATTCGAGAGAGCTAGATTGCGCCTTCGTTCCTGAGCGCGTTTAACTGGTCGCCGGTCATGCCCAGTTCTTCGATATACACATCTTCGTTGTGTTCACCGAGCCTTGGCGCTCTTGACGAGACGCGCCAAGGGGATTCCGAGAACTTGTAGGGCGCGCCGGGATATACAAAGCTTTTCCCAAGTTCGGGATGCTCGACCTCGACCGGAAATCCGCGCGCCTTGAAGTGCGGGTCGTTCAGAACATCCTCAGGCGAATTTATGATGCCCCATTGAAATCCCAGTTTCTGCGCCCGCGTGAACAGATCGTAGGAGTCGGTCTTCGCCGCCATCTGGCGGAGCGTATCGGCTACACGACGCTGCTGCGCCATGGCGTCTGGGTCGCCTCGCCTCATTGCCTCGCGGCTTGGGTAGCTCAGGTAGTCGCCCAGATTCTCGATGAGTCCCTCTTCTTCCATCCACGCCAGCAGATGGAACCACTGCTCCTCAGTTCGAGCTCCAATGCCCACGTTCACGTAGCGTCCGTCCTTGCAAAGAACCTGTGCCTGTGGAGTGGGTATGACGGAGGCGTGCCGTCCCGTTTGTCTCTGCACAGTGTCTCCCGCGACCAGCCAGCTATACGTGGCGGCCTCGGTCGTGATGTTCAGCGCGGCGTGCATATTGACGTCAATATACTGGCCCACGCCGGTGAACTGACGATGCACCAGAGCGGTCATGATTCCCATGACCGCATAATGTCCGACAGTGTGATGCGACTGATTGCCTCCGCCGCGCACAGGCGGTATGTCGTGGTCGTCGTAGCCGCAACTCCATGCAGGCCCCCCGAACGCCAGGGCGGTGAGGTCCGTACTCGCGTAGTCGCTGTACGGGCCATCCTGTCCGAATGGGGTGATGGAGGCCATGACGAGGGCGGAGTTGGCGCGGCTTAGATTGTCGTATCCCAAGCCGAGCGAGGATAGGCGCCCCGGAGGATGGCTGTCCACTACAACGTCGGCGCGGGCGGCCATATCCTGGAATACACGCCGCCCGCTCTCCTTGTCTATGTCGAGAGTTACGCCGCGCTTGCTGGTATTGTAGTGCCAGAAGAAGAGACTTCTATCAGCGCCCCGTTCGTTTTGGTAGAACGGTTCGTAGCCGCGAGTCGGGTCGCCGCCGGGCGGTTCCACCTTGATCACGTCGGCTCCCATATCGGCGAGCAGTTTGCCGCACCACGCGCCCAATTCGCCGCCCACTTCCAGTACGCGAACATCTTCGAGAGCGCTGTTTCCCAAGTCTTTTTCGCCTTTCATTTCAGATCACCCCCGATTCTGACAGAGCGCGAACGCTATCGGGATGCATTCCCAGTATGTCGCCGAACACCTCTTCGTTGTGCTGTCCAAGAGTCGGCGCGCCCCTTTCGATGACCGCCGGCGTCTCCGACATTTTGACCGCCGTGCCGTCCACTCGGATCCTGCCTATCGCCTTGTGTTCGACGGTCGGGAAAAGCCCCCATGCGGCGGTGTTCGGGTCATGCTCGATTCGGTCTTCTGGACGCTGAACGGCTGCTGCGGGAACGCCCCTGTTCTGGAGCGACTTCATCACTTCCATTGGCGTTCGAGAGGCTGTCCACGCCGTGATTCTCTCATCGAGTTCGTCGTGTCGCTTCATCCGGCCCTCAACCGAATCGAGAGATGCGTCTGCGGCAAGGTCGGAAAAGCCCATGACCTCGCGCATCGCTGTCCAGTCGTCGCGGTCTCTGACGGCGACAGCCGCCCACTGGTCGTCGCCCGCGCACCTGTATATGCCGTGCGGCGCCATTTTGGGATAGGCGCTTCGGTTGCTGTCCGGGTTGCCTGGCCGGCGCGCGGGAACGCCGTTCACTGTATAGTCGAGAATGGCTGGGCCGTTGAGCGCCGCCGCGCCGTCCGAGCAGGACATATCCACCCACTGACCGACGCCTGTGCGATAGCGGTGATAAACCGCCATCAGAATGGCTATCGCCATTTGGTAGCCGCCGGTGTGATCCATGTAAGAATAACCCCAGCCGGCGGGAGGCATTCCGGCCAGCCCCGACTGGAACGTCAGCCCGGAGACGGCCTGCACGATTGGCCCCCAGGTCTTGTATTCGGAGTAAGGGCCCGAATGACCGAACCCGCTATTGGAGACGTATATGATGTCTGGCTTTATCTTGACCATTTCGTTGTAAGAGAAGCCCCATCTGTCCAGCACGCCCTTGCTGAAGTTTTCGGTCACGACGTCGCTCACCGAGATGAGTTCGCGCAGAATATCGCTCGCTTCAGGCTTTCGCATATCCAGAGTGACGCCCATCTTCTCGACGTTGTGGTTGTTGAAAGTTCCTCCCAAGTTTATGCCTCTGCGCTCATCAGGCCAGGGACCATTGCCGCGGAAGATGTCCCACTGCCCCTGTCTAAGTCTGTCCTCGACTCGAATGACCTGCGCTCCGAACATGGCCAACATCTTCGTTGCGCCCGCCCCCGCGAGTTGGCCTGTGAAGTCGCAAATGCGTATCTTGGACAGCGCTGGACATCGCGCGTCGGTCAAAGTCATGGTAAACATCTCCCCGTTCTTTCACAGAGATAGAAGAAAGCGTCTGGCGTTCCTCAGGGCGTCATGGTCAAGGTCCCAGTAATCCCTCATTGCCGCGTAACCGACCGAGAACTGCGGTTCAGGCCGAGTTGCGATATAGGCATGGGCGCGCGACTTATCCGGTCGTTGAATATCTGCGTTCGGCAGCGCGCGGGCGCAATCGAGAAAGTCGTCAATGCAGTCGTTTATCGGGGTGTTCGCTAAAGTTTCACACAATAGTGTTTCCAACATTCCCTGCCTGTCATCGTCCGGCAATATCAGTACATTCACCGCAGGCGAGTCGCCCGCCCGCTCTCTGGGGCGCCCTGGAACGAACAATCCTGCATTTCTGAGCGAAGACTGAACGCTCTGGAACGCCGAGCGAGCGGATTCTTCCGCGTCTCGAACAATGCCAAGGCTCTGTACCCCATCCTTGAACTCGTCAGAGGCCGCCAGTGTTTCCAGAAAGCCTCTAAGTTCATCTACGCCTCCAAAATTCTGAATTTGTATGCTTTCGATTGATATGTGCCTTGCAAGAGCTCCAAAGAAGTTCCTCTGGTCATTCCCTTCTACTAGCAACTGCACATTTGACACGATTGGAGCGGGGACAGGCATTCTTAACGAATCTCCATATAATGACGCATAGCCGTTTCGATCATATCAGGTGTATAAGTAGTGAACCGGACCGGTGTAATTGGCGTATGATCGGCTACGCTCCTAGTCGTCACCCTGTGGAATAGGAACCCCTCTGATCCAAGCCCCTCATGCGCCTTCTCAATACACTCATAGCTGTGCGTAGTGGCGAATATCTGGGTATCGAACCGCTTGGCGGCGGCGGCTATCGCCTTCCACACTTTGGACATGACCGAGTGGTGAATCCCGTTTTCCACTTCATCCACAAGCGTCGCTCCTCCGGGCGAATTGGCTATGGCGAGAATTAGGCGCGTCAGTTTAGTCATGCCCTCTCCCATGACCGCCAGGGGAACTAACTCGGACAGGCCAACGTCTCCCCATATCATAGGCGCGCCGCTCGCAGAATTATCCTCGACACTTTGCAAGCGTGGCTCTATTATGCGAAGCGCGTTCAGAAGAAGGTCGCCACGCTTCTGCTGTCGCAATCTCCCCAATCGTATAGCGTCATCTTCCAGATATCCGCTTCTCGGCTTGAGAATAGTCAGGGCCAAGGGAACGTCAAGATCGTCTTGCTTTACTTCGTACTCACGTCCCTTCAGGACTATATGCCCCCCACCTCGCGTTTCTCCGTTGTTGGAATATAGAACTTTGAGAGCGCGCTCGCTGGCCACATCATCCATAGAAGCCACATCCTGCCCCTTGATGGCCGATTTTTCAATGGGAAACGAGGCGGTCAACGCTCGCTCCGCAGAAATCTTTAGAGAAAGCGAACCGCGTTCAGAATGGCGTCCTTCGATTTTTATGGGAACGCCCATATCCATATTGTGAAAAATCGGCTTCCAAAGTACGTCCGCCGCTTGCCGAGTGGACGCAGGCTCAGCGACAAGTTCACGAATCACGTTCACATTCATCAGCGCATTCGCGTTTCCACCGCTGGCAAGCAGAAATATCGCCTCCAGCAAGCTCGTCTTGCCAGAGTTGTTCTTGCCGCCAATCAGGTTTATCCGCGCCAGATCGCTTATTTCGAGGTCGCTGAAAGCGCGGTAGTTTCGTATCCGCAGACTCTCGAACATTTTGAATCTCCTGGGTTCAACCGGATATTGGCATTCTCAAAGAAAGCTGTGGCAGGCGAATCAATGCTGACCGCCTGCCACAGGTGAAGAAGCGATGGATTTGGGTCCGGTTTCGGGCTATGTGACTTCCAGCGTCACGTTCCTGAGCGGCGCGGAGAACTGAGTGCGGTCCAGCTCTATCGCGTCCTTCTGATATATCTGTATGCGATAGGATTCGTAGTCTGGGATGAACAGGCGGAACTCGTCGTCTATCCTGACCGACCTGGGACGGCGCAGGTATTTCTCATCTTCCAGGCGCCCCATCTCTCTCAGGCGGTTGGACATCGCGTTGGTCATCATATAGCTGCGCGCCACCCTGGAAAGGGAGGCGTCGCCGGCAAAGCTCCAGACATACTTGCCTTCCGCGTTGAACATCAGCGCCCTATTGTTGCCCCAGTCCGAGACATATATGTCGCCGTGTGCGTCAACGGCGACGCCGGTTGGTCGGTCGAATTCGCCGTCGCCCGACCCTTTCTTGCCAATCACCATCTTGAGTTCGCCGCCGGAGTCGAACGCCTGCACCCTGTCATTGCCCCAGTCGGCGACATATATATCGCCGAACTCGTCCACGTGGACGCCCCAGGGCAGGTTGAACTCGCCGGGCGCGTCGCCCTGAACGCCTCCAAAGCCACCCAGGTACTGGCCATCCGCCGTATATCGCTGGACGCGGCTATTCTCCGAGTCAACCACCACCATGTTGCCGTCAGGGTCGAATCCTATCCCGTTGGGCCTGTCGAATTCGCCTTCGCCGCTGCCGTGAACGCCCCACTTCAAGACGAACTCACCATCCGGGTCGAACTTGGTTATTCTGTGGGTAGCTTCATCGCTAACGTAGATATAGCCTTCATCGTCGGTGATTATCTGAACGGGCCAGACGAACTGGCCGTCTCCTGTTCCCGGGCCTCCGATGCCCTTCATGTCAGACGTGAACTCAGGCATATCCTCCAAAGGCCACACCCTTATGCTGGCTCCGCCCTCAGAGCGCATCAGAATATAGGTGTTGCCATCCCCCGAGAAAGCTATGTCGGTAGGAAATCCGATCACCCTTCTCATTCCCAGCGTCTTCAGATACGGGTAGCCGGCTCTCAGCAATCCGTAAGGTCTGCTCATCGTATTTCTCCTGAATCCTGTCTGCGTCTAATTGGCGAACGGAGAAATCTGCTCGTACTCGCCCTTTACGATTGGCCTGGCCTCCACTTCCAGAATCTGTTCGAGAAGCGTCGCGTAGATGCCCCTGAAGTCTATGGTGTGCTTCAGGTCTTCGCCGTGTTCCCAGTCTGAGGGATGCAGCGACGGATACTCGCTGTACAGGCCTCCAATCACGTCATTCCCGAAGATGTACGCGCCGCCGCCGGATCCGTGGTCGGTTCCGCTGCCATTGTCTCGCATACGCCGACCGAACTCCGTGAACACGAAGACGGTTACGTCGTCAGCCGCGTCATGCGCGTTCAAATCGTCGAGGAAGTCAGAGATAGCGCCAGACAGTTCATTCATCAGCTTGGGGTGCGAGGGCATTTCATTGGCGTGGGTATCATACCCGCCGTGAGCGGTGTAGAAGATGCGGGTTCCAAGATCGGCCAGATGGATTCTGGCGATGTCGCGCATATTCTTGGCGATTGTGTTGTCCGCGTACTCGATTTCCGACTCGTAGCGGTCGGCTACGTCCGCCAGCAGATCCGCTCCCTTGATCACGTCCAGTCCAGTCTGTCCGATATACTCGGCGACAGGGCCGGCGCCGATAGCCTGGCCGTATATCCCCTTGAACGTCTCAAGCGCGCTTTCGCGTAGCCGCCGCTGCTCGATGCTGTTCATTACGCCGTAGCCTTCGAGGTCGCCGACCGACGTAACCGGAACGCCCGTAACCGACATGGCGCGGGGCAGTCCCATTCCGACGTTCACCCCGGTCAGCACGTTTTCGGCGTTCGGGTCCAGTTCCCTGATGGCTTGTCCGAGCCAGCCCTCGTTGCCCACCCGGTCCGGCTCGGCGGTATGCCAAATATCCATGCCGCGAAAGTGAGAGCGGTTGGAGTTCGGATAGCCTATGCCCTGCACGATCGCCATCTTCCCCTCGTCGTAGAGACGCTTGAAAGGCGCTGCGTTGGCGTTTATCGCAAGCTCGTCATTGATGGGGAGGACGTCCTCCTGGCTCATCACCACCTTCTTGCGCGCGTCGTAGTAATGCTCATTGGTATATGGCACTATGGTGTTCATGAAGTCATTGCCGCCGGTAAGCTGCACGACTACCAGCGTCTTTTCCTTGCTCTTGGTGGTCATATTTTCCCCCGTATGCGTGGTAATTCAGTCAGGTTACTCGAATTGATAGTCAACGGTGGAGGCTGTCATCTGAAGAAGATTGTGGACGCCAACCGCGTCGTCTTCATCTCCGCCCAACGAGTTCAATTCTTCGGCGTAGGCGACCAAGGAAGCGTAAGTGCTTTCGCTGACAGTTATGCCTCCCAGAATATCCAGGCAGCGATTGACTATCTGGGACGGGTCATCGTCCAGGCTTCCAACTCGCTCCACCATATCGCTGACGCCCGGCTTGGAAATATCCTGGAACTGGCTCTCCACGAAGCCGATGCGCTCGCTGAGAGTGCCAGAGTCTATCCACTCATGACCGGTGTGCCAGCCCTCGACTGTGGGCGGATTCATCAGCCGCTGTCCCATTATGGACATGGGGCCTTCGATGAGCGAGCCGTTGAGCGTAGTAATGGCGAACTGGTGAATTCCTGGCGATGGCTCGCTGAACTCGCCCGTCTGCTTCAGCACGCCCGCGATCAGTTCGGTCGGGCTCTTCACCTTCTTGAAGCCTGTGGCGTTCTTAAAGAAGTCGGAGTTGAACAGTTCCCTCAGAACCGGACGAATCTGTCCGCCTGTCCTCATGAACGCATCCGCCAGTTGCTGAATGGCGGCTTCGTCCTTTGGCGGCTCTGTATTCCAGGACGGCACCTGCACTTCGTCCTCGACGAAGAAGTTGTAGAGATGACGGGATATGAACCGCGCGGTGGCGGGCTGCTGCACTATGATGTCAACGATGTCCTCGCCATTGAAATTGCCTGTGTGCCCCAGGAACGTCTTCTCGCCGTAGTCGTGATCATCCGGGTCGAATACGAACACCGCATTATGATGCCCGACGGGATACAGCGACAGCGGCTGCCTGAACGTCCACCCGGTAAACGCCCTGGATGCCGCCTTGATGTCGTCCTCAGAGTAATTGCCCACGCCCATCGAGAACAGTTCGAGCAGTTCGCGCCCATAGTTCTCGTTTATCTCGTCCTTGTGGTTCTCGTTATTGTCCAGCCAGAATATCATGGCCGGGTCTTTGGACAGTTCCAGAAGAATGGTTCTCATGTCGGTGAGTCCGACGCGCCGGAACATTTCAATCTCGTTGTAGAGCGACGGGCCATGTTCGCTCTTTCCCCACGCGACCGGGAATATATGATGGAAGAAGAGCGACATCTTCTCTTCCAGCGGCCTCTGCGTATTAACCATGCGATATATCCACTTGCCCACATGCACAGCCACCAGTTCGCCGCCGTAATACCTGTCTATATACGACTGGTCCAGATCCGGAAACCTTTCGGGATTGACGAGATCGTCAACGATCTCCTCGTAGGTCTTGTCGCGGGTCAGGGCGTCGAGTTCAGCCGGTGTCGCTCCGAAGCCCGCCCGCCTCATTAGATGCGCCACAAGCGCCCTATCCGATTTCATATTGCGTCCCTCCTGATCTCATATCCTAATGGCGCCGCCGCATACTCCGCGACGCGTCGCCAACACATTATAACCTCAAATTTAACATAGTGGGCAATTCTCAAACAGAATATGTCGCCAGCATCATCTTGGTGAGATGAAACTCTTGGCGACTAGATGTCCATTCGGTGTGTCACCGACCAAACTGATACAGGTTCCCGAATATATCGCCTGATTACTCCAGACTGATTACGCTCCGCGCCACCTCTCCGGCAGCCACGCCTTCCAGTCCCGCTCCCCATCCAGCAAATGCGCCGCCACAATTATGACGACCGGTATCATCTGAATATGGTACCGTCCCTCTCCGTGGAACATCATATGGAATGCCGTCCAGTACAACAGCGTCAATGGAAACAGAACAGCAGGAAACTTCAGCCAATAGCCCAAAATTGGTCTGCTAATCGCAGCCAATGTCGCTCCAAGAACTATAATCGTCCAGTACGCTTGGGCGACCACCCACAGAGCCGGAACCGCCGCGCGATAGCTTTCCGGGATAATACTGGGATCAATGTTATATCTGTCGCTTGCCCACAGGTGGAAAAATTTTATGGGCAGAAGCGCAAACCATTGGTTAGGATGATTTGCTATATGTTCTAACCCCAATCTGTAACCTTCTCTATGCCAGTCGAGTTCAGTAAAATCCGAGAATCTGCCTTCAGAGATATTTCTGTGTTCTCCCGTTGCCCCTAACCCGTTGCCCATCCAAAAGAGCGCTCCCCCATTTGTGGAAGTCAATATCGGCGCGTTCATTACAACGAAGTTTCGCGCTGTCCAAGGTAAAATGGTTAGCAATACGACCAACAGAGTTATCCCTGCCAAGCCTACTGATTTTCTGATTGTTACCCCTCGCACGATAATAAGCAAAGCGGCGACGGCGGGAAACAGCAACAAAATAGGACGCACATACACGCCTATCCCTACGACGACCCCAAACAGAACTGCGTTCTTCCAGTTGGGGTGGCGCGCCAAATGGCAAACAGCTATTAACGCCGCCAATACAAGCGCCGTATGTAGCATTTCGTTCCTGAGAACAGACATGAAAGATATGATATGACTCGGAAGAAACGCGACCGCTCCCGCCGCTATCAGAGACAGCCTACTCGATAGAACCTCACGCGCAAGCCTATACGTCAATGCCACGCTTATAGTACCCAGCAATGCGTTGGCAATGCCTGCCGCCGTCCACGAATGCCCAAAGACCGAGTATATCCCGGCTAGAAAAGCCGGGTATCCGACAGGCAAGAACGCTGTAGAATTGCCATCAGCATTTACATACCCCTTCCCCTGAGCAAGCCGCCACCCAAGTCCGTCATAAGTCGCCGCGTCGGAACCAGGGGGCGTCTGAAACACGAGTACCCACACCACCCTGATAGCCAGCGCGACGCCTACGATCAGCGCAAGCCACTTGTAATCCTCCTCCTCAACCCACAGCCAGTCAGCGATAGCCTTCAACCCTGATCTTAAAAATGTCATATTGAACCCTTGAGCTTCGCGGCGTCTCTACGCCCGCGCCACCTCTCCGGCAGCCACGCCTTCCAGTCCCGCTCTCCATCCAGCAAATGCGCCGCCACAATTATGACGACCGGTATCATCTGCGCGTGGAATCTTCCTTCGCCATGAAACATCATATGAAAAACCGACCAATATAGCAGTGTCATCGGAAGCAGCGCAGCCGGAAACCTCAGCCAGTACCCTAAAATTGGCCTGCTGATCGCAGCCAGCGCCGCTCCAATTACGATGATAGTCCAGTACCCCTGAGCGATCACCCGCAGAGCCGGGACAATTTCACGGTAACTTTCCGGAATTATGCCGGGTTCGATGTTATACCTGTCACTCGCCCATAGATAAAAGAACTTTACAGGCAAAAGTGACAGCGCTTGGATAGGATGGTTGAATATATGCTCCAATCCAAGTCTATACCCATAATATTGCTGTTCCAATTCAGAATAATAGTAGAATTCATTGAATCCGACGTTTCTCGCCGCAACCTCTGATGGACTAATATCCATATGGCAATGCTTGCAGAAGTGATTTATTGGCGTAAACCTGCCAGTAGCCTCTGGACCATTGCCTATGTAGAACGTGTAACCCCCATTAGTGGCGGTTAATGAGAACTCACCCATAACTAAGAAGTTACGCAATGTCCACGGCGACAATACTATCAGCATAACTCCCAGCATAATGGCAGAAAGACTGATTGCGGATTTGGCGCGAACGCCTTTCAAAATTAGCAACATCGCCGCCAATACGGGAAACAGCGTCAGAATCGGGCGCACATAAACGCTGACGCCAATCAAAAGTCCGAGCAATACAGCATTCTTCCAAGTTGGAGAACGCATCACGCGAAACATGACTATCAGCGCGATCAGCGTTAATACGGTATGCAGTACCTCGCTCCGCAATGTAGCGGTCAATGAAAGGATCTGACTGGGCAGCAAAGCAACCACCCCAGCGGCTACAAGTGATGACTGACTCGATAAAACCTCACGCGCCAACCTATATGTCATAAGAACACTAATACTTCCAAGAAATCCGTTGACTATTCCTGCCGCTGTCCACGAGTACCCAAATACAAGGTACACTGCCGCTAAAAAAGCGGGGAATCCGACAGGCCAGAATGCGGTAGATTCGCCATCAGCATTCACATAGCCCTGTCCGCTGGCGAGTCTCCAAGCCAAAATGTCATAATTCTTAGGGTCGTACACTGGCGCAGTCTGAAACACGAGTACCCACACCACCCTGATCGCCAGCGCTACGCCCACAATCAGCGTCAGCCACCTGTAATCTTCTTCTTCCAACCACAGCCAGTTGGCCACAGACTTCAACCCGGCGCGAAGAAATGTCATGCGATTCCTGACTCCCAACCATGTCTAGCCCAATGAAAGCCGCCGCGTATCCTAACATAACTCGAAAATCGGGCATTAAACCGAAGCCCTTCCGACCAGCAGGTTGCCGTGAGCGAGACGCTGCATATACTTTCTCATACTCATGGCAGGGGATATTTCAATGCAGGCTGGTTTCTTTACGATGCCGCTACATCCACCCGGTTCGGATATAACCCAGACTCTCGAAGATGATCTTCATCAGTTGGCGGTACTCGACTCACTGGGCTATGCGGAGGCGTGGATTGGCGAACACTTCACGACCGTGTGGGAGAATATACCGGCTCCCGACATGTTCTTCGTCCGCGCCAACGCGCTGGCGCGGACGAAGAACATCAAGCTCGGCACAGGCGTTACCTGTATGCCCAACCACAACCCGTTCATGATAGCCCATCGCATAGCGTAGCTGGACCACATGGCGAAAGGGCGAGGTTCAGTTGGGCGACGGCGTGAGCGTGAAGGGGCGGATTGACTTGGTGAGACGCGCAGACACGGGTGAAACGACGATTGTTGACCTGAAGTCGCGAGAGGGCGCGCAGGATGAAGATGTATCGGAGATGCAGCTGCATACCTACGCGCTGGGCTATCAAGAGCTGACCGGACGCGAGCCTGACTATGTGGAGATATATGATTTGGCGGAGCGCTCTCCGAGGCCGCGAGCGGTGGACGGGGAGTTCATCGAGGACGTGAGGAGGAAGACGAGAGAATCCGCGGCGGCGCTGAGAGCCATGGACTTGCCGCCCGAGCCTGCCAGAATGAAGTGCGGCAGGTGTGATTTTTCGATGCTGTGCGGAGCGAGCAGAGCGTAGCGTGGGAGGAGTGGGGCGCTTGCCTCATGCGCGAACTATTGTACGCCTTGCGTGACGAGATGTGATATACTGACTGAAAATCACACCATCTTTCGGAGAACCGCTATGAAAGTGGAAATACGTGACAGCGAAGCTTTGCGGTCATTGTCATTAGTTAGTCTGCTCTCATATCTCAAGACTCACGATTGGGTGGACAATGGACCTTGGGGAATGGGACTGGCGAATTTATATCTCAAGGAGCATGGCGGCAGAACTCATCATATACTCGTGCCTGTCCGAGATACTCTTGCGGATTATGCGCAGGCAATGTCTGAAGCGGTGGAGGCTATCGCCGCGGTGGAGGAGCGCTCGGAGCTTTCGGTGTTCTATGACTTGGCGGGGACCGGGTCGGATGTGATTCGTATGCGCGCGCCTAACGGGAACTCAACAGGTATGCTTTCGCTGCGCCAGAGCGCGGAGTTGCTCGATGACGCCTACCGCATGATTGCGTCGGCGGCGCGGGCCGCTGAGAAACCCAGGGCGGCTTATCGGGGCAGCATGAGCGCGGAAGTGTCTGAGTATCTGGGCAGCGTTCAGCCGCTGCCAAGTTACTATGAAGGCCATACGCTGACATTGCACTCTCCTGTGCCGGCCGGCATTGGGCAGGTTGACTTCGGAGACGATTACATTCCACCATTTCCTCGACAGGCTACCCATAAACTGGCGTCTTCCCTGAAACATCTGGAAGACGCGATTGCCGAAGCGCGTATGTGTCGTACTTCAGAACCGTTTGAGCGGATTGTGGAACATGGAGTGAGCGCTAATTTGTGCGATTCTGTGGCAGGCTTGGCGAAGAAAGCGCATGGCATAGAGATAGATTTATCCTGGGCAGAAGTGCGACCGTCGAACGTGGGCGATTCGAGATTCAAGTTTTCTTACAGTTCAGCGGACGATCTTATAGAGGCTGCGAAGTCTTTTCGACGCAATGAGCCGTCTTATGACGAACGAATAATCGCTCAGATAGTCAGGCTTGAAAGAGAACCGCCGTGTTTCGACGGGAAATATGAACTACGCAACCCGCGCAACATGGCGCTGATGGCTGACTAGCGGCAACCGTGCTTAGGCCCCTGCATATAGCGATTCTCGACCTGAAGCGATATTTGCTGAATCCGGGCGAGCTGGCTTTTGGCATTGCGCTCCCTGTATTGCTGTTCGCGCTCATGTATGGGGCGTTTGGAGGCGACGCGAGCTTTCATGCGACGGCGCACGTGGTGAATCTGGATTCGGGCGAGTACGGACGCGCGCTGATAGAGCGCCTGAACCAAATGGACGAGATTAGCGTTCGGGAGCGGACGTTGGAGGACGCGGACGCGGCGCTGGAGCGGTCGGCGATTCTGACTGCGGTTGTGATACCGGCGGGGTTTTCGAACGCGCTGGAGGCGGGCGAGCGGACGAATATCCTGTTCAAGCAGCGCGGGTATGGTGGCGAGACGGGGCAGATAGTGGCGGCCATGGCGTCGGGAGTGGCGCTGGAGATGGGAGGAGAGATGCAGTCGCGGCGGATGGCGCGCGAGATTTTGTCAGGCAGTGGCCTGACTGAAGAGGAGATAGACGCGGAGTTCGATCGGCAACTGGCGGAAGCGCGACGCAATCCGCCGGTGGGGGTGTCGGCGCGCGGACTGTCGGAGAGCGGGGAGACGGACTTTGTGAGTCGGCTTATGCCGGGCGTTACAGTGATGTTTCTGATGTTCGCCGTTACTATGGGAGCGCATACGTTTGTGGAAGAGCGTCGAATTGGGACTCTGGAGCGGCTGATGACGACGCGGCTGGGGATCAACCAGCTATTCGCGGGCAAGTTTCTTTCGGGGACGCTGAGGGCGACGTTGCAGGCGGTGATATTGCTGGGATTGGGGTTTGTAGTTCTGAGGGTGGGAGACGCTTGGGATTTCGCGCAGTTGGTGGCGTTTTCGACGATGGTCGCGGCGGCGGTGAGCGCGGTAGGAATGGTTATCGGCGTGGCGGTTCGGACGCGGGACCAGGCGATATGGGCGGCGGTTTTCTTCACGATGTTCATGACGATATTTGGAGGCACGTTCTTCGCGGTGTCAGACGGGCCGCTGTCGGTGATAGCGAGGTTCACTATCAATCATTACGCAATAGAGGCTATGGACGGGATTATATCGTCAGGGTCGAGCCTGTCGGATGAAGCGGTGGGGTTGGGGATAATGCTTGCGGTGGTCGTGTCTGGCTTAGCGGTGGCGCGCGCGCTGTTCGGCGTGTCGGGAGAGAGGCGCTAGATTGAAGGTGGTTCTGCGGCAGGCGACGCTGATAGCGGTCAAGGATACGCGGATATTCTTCAGAGACCGCTTTGCGGTGGCTTTCGCATTTTTATTTCCGTTCTTGTTCGTCATCGGTTTTTCGCTCGCGCTCAGAGGACAGGGTGCGGAGGACGAGCCGCTGCAACTGACGATTGCTACACAGGAAGGGGGGGATAGCCTGAGCGGCCAGATTATCGAGGGGGTGATGGATGGCGCGGGAGCGGGACAGCTAAGCGTGATGGCTTATGATGAGGCGCTGGCGGCGGTGGAGAGCGGCGACCTTGAAGGTTTCGTGTATTTACCGCCCGGATTGAATCAGACGCTTGCTGGCGGGTCTCCGACCGAGTTGGAGGTGGTCTTTGGAGACGCTTCGCCCGAGGCTCAAGCGTCTCTATATGGATTCGCAAGGTCTTTGGCGGGCGAGTTGTCTCGGAATATGGTCGTATTTGGGGCGGTTGGGAGGCTGGCTGCTGCTGAGGGCGGGGTTCAGCCTTCGATGTTTCAATTATCGGGGGATGATTTCGTCCCGCTGGTGAGTTTCGAGGTGGAGCGAGTGGGAGAGGTCGAGCCGTTTCAGTCGTCAAACTTTACGCTGCCGGCGTATTTGACGATGTTCGTGTTCTTCACGGCGGCTATGAGCGCGGAGGCGATAGCGCGCGAGCGACGGTCACACACGCTGGAGCGCTTGATAGCGAATGGGACGCGACGAGATTCGGTGATTTTGGGCAAGTTCGCCGGGACTGCGTTCCGGGGGATGACGCAGCTCGGAGTGATGTGGCTCGTGGGCATATTTGCGTTCGGAATAGACTTGGGCGCGTCTCCCGGCGCGGTCATCGTCATCTCGATACTGATGGCGCTGGCGTCGGCAACGTTCGGGGTGATGCTGGCAAGCGTTGTGACGAATGTACAGTCGGCGGCGGCGGCGGGGGTTCTGATCTCGCTGGTTCTGGCGCCGATAGGGGGATGCTGGTGGCCGCTGTTCATTACGCCGCAGTGGATGCAGTCGCTGGCCAAGCTGACGCCTCACGGATGGGCGAACGGCGGATTCAATAAGCTGATGTTGTTCGGCGCCGAGTTTGGAGACGTGACGCAAGAGATGGCGGCGCTCGCTGGGTTTGGCGTCGTGTTCATGGCGGTGGCGCTATGGCGATTCAGGACGTCTTCGGTGAGCTAAGAGAGGGCGGGGGCAGGCTCTCCTAGGACGCCTTAATGCTGACTATTACCCATCAGATAACTGGAGTAGGACTGATGGATTCTGAATGAAGAGCGGCTCTGCACTCTGTTTCAATTTCTCTGCCTAGACGACGGTGGTTTACAACTCCTATCGCCTGTGTAGCTTCGCCCTTTTCACTGGGGTATTCTGACTTGTCTTTAACCGAACCCGCTCTTGAAAACCAGAAATCGTAATCGGCAACTTTAGATTGTTCCAATATGGCTCTTAGCCTGACCTGCGTAAGATTTGGGTGTGAGCTGTCGAGGATAGTATCCAGGATTGGACCGAATGCAACGTGACAAGCGTTCACTCCAATACTACCCCATAGGACGGTAGTGCGCGGCTCTTCGCGCGCTTCAGGGTTTGCCTGCGCCACCGCGTTCCAGAAGTTCTTTAGTACATGAACGATGAATCCCGTGCTGTCTAAGTTCCGTCCGTTTGAAATCAATGCCCCTTCATGGGACATTTGGCTAAGTCTTGCTACGAGATTCTCATGCGTCAATATAGGTTTGAGGCTCTGACTGAATCCTTGTAAGGTTACTGGTCCAGAAGCGCGATTGTTTGGCATCTGAATTAGTCCATGCCATGGCGAGTTGGGGTCTTCATTCAAGATCCCAGTTATCCTACTAGCCTGATATTTCCATGTATCCGAGTCGGGAACGACTGTTTCGAGAATGCGTCTCTCATCATCAGTCAGGGTATCCTCATCGAGTTTCCTTTGGACGACTCGTATGCTCAGGTCGGTTCTGACGCGCTTTTGCTTTTCATTGATGAGTAGAAATTGAGCAATTTCCTCCGCCTGACTCAACCCGATGAATATCCGCATATCGAATGTGGTTCGAGGGGATATGATCTGATTAGCCAGGGCGGTTTCGATTCCCAATGTCCTCGTCCCTCCATCAATAATGGAAAGCCATCTGCCTTCGGTGGAGGGTTCCAAGTTGAGAATTCCCAATAGTTCGTCATCATCTATGGCGTCGAATCTCCATTTCCCTCCCGCCAATCGAGCGTTGGCAGTCATTTCGAATAGCTTGGGTTCGAGTCCGCTTTCGACACATCTTCTGAGGTAGGCTTGGATATCTCTAGCTCTGGTTTTCCTTTGAGATTCTCTTCGCTGGTAGCCTTCTCCGATAGCGTCTTCATAAAAATCCACGAAGGAGTTGTCTATCAACTCTTGGGCGGGTATGGAAACACTGTAGCTCCCGTCTCGATTTTTCTTGCCGAGTACCTCGAATTTCGTCATTTCACGCCTCCACGCCTTAGATCTTATGTGATATTAGTAGAGTTATCAAATTTTGTGGTGAAATTAGGTGAGTATTTGACAGACTCTATGTGGAGATCTGGCTCGACGCGCGAGAGGCTGTTGAGATATATGTATGCGACTGCTTCGCGGGAGCGTAGTTGCGGCGATTCACCACTGAGGACGCCCAAACTAAACTCTAAACTCCGACATATCTTCCCGTGATTATCTGGACGCAGCGTTAGCGCGCGGCAAAGCCCGCAGCTTTCTGGCTGAAAGCGGTATCCCATTGGAAATTGTCCAGCATCTCACCCACACATACACTTTCGCTCCCGTAGTGCGCTACAATGTACTCGCCGAGAGTGGAGCCGAAATCCACAAATTATATAAATCACACATTATAGCGTAGCTAAATTCCATTCCCAAATAAGCTGGAAAAGCGTAGAAATCATATATGATTTGAGTCAATGCCTATCCAGTAAGTCATAAATGTAAATATATGATTATCTATCGAGCATGTATCCAAATCTCAACGATGGAGATGCCCAAATGATCGGATTTATCGGAGGAACCGGACCCGAAGGAAAGGGACTCGCGCTTCGCTTTGCGATGGCTGGCGAATCCGTAATGATAGGCTCGCGGGACGCGGAACGCGCGCGGGACGCCGCCAATGAAGTCGCCGCGCTGAAAGAAGGCCTGCAAGTTAGCGGCGGACTCAATGAGACGGTCGCTGACAAGTCTGAGATAATTTTCATCGCAGTCCCATACGCCGGGCATCGGCCAACCCTGGAATCGCTCAAGAACAGCCTGGACGGAAAACTGGTGGTGGACGTGGTAGCTCCCCTTCGCTTCAGCAGAGGCGTGGCGAGCGCTATTGAGGTCGAGGAAGGCTCCGCCGCGCAACAGGCGCAAATTTTGCTTCCTAACTCAAAGGTCGTTGGAGCGTTTCATAATTTGAGCGCCGAAGATCTGATGCGACCCGACGCGAAGATAGTGTCCGATGTGGTAGTTTGCGCCGACGATGGGGAAGCCAAATCCAAAGTCATGGAATTGGCGGAATCCATAAACGCGGTGAGAGCGGTGGACGGCGGCGGATTGCAGAACTCTCGATACGTCGAGCAACTGACTGCGCTTCTTATCAACATCAACCGAATCTACAAGGCGCATTCGACAATCAAAATAGAGGGTATATAGACCGGGGCGAGCGACTCTGGTCGTAGGTAGGTATGGCTGCGTGATTCTTCTATCCATCATAGCCGCGCTGGCGAGTCTGTTCAACGCTGGAGGCGACCTTCAGGTCGGCAGCCTGAACGGACGCGCCGTAAGAATAGTGGAGTCCAGCCATCGCATCGAATTCCCGGACAGAATCGTGTTCACATTGGAGGCGGAAGCGCCGCCCGAAGTGCAGTCCGCCCTGCTCTACTATACGGTGGGAACGCGAGGCGTGAGATCCTATACATATCCCACGCGCTTCACTAAATCGGACAATATCGAAGCTAAATTCGTCGTCAACACAGGCAAGGACGGATTCATACCCCAGGGCGTGCAGATAGAGTATTACTACGTATTCAACGACGCGCAGGGCAACAGCGCCATGTCCGACTCTCGCGCGTTCGAGTATCTTGACCCAAGATACGACTGGCGCCGACTGAAACAGGATGACTTCACCATAATATGGCACAACCACCCTGAACGCGCTGTCAGAAGCGTGGCGGCGGACGCCTCGATACGTTTGAGAGCGGTCAGAGAATTGTTTGGACTGGAAGGCGAATACGACTTCAAAGCGGTGATAGTGAACAGCCGCTCCGAAGCCAATCGCAGCTTTCCTCCCGTGAGCGATACCGCCCAGGACACATTCCTGTACGGTGGATTCGCGTTCGACAGGCACGGCGTGCTAACACTCGCCGGACTCAATAGAGAGGGTCTTATCCACGAACTCACCCATCTCATGTTCGCCGAGAGAGTGGACTCTCCTCGCGCCAAGCCGCCGGCGTGGCTGAACGAGGGCCTGGCGATGTACTTCGAGCCAGGCGGAGGATACCGCGAATCGGATGTGCGGAGAGCCTTCAGGTCGGGCGACCTGATTCCACTGCGACACATGAAAACAGTTCCAGGCAAGCCGGATGAAGTCAGGCTGTTCTACTCGCAGTCCGCGAGCGTGGTGCGATTTCTGATGGACCAGTTCGGCGCCGACCGGATGGACGCGCTGCTCACCGAAATCAACAATGGCGGCAATATAGACGAGGCGCTTGCCGCCGCATACGGCGTGGGCGTAGATGAACTGGATGAGGGCTGGCGCAGGTATCTGGCGGGCGAAACTTCGATATTCGAAATCAGAGACCCGGGCGCGCTCGGCACCTCGGCCATCATAGGCGCCGCGCTGCTTGCAACCACCACGGCTGTGCTGATTCGCTGGCTAAAGAGATGGCGAAGCGGCGACCGCCCAACCGACCGCGACGAAACCCTATAGATTCGCCTGTCGCTCCGCAGCCAGTTGGCGAACGCGCTCCACTATGTCGGTCGTTGGCGTTCCAGGCCCATAGATCGCGCTTACGCCCATTCGCTCCAGGCCCACCCTGTCTGATTCAGGTATTATGCCTCCCGCAATCACGGGAACATCCTGCATCGCATTGCTTTCTAGCCCCGCGAATATCTGCGGAAACAGGTCCATGTGCGCGCCTGAGAGTATGCTCAACCCTATGACGTCCACATCTTCCTGAAGCGCCGCTTCGACTATCATCTGAGGCGTCTGGCGAATGCCGGTGTATATGACGTCCATCCCCGCGTCTCTCAGCGCTCGCGCTATTATCTTTGCGCCTCGGTCGTGTCCGTCCAAACCTGGCTTGGCGACAAGAACGCGTATCGGATACTGGGCAGTCATGTGATTTACCTCCGGGCAGTGTCCTGATCCACCAATTCTACAAGCACGCCGCGGGTCGCCCTCGGATGAATGAACCCTATCATCCCGGAGAGCCCCTCTCTGGGCGACGCGTCTATGAGTTGGACTCCGCTCTCCGCGAGCGCGTCAAGGCGTTCCTGAAGATTCTCGACCTCGAAGCAAATGTGATGGACACCCTCGCCGCGCCGTTCTATGAACCGCGCGACACCGCCTTTCGGATCAGTCGGCTCGATGAACTCAAGCTGCGATCCTCCGACGCGAACCAGCGCAGCCCTCACCGCCTGATCCTCTATATCTTCAATATCCGCCTCGCCGGTTCCAAAGACGTCGCGGTAGAAGGTGAGGGTGTCTTCGATGTCCTTTACCGCAATGCAAACATGGTTTATATGGCGCGCTTTACAGGGAGTCGTCATAGTGTTGTGTTCCTCAGTCATCGCTTGCTAATAGTGTCAATGCAGGTCGTAATTCATCTATGAAGCTCCGCAGCGAGCTTACGTTACGGGTCGCGCGATATAGGTCCATGTTCTCTACGATTTCATCCGCATATTCGATACCGCCTAGCGGAGCATACTCAAAAGCTTGGGACAGTTCACGCTTATATACATTCTTCTCATTATTACCCTGTGGAATCTGGATAAGGCTCTGAGATCCACTGATGTTTTGAATAGAAATGGGGTCTGCAAGATACCAAGCCTCGATATACGGATCGGGCACAGCTAAGATGGTTGTTCGCAAGTAGCCTGTACGTTCTATCAGATTGCGAATTCTACTCCTGACCTCTGTTTCACCTTCTCTATCAGCATCTTGTACGACTATCAGAATATCGAAGAAGGCGCTTTCAATGTTTGTGTGACCACGTAAGAATCTTCGCAACTCGCCGCGCATCTGAGGTATTCCACCAGCCGCGCTTCGTACATCGTATTGCACTTGGATATTTGTTTCGGAAGCTATCCTCTCGACGAGGCTTTTTATGAATAGTTCGTGAGCGATGTCTTCCATGAACAAGCCGATGATAGGATCAGCCACCAAAGTCCCCCCGCATCAAGACTTCTTCCAGTGTGGCGACTCCGGTAAATTCTTCTTCCAGAGCGGCTTCGGAGTCAATTTCCACAAACGCAGGGCTGTTGTGCATATACTCAAACTTAGTCTCGTTACCATGCTTAGAGCAGATCACAAGCGATACTTGGGTGGAGAAGTCTGTCTTGTCGTATATCGGATTAAGGAAGCCAGGAAGCTTGGGTGAATGTGTAGTTACAATCGCCTGTATGTGAGAATCACCAAGCGCAGAATGGTCTAGCATCCGGGCTATGACTTTCAGTCTTCTTGGGTGTACACCATTTTCAGGCTCTTCAAAACCAATGGTTGAGGCTTGGTTGAAAGGGGACATGATGGCGAATAGTCCAAGTACCCGGAGAGTTCCATCCGATATTACGCGTGAGGAGTACTTATTCCCGCTGTCTCCGTATATCAGCCTGACGAGCCCTTGCTCGGTAATTGATGTCTCAATGGATTCGGCGCTAGGAATGATGAACGGAAGGGATTTGGAGATACCTGCGAACTGTTTAGGAGCCTCATTTTTTAACGTGTGGTAAAAGCCAGACAAGTCTTTACCGTCCATTTCGACAGACTCTACGGCCTTCAATGCCGATTCCTGTCGCATCACGCCCGGGTCAAAATAGTAGAACCGCCATCTACTCAGTTCCTCTCTGAAGGCGGTGATGTGGGGATAATGCGGTGGATACAGGGATGTTGATACTATGGAGTGGTCCAGCCCTACGTCGTGATAGCTGGGGTGCGCCTGGCCTTCCATTCGCAGTACGAATCTGCTATTTTCCTCGTCCAGATCCAAGAATGGCTTCCGAGATTCTTTAGGTGTCCCATCCTGCTTGAGAGCTAAGAGACGTTCATCCATAACTCTGAGTTGACCAGTGGGGGTGTAGAATTCTATGGTTATTTCGTAGCGCAGAAGTCTTTCCCGCACTCTCCTGAGCGGCTCTCTTGAATCTTGACCAGGCAAGCCCGCCCTCATATCCCTAATTAGTTTTTCAGTATGTTCAACAACGTCGTGGGATAACTCTACGTCTGCGCCTAGAGCGAAGCGAAGCGTCTCCCTACTTAACAGTTCTTCAAGACCGCCGGGTGGGGCAAAAAAGGCTTCCAAAGGCAATCCGCGGTGTTCGTCAAAGGCAGCATTGATAGTCGGGCTTGTAACTATCCTGCTGAGTAGTCCGAGCGCGTCGAGCAGGTTGCTCTTCCCTGATGCGTTCGGTCCTACTACCACTGTCAGCGGCTTGAGGGATATGTCTATGTCTCGCAGTGACTTGTACCCCTTGATGAATACCCTAGATATCATTGAAACTCTCCCGACTCGGCGCGCCTTAAAGCCCACCTCTCTCAGTCGCGCAGCAGGTTTCGCGCGATGATGAGACGCTGAATTTCTGTCGTGCCTTCGTAGATTTCGGCGACCTTGGCGTCTCGATAGTAGCGCTCAACACTGGCGGGCGCGAAATATCCGGATCCGCCATGCATTTGGACCGCCTTGTCGGCGCACTCGACGGCGACGCGAGAGCAATATAGTTTCGCCATTGACGCCTCGGTTACGAACGGCCTGCCCTGATCTTTCAAAGTCGCGGACTTAAGCGTAAGAAGGCGCGCCGTCTCGATGTTCGTCGCCATCTCGACCAGATACCACTGCAAGCCCTGAAACTCAGACAGTTTCTGACCGAACGCCTCGCGCTCCTTTACGTATGACAGCGCCGCGTCGTAGGCGGCTTGAGCTATCCCGACGCACTGCGCCGCTATGGTCATTCGGCTGGCGTTCAGAACCTCCATCGTCATGCGAAAGCCGTCGCCCTCATTGCCCATCCTGTTCTCTTCCTGAACGGCGCAGTCGTCGAATACTACTTCCGCCGCGGATGACGCCCTTATCCCCATCTTGCCATGCAATGGATTTATCTGAATGCCCGGCGTGTCGGTTTCGACAATGAACGAGTTGATGCCGCGCGAACCCAGCTCCCTGTCCTGAGTCGCCATGACTACCATGGTGGAGGCTTCGGGAGCGTTGGTAATGAACGTCTTTGCGCCATTCAAAACATATCCGCCATTGGAGCGCGCGCAGGTTGTCGCTATCGCGGCGGCGTCAGAGCCGGCGCCCGGCTCGGTGAGCGCGAACGCGCCTATCTTCTCCCCGGAAACCAGCGGCGGAATGAATTCGCGTTTCTGCCCCTCCGAGCCAAACATGGCGATGTATTGCGCGCAGAGGGAGAGATGAGCGCCCAGTATGGTTGCGGTTGCGGCGCAGCCGCGGGCTATCTCCTCGACCGCAACGACCATCTGACGGGTAGTCCCGCCGCCGCCGCCATACTCTTCGTCTATTCCGAGTCCAAGCAAGCCAAGCTGCGCCAATCCCTCAAAGTTCTCGTAAGGAAACTCGCCGCTTTCATCATATCCTGCCGCCCTGGGCGCAAGCTCAGAGTCCGCGAATTCGCGGACGGCGCTTCTCAGCATCAGTTCTTCTTCGTTGAGCAGCAACTCGGTCATGTCTCAGGCTCCGGACAGTTCTTTTGGTTAGCCCATGTAGCCAAGGGCGATTCCTACGCTGTCAACTATATCAAAAGAGCGGGGGCTGAGGGCTATATGTCGGGGAGATTGAATGAGCTGCGTATATGCTCTTGTGGAACTCGGCCTGGGGCTGAAGCGCCGCCGTAGTCCCCCCTAGTCAACTTCCATTATGGATTCAGGAAGTTCGTACCAGAATACTTCGTTCGGATCAATGTCCTCGATTCTTCTATCGCGGCGCAGTCCGGCTATGGCAGCCCTGGCCGGCATTCCGGTGAATCTTTCCAGATATTCAGCGTTGCGAACCGCGCGAGTCGTGTCTCTCTCATCCGCCGTGTAGGAGACTTCCACCGCAATATAGGATTCATGCCCATTCAGGTCAGTGACTTGCATAATCAAGTCCGCTCTGTGGAAACTCCTGAGTTCGCCACGAGAGATGCCGGATAAATCCTGCCCTTCTGACAGTTTCATCTTTTCTTGAATTGTTAGAATGCGCTCCAAATTGCAGTCCATGTCATAAGCTATAAATGGAGCTTCTTTGACAGCAAGGCCCATCGCAAGGTCAGCCTTGAGGGGCATCAGATCTTTCCGAAATTTGCTAAAGACGCTTTCAGTATCTGAGTCGTAAAATGCGTCGTCTTCAAGCCTGCTGACGCGCGATTCCAACGTCGCCATATACCTACCACGTTAATAGAAATATGTCGTAAATATAGCATGGTATCGCATTCGGATACAATTACACAGAGCCAGACCATAACTGAAAACTGCGATCAACTCATGGCGACATGCTTAGAATGGAGCGAATTCACCCTGCTCCCCAAAAACCTTTCTGAACACGTCCGATATTTCGCCCAGCGTGGCGTATGACTCGACACATTCTAATATGGCGGGCATGGTGTTTTCCGTTCCGCGCGCCACGTCTTCCAGTCTGGACAGGGCGGCAAGCGCAACGGATTCGTCTCTTTCGCTTCGCACCCGTGCAAGCCTCTCTAGCTGCCGCTGCATCTCGGCGCGCTCGATCATCTGCAACTTCTCTATCGGCGGGGTGGGAGACTGGAAACGATTTACACCGACTACGATGCGCTCTTCGGACTCCACCTGTCGCTGATGCCTGAACGCGCTTTCGTGTATCTCCTGTATCTGGTATCCCCTGTCGAGAGCGGACAGCGCTCCCCCCATTTCGTCCATTTCGCCGATATACTCGAACGCCTTCTTCTCTACTTCGTCGGTCAGGCTCTCGACATAGTAGGAACCCGCGAGCGGGTCCACTGTATCCGCGACGCCCATCTCATGAGCCAGAATCTGCTGAGTCCTGAGCGATAGCTGAACCGACTCTTCGGTCGGCAAGGCCAGCGCCTCGTCCTTCGAGTTCACGTGCAGCGACTGGGTCCCACCCAATATGGCTGACAGCGCCTGTATGGTAGTGCGAATCACATTGTTGTCGGGCTGCTGAGCGGTGAGCGTCACCCCCGCCGTCTGAGTATGGAACCGGCACGTCCAGGACCGCGGATTCTCCGCTCCGAATCGTTCGCGCATAATCTTTGCCCACATTCGCCTCGCCGCCCTGAACTTGGCCGCCTCCTCGAAAAGATGGCTCTGAGCCACGAAGAAGAAACTGAGCCTCGGCGCGAATGAATCAACTCTCAGCCCCGCGTCCAGCGCGGCCTGCACATACGCTATCGCGTTCGAGAACGTAAACGCCAACTCCTGCGCCGCGGTCGCGCCCGCCTCCGCCATGTGATAGCCGCTTATGCTGATGGTGTTCCATCGCGGAACGTTCTCCGAGCAATATGCGAATGTATCCGTTACCAGCCTCATGGACGGCTTGGGCGGATATATATAGGTGCCGCGCGCGATATACTCTTTCAGAATATCGTTCTGAATTGTGCCGTTGAGCTTTTCAGCGCCGACTCCCTGCTTCCTCGCTACCGCAATGTACAACGCCAGAAGTATGGATGCGGTGGCGTTTATGGTCATGGAAGTGCTCACCCTGTCCAGAGGAATGCCGTCGAACAGCGCTTCCATATCGGCCAGGCTGCTAATCGGAACCCCGGTGCGCCCTATTTCACCCTGCGCCATGGGATGGTCAGAGTCGTAGCCTGTCTGTGTCGGAAGGTCGAACGCCACGCTCAGACCCGTTTGGCCCTGCTCGAGCAGGTATCGGTACCGGCGATTGGATTCTTCAGGAGACGCCATCCCCGCATACTGCCGCATCGTCCACAGACGTCCCCTATACATGGTCGGCTGCACTCCACGCGTATATGGATATTCCCCCGGGTAGCCCAGATTGCCATCTGAGCCCGCTCTATCTTCCTCGGTATATAGAATGTCTTCTTCGATGCCTGAAGCGGTCTCGAACCTATCCTGCCGCTCCCCGAACCGCTCCAATACCGGACCAAGGGTGTTCTCTCTCCACTGTCGCTTGCTGTCGCTGGGCATCGCGTCTCTCCGTTTTATGATTGCCGAATCGAGTCTGTACGAAATGATACCAGCAATTTGGATATCGAGTGTTAACTCACCAAAATCATATTCGACTGAACCAACTTCGCGGTCGCTCTGTCGTCAATTCAAATACATAAACCGTAAATACGCTTGGTTATAGACACTCTAAACTTTATAATTGAAGGAAATCCCAAATAACTAGCTGTACTGCTTGGTCTGGGACAAGGAAGTCAAGAATGCTCAACAGCCCCATCAAGTGGGTAGGCGGCAAGTCAAGGCTGAGAAAGGCGATAATTCCGCTCATTCCCAGTCACAAATGCTACGTGGAACCATTCGGAGGAGCCGCGTGGGTGCTCTTTGGCAAGAAGCCTAGTTCGATAGAAATTCTGAATGATATTGACGAAGAGTTGATCAATTTCTTTAGGGTCGTGAAATACAGCCCTGAAAAGTTTATCGAATCGTTCGATCTGGATTTGGTATCGAGAAGCGAATTTCAAAGGCTGGCCAATACAGACCCCCATACGCTGAGCGCCATCGAGCGGGCGCGCCGCTTCTATTACCTGATAATGGCGGGATGGGGAGGCGAAGCGCGCTATCCACGATTCCAAACCAGCGTGTCGGACGCGGGACACGGCAACAGGCTGGTAGGCGCTCTCAAAAATCTCAGAAAGCGCATCGAACCTGTCCATGAAAGGCTCAGCACTGTCATAATCGAGAATCTCGACTGGCAAGAGTGCATTGATAAGTATGACAGACCGGGATCGTTCATATATTTGGACCCGCCCTACCCCGGAAACAGGGCGAACTACAAGCACAACATGAGGTCAATGAAAGAACACGCCGCCATCGCGGAAAGACTCAGCGGAGTTCGATCCAAGTGGATGCTCTCTTCATACGACAGCGAAGATGTTAGAACTCTATTTAAGGACTACAATGTCATACCCATTCAGTCAGCGTCAGGTATGCGCTCGTCTAAATCCGAGGCCAAGCTATCGGGTATGAGAAATACTCTTAACAGGGAGGTGGTGGTACTCAATTACGATCCATCATCAGAAGCGGACGCGACGCTGCTATGAAATAGCGACCACAGGTTCAACGGCTGTCATCGAGGCCCGCGAATCGGTCTATGCTTATAGCATGCGCGCCGCGAGTATAGCGCACTCGCACGCGCTCTCCCACATCCAAAATGTGGTACGTGGGACAGTCAACCAATATAGGCGCGCCCCCAACCATCAAGATATGCCTACCGCCGTCGTCAACCCTCTTAGAATCCAATATCCCCTCCGCTGTGTAGTGCGGAGGCAGCGCGTCCACCAAAGACAGCGTCCATGACGCTATTTTGCGTAAAGCGGATTTCGCTACACCCCAAAGGCCCATGTCGGGAATCATGAATCTATAATACTTGCCTTGCAGCATAGCCAAATAATCTATGCAAGGTCACATAGCGATTGAGCGGGTATTCATAGTATGCGCTGAATTATGAAGGTTTGAATACCCATACGTGTCAAGAATGCCATTGAGCGCGCGTCCCACAGAATTGAGCGGATTGTCGGAAAGCGGCCAGCGCTCACATCGCGCGAGCGTACTCAGCCGCGCTCTCGCCCGCGATCTTTCCGAACACAGCGCCCGCCATGAGGCCGGAACCGCCCGGATAGTTATGATAGAAAAGCCCGCCGACCAGTTCTCCCGCCGCGTACAGTCCGGGAATCGGAACGTCTTCCGTATCTAGCGCTCGCCCCGTTTCATCAATCTTCAGCCCGCCAAAGGTAAACGTGATTCCACAGGTTACCGCGTAACCCATATACGGCGGCGAGTCTATCGCCAACGCCCAGTTGGACTTGGGCGGTTCGACCCCAAGCGTCCGCTTTCCATCCAAGGCGGTCGGATTGTATTCCCCATCCTGAACGGCGTCGTTAAACCGCTTTACAGTGGCGACGAGACCGTCACGATCTATCCCAAGGCCATCGGCAAGGTCTCCTACGCTATCAGCCTCCACCATTGAAACCTGCGCAATGTGATACTCATCCCTGAGAAGATGCTTCGTCTTCTGATCGAATATCTGGAAGGCGGCGCGCTGCGGCTGGAAGAGTATTTCCCTGCCGTACTTAGCGTATGTGTAATTCCGAAAGTCCGCGCCCTCGTCCACAAATCTCTGACCATCCACGTTGACTATTATCCCAAACGGATATGAGTGCTTCTGAAACAGGTCCGCTATGTTTCGGTCTCCGGTCGGAGGCGCGTTCAGATCCCACGCGACGGCGTGACAGCCGCTCCAATGCCCATAGGACTGCGCTCCTATATCCAGCGCCATCCTGATGCCGTCTCCAGTGTTGAACTGCGTGCCGCGCACCTTTGCCAGTTCCCAGCCCGGCCCAAGGTAGCGCGTTCGCATCTCAGCGTTGGCCTCGAACCCGCCACAGGCAAGGACTACGGAATCGCACTCGATTTCATGGAACCCATCCTCATCGCGCATAGTCAAACCGACTATCTCGCCCCGGTCGTTGATGGTCAGTTCGCTCGCCTTCGCGCCATACCAAATCGTTCCGCCCTTCCGCTCTACCAGCTCGAACTGAGAGTCGGAAAGTCCCTTGCCGCCGCCCACTGCTTCCACTATCAGCCCGCCCCAAAACCTCAGAATGCCCTCATGCCTGAAAGCCTGGCGTCCATAAGCCAATATCCATGGTACGCCCTGCTCCCCCAGCCAGCGCATCGTGGGGAGCGACTGTGAAACAAGCGTCTGCGTAAGCTGCGCGTCGGAAAGTCCCTCCGTAACCCGCATTATGTCTTCATAGAAAGCGTTCTGAGTATATGAGCCAACGTCTATTCCAGATTTTTCATCCTCCGACATCTCCGGCAGCAGAGGGAGAAGGTCTTCGAGCCCATCGTATGCGAACCGAAACAGCCCACCCGTAAAATACGAGTTGCCGCCGCGCAAGTGTTCAGGCGCCTTTTCCAGCACAAGCGTATCCGCGCCCCTCTCGATGGCCGCCAGCGCAGCCGATAGAGCGGCGTTCCCGCCTCCCACTATGACAACGTCCGGACGGATGTTTGAACCCAAAATTCAGCCTCCGGGATAAAATCACACGCATGAACAACCGTTTTATTGACATCTCAGGCAACACGACAATAATACAGCAATGTCTCGCGCGATGCGACTGTGAACACGGTATTGAAAATTCCCAATTCTAAATTCACCATTCACTATTCCATCCACCCTGTGCTACAATACTCACAGTTTAAGAACAAATATACGTAAATTACGCAAGCCAATCTAACAACTAACTACTAATGACTAACAACTAATTACTCATAAACCAGAACTTATCAACTAGTCCGAGCGAGCGCAGAAAAAAACCTCTGAACTGGTGAATACAGGTCTTTACAGGTGGCCTGCAGGTGGATACAGGCGACATATCCCGCCTGAAACCCGCCAGAAGACACCTGCAAGCCGCCTGCAGGCTCACCAGAACGCTATAAACCAGAAG
>CAZXFX010000004.1:67129-91737 GCA_964640295.1 uncultured Dehalococcoidia bacterium | reverse complement strand
TTCCTGTTGCATACCGTCCTCTATCGGCTCTGGCTCTTCATAGAAGATGGCCGGCCATGTCTGTTCTTGAGTCGAGGCCACCTGCGTCGTCATCTTAAGCCTCCGGGGTTCGTTGAGTCGTATCCCGACTCGACCTGTCTTTCGTCCGATCATTATACAGCATGAAGCGCAGGCGGAAATCGGATGCCTGTATCAGTTTGGTCGGAGGATTGGATCACCCCCATCCCAACCTTCCCCCATCAAGGTGGAAGGGACTTTTGCCTGAAGTGGGCCACCGACTAAATCGTTACAGGTTCCTTAGCATGTATGGATATAAACCATCTCGTACTATGAATACCCGTCTATTCGTGGTTTGACAAGCTAACCACGAATGGGCTTTGAATTGACGCGGACTTTGCACAGGCCCTGATTGAGCCTCTACTCGCGCAGTTCTTGGAAAATCAGTGTGATAGTATAGAGCTAAAGACTGAACAGAAGAGGACATTCGGATGCCCAGACAGAAGAGTTCTGTACCGACGAGACAGCTATATGCCCAAATCAGAGAAGACTTGTATCTCAGCGCCAAGGCGCGCGCCGCCGAGATGCGCGTCCCTCTCAGAACGTTTCTCGAAAGCGCTCTCGAGATGGCGCTGAACGGTGAACAGACTCAAGCGTCCGAGCCGCAACGCCAGTCGGTATGGAACGATGAGTACATCGCCATGCAGCGACGCCAGCCAGTCGGCTCGCCCGTGCAGCTCTCTCAGGAAGAAGCGTCCGCCATCCTCAGAGAGGCTGTGAAAGACTCGCGATGACAGTATCGGATAACATCTTCATCGGAGTGGACGTATATACGCTTGCCGAAAACAGGGTCTATGCTGCATGGATGCCCAAGTCATACTAGACACGCGGATAATAGAAAGCATCTGGCGCGGGGGCTCGGAATCCGAGTGGATAGCGCTCATCGTCTCAGGCCAAACCAAAGCGGCTGTTTCCGCTCTGTCCGTGGCGGAAGTCGTTCGAACGCTTCCTGACAGGCGCGCCGACATTCAGATCGCCGCGCTGCTTTCCATGGTGGATGTGATAGAGTTGAGCGTCGCTATCGCCAAGCGGGCGGGCGCGATAGCGCGCGATCTGGATTCGGACGACATCTCTCTTATGCCCAACGCGGCAGTAGCCGCCACGGCGCTCGAAACCGACCTGCCCGTCGCCTGCGTGGACCAAGATTTCTTTGAGGCGATGGGGTGCAGGATAGCGTCGCCCACGTGATTCGCGCCGTCGCTATTTGTCGAGACTACACTTTCGCAAGCTGACGATGTCTGCGAGTTACGCCGCGGTCCTCTCCCAATTTGTCTATGCGGACGGCGCAGACTTTGTATTCAGGGATGCGCGAGTTGGGGTCCAGCGCGGCGTTGGTCAGGAAGTTTGCGGCGTGTTCCTGCAATTTTACGAACGGGACGAAGAGTTCGCCCGCGCGCTGCTTTTCTGTGTAGAGAGCCCTGCCTTCCATATCGCCGCGGCGCGAACGAACTCTGACCCACTGTCCATCGGGTATGCCGTACTTTTCGCCGTCGCTGGGGTGCAGCGATACGGTGAGTTCGGGGGAGCGGGCGAGCAGGTTGTTGGCGCGTCGCGTGATGGTGCCGCCGTGCCAGTGATAGAGAACGCGGCCCGTGTTGAGTATGAGCGGAAATCTGTCTGAAGGCGTTTCGTCGGCGAGCGGGCCTTGATCGAAAGCGACGAACTTGGCGCGCGACCCTCGCGGGAAATCGTTTTCGTAGAGGTATCGAGTGCCGGGATGGTCCGGCGCGGGACACGGCCACTGGATTCCACCTTCGTCATCCAGCCGCTGATACGAAATTCCGGCGATATTGGGCGAGAGAGACCGCATCTCGTCGAATATCTCAGAAGGGTGGTCGTAGGCGAATTCATGCTCGAGTCCCAAGCCAAGTTTCTGGCTGACGCGGCGCGCCACTTCCTGGATGATTAGCCAGTCGGGCTTACTGTCGCCGACGGGGTCTATCGCTTTGCGAACGCGCTGAACGCGGCGTTCGCTGTTGGTGAAAGTGCCGTCTTTTTCGGCGAATGACGCCGCGGGGAGTACGACGTCGGCTATTTCTGCGGTCTCGTGCATGAAGATATCCTGTACGATTAGCAGCTCCAGCTTTTGGAAGGTCTCTTCGGCGTGGTGCAGGTCTGGTTCGCTGAGAAGCGGATTCTCGCCGGTAATGTACATCGCCTTGAGACGCCCTTCATCCATGGCCTTTACCATGTCGGTGACGACGAGTCCGTGTTCGGGTGGAAGCGGCTGTCCGCTCCATGCTTCCTGGAACTTGGAAAGCGATGCTTCTCCGATAGTTTGGTAACCCGGGAAGGCGTTGGGAAGACAGCCGGCGTCTCCGCAGCCCTGCACGTTATTTTGACCTCTGAGCGGAGAGATGCCCGAGCCGGGGCGTCCGAGTTGTCCCGCGAGCAGCGCCAGATTGAGGAGTCCGTGCGCGTTTGCGGTGCCCATCGTGTGCTGCGTGATTCCCATTCCCCATATAAGGCATGATCCGCTGAATGGCGGCTGGGCGTATATGCGGGCGGCCTCTGCAATCTGGTCAGACGGAATGCCGGTAATCTTCTCGGCGTAGTCCAGATCGTATTTCTGAACTGTCTCCCACCACTGTTCATAGTTCTCCGTGCGGTCTTGAACGAAATGAGTGTCGGCGAGATTCTCATCTACGATGACCTTGGCCATGGCGTTGAGCAGGGCGACGTCGGTGCCGGGGCGCGGTCTGAGCCAGAGATCGGCGTAGTCGCACATCTCTATGCGACGCGGGTTTATGATGATTAGCTTGGCGCCGCGCTCTACTACCGCTCTGCGCATACGCGAGGCGGCTACCGGGTGGTTGGAATTGGCGTCGGATCCGATTATGACGAGGCACCCCGCTTCCTCGTAGTCTATGTAGGAGTTGGAGGTGGCGCCGCTTCCAAGCGAAGTGAGCATCGCCTCCACGGACGGCGAGTGGCAGAGTCGGGTGCAGTGATCAATGTGATTGCTCTGCATGATGAGACGGGCGAATTTCTGCTGGATATAGCCGTCTTCGTTGGTGGCTTTGGCAGAAGCGAGCGTCCCGAAGGCGTCGCCGCGGTACTCCGCGAGGCGGGAAGATACATAGTCCAGCGCTTCGTCCCACTCGACCTGAACGAGTTCGCCGTTCTTGCGGACCAGGGGCTTGCCCAGCCTGTCCGGGTGATTAACGAAAGAAAATCCGAAACGCCCCTTTACGCAGAGCATCCCGAGCGAGGACTGGTTGTCTGGATCGTCGAGTATCTCGATGATGCGGTCGTTCGTATCAACGCGCGCCTTGATGCCGCATCCGACTCCGCAGTACGGGCAGGTGGTAGTCACCGTTCGGACCGGGGTAGGGGCGTCCGCTTTTGTGGTGATAGCGCCTGTCGGACAGGAAGCGAGGCACGATCCGCAGGTAGTGCAGACTGATTCGACGAGCGGCCTGTCCATGAATGTCCCAATACGCGCGTCGGCACCCCTTCCAAGTATATCAATAGCGCCGATGAACTGGTGTCCGTCCTGGCACGCTTGCGCGCAGCGACCGCACATGATGCAGGAGTCCATGGCGATCTGAAAGACGGGATTGGAGGCGTCCACGGGCTGGCGCTCGCGCCCTGACCACTTGGGTGAGGCGATGCCGTGGTGGCGGGCGGCGATGGAAAGCTCGCGGTAGTCTTCGGAGGCGTCGTCGCCATTGGGCGGGAACATGGCCATCGTGAGTTCGAGTACGCCGCGTCGCGCGTCGCGCGCTTCGTCGGACTCGGTCGTCACGCTCATGCCGTCGGAGGCTGGTACAGAACAGGAAGCGGGGAAGCCGCGAATCCCGTCTATCTGCACTAGGCAGGTGCGGCAGGCTCCGATGGGCTTCATGTCCGGGTCTTTGCAGAGCTGGGATATGTACGCCCCAGACTGGTTGATGGCGTCTAGGACGGACGCGCCGTCGTTGACTGCGACCTGCTTGCCGTTGATGGCGAGTGTGATTGTCATGGTTAGCCTTTCCGTATCCAGCGAATCGGAGATTTCGTAGGAGCGCATAGATTTCAATTTAGAGTGATTAGCGAACTATACTTACTCCGAGGTCCTTGCATATCTTCACAGCCAAGAATTTATTGACTTCATTGTGTCTAGGTACGGCAGTCTTCCTTTTGAGGACAGGGTTGATCCAAATAGAATGCCTTCTTCCTTCGCGTAACAGCGCGCAACCATTCGATTGCAAGTGTCTGATCAGTTCAGAGCGTCTCAAACGGCGATTCGTTCTTTTTGGAAATCCTTTCCGGCGGCCTCTATTGCATCTTGTCGGTTGAGTTCAAGTATCTCACCTAAAGTGATTTTAAGAGTCTCTAGTAGTTCTTCCCGCGAGCCCTCCTGACAGTTCACGCCCGGAATTTCTTCGATCCAGCCAATCCACCAATCGCCGTCTTGCTTGACTATGGCTGTGTACTCATTCATGGCCGCTCTCCGTATCTTTTCGTATTCTATTACTCATCGCCATCTTTGGCTGCCTTACCCATCATCTCATCGCCGAAGAAGCGCAGACCGCTGAGTATCGGGTTGCCGGCGGCCTGTCCAAGTCCGCAGAGGGACGTGTCGTTGACCAGTCTGGCGAGTTTGGACAACTCATCCACATCGTCTTGAGTCGCTTTGCCTTCCGCAATCGAGTCGAGTATTTCGACCATGCGCGGCGTTCCTTCCCGACAGGGAGTGCACTTGCCGCAGGACTCGTTGGCGTTGTACTGCGCCAGGTTTCGCACTACGGACAGGGGCGACATCGAGTCGTCCATGACTATGACCGCGCCGGCGCCGAGCATTACGCCGGACTCGTGCAGGAAGCCGGGCTTGATGGGTGTGTCGAGCATTGAGGCAGGGAGAATGCCGCTGGAGGGGCCGCCTACGCCTATGGCATTGACTGAAGAATCGCCAGGAGGGCCGCCCCCAATGTCGTAGATGATTTCGCGCAGAGTTGTTCCGATAGGAACTTCTATGAGCCCGGGATAGCGGACCGCCCCGCTGAGGTTGATTATCTTCGTTCCGGAGTCAGTTCCGTCGCCGATTTGGGCGAACTCTTCCGCGCCATTGTTGATGATGTACGGGACGTTGGCCAGGGTCTCGGCGTTGTTTATGACCGTGGGTCGCGACCAGAGGCCCGCTTCGACCGGGTACGGAGGCCGTATGCGCGGTTCGCGCCTGTATCCTTCGACAGTGTTGATGAGAGTGGTCTCTTCGCCACAGACATATCCGCCGGCGCCCCTGCGAATTTCGATGTTGAAGTCGAACCCGGATCCGAGCGCGTTTTCTCCTATGAGACCGAGTTCGCCCGCTTGCCGGATAGCGCGCTCCATGCGTTGAGCGGACAGGTTAGCTTCTGCGTTGATGTAGAAGATGATCTCTCTCGCGTCGGAGGCGTAGGCGGCTATGCAGGCGCCCTCGATGATTCTGTGCGGGACTCCCTCCATGAGATGGCGGTCTTTGAACAGGCCGGGTTCACCCTCTTCGCAATTTACGATGACGTATCTTTGGGACGCCGGAAATCCGCGCGCGGATTCCCACTTGAGGCCAGCGGGAAAGTACGCGCCTCCGCGTCCTCTCACACGAGAGTCCTTGACTTCCTGTATGACGTCGGCGGGGTCGGACTGGAGTGCTTTGGCGAGAGCGGAATAGCCGCCATGCGCCAGATAGTCGTAGATTGACTCAGCGTCCAATGAGCCGCATCCTTCGAGCGCGACCCGACGCTGGCTATTCAGGAAGTCTGACGCAGTCGCGGGCGGGATCGAGGTCGCGCCATCCTCGATAGCGGCGGCGACGGTTTCGAGATTGTCCGGTGAAAGACTCTCAAGTCGGCGGACCTGGCCCGAACGGGAAGTGACCAGCGCCGCGGGCCCTGCAAAGCAGGCGCCGTCGCACCCTGCCGTGATGATGGTCGCGGCGTCCTCGAAGTCGCGCGCCGCGGCTTGCGCCAGTTCGGACGCGCCTACGGATACCCCGCAGTGTCCAGCCTGAACAGCGACTATCGGCTTGTCGCCGCGGGCGAGAGCCAGTCTGCCTTGGGCAGAACCGACGAGTTCTTGGAAACGTGATTGAATGGACAACTCAGTCATTGGCTGCTTTCCTGGCCAGTTGGATTGCGGATTCAGGGTCTAAACGACCGCGCCACCGTCCGTTTATCTCTACTGCGGGCGCCATGCCGCAAAGGAAGCCGCAGGGAGCTTCCTCCAGCGTAAAGTCGCCGTCAGGAAGTTCATTCCGAAGGGCGGCCAATACGTCGGCGGACCCATTGACCAGACAAGAGAGAGCGGTGCAGACGCGGACGACATTGGGGCGAGGCTGGGTGATTCGCAGTTCTGTATAGGAGGTGGCGGCGCCATAGACCTCGGATGCTGGTATGCCCAGATGCCATCCCACTACTTCCATTGCCCAATCCGGCAGGTATCCGAATTCGTGATGGAGAAAATGCAGCGCGGGCAGCAGTTGACCATGGTTTCTGGGAAATCTCGCCCTGAGTTCGCGGCGCAAGCTACTCTGGTCGTTCATGTAGAATCCAACCTCGTGTCTTTCGTCTAATGTAGATGACGCGATTTTATCAGAATCGGTGAGAGACGCAATTATTAGAGGTGGCGCTCATAGTACTCGATGGCTTATGACAAAGCGAATAACCATACGCTCTAAGAATACCTCAGGGGTCAAGTCAGCAAGCTATCGAGGCCGAGTTCCCGCAGTTTCTGGTCGGGAATAGAGCCATCGGGATTCCAGCCGCGAGCTTGGTAGTACGCGGCTATCATCATGTCTAGGTCGGCTTGGGTGAGTCCGACGCCGGCGGCTACGCCGTCGGGCAGCGTCTCGGTGAGCAGGCGAGCGGGCAGGGTGTCGTCGTCGCGCGTCCATCCTTCGCGTATATTGAATAGCTTCTTGACGTTGTTGATACGCTCTCCCGCCTTCTTGAGTTCATTTGCGCTGACGTCCCAGCCGGTTATCAGGTTGAGCGAAGTCGCGGACTCTTCCCAGAAGTCGTCGAACGCCTTGCGAAGGAACTTGCACCAGATAAGCGAGTCCAGGACGGCGGAGAAGTCCTCTCCGTCGGCGGTAATCTGTCCGCGGAGCGCGTCGGCCTCGAGCCTGTTGACGCGGTTGGAGAAGTCGGCTTCGTAGGCGGAGGAGCGATTGTGGCACGCGCCGCGCGTGCTAACGGCAAGCGCGAGCGCCATCGTCTTGAGGCTCCTGGGTTCATAGCCGGGCATCTCCAGCCCCTTTACGTGCATCGCCCAATCCCCTGACCCCTGTCCGACAATCTCCGAAGCGAGCCGTGAACCGTTGGCGAGTAGTTTACCCAATTTATCGTTTTTGTTTGATATTTTTTCGAGAATATCCAGAATAATTTCCGAGTTTCCAAAACTTAGGTTCAAGCCTCCGGTATCTGTTGTTGTGAGCAGTCCGCGCTCAAAACACTCCATCGCCCATGCGATTGCGCCGCCCGCGCTGATGGTGTCCATGCCCACTTCATCGCAGTAATGGGAGGCGCGAATGACGGTTTCGCGGTCGGATACGCCAACCAGAGGCCCGAGCGCGAACGCGCTCTCGTATTCCATACGGCCAGTGGACTTCTTCTTGCCGTCGCCCACAGTGAGTATCTTTTCGCAGCCTATGGTGCAGTTGGCGCAGTGCGCGTTCTTGACGAAATGGCCCGCGTACAGAGCCTCGCCGCTCACCTCTTCCGCGAACTCGAAGGTGGATTGCTGGAAATTGCGAGTGGGCAGAGTTCCCAGCCTGTCGAAGACCGCCACGTTGGCCATTGTGCCGGTGGTGCGATACTTTTCGGTGGCGGGTCCCAGGCTCTTGGCGGAGAGACCGCGGCCTATGGCTTCAAGACTGTCTTTGTCGAATATAGGCGCTGGGGAGCGTCCTCTGACTGCAATTGCCTTGAGGTTCTTGGAACCCATGACCGCGCCAGTTCCTGTTCGTCCCGCCTGTCGGCCTCCGTCGTTGGCTATGCTGGCGAACCTGACACCGTTTTCGCCTGCGGGCCCTATGCAGGCAACCCTGAAACGTCTTCCCAACTCGTTCCTGACGGCTTGCTCGGTGTCGAACGTACTCAATCCCACAAGATGGGCGGCGTTGAGGAAGCGAACGTCGCCGTCTTCTATCGCCAGAAGCGTCATGCGCTCGCTTTTGCCCTTTATGACGAGCGCGTCGCAGCCGGCGCGTTTGAGTTCGATGGCGAGAAAGCTGGAACTGAGCGAGTCGCCTATCATGCCGGTGAGGGGCGACTTAGCCGCGACAGCGAATTTGGCGGACGTGGTCAGCCTGCTGCCAACCAGAGGGCTGCACGCGAATATGAGCGGATTTTCGGGGCCAAGCGGATCCGCTCCAGCCGGGCAGTGACGATACAGCAGGTAGGCGGCGAGCCCGGTTCCGCCGATGAACTTTCGGAGCGCGGACTCAGGCAGCGACTCTCGAGAGGTCGTCTGGGTAGTCAGATCAACCACCAAGGCCACTCCGTGGTAGCCGTGCGTCTCAGTCTTTGGTTGCTGGTTCTCAGTTTTTAGCTGGATCATCCCCCGGCCTGACTGGAGAACAGGAATATCGTGTCTCCCGGCGATATTGATACTGGAACCTCGTCCATGAACGCAAGTCCGTTGAGGTTCGCGGTGTAGCTGGGCAGCAGACTGGATCCGCTTTCGTCAATTGCGGTGGATATCAGATCGGGCAGCGCGGACGCCAGAGCGGACGCGAGGTCGGACGCGGCGGAGCGCGGCGGCAGAGCGACCTGAACGACTCGGACGCCGGCGACGGCGCGCGCGTATCCGAACAGTTCGATGTCTACAACAACTCTTTTGTGCGTTTGGACATTCATGGTTTAGTATTTTTATTGGCTATTTCCTGAGCTTTGTCCAAGTCTTCCTGTGTGTTGATATTGAAGAAACTGAGCAGGTCGGGATCTACGGCGAGGACCTCTTCTTCGGTGAAGAATCTGACATCCACATCGTCGAAGAAGCCGGAAATCTTCAGTTGGTTGGCGGCGAGTTTCCTGCGAATGGGTTCGAGACAGGCGCGTGAGTAGGCTGCGTGTATCGGCTCGGGCCTGCCGTTCAGAACAGGCGTTACGGCGTCGCGCGAGCCTCGCGCGTCGAGCAGGGCGCGATAGAGTCGCGGGTTGAGGAACGGCATATCGCAAGCGCAGAAGACGGACCAGTCGGTCGGCGCGGCATTGAGTCCGGTATAGATTCCGCCGAGAGAGCCTTTGCCGGGGTATTCGTCAATCACCGGAACGACGTCGCTGGGAAGATCGAGTTCGCCGACCCGCTCGTCGTCATTTGCGACCACGACGATATTCGACGCTACCTCCCGCATCGCTCCGATTACGCGGCGGATGAGCGGCTCTCCCCGAAGCGGTTCGAGCGCCTTGTTGCGTCCCAGGCGTCGGCTCATGCCGCCGGCCAGGATGACAGCAGTTATTTCCGCGTGGTTGTACGAATGTTCGCTCATGCGGAAATGGTATCAGAATTCAGGAAGGCTGGCTACCGAGAATGGCCTTGAGCGTCCCCATTTCGCTGACGTTATATCCGCCAAGCGCTTCCACTTCGCGCTGAAATTCAGGGGAGCGTATCATGGTGAGCAGGGGGGCGAGCAGTTCGCTCTCGTAGAATTCTACCGGAATTACCAGATCGTACTGCTCCTCGAACAGCGGCGTGAAATCAAGTCGCATCGCGCGCGCGGCTGGCAGAATGCCGAGTCCCGCGTCGGCGCGTCCTCCCTGGACGGCGGCGGCGACGCCCAGATGCGTGTATTCCTCGCGCTCGTAGCCAGATACGGATTCGGGAGAAACGCCCAGTTCGCGCAGCTTGTAGTCGAACAGGACGCGGGTGCCGGCGCCGCGCTGTCGGTTCACGAACCGGATGTCAGGATTGGCGAGATCGGCGAGGTCGGCGATTCCCAGAGGATTCCCGGGCGCGGTCATAAGCCCCTGAGTTCTGCCGGCTAGACTGACCAGCGCAACCTGTTTGCGCGGTATGTAGCGCCGTATGTAAGAGACGCTGTATTCGCCCGTGTCTTCGTCCAGCAGATGAGAGCCGGCGATATGCGCCTCGCCCCTGCGAATGGCAAGCAGCCCGCCCAGGCTGCCCACGTTCGCTGAAGCCAGGCTTGGATTGCCGGGTTTTTCGCTGAGTCGGCTGGCGAGCAGGTCCAGGATGAGGTCGTGGCTGCCTGTGGCGACGATGGCGCGCCGGATTTCAGGCATGGGTCTGAGAAGACGCGCGGAGACGTCGCCGCCGGCCTCCACCCCTTCGGAGTTGCGCGGAACTCGCGCTATGCCATCCGCCCTGACGAGGGATGTTATGACGCCGGCGCCCCGCTGGAGAGGAGCGGCGACGAGCTTGTCGCCAACCTGGCCGAGACGGACACGCAGAAACTCGTCCTCGCCCATAGGCGAGTGTATGCGGCGAGTCATGGCGGCGATGGCGGTGGGTTCGGGATCGGCTGGGCGTCCCAGCTTGGATTCGATGATGGGCTGCGCGAACAGTTCGCAGGCGATTACTGCTGATACCGGATAACCGGGTATCCCGATGACGGGCTTGTCTTGGACGACTCCGAGCGCGATGGGGTGTCCGGGCCTGATGGCGACGCCGTGAATGATCAGAGCGCCAAGTTCTTCGATGCCGCCCGCCGTGTAGTCTTCAGCCCCTGCCGAGGACCCCGCGTTCACCAAAACCATGTCGAATTGATCGGCGGCTTGACCGATGGCTCTCCTAAGCAGATTAGGGTCGTCCGGGACGGGCGGGAAGCGAATAGGGTCGGCTCCCCACTCGGTCAGCATCGAAGCGAGAACGATGGAGTTGAACTCCACGATGTCGCCGGGTTTGGGATCGTCAGAGATGCCGACGAGTTCGTTGCCGGTCGGGATAACGGCGACTGTGGGTTTGCGTCGAACGGGGATGCGGGTAACGCCCGCCGCCGCGCAAGCGCCTAGGTCCGCGGGACGCAGACGATGATTCTGAGGAAGGATCAACTCGGATTCTACGATGTCCTCCCCGAGCGGTCTAACATGGTTGTATGGCGGAATCGGGGACCTGATTTCGATGGCTGAATCGGATAGCTGGCGGACCACCTCCACCATGATCACTGCGTCGAATCCGTCCGGGACCGGGTCGCCTGTATCCACCCACTCTGCCTGTTCGGGGACGGAGAGCGTGAGCGGCGATGTCTCGGACGCGCCAACCGTGTCAGCGGCGCGGACCGCCACGCCGTCCATGGCGGAGGCGTCGTAGTGCGGAACAGAGCGCGCCGCCCACACAGGCTCGGCGGTGATTCTGCCGAGCGCGTCCTGAATCGGGATGCGCTCAGGCTCGGAGGGATCGAGCGCGCCGACCTTTGCGAGCGCGTCCGTATAGCGAGCGGTCGCCTCATCGAGAGGGATATCCTGAAGATAGTAGCGGCGGGGGTGTGGATGGGTCATTGGACTTCTGATTGGTTGGTGCGTTCATCTTCATAGTTGTTCACTATTGGCGTGATGGTCTCAATAAAGTTCTTGAGGGTTGCAGCGAGGGTGTTGGCGAAAGTATCATCTAGCGCATCGCTGTTATGTATGGCCAGGACATAGTAATTCTCCCTGACTAACTCACCTTCAGTCTGCAATCCGTTGATTCTTTCACCTAGTTCTTCTGAGGAATGAGAAAATTCAACAGCCACGCTCCAGGGTCCTGATTCCCAAGAGTCTAACTCAGTCTTTGGATAGAGGTTCATCCTGTAAGAAGTACGCCAATTACCCCAAGGAGGTGTTTTGTCATACCATACATGGTAGTAACGACGATTTCGACCATTGTCGAACTTACGATCATATCCGCTGCCTGCCCATCTACTTCTCCTATCTGGCTTGATTCCATCAGGCAGATATTTTAATGCAATGTCAGCGGTATTCCTCAGGAACGCAGTAATGTCATCGCTCTTATTCCTGCGGAATGTTCTTGTCAGCTTTGCGCCGAGACTGTTGCTGTGTCCGTTATCTTCTTCGCTAAAATTATCCCCGATTCCAACGCTGTACTCTTCCGCCCCGAGCATTGGGATGATTGTGTTCGCTTGTATGTAAAGCGAGTTAGCACGACTGTCGTGGTAAGGAATTAGCTGGACACAGGTTATGAGTTTTTCGTCTGAGGTCTTTTCGTTTAGCCAGAGCGAGGCGGACGTCACTTCTGGAGCAAACCTGTGGCTTGCTAGGATAATGCGTTGGTCGTTATTCAAAGAGTTCAGATCGTCGGCGCTGAGGTGTTGCAGTAGCCTATCCGTAGCTTCATCTTCCGTAATATGCGCATAGTCGGCAAACATACGAACTATGTCTTCACGTCTAGCGCGGTGGAGATAGCTTGCGTACTTGATCGCCTGCCAGTGAGCGTCTGAGCCTGTGTAGTCGCGCTTCAACTCGATGATTATCAACTTGCCGTCTTCATCAACGGCCAGAAGGTCCAGCCTCTCGTTAGTCCTGTCGAATCCGCTGAACTCTTTGCCGATTATCAGCAACCCTTCACCCAAGATTCCAGGGTTCGCGGCTATCCACTCTTGAATATCGCGCCGCTCTTGGAAACCTAGTTCAGAGAATTCAACCTCTTTTATCTTCTCAGACTTTCGGTTTTCCGGGTTGATTCTGAATAGCTGGGGTTCTGCGCTCATTTAGTTCTCCATCGTGTGGATTGGTCTTGCGATTCACTACTCCCATATTCTCAACGTGCGCAACAAATTGCGACATGGGTTCATTGCCGAGCGCGTCCTGAATCGGGATGCGCTCAGGCTCGGAGGGAGCGAGCGCGCCGACCTTTGCGAGCGCGTCCGTATAGCGAGCGGTCGCCTCATCGAGGGGGATGTCCTGAAGATAGTAGCGGCGGGAGTGTGGGTGGGTCATGCAGCAATATCTGGTTTAGAGGTTGTCCACTGCGGGAGTTATTCCCCGTATGAGCGTGGCGAGCGCGCGAGAAAGGGTTTGGGCGAAATCGTCTGAGAGGGAGTTTTCATCGTCGAATCTGACAATCGCCTTGGGCCGACGACTGTCCGAGAAATTTCCCACGTCAAGATGGATTTCCAAATCCTGAACGATCTCTTCCAGAATGGTGAAGTGTTCTTCAGAGTAGTTCAACTTTTTTTCTAAGCCATTTTTATCGTATCGAAAAACCACGTTAGCCGACCAAACGGAGGCGCCGCTATCCTGGCGACGAAGTTCTATCCGGTAACGCATACGCGAACTTCCCCTCAGGGTGCGCCGCTCTGTTGCGCGCTTCCCTGATGCGCTGAAAAGTGTCTTGGACAATTTGCTTGTCGTTCGGAAACTGATGATTGAAGACATTATGCCAGTTTCTGCTTATCAGATCGGAGAAGTCGCCCACATCTATTGTAGCCTCTTCGACTTGCTGTACTCGAACGCTGTGAAGGTTGCGAACTATAAACGAGCGCATAGCGTCACGGTAGATGTCTATTGCCTTGTTAAGGACATCTCGATTTGGCCTGTCAACAGTGCTGGTCAACGCGCGCCTCAAAATAATTGAGATAATTGAGCGATTGGTTGTAACTGTTGGTATGATACCATACCGACATAAGATCTAATGAGTGGCCGGATATGATAACCGCGGGTGATAGGACTCGGGTAGTTAGCCAACATTTGCGGGATGATACGCACAGAGATATTACGCCGGAGCGGATAGAGTATGTTCTTGAGAATTGGGTGATCAGTGGGGTTCGCATGAGTCCCGATGGAAGGTCAAGTCGGATTTATCTAGCCCTAGTGCATGGATTGAGGAGAATGGTGAGAGTGGCGGTCTCTATGGACGATGAGAGAATCGTCACTGCCTTCATAGATAGCGCGGCGACGAAACATTGGAGTCGTAGGAACCTGGATTACTTCGATACACACTACCAAAACCTAGAGGTGAGAGATGAGAGTTAGATATGACCAGGAAGTTGACGCTCTCCGTATCACTACTGGAACTCCTGAAGCCATTTCTGAGTCTCTTTGGGATACCGAGCATCACGACATTGTCGTTGACCTTGCGGCAGAGGACAGTTGTAACATAGTAGGACTCGACGTCATGTGGGCATCGGCATATCTCCCATTGGGCAAAAAGGGATATGACCCTGTGTCTGATACTCTACTGATGGGTAGAGCTACCAGTGAGCCTGAGCTAATCACCACGAACGGCGACATAGTTGGGTACTGGCAGATGGACGATGATAACCCCGGTGGTGTCCCGAACCCCATAGGTGTCGCCATCAAGCGGGCGTCGGTACATCTGGCAAAGGTATCTGAAAATATGTCTGCGCATTTGGTCAACGCTGACTAAAAGATAGCTGCTCCGAACCGCTAGATCCGTAGAGCGGCTTCTGACTGAGGACGCGATACGCGCTAAACAGCGGCTTAGCGCTGATACAGCCGAACCGACACTCCCTCCCCCGCGTACAGACCGCCTGAGTCTGACGGAACCTGCACAAGCCCATCCGAGTTGACGAGGGTGTAGATGAGGTTGGATTTGCCGAATACGGGCGTGGCGAATGGCGCTCCATTCGAGTTGGACAGGGTGACTGGAACGTAGTCCTCCCTGCCGGACTCGGACGGGATGTCGTCTGTGAGGGTGGCGTTCACCGTGTTTGCAGCGGGGAGGCCGCTCGCGCCTGAGAGGATATGAATCGCGGGCGCGACCAGCAAATCGAATACGACCAGCGCGGATACCGGATTGCCGGGAAGTCCGAACAGAGGCTTGCGGTCGGCCACGGCGACGATGGTCGGCTTGCCCGGCTTGATGGATATGCCGTGCAGCAGAACGCCCGGCTTTCCTAGTTGATTGAATACATCGGCGGTCATGTCGCGTGTGCTTAGCGAACTTCCCGCTGAGAAGATGAGCGCGTCCGCGGAGTCGAGTCCGTCGCGCGCCGCTTGGAATTGGGGTTCGTATTCGTCGGGCGTCAGGCCCGTGATAACCGGCTCGGCGCCTAGCTGCGCGACGCGGGCGGCGATGGTGTAGGTGTTGATGTCGCGTATCTTGCCGGGAGCGGGAGAGACATCGGGCGGGACAAGTTCGTCGCCGGTGGATACGATGGCGACTCTCGGCCTTCTTAGGACGGGAATATCGGTGATTCCCAACGCGAGCAGACCGCCAATGTCCTGTGGGCGAATTGTGTGGCCGGGCTGAAACAGCGCGTCTCCGGCGCGCACGTCCTCTCCAATCTGTACGACGTTCTCACCCGGAGCGACCGGTCGCAATACCTCGATGGAAGTATCGTCGGCGGGCTGTGTGCGCTCGATCATCACCACGGCGTTCGCCTCGTCCGCCAGCATTCCGCCGGTGTAGGCAATAGCCGCCTCCCCAGCGTTCAGCGACACGCTGGAATCGGTTCCGGTAGGGATGTCGGCGACCACTTCCAGCATGGCGGGCAGCGTTTCGGACGCGCCGAACGTGTCGCGGGCGCGGACCGAATAGCCGTCCATGGATGACTTTGGGAACGCGGGCAGGTCTTCCGGAGCGCGGATTTCGTCAGCGATGACGCGCCCGAGCGAGGACGTGACGGGTACGGACTCGCGTTCGGTTATGGCCAATATATGAGGCCGCAGGTCCTCGAATGCTTGAGAGGGTGAACGAACGTTGAAGAATTCGGGCATTTTCTTTCCGTCCGCGGAGTATGGATTACAGGGTTTGGCGTATTTCAATGCCTTCGTTAGGGAAGCGGCGGTCGAATGTGTAGATGGCGCTCGCGCGGTCAGTGCGGGCAGCCGCCCATATCATGGCGTCGCCTATTGAGACTCTCCCGGAGGGGCGACACATCCTCAGACCTCGTATAACCAGACTCTTGTCCATGGCGTAGGTGGATATGTTGTCTCTTTCGACCAAGGCCATGAGACTATCAACCACTTCCAGACGGGATTTGCCATAGACTGACATAAGCACAAAAGCGGTTTCCCCCAATATGCCCTCGGTGATAGTGAGGTCGTCAACCTCTTCTATAATTTGGGTCGCTTGGTTCGACATTTCTGGGTGGTCATTTGTCAAATAACGAACGATCACACTGGTGTTGAGAAAAACGCTCATTACACACGTTCTCTGATCCCCATTTTTTCTTCTGCCCTTACCTTCCATGCATATTCACGTGCTTCGTCCCACTCTTTGCCGGGCGCAACTTTTTTCTTAAGCTTATTGGATAGGCTGCCGGCCAAGGGTTTGCCGTCATCAGGTGGTTGGAAATAGATTATCAGATGGTCGTCTTCGAGGAACTGGTAGGCGCGCCAGCCTGGGCCTACGCCCAGTTTCTCGCGCAGTTCTTCACCTATGACTATCTCGCCTTTCTGTCCGACCTCTTCGACTTTGTAGGTCATGGCCGCCCTCCTTGTCGCTGGCGCGGTTAGAGTCCCAGGATGTTGCCCTCGTCATCCACATCCAGTTGGCGCGGCGAGCCAGGCAGTCCGGGCATCGTAACGATATTCCCAGCTATGGGATATATGAACCCGGCTCCAATCGAGGCGCGAACGTCTGAAAGCTGGAACGTGTATCCCGAAGGACGCCCTTTGAGCGCGGGGCGATGCGAGATGGACAGATGCGTCTTGGCCATGCAGATGGGGAGGTCGCCCCAGCCGCGTTCCTGGAACTGCCTGAGCGTTCGTCCCGCCGGCAGCGCCCAGGTCACGTTCTCGGCGTTGTACACGCGCCTGGCCAGAGCCACCACTTTTTCGCGTAGGGTATCGTTTATATCGTATGCGTATTCTATTTCGGGATGGTCGTCCGCCTCCGTGGCGGCTATCACGGCTTCAGCCAGTTCGATGCCGCCCGCGCCGCCTTCCGCGAACACCTTGCTCTCGACAGCCGCGAACGCGCCCGCTTCTTCAGAACCTTGCTTGAGGATGGCGGTCTCTTCGGGAGTGTCGGTCGGGAAGTGGTTCAGCGCCACCACGACAGGCAGGTTGAAGGATTTTATCATGCCTATGAGGTGGACAAGATTCTCCATGCCCTTCTGCACGGCCTCGACATTGGGCGTTCCCAAATCACGCACTCTCACCCCGCCATGGTATTTGACCGCGCGAACCGAGGCTACTATGACGGCGGCGTGCGGCTCCAGGCCGTTGAAGCGCGCCTTGATGTGCATGAACTTCTCGAAGCCCAGGTCGGCGCCGAACCCCGCCTCTGATAGAACGTAGTCGGCGTATCCGAGCGCGAGCCTGTCTCCAACGACGGATGAGCATCCGTGCGCTATGTTGCCGAACGGTCCTGCGTGGACTATGACGGGCTGTCCCTCGGTGGTCTGAACGATGTTGGGCTGAATCGCGTAGCGGAGCAGGGACATCATGGAACCGACCGCGCCCACGTCTTCAGCGGTGATGGGCCTGCGGTCCGCCGCCCTGGTCTCATTGGTATATCCGACGACGATGCGGCTGAGCCTGGCGCGAAGGTCGTCCAGATCTCTTGATAGCGCCAGAATAGCCATTATCTCGGAGGCGGTTACGATGTCGAACCCGCTCTCGCGCACGGGGGCGTTGTTGGAGCCGCCTATGCCGGTCATGATCGAGCGGAGCGCGCGGTCTTCCACGTCGGTCACGCGCCGCCAGGCAATCCCCTCCGGCCTGAAGCCCTTTATCTGACCGCGCTGAGCCACATTGTCCGTAAGCGCGGCCAAAAGGTTATGCGCGGAGCCGACTGCGTGGGCGTCGCCTGTAAAGTGAATGTTGACCTCATCCTCCGGCTCTATCAGGCTCAGCCCGCCGCCCGTGCCGCCTCCCTTTATGCCGAAGATGGGACCCAGAGACGGCTCTCTGAGAGTGGCCACCACGTTCTTTCCCAGTCTGCCCATCGCCTGAGTCAGTCCCACCGTCGTGGTGGTCTTCCCCTCGCCGGCGGGTGTCGGGGTTATGCCAGTTACCACGACCATCTTGCCTCGCCGTCCATCGTTTCTAATGGCGTCCAGGCGTATCTTGGCCTTGTAGTGGCCATACGGAATAATCGCGTCGCGGCTAAGTCCCAAATCTTCTGCAACATCCATGATGGGCCGCATATAATAACCTCCGGCGAACATTGCGCGACAGGTCGCGCGGGCTTGCTAGTCGACGGGGCGAATTGTAGCATAAGCGCCTACTGAGGGAAACTTGGGAGGTGAAAAATGAGAGGAGTGGTGTTCACAGGAGACCGCAACCTCGAAGTGCGGGAGCTTGGAAAGCCGGAGCCGGGTCCCGGAGATGTGGTGCTGAAGATGATGGCGTCGGGATTGTGCGGCAGCGATCTGACGCGATACAGAATGCCGCCCCATAGGTTGGGGACAAACTTGTTCGTGGCTGGACACGAGCCTTGCGGCGTAGTGGAGGAAGTGGGCGCGGATGTCGCGTCCGTGAAGGTCGGCGACAGGGTGATGATGCACCACTACACGGGTTGCAATGCCTGCTCTATGTGCAGAATTGGGTACACGCAGATGTGCCTGGTTCAAAATACGGTGTATGGCAGCGCGGCCGACGGCGGACACCAGGACTATCTGCTATGCCCCGCTTCGACTTGCGTACAGATGCCGGATTCGCTTTCGTTCGATGAAGGCGCGGCGGTGGCGTGCGGAACCGGCACCGCGTTCCACGCGGTGAAGCGCCTGGGTATTTCTGGCGTGGATACGCTGGCGGTGTTCGGACAGGGGCCGGTCGGAGCGAGCGCGACTTTGTTTGGAAAGGCGATGGGCGCGCGTGTCATCGCGGTGGATGTGATACCGGAGAGACTGGCTCTTTCCAAAGAATTGGGCGCGGATGTGGCGATTGACGCTTCTAAAGATGACGCTGAGTCGGTCATTCGAGAACTGACTGACGGCGAAGGCGCCGACGCCACGCTGGACGCGACCGGCATACCAAATGTGCGAATCAACGCGGTGGATTCGGCGCGCTACTGGGGAAGAGTCTGTTTCGTCGGGGAAGGGAACACAACCACGTTCGACATCAGCCGGCAAATCATACACAAGCAGCTTACGATATACGGCTCCTGGACTTTCAGCCTCTCAGGATTGGCTGAAGCGGCAAACTTCGTGGTGAACCGAGATGTGCCGCTGAAGAAACTGATCACGCATCGGTACAAACTGGACCAGGCGGATGAGGCGTATAAGCTGTTCGATACCGGACGAACGGGCAAGCCGGTGTTCGTTTGGGAGTAAGCGAGCAAATATCTTCAATTGCGTCTATAATGGCGGTGGAGGAAAGATAGAAGAAAGGAGAAGGTGAATGAAGGAGCGAGGAGATACGATAATAGGCGAAGGGACTATCAAGTTCGGAATCGAGTACAGGGACTTGCTTCACGATCAGGGCGTGTGTATTCACGTGCTTGGCGATGTCAGCGAAGACGATGAGCATGAGCTTCTGAGATTCGACTGCTTCGATCACGAGCCGCACTACCACTACGGCCCGCAGAAGCTGAACGAGCGACTAATGCTGGACAAGACGACCGAGGGCGATTCCCTCGACTGGACGCTGTCCAACATCCGAAACCGGCTCCCCGACATGATTGAGCGCGCCAGATACCCCGAACTGGCGGAAGCGGCGCGAGACGCCGACCTTTCTGCTGAACTGGATGACCTCGAGGCGCAGGCGCGCGCGCTGTCGGTGGCAGGGCGGCGCACGGTAATGCACGACCGCGGCGACGTTATTCTGGAAGCCGGCCCCGTCCGGTTCGGCGTCGAATTCAGAACGCTGGCTAACGACCGCGGAGTGGCGATTCACGTGCTCGGCGATGTTGGCGAAGAAGAAGTCGAACTGCTCACATTCGACTGCTTTGAAGTCGCCCCGCACTATCACTACGGCCCAAGAGCGAAGAATCAGCGGCTGTACCTGGACAGGACGACCGTTCCCGACCCGCTGGGATGGGCGCTCGACTTGTTCAGAGGCGGCAAGCTTGGCACGATGCTGGACAGAGCGGGATACGCGGACCACGCCGCCCGACTTAATCCGGCGCTGGTGGCCGGCGCGGTATCGGAGCTCGAAAATGTATCGCGCGAGATGGAATCGGCGAACGCGCAGTAGCGGATTGGCGCAGTTAAATATGGCGCGCGATACCCGAGCGCATCGGGACGCGCGCCACTTTCGTTTCAAGCAGCGACGGCCTGATGAACTATTGGTCATTCATAGTACGCGACGGTTGATGAATATCCAATTGCTCATACGTGTCAGGAATGCCAACTATTGGAAGACGCGAAGGCGCTTTTGAGTGAATAGAACGACTAGGGTGACGATAATCAGCAGCGCCCCCAGCAACCCTATCGCTCTCTGCCCTCCCAAGGCGTCGGCAATCATGCCCGCCGGCAGCACGCCGAGCGGCATGAGTCCGAAGTTCATCATGAAGACGCTCATCACGCGACCCCTGTACTGGTCTTCCACCACTTCCATGATAAGCCCCATGTTGATGGTGCGACGCCCGGCGTCTCCTAGCCCGACCAGTATCATTATGGCGGCGCCGGCGTAGTATAGCGGGAAAGCCGCGATTAGAAGAAGCGCCGCCCCGGATATGAAAGAGCCGATGATGAGCAGCATCCCCCTGCGCCAGTTCCCAAGGGCCGCTATCGCAAGCGATCCTATAAGAGAGCCTCCGCCCATTATCGCCACCAGCAGCCCCATCGAGTCGGGGCCTCTCTGATAGATGTCCACGACGAATACGGGCAAGAGCATCCTGAACGGAGAGGCGAGCAGCGTGGTGGCGAGTCCCATTACGAGCAGGACTAACACCATCGAATTGCCTCTGATATAAACCAGTCCCGCGCCAATATCCGCGAACATATTGCGCCTTTGTCTGGAGCTGGAATCGCCGGTGGGCTTGGGAACGAGCGTCGTAAGCGCGACGGACAGGAAGCTGAGTATGGCCACGATGAAGTAAACGTTAGCGGGACCAGCGAGCGCGTAGAGTCCGCCGGCTATCGCCGGCGCTATAAGCGTCATGGCGCTCATGCCGGCGGCGTTGAGAGCCATCGCGTTGCCAATTCTGTCCGAACCGACTATCTGCGGGATGATGGCCTGCCGGGCGGGCATCATGAATGTCCACACTGTCCCTTGGAGTATGGAAGCCGCCATCAGGTAGTACCACTCTATCCAATCCATGTATATGGCAACGCCCACGATGACGGCAAGCGTGGCGACTATGAACTGCCCGCCCTGGATGAGGCGTTTGCGCTCTACTCGGTCGGCTATTGCGCCGCCGAATGGCGCAAGAAAGAGCATGGGAATCGCCATGCCGGCGCTAACGAATCCAAGAAGAGCCGCTGAACCGGTTATGTCATACACAAGGTAGCCGCGCGCCAGCATCTGCATCTGCATTCCGCCCATCATGGACATCATGCCGAGCCAGAGGAAGAGATAGTCGCGGTTCTCCAAAGATGAAAAAGTCTGACGCCAACCGCGTGTCTGTACGTTTCTGGGAGGGAGTTTCCCTGCGCGGGAACTGCTGGAGTGAGAGTCTTGATTGGTGGAAGGTGTCCGAGACGCGGGTGCGGTTCGGGTGGACGATGATGGTCCGTCCTCCGAGGATGATGAGGGTGAATCTGTTTTCATGCTTTAAGCTTACAGGAAGGGGAAGAGGGATTCAATTTTGGGTGTTCTCGGTATTCTCAGTACGCGTTGATTTATGAAGATTTGAATACCCACGCATGTGAGGAACATCCAAAGACCTTTAGAAAAGCGGGGTCAATGGGTATCGATGAGAATCGCTAAAGTGATCTCACCGCAGCTATTCAAGTCCACGATACTCATTCGCAAGACGTATGAAATAAGGATCTGGACGTTGATGGGGATTGAAGGGAAGATGGATCGAACCGAGGGTTGACCCAAATTCTTCTACTCCACCCGCCAGACCCAGTCGCATGAGATCATCTACGGCGTTGGAGTTTAAGCGCATGACCATACCTTGATCGCTATCGTCCAGATAGATCAGACCATTGTCAAACGCTCTATGATATGTAGGCGATAACGCTATTCCATTGCGCACGTCATCTACGCTCCTTGCGCCGGAGGATACCGGCAGTATGTGAGCCGCATCCACCAGACGGAGTTGTCGTCGTGTGACCGCGCACCTGTTCTCGTATGCGCTGAGCGCTTGTCGTCGAAAGCTGGCTGAACGTGACCAGCGCGACGTTTCCCTGACGATAAGCTGTCGCCGTTGGCTCAGGTTTGATATATCTCCCCCAATAATCTCTTCCAACTCCGAAGCTCGCTTCACGAATTCAAGAGATGCTGAGTCTTCTCCCAACCTATGGAGGTCGGCGGCATACTGGCAGTAGAACATCAGGTGGTCGCTTCTCACGCCGACCACGATCTCGCCATTGGATTTAGTTTCAAACGCCAGACCATTATGTCCATATGATATATCGCTCGTGAATGGACTTACAGTGGTTTGGTGCGTCGGCAACCTGTTTCAGTCTGCCGTGACAGCCGTAGATTCAGACAGGAATCGGGCTTGATACGTTGACCCGGAGGGATAAACCGCGAGGGTGTGGGACAATGAATACTGTAAATTCCATCATAGCAATCCCGCCTGCCGCATTATTCTTCTCTATGTCTTTGGTGGAAGGTCCTTATTCATTCTTACCGCTATTGTAACCAGTCCAAGCTTGGATGGGTGTTTATAATGGCGGCGGCTACCTCGTGTTCTATCTTCCAGCCATCCGTCCCTCGTCACTATACGAATCGCGTTTCTTACTTTGGGCATGCCATCCTTGTTGCGCCTGGAAGGCGAAAGGCGGGATGGGCCTGGGCTGCGAGCCGCGCTCGCCCGCCGAGGCGGGAGGCGCTCGCAGGTGTTCAGCCCAGACCCGTCGTGAATTTGCGGCCAGAGCGTTTGATGATGATAACATAATGGCGTTTGGAACAGAATCGCAATGGCTGTCGAGCGTGATGGGCGGCTCGGGCAGGACTGGAGTGAGAGATGAGCAATTCGTTTGGGAAGATGTTCAGGATTACAACGTGGGGAGAATCGCACGGACAGGCGGTGGGGGTGACGGTTGACGGATGTCCCCCCCGCCTTGCCCTGGATGAGGCGGATATTCAGCGGGAACTGGATCGTAGGCGTCCCGGACAGAGCGTGATCTCGACGCAGAGACGAGAAGGCGATCAGGCGGAGATACTGTCGGGCGTGTTCGATGGGCTGACGCTTGGGACGCCCATCCAGATAATCGTCTGGAACCGAGACGCCAGAAGCCGAGACTATGAGGAGATGCGGCTGAAGTACAGGCCGTCTCACGCGGATTATTCGTACCAGGCGAAGTACGGGATACGAAACTGGATGGGGGGCGGACGAGCCAGCGCGCGCGAAACCATCGGCAGAGTGGCAGGCGGCGCTATCGCCAAGAAGTATCTGGCCGAGGAGTTTGGCGTGGAGATCGTGGCCTACGTGAAGAGGGTGTACGACCTGGAGGCGGACGTTGACTCCGACCGCGTCACGATTGCCGACGTGGAGGAAAACATGGCGCGGTGTCCGGACCAGGATATGGCGGCGCGCATGATCGAACGAATCCAGCAGGCGCGCAAGGATGGGGATTCGCTCGGCGGAGTGGTGGAGTGCGTGGCTCGAAACGTTCCCGTCGGACTGGGGGAGCCTGTGTTCGATAAGCTGGAAGCGGATTTGGCGCGCTCGTTATTGTCGCTGCCCGCCTGCAAGGGGTTCGAGGTGGGGTCCGGGTTCGCGGGAACGTATATGACGGGGTCTCAGCACAACGACCCGTTCTACAACGAATCGGGACGCATACGCACTCGGACGAACAACTCCGGAGGCATACAGGGCGGCATTTCAAACGGCGAGAATATCGTGATGCGGGCGGGGTTCAAGCCGACGGCGACCATCATGAAGGAGCAGGATACGGTTGACGTGGACGGAAACGAAACGACGCTGAGGGGCAGGGGAAGGCACGATCCCTGCGTGCTGCCGCGCGCCGTCCCGATTGTCGAATCCATGATGGCGCTGGTTCTTGCGGACCACGCCCTGCGACAGAGGGCCCAAACCGGAGGCGTTGGAGGTTGAACTTATCCCTCCGCTTGTACAAAGCATGAGGGGCGAACCTTTTAGCGATCGCCCCCATGGATTTAGCTGAAATGATGCGACGCTAGACGACCGGCGACGTTCCGCCGTCTATGTTGATGGCTATGCCTGTCAGATAGCTGGCGCGCTCAGAGGCGAGAAAGGCTATCACGTCGCCCGCTTCTTCAGATTCGCCCACTCGACCAATCGGAACCCTGTCGCCCATGTCCGCGTAGAACTGGTCGAGCGTGAGATCCGGGTCGGCTTCCCGCATCGCATTGAAGCGCGTCTCGTGCTGTCCGCTCTTTATCAGTCCGATACAAACGGTGGTCACGAGGATATTATCGGCGGCGAACTCTTTAGACATCGCCTTGGTAAGCGCGACGCCGGCGGCTCTGCTGACCGAAGTGGGCACCGACGCCGCGCCTGGCGCCTTTGCCCCCAGGTTCGTGACGTTGATTATGCGACCGCCCCCTTGCTCGCGCATTAGCGGAACGGCAAGTCGGGAAGTTCTTATCGAGCCGTAGAGCTTGAGGTCGAGGTCATGCTGCCACGCTTCATCGGTTACGCCGAGGAACGCGCCTCCGGCTGATGTTCCGGCGTTG
>CAZXFX010000004.1:0-67119 GCA_964640295.1 uncultured Dehalococcoidia bacterium | reverse complement strand
CAATGGCCCTTTGGACGAGGCTCTCGACCTGTTCGGGAATCATCACGTCGGTCTGAACCGCCGTTACGTCGCCGCCGGTCTGCTCGCGTATCTCATCCGCCGCCGCATCGAGAACGTCCGAGCGGCGAGCCGCTATTATGACGCTCGCGCCCTCGGCGGCCATGCTCGCCGCCGCCGCTTTGCCGATTCCTTCGCTTCCTCCGGTTACTATCGCTACTTTGCCCTGCAATCCGAGATCCATATCATCCTCCAGTGGAATTAGGTATTCAGTTCTTCCAGTCGGTATGCCTCATCGAGGAGGTCGGTTACGTATTTTACCTGCGCGGAGAGACCGCGATCTTGAACGCCATATTGAAGTTGCATGAGACAGCCAGGGTTGGCTGTGGCGAACACATCCGCGTCGGTCGTCTCGAAGGCGTCCATCTTGGAGTCCAGAACGCGCAGCGAAAAGTCCCGTTCGGTTATGGTGTAGGTGCCTCCTGCGCCGCAGCACTGGCTCGCATTGGGAAGTTCCACGAATTCGACGCCCGGAATGGAGCGCAAAATCTGGCGCGGCGCGGCGGTTACGCGCTGCGCGTTTCCGAGATGGCAAGAGTCCTGGTAGGTGACGCGGCAGTCGAGAGAGGCTTTGGGCGGGTAGAAGGGGAGTTCGACCAAGAACTCGTTTATATCTTTGACGGTTGCGCTGAAGCGTTCAGCCTTGTCGGAGTAGGCGGGGTCTTTGGAGAGAAGATGCCCGTATTCTTTCATCCGCGCTCCGCAGCCGGCGGAGGCGATTACCACATACTCGACGTCCGCGTCCGTGAATACGTCTATATTGCGTCGGGCAAGTTTTCGAGCGGTGTCGAGATCGCCGACGTGGGAATTTATCGCGCCGCAGCATACCTGATCTTTGGGGACTACTATCTCGCATCCGTTGCGCGCCAGAACCCGGACGGCGGCTTCCATCTCAGGTCCGTTTATCAGCGGCATCACGCACCCGGACAGTACCGCGACGCGGGCGCGCTTCTCTCCCACCGCCGGTATGGTTTGTCCCACCGCCTTGAAGTAAGTGGTCGAAATCTCAGGCATAGAGGATTCGAGCGCCGCGATAGACGGAACAGCCTTATCCAAGACGCGGGACTTTCGAACGAGAGACTGGATGCCCGACTTCTGGTATATCTTCGCCAGCGACATAAGCGCTTGCAACCGTCTCTGATGCGGAACCACGCGCTTCAGGGATATATCTTCCGCGCTCTTCTGGATGAAACCGCGCTTTCTGCGGTCGGCGACCTGCGCCATCGTCGCCTCTATCAGATTGCCGTATGGCACGCCGGACGGGCAGGCCACTTCACAAGCCCTGCATTGGATACAGAGGTCCCAGTGCCGAATCACGGTGTCGGTAATGCCTATTCTGCCTTCGTTTACGGCCTTCATCAGGGCGATGCGCCCCCGAGGGGACTCCGTTTCCAGACCTGTCTGGATATAAGTGGGACAGACTTGCAGGCAAAAACCGCAGTGCACGCACTTATAGAGGTCGGATTCGTCCGGCGCGTCGGGGCCTGAGAACAATCGTGAAGGATCGAGTCCTGGTTCCGAGTTCACAATCAAATCCTCCCTACGAACCTTCCCGGGTTCATTATGCCGTTGGGATCATACTGGCTCTTCATACGACGCATGACTTCTATGCCGGGGTGGCTTTCGCCCCAGACATCTATTCCCGCCTTCACGTCGGGCGGACATCTCTGGACGATAGACGTACCACCAAGCGCGGACACCTGCTTTCTCGCGGTAGCGACAGCGCTCGCCAGCGCGGAATCGGGGACATCGCAGGGACCAAACCAGTTCGCTTCGACGGTCCCAAATCCTGGTTCTGTTATCGCAGCCGGTTCGAGACCTGAATCGCGCAGTTGGTCAACCATATCTAGGACGTCGCGGACACGGGACGGCAAAGTGGCTATCCTGATATTCAGCAGGGGAACGGTGTTGGATGACCATCCGAAATCCGACAGAGAACGCCAGAAATTCGACGCGTTTCCCTCAGTAACTTGGATAGAGGACGCGCCCTCTCGCCTGAACGTAGCGCAAATTTCATTCTCCTGGCGGACGAGAGTGCGAGTCCTGCCGCCAAGCCTTATGGCCATATAATAGCGATTCGCCTTATTCCCTTCGACTCCGATTCTGGAGGCGACGGAGGAAGTGAACGCCACCATGGCGAGAGGCATGACGTATGAGTTGAAGACGCTCATCGCGGCGTTCATGGCCGTTGCTCCGCTGTCGAACGAGGCTAGTACCGTCTTTTCGTACATTGGAATTGGCGTCAGCTTGAAACTGGCCTCCAGTATTATGCCGAGGCTCCCCATTCCGCCGATGTGCAGACGAGACATATCGTAGCCGCTTACGTTCTTCACGACCTGTCCGCCGCTCTTGGATATCGAGCCGTTGGGCTGGACTACCTTCATCCCGATAACAGTATCGCGTGGGTGTCCAAAATGCCACTTGAGAGGGCCGCTAACCGCGGCGGCAAGAGTTCCTCCCACAGTGGCGCGGTCGGGCGCTGGTGGGTCTATCGCCAGCAACTGCCCTTGCTGAGCGAGAACCTCGGACACGAACCCCATCGTCGCGCCAGCCTGAAAAGAAGCGGTCAGATCCGCGTAATTATGAGACACGACGCGATTTAGTTTCGTCATATCCACTACGAGACAGGCGCGGTCAGGCAGGTTCCCCACGCTCATTCGCGTTCCGCCGCCATAGGGGATGATTCCGAGACCGTCGGTGTTGGCGGAAGCGACGATTTGGCTGAGTTCTTGTTCGGTGGCGGGAGATACAACGTCAACCGGAGCGACGCCGTCAACGAGATAGTCCTGCGGTTCAGCCTTGTTCATGCTGGCGCATCGCCTATATGTAGGCGCCCGGGCCGACGCGCTGAATGGCCGCGGCCTGAGCGACGTCAGAACAGGAAGACCCCGTAGGGAATATCTTGCCGGGATTGAACATATTATTAGTGGCGAACGATGGCCTGAGCTCTGACATCGCCTGCATGTCGGCCTCATCAAACATCAGGGGCATATGTTCCTGCTTCTCGAGTCCAATGCCGTGTTCGCCTGAGAGGACGCCCCCGACCTCGACGCACAGTTCGAGGATTTCACCCGCTATTTCGAGCGCGTTTTCGGTATCGCCCGGCTTTCTCTCGTCGAACAGGATGGACGGGTGGAGATTGCCGTCGCCGGCGTGGAGCAGGTTGGCTATAGGGTAGCCGGTTCGGTCGGAGATGGCCTTGATGTCCGACAACACCTCGACGAGGCGCGTGCGCGGAACGGTGCCGTCAACCAGAATGTAGTTGGGCGCGAGTCGCCCCAGCGCTCCCAGCACTCCCTTTCTGCCGGCCCAGAGTCTTTCACGCGCCTCTGGATCAGTAGCCGTCCTTATTTCGAGCGGGTTGTACGAGCTGCACACCTCTTCTATGGCGGCCACCTCCTCTTCCACGGATTCGGCGAGTCCGTCAACCTCGACCAGGAGAACAGCGCCCGCGCCCTCCGGGTAGCCGGCGTTTACAGCGGGCTCGACGGCGCGAATGCAAATGTCGTCCATCATCTCTATGGCGGCCGGAACTATGCCGGCGCCTATGACTCCTGAGACCGCTGCGCTGGCGTCGTCGAGTTCCTCGAAGATCGCCAGCAGAGTCTTTACCGATTCGGGCTGCCGAAGCAGACGAACCACTATCTTGGTGACCATCGCGAGCGTGCCTTCAGAGCCGATGATGATGCCCCGCAGGTCGAATCCCGGGTTCTCTCTGCCAAGTCCGCCGACCCATTCGATTCTGCCGTCGGCATAGACCACCTCTAGGCCGAGAACGTGATTGGTGGTCACGCCGTATGCGAGACAGTGGGGGCCGCCCGAATTCTCGGCCACATTGCCTCCAATGGTGCAGGCGCGCTGGCTCGAAGGGTCGGGAGCGTAATAGAGGCCGTGCTTGGAGACATGATCGCTGAGGTGAAGATTTATGACGCCCGGCTCTACGATGGCGACCCGATTTTCCACGTCAACCTCGATGATGCGAGTCATGCGAGTCAGCGCCAGCACGAGTCCGCCATGTTCGGCGACCGCGCCGCCGCTGAGTCCTGTGCCCGCGCCGCGCGCGACGACGGGTATTTCGTGCCTGGCGGCGACCCGAACGCAGCGCGAAACCTCTTCGGCGGTATCGGGCAGCGCGACGATAGTGGGCAGCGCGCGGTCAACAGAGCCATCATATTCGAAGACGATCAGATCCTCGGGCTTGTGCAGAACATAGTCCGCCCCAACGATAGACTGCAGTTCTTCGATTATGGCTTTGAAGTCCATTATGCCGTCTCCCTCCCCTCTGAAAGCCATAATAGTTGATTGGCGCGGGGATAGGCAATAAGAGTCCTTCTACCCGCCTACGAAACTGATACAGACTCGACTATGAATCCAACCTGTCCAGCCTCGCATCCAAATAGTTAGAATGTTCAAAAAAGCCCAAGAAGCAAAGTTTACCAACGATGCCGACGTACCCCAACATGAAACACAGGATTCCATGATGCTTTCCACCATACGACTGTTCACATCTTTGCTCATAGCCGCTTTCGCGGTCATTGCGCTCGCTTGCTCTTCCGACGGCGACGAAGCGCTGCCGCTCGCAGATCCGACGCCCACAAGCGCGCCCCCTACCGCTGAACCAACGGTTCCACCGTCGCCGCCAACAGCCACTCCCGTTCCTCCGACTCCATCGCCGGATCCGACGGCCACTCCCGCCACGCAAGCCATGGAATACCCGAAAGCGCCCGAACTCAGGCAGACAGGCGAATGGGTGAATTCCGAGCCGTTTACGCTGGAGGAGGTGCAGTCCGAGGGCAAAGTGGTGCTGATTGACTTCTGGACATACACGTGCATCAACTGCATACGGACGTTGCCGTATCTGAGGGAGTGGCACGACAAGTACGCCGACCTCGGCCTGATCATCCTGGGCGTGCATACGCCGGAGTTCGCGTTCGAGCGCGAGTACGAGAACGTGGTGGAGGCGGCCGGCAAGTTCGAGCTCAAATATCCGATTGTGCAGGATAACGAGTTCGGAACGTGGCGCGCGTTCAATAATCGCTACTGGCCCGCCAAGTATCTCATAGACACTGAAGGTCAGATTCGATATACCCACTTCGGAGAAGGCGCTTACGATGAGACCGAGATGAAGATCCGCGAGATACTCGCCGAGTCCGGATATGACGTGAGCGAAGTGACTGCCGATTCGTCCCCCGGCCCCGCTATGGCGGAGGAGGCGCGGACAGCCATAATCGAAGAGAGCCAGACGCGCGAACTGTACGCCGGCTACCAGCGCAACTATGGCGCTCTCATGTCTCAGCAGTTTCCGCCATACGTCAGGCATGTCGAATACTACGAAGCGCCCGATGTGAAAGTTCTATACGAAGATCCGGGTGAGCGCGTTAATCACTTTCTGTATCTGAACGGACTTTGGCTCAATACCGAAGAGAGCCTCGTCCATGCCCGGGAGACAATGGATTATGAGGACTACATAGCGCTGCAGTTCTTTGGCACCAGCGTAAATGTGGTCATGTCTCCTCACTCTCAGGCAGAAGGAACAGAAGGGGAGGTGGGCGCCGAATTGGGAGAGCCGTATGACGTCAGGGTATTCCTCGACGACGGCCCCGTGCCTGAAGACCAGGCGGGCAAGGACATAGAGTACGATGCGGAAGGCAACAGCTACGTCGTGGTGGACACGTCCAGAATGTACTTTCTCGTGAACAAGGGAGAGTTCGGCGGCGGAGAACTCAGGCTTTCTTCCAATTCTCCGGATTTCACTGTATTCGCGTTCACCTTCGGCTCTTACGAAGGCGGAGAACCGGGCGCGAGGTCTTAACGCGAAATGATTGGCGCAACTGCTGAAAATACCCGCGCTCTTGGAATCGTCGCGCTCGCGCTAGTCGTAGCCGCCAGCCTGTTGACGCTCGCCTGCGCGCAATCACGAGAAGATACGGCGCTCTCCGCGACGGCGACGCCGGCGGACGCCAGCCCGCCGGAAGAAGTTCCCCTCATCAAGGGGCCGCTTTCCGAAGATGGACTCCAGGCGATATTCGCCACTCCCGATATAGGCGTCGGCAGGCATCGCATAGCTTTCGCGCTCACTTCCGAAACCGGGCTGGTAAAGGCGCCGTCGGCTACCGTCCAGTCTTTCTACGGACCGCAGACCGAATCGCTGGCCGAACCCTTGCAGACCGCCCTGGGCTTGTTCCATCCATTTCCGCTGGTCGAGCGGGGACTGTACGTGACCAGCCTGACTTTCGACAAGCCCGGAAAGTGGGCTATCCGCGCGACCGTCCTGGGCGACGACGGACTCCCCAAGCGCGCGGCGCTGTTCTTCGACGTGCCTGAGCGCACTCGCGCGCCGGCGGTCGGCGACCCCGCCATCCCAAGCCGCAGCAAGACGATTCAGGATGTACAGACGCTGTCCCAACTCACCACCGGCTCGCTCCAGGACAAGGACCTGTACCAGGTATCCATCGCGGACGCGCTGGAGAACGATCTTCCCTCCGTAATCGTAATGGCGAGCCCCGCCTTCTGCATCAACGCAGTGTGCGGGCCCCAAGTCGAAGTTCTGGGAGACTTGAAGAACGAATTCGCGGGGCGCGCCAACTTCATCCACGTGGACTATTATGACAACCCTGAAGGGATTCAGGGCGACCTGAGCCGCGCGGTTCTCTCACCCGTAGTGCGGGAGTGGCATCTGCCGAGCGCGGAGTGGTCGTTCGTGCTTGACAGAGACGGAATCGTCGCCGGCCGCTTCGAGGGCTTTACGCCGCTCGAAGAACTCAGGCAGGCCCTCAAGAAGGTTCTCTAAATTTCCGCCCCCGGAAATTCGTCCACTTCCACGAAACCCTTCACTGAATCGTCCCACTCGAACAGCCGCGCTTCCACAACCCGGTCGGCGTCTATGCCGACGACGATCTGCTTCACCGGATACGCCGGCCCGTCGCCCCACGGGTCAGTTGCCACTCGCCGGTCGGTCTCTGAGAAGTACGCTCGCCCATTCGGATGAGAGTGGTATATCGCCAATGGCGGCTCGTCGTCGTCCAGGCTGCGATTGAGCTCCAGCAGATCGCGGCCGTCTATGACGTATGCCGTCTCGGCGGTCCTGTCCCGCGCCGTAGGATGAGAGCCGGGGTCATAGGCGTTGACCGCGCGCCTCACCCGAACCGCCTCGCCGCCACTCCTTGGCCCCGTGAGCCATCCGCAGCACTCGTTCGGGAAATCCTCGCGCGCGTGCCTGTACATTTCTTTCAATATATGTTCGGGTATTCGCATTTCGTTTTCACTCTTCCAGTATCATTCCAAATATCGCGGGACACACGACGAGAAAAATCGCGTCGAACGCCGCCAGAAACGCAGCCCATCTCAGAATATCCTCCTCTTCTCCGCCGCCCAGCGACGCTCCCGTCGCCTCCACCGCTCCTATTATCACAGGAGCGACGACGGGAAGGAATAGCGCCGGCAGCATAACCTCTCTCGACCGCGTATTGACCGCCATCGCGCTGAACAGAGTCCCCACCGCGCTTATCGCCAACGTTGCCAGCAGCGTGACCGGAATCAGGCCCGGCGTCAGCAGTGGCAAGTTGAACAGGATCGCCGCCGCCGGATACATCACGGCTTCCACCGCCAGCATGAACAGGAAATTGCTCATCATCTTCCCGAAATAGAGCGCGTCTCTGCCCACGGGCGCAAGCATGAGTCCGTGAAGGTTGCCTCTATCTTTTTCCAGCCCGAACGAGCGGTTGAGCCCAAGTATGCCGCCGAACGTGAACGCCACCCACAAGATGCCGGGCGCGACGGCGGCCACCATCCTGGGGGTGGGGTCTAGCGCGAAGTTGAACACCACGATGACGAGCAGTCCGAACAGAAGCATGGAGGTCAGGATGTCCTTGGCGCGAAGTTCCAGGAGTATGTCCTTGACCACGATTGCCAGAATCGGCGTCCAATAGCCCCTCATTCTGCGCGCTCCGCATGGCCGCGATACGCTCTGAGCGCGGACGATGAGTCGGCGCGTCCCACATAAGATATCTGCCCGCCGGACAGCGCCGCCAGAGTATCGCCCAGCCGAACGGCGCGCTCGAAATCGTGTGTCGCCATAATCACGGCGCGGCGCGAACCTGAATGTTCCGCGATTATCGCGTCCAGAAAGCCGACCGCCTCGCGGTCGAGTCCGCTTTCAGGCTCGTCCATCAGCAGAATCGGCGGGTCGTGCAGAAGCGCCCGCGCAATGCTGAAACGCTTCTTCATGCCGTGAGACATCGCCCCGACTCTCTGATCCAGCCTCGGCGACATTCCCACCATATCTGACACTCGCTCCACGCGACTATCCACGTCCAGCGCTCCGAACATTCGGCAGTAGAATCTCAAATTCTCTCTCGCCGTCAGGTCATCGTACAAGAGCGGCTCGTGCGTCACCACCCCGATGCGCCTGCGTATCGAAGAAGCGTTTCGTTCCAGTCCCAGTCCCGCGATTACGGCTTGTCCGGAGTCGGGTCTGGACAGCGTGGCCAGAATCTTCAGCAGCGTAGTCTTGCCAGACCCGTTGGCGCCCACCAGGCTGACAGTCTGCCCCCAGCGGACATCCAGGTCAATGCCGCGAAGCGCCCGTGTCCGCCCAAACGACTTGACTATCCCCCGCAGCCGAACCGCGTAGCCGGCGTTGGCGTCGGGCTCGTCGCCTATTGCGCGTCTATCTTTCAGTTCGGCGCTCCCATTCTTCTCGCAAAATCCCATAGTGGACAATGTCGGCGCGTTTGCTCGGATCATCGGCGTTGGGCGGCATTTGACTTCTTAGAACGCCTTCTCGCTTCATGCCCAGCTTTTCCATAACTCGCCAAGACTGCTGATTTCGCAGGTCCGCTTGCCCGCTCACTTTAGCGATTTCAAACTCGTCAAACGCCCATCCAATCACCGCGCGGGCCGCTTCCGCCATGAATCCTTTGCCCCAATGTTCTTTGGACAGGCTATATCCGATTTCAGATGTCATACTGTCGGCGTCTATCTTGAGGTCTATTCCGCCTATCACCGAATCTTCAAGTGTGATGGCGAAGCTCGGACGCGCGTCCCAAGACCAAAGGACTGACCGAGCTACATAACGCTCGGCGTCCGCGTATTCGTAAGGGGAAGGCAGCCACAAGTATCGCCCCCACTCCGCGTCCTTCGCGTATGCGTACACGTCGTTGGCGTCCGCGAGCTTGAACGGGCGCAGAAGCAATCGTTCGGTTCTGATCTCGGTCCGCGCTGGCATCTAAAATTGACCCTCCAGTCAGAGTATAACTATAATTCCACAATCGCTTGTAGATGGACAAACAATCTCATTAGCCTTCAGCGTTCGCGGCGATAGAAGCGAGGAACCCCAAATGCCCACCATCGAGCAACTTCAACGACAGTACGAAAGCCTGAATGACTTTCACGTTCAGCCCCGCACTCAAGAGGAGATTGACCCCAACTGTCTGCTGGTGTTCGACTACGATTACCCGAACAGCGGCGCCGAGGTCGTCATAGACACCGATGAGTTCATGGCTGTCTGTCCGTGGACGAACCTCCCCGATTTCGGCGAACTCGTCATCTCCTACGTGCCTGAAAAACTGTGCATCGAACTGAAGTCGCTCAAATACTACCTGCTCAGCTACACAGGCGTCGGGATTGTCCAGGAACACGCAGCGAACCGTATCCTCGACGATCTGTTCGCGCTGTGCAACCCGCGCCGAATGACCATCTCGCTCGACTACAAAGTCCGTGGCGGTCTGCACACCGCAGTCACCGTCAGCCGAGAAAGAGACTGATCAAACCTTGCGTCATCCGCTCCGCTGGCATGTTTGTTGAAAAGACTGCCATCTGATACAGTCTTCCATGCAATCGTCTTACCCGGGAGAAAACAATATGAGACTGGAAGGCAAAGTCGCCCTGATAACCGGAGGGGCTAGAGGAATGGGCGCCGCCGAGGCAAAGCTGTTCTCGAAGGAAGGCGCCAAAGTGGTCATTGCGGACGTGCTGGAAGACGCGGGACGACAAACCGAGGCGGAAATCAACGAAACCGGCGGCGACGCCATATTCGTTCGCCTCGACGTCACTCGACAGTCGGACTGGGACGCCGCCGTAGCGTGCGCCGTCGAGCGATTCGGCAAGCTGGATATAGTCGTCAACAACGCCGGCGTCGCCCTCAGAGACTCGATTGAAGACACCACCATAGAATCCTGGGACCGCGTAATGGACATCAACGCGAAAGGTGTCTTCTTCGGCACCAAGTCCGCAATTTCCCAGATGAAAGAGCAGGGAACTGGCGGCTCCATCATCAACATATCCTCCATTAGCGGCAATATAGGCCAGGACACGGTGAGCGCCGTCTATAACGCGTCCAAAGGCGCGGTCCGCATATTCAGCAAGTCCGCCGCCGTTCAGCACGCCGCCGAAGGCATACGAGTCAACACGATACACCCTGGACCAATCGAGACGCCCATGACGGCGGAAGGCAGAGCCAACGCCGAGCGAATAGGGGAGTACACGGTAGCGGACAATACCCCGATGGGACGCTACGGCAAGCCCGAGGAGGTCGCCTACGGCGCGCTGTTCCTCGCCTCCGACGAGTCTTCCTACGTCACCGGCTCCGAAATCGTCATAGACGGCGGATACACGGCTCAATAGCGCCCCCATGTCCGCTTTAACGCACGTCGCCTTTCGGGAACTGGCCGAGCGCTATTCCGTCATTCTCTTTGATGCGTATGGAGTTCTGGCCGGCTCCAACTACGTCGCGCCGGAGGCCCCGGCCGCCGTCCAACTGCTCCACAGCATGAACAAGCCCTACTTCGTCCTGACCAACGACGCCTCTGCCCTCGCAGAAACGCGAGCGGCCAGGTACGAATCCATGGGGCTTCCCATAGACAAGTCGCGGATAATCACGTCCGGCAGCCTGCTCGTCAATTACTTCGCCCAAAACGCTCTCGCCGGCTCCCGCTGCGTTGTACTCGGCCCGACAGACAGCTTCCGCTACGTCGAGATAGCGGGCGGACGAGTCGTTCCGTACCGCGACGACTTCGACGCGCTCGTAATCGGCGACCAAGCCGGTTTTCCGTTTCTGGAAGCCGCCGACACGGTTCTCACCGCGCTGTTCAGAAAGATTGACGCCGGCGAGTCCGTTCGCCTCATTCTGCCCAATCCCGACCTTATTTACCCTGAAGGAAACGGCTTCGGATTCGCCAGCGGATCGGTCGCGCTGATATTCGAGTCCGCCCTCGCGCTGCGATACCCCGACCGCCCCGACCTGCGCTTCACCCGGCTCGGCAAGCCGCAACCCGCCATATTCGAGGAGGCGCTCAGGCGTGGCGGAACAATGGACATGGTGATGATAGGCGACCAGATAGAGACCGACATCAAAGGAGCGAACGACTTCGGTATAGCGTCCGCCCTGATTAGCACCGGCGTTTCAGACTACGACGTATCGTCCCTGCCCGAGTCCGAACGCCCTACCTACCTCATCGAATCGCTGGCTGTCTGAAAACGAGATATTCGACACGCTTCGACGACCACAATCGCTCAAGCCTGCGTAACATCGGCGAAGAAGTAATCGAAATCACAAATTCCGAACCAAAAACTCCGCCACCATCCCGCCTATCTCCGCGTCGCGACCTCGCATCGAATGGTCCGCCCCCTGAATCTCGCGGAAGTGAACCGGCCCCCTGCATTCATCGAGTATCGCCTGTATCTGCACTGATGGAGCGACCCTGTCCTCAGAGCCTGCTACCACGAGGCGCGGTCGCTTGTCTCTACTGAACCGTCGATTGCGGAGAGAGGCCAGCGTAGGCGCGATGAGCGCTATCGCGGCGGCCCGCTTGACCTGCTTCATTCCGTCCAGCACGATGGACGCTCCCGCCGAGTATCCCACTACCCCAACGCGCTTGCTCTCCACGCCCGGCCACCGCGCCAGCACATTCAGCGCCGCCTTCACGTCTTCACGCTCCTCCTTGCCATTCGAGAACTCTCCCTCGCTGTCACCGACTCCCCTGAAATTGAACCTCAGAGTCGCGAATCCCTCATCAGACGCGGCTCTGCAAATCGCCGCGACGATTGGCGAGTTCATATCTCCCCCCAGCATCGGATGGGGATGGCAAACCACGATGGCGGGCAGGGAAGAGCCGCCATCCATTGGCATGGATATAATGCCCTCCAGCCTGAGCCTCTTGCTCTTGAAATCTATCGCGGACTGTCTCATATTGCCGCCTGAACTACGATTCACATGGTTTAGAGGCTATCTCAAAAATCCCTTCCATTGATGGACTCACAAGGGTAGGCAAACGCCCAAACCAACCCACCCCCATCGAGAGGGGAAGGCTGGGATGGAGGTGATTATCCTCGATACCTACCCCTCTCAGCCTCGATGGGGAAGTTTAACCCCACTCGGTCACCAGATAATTCCAAATTCACTATTCACAATTCAACGGATGGCGGTGATCCCACCCTTCTCCTAAACTGATACAGAATCGAAAACGTAGTAAACTAGATGTGCATATTGGTATATCCATCTATTTGCGTTTTTGTTTGGTTCTATTTCCACGAAACTCAACGCTTAAGCCACTCAGCGAAGAACCCCGAAACCATCTCGGCAACCAGCGGTTCAGAGCCGCGAAAGAAGTGATCCGCGCCGGTTACGACCTCGAATCGGCGCGGCTCCGCAAACCGCTTGCTCAGAAATCTGAACTGGTCCGCCGGAAAATTGTGATCGTGGTCGCCCAGAACGAACAGCTTTGGCTGAAGCAACTCCATCCCGCTGAAAGCCCTGAACTGCGGAGCCGGACACGCTATCGCCGCGACCGCCTGCGCCACAGTCGAATCCGCCGCCGACTGTATCGCCACCGCCGCCCCAAAACTGTATCCCACTATCCCCAGCCGACTTCCATCCACTTCGTCTCGCAGAGAGAGCGTGTCCAGAGCCGCGTCCGCGTCGTCCGTTTCTCCTCCGCCCCAGTCGAACGCCCCTTCACTGTTCCCCACTCCGCGAAAGTTGAACCTCAACGCCGCGAAGCCGTCCGCGGCCAGACGGTTCACGAGCGCAAGCGCCACGTCGTTATTCATATCGCCGCCATATCGCGGGTGCGGATGGCACACCACGACGCCGGCCGCCCTTTTCCCCGTCGTGTCTTGCGGCAGATGCAGCGCCCCTTCGATACTCAAGCCGCCGCTGTCTATCGCTAAATCTATCTGCTTGGAATTCACAGTCCTGGTCGCTCCCTGATAAGGTACCTGAGAAGTCTTGACTTACGCGCATTATAAAACGAAAGCCCCATCCAAACCACCCACGGCGACAAAACTGTCAACCGGAAAAGCCTGTGTCAAAGTTCCGATCCCCGCTCATCCCAGCGGCCAGACAATTCCAAATTCACCATTCACTATTCCACACGCCCTATGCTACAATGCTTACACCTTAAGAACAAATATGCGAAACATATAAACCTTGCGTCAGCCTGGCAAGCGCTATTCTGAGCAAATATAGACCGGCGCAGAAAACCCTACTAATGACTAACGACTAACTACCCATATACCGGAATTTATCAACCAGTTCACGCGAGCGCAGAAAAAACTCTCTGAACTGGTGAATACAGGTCTTTGCAGGTGGTTTGCAGGTGCTAACAGGTGTCATAACCCACCAGAAGCCCATCAGAAGCCACCTGCAAGTCACCTGCAGGCTCATCAGAAGAACTATAAATCAGGGCATATTACTCACGAAATCTGTATCAATCTGGTAGGCGCGAACTCTCGATTATCCGAGAACCGTTCGTCCTGAGCTTGTCGAAGGACGCCTGCTGAAGGATGTTGTCAGTCAGTTCGCAGTCGCCTTGTAGAATAGCAGAAATGCCCCGCCGCTCCTTCGTCAGCGCTGTTGACGAAGGACCGAATTTGTATATACTGTGAACGCTTTTAACTTGGCAGTCTATTGAACTGAGATAATCCCGCGAGCGGCGACCAGCCGCCGACAGTTGGGAGATTGGAGAGATTGATGGCAGATACTCTGACAGGAAAAGTCGCCATAGTGACCGGCGCCGGCCGAGGAATCGGCAGGGGCATCGCTATGGCATTGGCAGCCGAAGGCGCCAAAGTCGTAGTAAACGACCTCGGCGGAGCGGTTGACGGCACCGGCGCTTCCAGCAGCCCAGCCGACGACGTGGTCGCCGAAATCAAGGCCGCCGGCGGCGAAGCCGTCGCCAATTACGATAGCGTCGCCACCATGGAGGGCGGCGAAAATATCGTTAAGACCGCGCTCGACAGCTTCACCGGAAGGCTGGACATCGTGGTCACCGTCGCGGGCATCCTGCGCGACCGCATGGTCTTCAACATGACTGAGGACGAGTGGGACGCCGTACTTGACGTCCACCTTAAAGGCACGTTCACCGTTTGCAAGTTCGCTTCTATCGTGTTCCGACAGCAGCGCGACGGCGGACGGATAATCACCTTCGCGTCCGAATCCGGACTCTTCGGCAACACAGGCCAGGCAAACTACGCCGCCGCCAAGTCCGGCATCGCCGGCTTCACCAAGGTCGTCGCCAAAGAGCTGGGACGCTACGGCGTTACCGCCAACTCGATCTGCCCCAGAGCGTCGTCCAGAATGACCGCCACAGTGCCCGACGTAGCGCGCCAAATGAGATCGGGCAGGCAGGAAGACCGCTCACCCGCTCCTCAGGGCCCAACGGACCCGGACGACATAGCGCCTTTCGTCTGCTACCTGGCCAGCGACATGGCCGCCAACGTCAATGGACAAACCTTCCTGGTCTACGGCGGAAACATAGAACTGCTGTCGCTCCCGCGCCGCGTGCGCACCATCTTCAAGAACGACCAGTGGACACTCGACGAACTGAAGGAACTCGTGCCGCAGCGCGTCACCCATGGGCTGCCAAACCCTTCGCCCCCGCAGCCACCGCGCCAGTGAGTCGCTGAATCAGAACACAGATCGAATCCCATCTTCGCAACCACCTAGGGGAGACCAAACTTATGGGAGATATGCTTAAAGACAAAGTTGCCATCGTCACCGGCTCTGGGCGAGGCATAGGAAGCGGCATAGCCAAGCTATTCGCCGCTGAGGGCGCCAAGGTCGTCGTCAACGACATCGGCGGAGCGGTTGATGGCACCGGAGTGTCCAGCTCGCCCGCCGATGAGGTCGTCGCCGAGATCAAAAACGCCGGCGGCGAGGCTGTAGCCAACTACGACTCCGTCGCCACCATGGAAGGCGGCGAGAATATCGTCAAGACCGCGCTCGATAACTACGGCAGGCTTGACATCGTGGTGACTCCGGCCGGAATCCTGCGCGACCGCATGGTGTTCAACATGACCGAGGACGAATGGGACGCGGTCATCGCGGTCCACCTCAAGGGCACGTTCACCGTTTGCAAGTTCGCTTCCATCCTGTTCCGACAGCAGCGAAGCGGATGTATCATTACATTCTCATCCACCTCCGGCCTGTACGGAAACACCGGCCAGTCCAACTACGGCGCCGCCAAAGACGGCATCGCCGGCTTCACTCGCGCCGTCGCCAGAGACATGGGACGCTACGGCGCGCGCGTCAACGGCATCTCGCCAGGCGCCAATTCCCGCATGACCGCCACCGTGCCCGACTCCGCCCGCCAGATTCGAGCCGCCTCCGGCATACAGGGCGCTTCCGCCGCCCGTCCGCTCGAACTCAGGCGCGAACCCGAAGATATAGCCCCATTCGTAACCTGGCTCGCCTCCGACGAGGCAAAGGACGTGAATGGCTACATCTTCCACGTCACCGGCGGCGAAATCTCGCTCATGAACAATCCCGAAACTGTCCGGTCGCTCTCCAAACAGGGCCGCTGGACCGTCGAGGAAATAGCCGCCATGTTCCCCGGCACCCTCGGCATGGACATGGTGAATCCCGCTCCTCCGCAGCAGCCCAGACAGTAGCGGTCGCGACCAAAAGAAAATCACAAAGAGGGCCACGTTTGCGCGGCCCTCTTTTGGTTGCCTTTCGATTGACGCCCGCGTCGGCGCCTCATATAATCTCGCCCGTCCCTCAGCTTCCACCGCGAAAGGCCCGCCATGAACCCTCTCGAACTCAGACAGATAGGAACGACCAACATCCAGGTAACCGCTCTTGGACTTGGCGGCGCGCCACTTGGCGGCCTGTTCACTCCGGTCGGAGCCCAAAACGGGGTCAGCGCCGTCCGCCGCGGTTACGAACTCGGCATCCGATTCTTCGATACCGCCCCTCTGTACGGACGCGGCAAGAGCGAACGCCTCTACGGACAGGCGCTGTCCGAATACAATAGAGACAGTTATGTACTGTCGTCCAAGGTCGGGCGCGTCCTGAATCCAAACGACTCCGCCTCGGACCTGGACGACATATACGTGGAACTCCCGCCATACGACGTAGTGTTCGACTTCAGCAGGGATGGCGTTCTGCGCTCGATAGAAGATAGCCTGGAGCGCCTCAGCCTGGAACGCCTCGACATAGCGCTCATACACGACCCCGACGACCACTGGGAGCAGGCTATCGCCGAGGCGTATCCCGCCCTTGCCGAACTCAGGTCGCAGGGCGTTGTGGGCGCAATCGGCGCCGGAATGAACCAGTGGGAGATGCCCGCGCGATTCGCGCGAGAAGGCGACTTCGACTGCTTCCTGCTCGCGGGCCGCTACACCCTGCTCGACCACTCCGGCCTCGAAGAACTGTTTCCCCTGTGCGAAGAGAAGAGCGTCAGCGTCATTCTCGGCGGGCCCTACAACAGTGGCGTTTTGGCCTCCGACCTTGGCCAGGATACCACCTACTTCTACCAGCGAACGCCCCCGGACGTACTCGAAACCGCGAGGCAAATCAAGGCGGTCTGCGACAGGCATGAAGTTCCCCTAAAGGCGGCGGCGTTGCAGTTCGGCCTGGCGCACCCAGCCGTAGCCGCCACCATCCCCGGCCCGAGGAATCCAGATGAAGTTGCCGAGAACGTAGCCATGGCCTCATTCGACATTCCCGCAGACCTGTGGTCCGAACTCAAGTCCGAAGCGCTGATACCCGCCGAAGCTCCAACTCCGTCCTGAGTCGGGTTATGCTATGCTGAGCAATAAGAAGACAGAGCGAGTATCGCTGTGGAGCGTTCTGAGCAAGTATTGGAACTCGTTCATCTGGATACTCTTCATATTCCTGATAATCTGGACAGTCGCGTTCGCCCTGTCATACGATTTCGACAGAGCATTGCATAGGATGCGGGAAGACATATCCGCGAACGCCAGTCCGAACGCGAGCGTGACGCCGTTCAGGCAAAAAGCGCCGCTCGCAGTTGCGTTGGTGTCCATGAAGGACTATGCGACGTACACGTTGCCCGTAGTAACGATGCTCGCGATCACCTTCGTGCTGATCGAGGATGGAAAGGAGAATTTGGAGTTGACTATTACTCGCTGGCTGAGGGAAAAGGTGGAAGAAGAACAGCTAGAAAAGGCCAGGTCGGAAGGTGTGGCCGAAGGTCTAGATCAAGGCGCGGCAAGAAATCATGCAGCCTGGCTGGTCTGGTACGACAAGTTCAAGGAAGCCCAGGAGAAGGGCGAACCTTTTGACGAACCGCCACCGAAACTATGGCCGGAGTTGGACATGAAATCCCTTGCCATGACGCTTGACCTGATTGACGATTCAGAGGTCATTCAGAAGCGCAAGGCTTATCATCGTCATGTCTGGACTGAGGTCATAGACAGCCTCTGAGCGATTGGCGCAACGCGCATGAAGCGGGCCGGATTCATACGCGGCAACGCCGCAAGATTCTACAAACTCTAGGAGGGAACACTGTGCCAACAGTACAGGCCGACCGACTGACATTCATAGCCGCCGAACTTCTCAAGGGCGTGGGAGCGAGCGCGGAAGAAGCCGAGATAATATCCCGACACTCCGTCGGCGCGAACCTCGCCGGACACGACTCGCATGGCATCATCCAGATACCAACATATATAGACAGGGTGAAGCGAGGACACATCGTTCCGGGCGCGCCCTTCGAAATCATTAAAGACACGCCCACGACGACGGTCGTTGATGGACACTGGGGGTTTGGATACGTAGTTTCCGAACGTCTGATGGGTATGACAATCGAGAAAGCGAAGACGAGCGGCGTCGCGGCCGCGACAGTCTTCAGACAGAGCCACGTCGGGCGCGTCGCCGACTACCCTATCATGGCCGCAAAGAGCGGACTCATCGGCATTATGACTGCGGACTCAGGCCGCTCATCCAAGTCTGTGGTCCCGTTCGGCGGACGGGAGCCGCGCCTCGGCACCAATCCTATCTGCATAGCCATGCCCTCCAATCTCGAAGGCGTCATGTTCATAGATATGGCCACTAGCGCCGTCGCCGCCGGCAAACTCGCCGTCGCGGTGGCGAGAGGCTACGATATCCCCGAAGGCTGGATACTGGACAAAGATGGCAACCAAACCACGGACCCGACCGAGTTGAGAAATGGCGGAGCGATCCTGCCGCTGGGCGGCCCTGAAGGGCATAAGGGGTATGGTCTGTCGGTCATGGTGGAGATACTGTCCGGCATACTGACCGGACTCGGATTCGGGCATGACCCTTCCGGACGCCACAACGATGGCTGCTTCATGGCCGCCTTCGATGTGGGAGCTTTCCGCGACGCCGAGGAGTTCAAGGCGGAGGTGACCGAATTCGCCCAGTACTTGAAGAGCTCCGCCCCGGCTACGGGCTTCGACGAAGTCTTCTATCCAGGCGAACTCGAATATAAGCGAGAGCGGCAACTTCTGGCTGAAGGCATATTCGTGGAAGACTCCACCTGGGACAGCCTCCAACAACTCGCTGAGGAGTTCGGCCTATCAGACAGTCTCCAACTCGAATAGCCCCAGGCACGGCGAGGGCGTCATACAGACGCCCTCGCTAATCACTAGAAACTAAGAACTAACCACTATTACGCGATATTGACTTCCGCGCTGGTGTCCCGAAGCCACGTCGGCCTGATAATCAGTTCGGGAATGGCCGCTCTCTGCGGAAGTCGGGCGATCAGCGTAATCGCCTCCGCGGTATCCTCCGCGGTCACCATCGTCTCTCTGGCTTTCTCCGACGGCACGACCGGGCGATTGTCCAGAATCGGCGTGTCCACTTCGCCCGGGATCACCACGCTCGCGCGTATCCCCGTATTCTTCAATTCGGCGTTCAGGAACTCCGTGAAGTTGATGACGGCGGACTTGGCTGCGCTATAGCTCATCCCCGCGAGCGGACTGGCGTTGACTCCGGCCATCGAAGACACGTTGATTATCGTGCCTTCTCCCGACTCTTTCATCGAGGGAACGACCGCCTGCGAGCAAAAGACGCTTCCGGACAGGTTGGATTCCATCACGCTCGTAATGTCTTCCGGTGTCGTAGTCATGAGCATCCTGTGCGGCGAACTATGCCCCGCATTGTTGACCAACACGTCCACTTTGCCGTATTTGGCGAGAACGCTGTTCACCATTTCAGACACGGCGTCTTTGTCTCCAACGTCAACGCCGTAAGCGTCGGAAACGCCTCCGGCGGCGATGATTTCGTCTCTAACGCTCTCGACTTTCGAGTAGGTTCGCCCCACTATAACCACAGAGGCTCCTTCCTCGGCCATCATCAGCGCAGACGCCCTTCCAATTCCACTGCCGCCACCCGTAATGACGCACACCTTTCCTTTCAGTCCCATTTGCTTTCTTCCTTTCCTTCACTATTTCGCAGCATTCAATATCTCATGTATTTGCGGTTCACTCCGGATTTCGCCCGGGGGTCGCTAAACGCTTGACCAGCCACAGTTTATCCAGTCAGTATGCTACCACTTGGTCATTCTATTCCGCGAGAAGAAATCTCCGGAAATGGCCGGGGCGATATCCTGAGTCGCTCGGCGAGGTCAACCTGAAACGGCTACCCCGACGAGGCTTCCTATGCCGAACGTGACCGCGGCTGCGAACCCGCCCGCCATCAACATCTTCGCCCCGCCCCAGGCTAGATTGCGGCCTGAACCCGCGGCGACCAGCGCGCCTACCACGATGAGCGCCAGAGCGCTGAGAACTGCGCTGAGCGTGAACGCCAGAGAGCCGGCTCCCAGCAGATATGGAAGAATCGGTATGATGGCGCCGATAACGAAAGCGACGAATGAACTGCCGGCCGCGCCAATCGGGGAGCCTATAGCGTCCGGAGTCAGCCCAAGCTCTTCGCGCGCGACGGTTTCGGTGGCCGCGTCCGGATTTTGAATGAGACGCTCGGCGACGCCCATAGCCTCCGTATTCGTCAGCCCTTTCGATTGGTATATGGAGGCTATTCTGAGAATATCGGCGCGCCCAGCCTTGTGAAGAGAGGCGGAAAGCGTCCGAATTCTGTTCCGATATACATCTCTCTGGCCGGCTACCGATACATATTCGCCGGCGGCCATCGAAAACGCTCCCGCCAAAAGGCCGGCGATGCCTGCCAGAAGAACCCATTTAGGATCGTCAACGCCGCCCGCGACTCCCATGACCAGGCTGAAGTTGGATACCAGTCCGTCATTTACGCCCAGTATCGCCGCGCGAAGATTGCCGTCGCCAAGGATACCGTCGTTCAGGATACCGCTTCCCTGGTCGTCGGTCTCATTTGAAGCCATTCAGATTCTCGCCCCAATAGAACTTTGATCGCTCGCGATTATTCGCGCATAGCCGCGCCACTCTCTTAAGTATAAGGCTAGTGGTTCAGGCAGGTACACCAAGACGCGCGCGAATCGCTTTCAGTCTGTCCAGATTTTCCTTGTCTGGCCCTTTTTTGTCTGGGCCTGGCACTTCCAGCACGAAGGGGATATCCCTAAAGGCTTCATGCCCCATGATAACCTCGAAGCCTTCAACTCCGATATATCCTTCGCCAATGTTCTCGTGGCGGTCAACTCCTGAACCGAGTTCGACCTTCGCGTCGTTGGCGTGAACCACAACCAGTTTGTCGAGGCCGACACGCTCGTCGAACTCTTCCATGGCGGCATTGATTCCGTCTGGGTCCGCCAGATTGTATCCGGCCGCGAAGCAGTGTTCGGTGTCCAGGCAGACTTTTATTCTATCGCTCGACACCGCCTCCATCATTCGTCCTATTTCTTCAAACGACGCGCCGAGATGGGACCCCATGCCCGCGCTGTTCTCTATTATCAGGCTAGGACCTTCCGGACTCGCTTCGAGAACGCGCTTCAGCGTTTCGGTGGCTGATTCGAGAACTGCGTCGAATCCTTTGCCCTTGTGGCTGCCCGCATGAAATATGACCCCTTCGGCTCCAATCTCGGCGGCCACTTCCATGTTCTGGATAAGGCAGGCGGCAGATTTGTCTAGCTGGTCGGCGCTGCCGCCGATATTGACCAGGTAGCTGCCGTGGATGAATACCGGCGCGATGCCGGTATCTTCGGATTCTTCTCTGAATTTGAGCGCGATCTCCGGCTTGAGCTCTCTGAACTTCCACGCTCTGGGAGACGAAGCGAAAATCTGCATCGTCTCAGCGTCCATATTCGCGGCTCGTCGAAAGGCGGTATGAAGTCCGCCGGCGGTCGAAACGTGCGCCCCTAGTTTCATATATAACTTCTCCTGTGGTGAATGCGCTTACATCGTATTGATTGGCTCGCTCGAATTCTAGGCCGACTCGCGTCTGATTTAGTTTATAGCGCTCTGTGAGTTTCATAGAATTGCGACAGTCCCCCAAGCTAGTACGGGTTCAAAATTCCAATTCATAGTTGACATCGCCCCATGCTTGGAATATAGTCTTGACCGTCTTGCAAATATCCGATTGGCGGATATTTTGAGATAGTGCGTATAATTTGGGTTCAGATTAGCCCTCCCTCGATAAATTAGGAGAGCAATGTTGATTCGTCTATGGGTTTTTTGTGTAATCGTCTTCGCAATGACGCTGGTAGTTGTCGGTTGCGGGGGTGGAGGCGAGAGCGTCTCGGAACCGGAGGAAAAGGCGGAACAGGCTCTTGCCAAGGAAGTGGAGGGTGACGCCAGGCGCGCGCAAAGGCCTGGTCAGAGGACTGTGACTGAGGAGCAGCCGCAGCGAGTGGCTGCTGCTGGAGAGGTCATATTTCCGGACCCGGAAGTGGAGGAGGCTGTTAGAAAGGCTCTGAAGCAGGAAGATGGTCCGATTATGATTGCGGATGTGGAGGGATTCACATCCTTTGACTTGAACCAGTTGCTTTATGTAGCTGATATATCTGGCATTGAACACATGGTCAATCTCACGGAATTGGGTTTGGCGCAGAACGCCATTAGCGATATATCGGCAGTGGCTGGGCTTACCAATCTCACCCGATTGGATCTGGCGCAGAACGACATCGAGGATATAAGCGCGGTAGCAAACCTCACGAATCTCACCTATCTCAGGATAAAAGACAACCGGGTGAAAGATTTGACACCTTTAGCGGGTCTCACTAACCTTACTGAGCTGGATCTCCATACGAACCAGATAACGGATGTGTCAGTCGTCTCGAACTTCCCTAATCTGAGCAAGCTTACTCTCGCCAGCAACCAGATAACCGATATATCGGCAACGGCATCTTTGTCCAATTTGACGTTCCTCGAACTTACCAGAAACGAAGTTACTGATATTTCGCCTCTTCTGGAGGCGGGACTGGGCGAGGGAGTCGTCATCACGCTCTGGGGGCAGCCCCTGGACGATAATTCCGAGAACGTAGTTATTCCGAAGTTGGAAGAAGCGGGCGTTAGAGTAGATTACTAAAGGTGACACAGATAGATGGCCACATACATAATTAGAAGGCTTCTTCTTACCATACCGACTCTGTTAATTATTACGCTGCTTCTTACGGCGGCGCTCCGCATAATTCCCGGAGACGCGGTGGATGTATTGATAGGCCAGATGGACCTCTCCGGCAAGGAAGACCGAGGGTTGCTTCGCGCCGAGCTGGAAAAGCAGTTGGGCATAGACGTTCCAATCTACGAGCAGTATGCCAGGTGGTGGTGGAACCTGATAGTCCACCAGGATCTGGGCGCGGCTGTGATTATGGGATTCGATGTCAGGGATGAGATAGTAAAGAGGCTGCCGGTCACCTTTGAGCTTGGTGTGCTCGCCCTGATTATCGCGCTTCTCATCTCGTTCCCTATTGCTATATATTCGGCGGTGCGCCAGGATTCAGTGGCCGATTACGTATTTCGCAGTCTTGCCATACTGTTCATCAGCCTTCCGTCCTTCTGGGTGGGCATAATGGTGATTGTCTTCCCATCCATATGGTGGGGTTGGTCGCCGCCCTTGATCTATACCCATCTTTGGGAGGACCCGTGGGAAAACTTGCAGATGATATTGCTTCCGGCGATCGTGATGGGAATGGCGATCAACGGAGTGAACATGAGATTGATGCGCACGATGATGCTCGAGGTGGTTAGAGAGGACTATGTCAGGACGGCATATTCGAAGGGACTGACAGAGAAGGTGGTCATATTCAGGCACGCTGTCAAGAACGCTTTGATTCCGGTCATAACAGTGCTCGGACTGGCAGTGCCTGTCGTGATAGGCGGATCGGTGATAGTAGAGCAGATATTCAGCTTGCCCGGAATGGGAAGGCTGATTTACGAAGCCGCCGCCATACGAGACTTTCCTGTCATAATCGGGGCGACGTTCGTGTTCAGCGTCTTCGTGCTGCTAATAATATTGATAACCGACCTAAGCTACGCATGGCTAGACCCCAGAATTCGGTACAATTAGAGGCGCGCGAGGAAAATGGCACAAGCAACATTAGGCGCTCCCGCGCTGGCAAATAGACGCAATCCAGTCACTGATTTCTTTACGAGAATGATAAGGACGAAGCCGCTTGGCACCGTATCCGCAATCATCGTGCTGGTGTTCTTCATAGTGGGCGTGTCCGCTAATTTCATCGCTCCCTATGACTTCAATCAGCAGAGGGTGGAAAATCCGGATGGAACCAGAACTCGCTTCGAGCGCCTCGCCCCGCCTTCATTCGATCACTTACTCGGCACCGACAATATAGGCAGAGATCTGTTCAGCCGCATCGTTTACGGAGCTCGCATTTCGATGCTGGTGGGCGTAGTCGGCAGCCTGACATCTTTATTGGTGTCCTGTCTCATTGGTTTGCCTTCAGGGTATTTTGGAGGCAAGTTCGATCTTGTGGTGCAGAGATTCATTGACTCGTGGCTAATCTTCCCGGATCTGGTGCTTCTGATATTGCTGGTGTCCCTGGTTGGGCCGAGCTTGTGGAACATAGTGTTCGTGCTGGGTCTGCAATACGGATTGGGAGGATCCAGGTCGGTCAGAGGCGCGGTTATCGGCATAAGGCAGAACGCCTATATCGAGGCTTCGCAGGCTGTTGGAGTGGCTACGCCCAGAATACTGCTGCGTCATGTTCTGCCGAACGTAGCGCCATTCCTGCTAGTATTGGTCACCACTCGGATGCCCAGCATGATGCTGGCCGAGGCGGGCTTGAGCTTCCTTGGACTCGGCGTGCCGCCTCCGGCGCCCGCCTGGGGCGGAATGCTCAGCAGCGCGGCGATGAGCTATATGTACAGGGCTCCAATGCTGGCTGTGTGGCCAGGCTTGGCGCTCAGCATAGTGGTTTACGCCACGAATATGTTTGGAGACGCGCTGAGAGACTTGTTGGATCCACGGTTGAGAGGAGCGTCTGGGGGAAGGTACTAGATGAGGACGCGATACCGCGGGGGAGAAGAATTTCACAGTTATTCAGGAGAATGATTTTGGACAGAGCGTATGGGATGTTGTCCCGATACAGGAAAGGATGGGGTAATTAAATTGAGAAGAAGATATTTGATAGCGACTATGGGGCTTTTGGCCTTGGCTCTTGCCGCGTTGCTGGCGTGTTCCAGTGATACGCCCGCGGCTCCGGTTCCGCCGACGGCGACGCCTGTGAACGTGGAAGCGATCATCCAGCAGGCGATGCAGGCATCTCAAGCGAACCAGCCGGCCGCTCAGCAAAGCATGACGTCTGAAGACGTAGCTAATGCGGTGCAGGCGGCGATGGCTCAGCAGGAAGGCGTTACACAGGCTGACGTAGCCGCCGCGATAGCTGACGCGCTGAAGGCGCAGCCAGAGCAGCTAACAGAGTCAGACATGGCTTCTGCGATAGCGAACGCGATGGCCTCACAGCCACAGACTGGCGTTACGCAGGCGGATGTGGCATCGGCGATAGCCGACGCGCTGGGCCAGCAGGCTCCCAGCCTTACTGAAGCCGAGGTTGCGGGCATCGTGGCGGACGCGATGAAGAGCAGCCAGGAAGAGATTGCCAAGACAGTGGAGGAAGCCGCCCAGAGAGCGGCCGAGGCCGCTGTGGCGTCCGCCCCTGTCTCGATGACTCAGCTAAGACCTGAAGATATTCAGACCGTTGACATAAGGACGGGACCGTCCTACGGCGGAACGCTGAGACTGGGGACCGCGGTTGACCCGGGATCGAAGTGGGATAGCTGCGAATTCAAGAATCAGACTTATCTGACTTACTCAGTCGAAAACTTCCTCTTCGGCGACTACACTAAGGGACCGTCCGGAAGCGGTGAAACTACCTATTTGCCGGTGCTGGGATTCGGGACGGACGTGCTTGCGACCGGCGCCCTGGCGGACAGATGGGAAGTGCCTGACCCGCTAACCTACAGCTTCCATCTGAGGCCCGGCGTCAAGTGGCAAGATAAGCATCCTACATACGGCAGGGAAGTTACGGTCGAAGAGTTGGTGACCGAGATGAATCGCATCAAGGACTGCCGCTGGCCGAGACACGACTTCCTGCTTCCTGACGACAACGCGGTAACCGGAGACGATACCGACGGCGACGGCAAGCTGGACACCATTACGTACCATACCAACAAGCCTGTATCGTTCTGGGGCTACGAGTTCGCATGGGGTCCATACCTGATAGCGGCTCCCCCGGAGACCATCGAGCTTGGCACGGACGATCCTTGGAACCAGTCTGGAACAGGACCTTGGATGACGGTCGAGGGTGGATACGTATCCGGCAGCAAGATCGAGTTCGAGAAGAACCCGGACTGGTGGGGCACATACGTTGTGGACGGCCAGGAGTACGCGTTGCCGTTCCTGGACGGCGTGGTTGAGATCATCATCCCTCAGGAAGCCGCTCGGTTGGCGGCGCTGAGGACTGGCAAGATTGATAAGTTGCGCGATGTGCGAAGCACGGACCAGGCCAGTATAGAAGAGTCGAACCCCGATCTTGGGAAAGTGAAGCCGCTACAGGGCGCCCACATGTTCTGGATGCCCATGAACAAGCCTCCGTTCAACGACCTGAGAGTGCGCCGCGCGATGAATATGGCATTGGACAGAGAGGTCTTCTCGGACAATTTGTACGAGGGCGACTCGGTGCTGTTCGCTTTCCCGTCATCGCCTGAGTGGCCGCTGCACTACGTGCCGCTGGAAGAGCAGCCGGAATCCGTGCAGGAGTACTTCGAGTATGACCCTGTGAAGGCAGGCGAGCTTCTGGACGAAGCGGGCTATCCGCTGAACGGCGACACGCGCTTCGAGATTGATTTGATGATCCGGAATAACATAGAGCTCGAACTGGAAACAGCGCAGATTGCGCTTGGATTCTGGGACGACATTGGCGTGAAGGTCACGCTCGACCTGGTGGACAGCCCTGTCATACAGAGCCGTCTATTCGAGAAGCAGTACGACTTCATGTTCAACGCTCTGGTCGCCAGGCCGAACGCTCTGAACGACTTCAGGGCGGGACACCAGTGGAACAGGTCCAACCTGAACGATCCTGAGTGGCACGCTATGTGGGAAGACGTTTTGGCCGCAACTGATTCCTCCGAGCAGATTGCGCGGATCAAGGCGGCGAACACCGGCTTCCTCGAGCTGGCCCCGGCCATACAGGCTCCGGCCGGCTTCGGCGGCGACTACTGGCAGCCGTGGGTGCAAAACCACAACGGCGAGCGAGTCCTCGCTTTCGTGGACTACTCCTCCAAGTGGGCATACGTCTGGCTGGACCAGGACATGAGAGAGGACAGGACCGGAATCAGGGAATAATCTGCCGAAGATAGCTGAAATCGGTTGAGATCGGCGGGGCGTGGTTACGAGAATCTCCACGCCCCGTTTGCGGTTAGGGCGGCAATAAGGCGAGATGAGAATTAGAGCGGGCGTGAATAATTTCCCTGGGTCGCTATACGACAGCGGCCTGAAGAAGAAACGCATCGTCGGGCTTCTTCTCATCCTGATCATGCTCGCGCCCTTTCTCGCCTTCAATAGAATCCCCAAACTCGACACCGTGCAGGCCGATCTGGCGGTAGTGTCGTCCCTAGCTGCGGAATGCTTCCAAGGGTTCTGCATAGAAGCCCCTCCTGAGAAGTCCTTCCTCTCACGGTGGTGGGACTTTTCGCTTACATATCTCAGACTGGTCGCCATTGGCATGACCTTTGCCTTCCTGGTCGCGGGAGCGACAGAGGCGTTCATATTTCCCAACGCGGGAACGTGGACATTGACGGGGGTGGGTCTCAAAGGCTCGCTGAAGGGCCTGATGGTTGGTCCCGCCATGAACCTTTGCTCGGCGTGCATAGTGCCGGTCGCCTCCGCTTTCCGCAGGAGGGGATCCGGCATCGAGACGACGCTGGCGATAACGCAGGGGTCGTCAACCTTTAACCTGCCGGCCTTGATTATGGTGGTTCTGGTGTTTGCGCCCATGATTGGCGGAGCGCGCATCGGCATAAGCCTGATTGGAGCGCTGCTAATCGGTCCTCTGGTGGCAAAACTGGCGAGAGAGAGAATGGGAGAACCCGCAGGCTTAGACACCGCGGACGCTGTTCTCTCTGTCCCGGACATGGTCACCTGGAAGGAGGCGCTGGGAGAAGGGTTCAGGGACTGGGCGAGGATTACGGCGGGACACGTGATGCGGCTGGCCCCAGTGATGATACTCGCCGGGTTCGCCAGCGGACTCGCAATCCAGTGGCTCAGCCCGGAAACGGTATCCACCTGGCTCGGCGACGACTTGCTGGGCGTGGCGCTCGCCGCAACCATAGGCATAGCCATCAATGTGCCGCTGCTGTTCGAGATTCCGCTGGTGGCGGCGCTGCTTCTGGCCGGCATGGGGACCGCGCCGGCGGTGACGCTGCTGTTCACGGCGGCGGCGGCGGGGCCTATAACTTTCTGGGGATTGTCCAAAGTGATGCCCAAGAGAGCGATCGCCGCATTCGGCGTTAGCACCTGGGCATTGGGAGCGCTGGGAGGCGTGGCGGTCCTGGCGATCACAACATTTGGCGGCGGGGCGGACCTCGGCCTGCGGGCGGCCTATGATTCTTCGACATCTGGCTTCGACAGCGGCGGAGACTGGGCGACCTCTATGCGATTCACGGACGTGACCAGCGAAGCGGGCATTACGCACACTCATACAGCGCCCGAACCGCTTCTGGAAAAGACAGAACCCAGGTATATGACGGGCGGCGCGGTTGCGGAAGACTTCGACGGCGACGGCTGGGTGGATATCTTCATGCTCAGAGGCGGTGAGGCTCCTCCCGCGCTCTATATGAACAACGGAAACGGCTCTTTCACGGACGAAGCCGCGCTGCGAGGCGCTGACATCCCGACCAGATTTGGAGCCGCGGCCGCGGCCGCTGACTACGATAACGACGGAGATGTTGACATCGTGGCCGTCAGCCAGCGCGCGCCGCATTACCTTTTAATTAACGACGGAGACGGCTCTTTTACGATTGACGACACGACGCTCACAGAGCCGAAGACGTTCGCCACAAGCCCAAGCTGGGGCGACGTGAACAACGATGGTATGCTGGAACTGGCTTTGGGTGAATGGAATCCTGAAACGGCGAAGAACTATGACGCGGCGACCAAGGCGACCAACGATCTGTCGGAGATAGCGACCGACAATCCGCTGACCGGTAGGGATTCCTACTACCCGCTGCTTCTCTACGCCAACGACGGCCAGGGAGGACTGGCGACATACGATTTCAGGGAGGGGCGAGGCATAGACCTCTGGGTATTCGCCCCAAGGTTCGCCGATCTCGACGGCGATGGTCTGGCCGATTTGGCGGTCGTAGCCGATTACGGTATGTCTCGGGTTTACCGGAACATCGGCGGAGGCAAGTTCCGAATACAGGAAAGCGCGTCTAGCGCGTTTACCGATGAGAACGGGATGGGGTCGGCCATTGGAGACTACGACAACGACGGCGATCTGGACTGGTTCGTGTCCAGCATCTTTGGACAGACCAACCCGGATAAAGGTGTGTTCGGAGGCACAGGCAATCGGCTGTATCGCAATGAATCTGAGATGCGATTCGCGGACTTGAGCGCGGAAGCGGGCATTCGGGACGGCGGATGGGGCTGGGCAGCCAGCTTTGGGGACCTGGACAACGACGGCGACCTGGACCTGTATCACGTAAACGGCTGGATTCAGGATCAATCTGAAGGCAATCCTGAAGAGTTCAACAGCCAGTCCGCGCGCTTGTTCGAGAACGCGGGACATAGAGGCTTCCACCAGGTTGCAGAGCAGTCCGGATCGTCGGATATGGGACAGGGCAGGGGTGTGATACTGTTCGACTACGACAATGACGGCGACTTGGACATATTCATAACCAACAACCATGAGTATGCGATGGAGAGCGGCGAGCCGATTCGCCGACCTGCCGCTCCAACGCTTCTGCGGAACGATACTCCAACCGAGAACCATTGGCTGGCGGTGACTCTGGAAGGGGCTTCGCCGCTTCACAGCCACGGCATCGGCTCCAGGGTCTATGTCACCGCGGGCGGACAGACGCAGATGCGCGAGTTGCACGCTTCGACGAATTTCGCCACGCAGGAACCAGGAAGAATCGCGCACTTCGGACTGGGCGCGGCGGACACGGTCGAGGAAATTCGCGTAGAGTGGGTCAATGGCGAGACGACCGTACTAACCAATACGCCCGCCAATCAGCGCATATCCATCTCGATCCGATAGCGTCTCTATGCGATAGATCCTCATCCGCGGGGATGCAGAATTCTGGTGTTCTTAGTATGTCTGGATATTCGCTTCGTCGTAAACCATCGCGTGCTATGAATACCCAGAACTCTGGTTGGCGCGCCGATTATTTGACGCATGGCCCGTCTGAGCGCCATTGACACCCCTTTGTCGTCTAAATATGATTGGCTCAATCTACATGGCCGATTGACTGGCCGGACGAGGGGCGATTCTATGGTTAGCTATCGGTATTCCTACTGGGACGGAACTCAGAACCCGTTCGAACTCGATGAGGACGATGTTCTGGAGGCGCTGTCTGAAGACATCATGAATCACGGCGACCTCAACCGGGCGATGCGAAATCTCATGCGACAGGGAATGAGCGGCGACCAGGGACAGAGAGTAACCGGGCTGCGTGAATTGCGCGAGCGTCTCAGCAGGCTTCAGCAGCAGCAGCTAGAGCGCTACAACCTAGAGTCGGCGATGGACGACATATCAGAACGACTCGAGGACATAGTATCCACTGAACGCCAGGGTATCGAGCGGCGCCTGGACGACGCCAAAGAGCAGTTCGAGAGAGCGGGCGAGGATTCTGAGATGTCCGAGTTGCTTGGCAACGCAATGGATGTCTTGGAGAATCGAGCGCGGCAGAATATGGAGAAACTCGATCTTCTGCCGGAAAGCGCGGCGGGGCAGGTGAGGTCGCTGTCGGATTACGACTTCATGGACCCAGAGGCGCAAGAGAAGTTCCAGGAACTCATGGATATGCTGCGTCAGCAGATGATGCAGAACTTCTTTCAGGGAATGAAAGACGCGATTGAGGGAATGTCGCCCGAGGATATGCGCGGAATGCAGGAAATGATTCAGGCATTGAATCAGATGCTGCTGGACCGCGCCATGGGCGAGGACCCGGACTTCGAAGGGTTCATGGAGCAGTACGGGCAGTATTTCGACCCCGACCGGCCCGCCAGCCTGGATGAATTGATCGAGCGGCTTCAGCAGCAAATGGCGTCCATGCAATCGCTGATGGACTCGATGCCCTCCCAGATGCGAGCCGAACTGGAAGAGATGCTCCAGTCGTCAATGCCTTCGGAGATGATGCAGGACATGGCCGAACTCGCCTCCATCATGTACGACATGTTTCCTTTTGACGACATGGCCGCCGAGTACCCCTTCATGGGCGACGAATCGGTTACGCTGGAGCAGGCGATGCGACTCATGGAACAACTCCAGGATATGGACAGGCTGGACGACCAGATGGAGTCCGCAATGCGACAAGGAGGCGTGGAGAACATTGACCCGGATCAGGTGGGAGAGTTGATGGGGGAGGACGCCCGGCGCGAACTCGAACAACTACAGCAGTTGATTCAACAGCTTGAAGAGGCCGGATACCTGCGTCAGAAGGGAAACAGGCTCGAATTGACTGCGCGGGGAATGCGGAAACTGGCCCAGAGCGCGCTTCGAGAGGTCTTCTCGGAGATGAAAAAAGAGCGTATGGGCAGGCACGAAGTCTTTACGCGCGGCGATGGGGGCGAGTACACGGGGGAGACGCGCCAGTACCAGTTCGGCGACCCGCTGGATATTGATCTTCACCGCACACTGTTTAATTCGGTTGTGCGCAACGGGCCGAGCGTTCCTCTCCGCCTGGCGCCTGAAGACCTGGAAGTGCATCACACCGAGCATCTTACGCAGTCTGCCACCGTCCTGCTACTGGATCAGAGCAAGTCCATGGGGATGTTCGGATACTGGGGGTCGGCAAAGAAGGTGGCGCTGGCGCTGTACTGGCTCATCCACTCTCAGTTCCCCAGAGATTACTTCTACCTGGTTGGATTCTCGGACTATGCGATGGAGTTCAAGGAAGAAGAACTGCCGGAGATAACCTGGAACTATTGGAATTCGGGCACCAATATGCAGCACGGCCTGATGCTGGCGCGCAAGCTGCTGTCGCGTCAGAAAGTCGCCAACAAGCATATAATCATGGTCACGGACGGCGAGCCGACCTCGCACATGGAGAATGGACATTCATATTTCAGCTATCCGCCGAGCTACCAGACGATAGATGAAACGCTGAAAGAGGTGAAGCGCTGCACGCAAGACGGCATAACGATAAACACCTTCATGCTGGAAGCGAACTACTACCTGATGGATTTCATTGACCAGGTGAGCAAGGTCAACAATGGCAGGGCGTTCTATACGTCGCCGAACCAGTTGGGGCAATACGTAATGGTGGACTATCTGCGATCCAGAAGAAAGCGGATGGCGTGAGATATTAGGATTATGCGAATGGACGACGTTGCCGCGGAGGATCTGGGTTGAGCGCGGATATTATGCGGAGACGCCGGTTCAGCCGAAGGGCCACCACCATCTGCGACGTCCAGTATCCGTCGCCGCCTGACGAGCTTCGGATTCGGTTGGGATTTGAATAGGACTTCTGCTGAACAGGCCAAGGGCGCCCAACACTCTGTTGAACTGCTCTAGTTGCAACGGCTTTCGAGCGTAGCGGCTCGGCGGAATGGCGTAAGATTCGAGCAGGCTCGCTTCAGCTTCAGTGCCCGTTAGAAGCATGACCGGTATGGAAACCAAGTCTTCGTCCGCGTTTATATCAGCAAGAACTTCAGCGCCGTCTTTCCTCGGCATTCTCAAGTCCAGCAGAATGAGGTCGGGCCTCGGAGCGGATGCGTAGTCGCCTTCTCTCCTCAGAATCGCAAGCGCGATTTCGCCGTCTTCAGCGTGCGTTATATGGGTCGGCTGTCTGGATTGCTCTATCGTGTCCTGGGCGAGTCGGGCGTCCGCCGGATTGTCTTCCACTAACAGGACTTCAATCGGTCTATCGTCAATCTGCGTAACCATGGGCATCACCTCCTGTGGTGGGAACTATTATCCAACTACCGGGATATTGAAGCGGAAAGTCGCTCCTTTCCCGCTATCCGATTCAACCCAGATACGTCCTCCGTGGCGTTGTGCAATCTTACTACACAGCGCCAGACCTACACCAGTACCCTCGTACTGCGCTCTTGAGTGAAGTCTCGAGAACATCGCAAACACTTCTTCCTGATATTGTGGGGCGATTCCTATCCCGTTGTCTTGGACGGAGAATATCCACTCGTCGCCGCGCAGTTCGGCCCAAACCCGGATTTCAGGCCTCTTGTCGCCGCGAAACTTCAGCGCGTTGCCGATCAAGTTCTGAAACAGCCTGTATAGCTGCGATTCGTCGCCCGTTACCGTCGGCAGCGGCGACGTCTTGATGACAGCCTTATTCTGGCGAATCGCTTCGTTCAGGCTCCTGACGGCGGCGTTCAGCGCCTCGTCGCAGCTTACCGAGCCCAAAGGCTTCTCCTGAACGTTTACGCGGGAGTACTCTAACAGGTCGTTGATGAGCGTTCTCATTCGCTCCGCGCCGTCCACCGCGAAATCAATGAACTCCTGGGCGGTATCGTCCAACTCCACCGCGTACCTGTCCTTAACGAGCCCAAGGTACGAGGTGATCGTGCGCAGCGGCTCCTGAAGATCGTGCGAGGCGGCGTAGGCGAACTGCTCCAGATCTGAATTGGAGCGCGCCAGGTCGCCCTGGGTTCTCACTATGTCCGCGTAGAGAAGGGAGTTGGCTATCGCCGGAGTTATCTGCGACGCGACGCGCGACAGAATTTCGGAGTCGGCCTCGGTATAGGCGTTTATCTTGTATGACCTGGCGTTGAGGACGCCGAAAAGCTGTCGGCGATATATCAAAGGAGCCAGAGCGACGGAAGGGAAAGCCAACAGATTCGGGTATCGTTCCTTGAGTTGTTCAGGATCTCCCTGAATGATCATGGATCTTCTATGCCGAACGATTTCGTTGGTCACTGTGCCTTCGAGAGAGATGATGTCTCCCACCTGTCGCCCCTCGACTAACTCTCCAAGCACGTAGGCGTTGGTAAAAGTATTATCGTCGAGGTTGACAAGGCTGATGGAAAGCCTGTCGAAGGTTATCAACCTTCTCACCTGGCTGGCGAAACCCGAATAAACTTCATTGATGTCGAAGCTGGACGAAATGATACGCCCAATCTCTCCAAGTATCTCGTTCTCACTGGCCAGCTTGCGCGCCTCCTCGCCAGCAGTTCGGAGAGATTCGTGGGCGGCTCTGAGGCGAGAGATGTCGCTCGAGTAGATGCGAATGGACATATCCTCTGGGATATATACTATCTTCTGCTCGAAAGTTGACTCCTGAACTGATATTTCCCGGGTGGCGACCCCCGCGTCGGACCCCAGAAGTCTGCCCATTAGCGGTCCAATGTCGGAAGCGAGCGGATGAGTGTGAGACGGATGCGTCTCATCTACATAGACCTCGGCGGCGGGGTTCATGAATGTGACATTTCCGTCCAGATCAACTTCCACGACAGGGTTGGGGTTGTGCTGCGGAAACGACGCAAGCCGTTTGGCAAGAAATTCGGCGTCTTCTTTGATCTGATCTTCGGACGCATGCCCCACTCCGGTTATGCGCCGGACTATCCCGGTCAGATGGTTTTCGCGATTCCGCATAATGCAACCTCGGCGGCGATGTTATTTCAACCTCTTTACGTACCGAACCTATCTCCGGGATTCAGGCCGATCTGGTCTATCCATTCAGACGCCATGATCTTGCGTTGACCTTCGGGCTGAACTCTGCCAACCAGAATGGCGCCGCCATTCGCCGCAATGGTAAATCCGTTCTCATCAACAGACACTACTTCTCCCGACGGCTTGCCTGCGTCGCCATCTGTCTTGGACGCTCTGAAGAACGCGACGGCGGAGCCGTTCAAAGTGGTGTTCGCGCCGGGGCTGGGGTCGCCTCCCCTGACCATGTTGTATATTTCATCCACGCTCTTTCCCCAATCTATGACCACATCTTCAGCCCTGCACCAACCCTCGTAGGTGGCCTGATCATGGTCTTGCGGTATCCTGGGGGCGTTTCCTTCCCTCACCATTTGCACCGCCTCCACCATCGCATCTACGCCCATCTGGTAGAGCTTGCCGAAATACAGCGACCCCAGCGTGTCGTCCTGCGTTATCTCCACTTCTTTCTGAAGCAGAACGGGGCCGGTGTCCAGTCCCTTGTCCGGCCAGAAGATGGTGAGGCCTGTACGCGTCTCTCCCCAGATGATGGGCCAGTTCATCGAACTCGGCCCTCGGTGTTTTGGCAGCAGGGACGGGTGGTATTGAATCGTGCCATGCGTGGGCGCTTCCAAAATCTCATCCGGCACTATATCAGTCACGAACGCCATCACGCACAGGTCGGCGTTAAGCGCCAGAAATGCGTCAATAGCGTTCCGGCGTCTCATGCGCCTGAACTGAAAGACAGGGATGCCGCGCTCTTCCGCTTCCTGTTTGATCGGGTCAGCGGGTCTCTCCTTTCGGTCGGGCGGACAGAATACGCCCACTATGTTCTCTGAATTATCCGCCAAGGCTGCCAGAACATCCTTGCCAAAGGCCGCCTGACCGATTACAGCGATTCTCAAATCGTCCGCCATACTTCGCATCTCCCATTTCTGACTGATAGCGAATCTCACGGTTCGCCCTCGTCTCTTTCCAGAGAAGGAGACGAGCTTATTCTTCAATTGGTTTGATTACACAGAATTTACCACTTAACGGCGGCGTGGGCAAATGGACAAGGAACTCAGAATGTGTGAAAAAGCGGCGCGCGCGGTTCTATCCGCCAAGGATGTGATATAAGGACTAAGCGGGCAATCACCGCTCAGTCGTCGTTGGGCGGCGTATCGCCGGTGATTCCTCTTCGCTTCAAGTCCTCGTACCATGCGGATGATACGCCGAGCAGTTCGCGCAGAACTTCCTCGCTGTGCTGGCCGAGTCCGGGTGGAGGTCCGCCGAGCCTGCCGGGCGTCTTCGACAACCTCCACGCGGGACCGGCGTATGGAAGCGGGCCGGTGTCTTCGCGTTCGAGCTTCTGGAAGAATCCGCGCGCCTTCAACTGGGGGTTTTCCATCAGTTCGCCAGCCTTCAGTATCGGAGCGCTGGGTATGCCCCGGGACTGGAGCGCGTTCGCTATGTCGCAGGCATTCTTGTCCCGCGTCCAGTCCGAAATTATGTGGTCGAGTTCCTGGATGTTGGCTTGGCGAGCGGCCAGGTTGTGGAAGCGCGGGTCTGATGCTAGTTTGGACTTTGCCATGATTTGGCAGAGTCGTTTCCACTCGTCGTCGGAACGCGCGGCAATCGCTACCCAGGAGTCCTCGCCTTTGCATCGGTAATTGTCGTGAGGCGCCATACGGTCGCTGCGGTTGCCGCGCCGCTCGGTCGCGCTTCCATTCATCGTATAGTCCATTACATGGTCGGGTATGAGACTGATAGAAGTCTCTTGCTGGGACAGATCAATCTGCTGGCCGCGTCCGGTTCGGCTACGATGGTGAAGGGCTATCATCAGCGCGGCCATTCCCATGAACCCGGCGAACGGATCGGTGTGCATCACGCCCGAATTCATAGGCGGACCTCCCTCGTATCCGAGTAGAGATGTGACGCCGGACATTGGCTCTATCGTGCCGCCGTTCCCCATGTAGTTGGCGTATGGCCCGGATACGCCGTAGGCTGGCATCCTTAGCAGTATTATGGATGGATTCGCCGAGCGCAGCGTAGGGTATTCCAGCCCCAAATTTGGAAGGACGCGGCCCGAAAAGTTCTCGGCGACTATGTCCGATACGCTCACAAGTTCCAGAAACGCCTCTACAGCTTCGTCCTGATTCAGGTCCAGCGTTATCGCCTTCTTGCCGGCGTTCACCGAGTTGTAGGCGGCGTTGCGGTCGAACGGCCTATCGCCGGGATCTTGGTTGGGATAAGTCCCCGATAGGCGAGGCGGATATCCTCCGCGCCATGGGTCTATCCTGTTCAGCGATTCTACCTGAATCACGTCCGCGCCCATATCGGCGAGCAACCGCGTCGTGAACGCGCCGGCCCATGCCTGTGTCAGGACGGTCGCGCGAATATGTCGGAGCGGACGGATATCACGGATGTCTCTGATGTCAGACAATGCCTTCCTCTCGCATTCGGTCAAGTTCGCGGGCTTCGAGCCCGAGTTCGTGGATGAATATATCCTCGTTGTGCTGTCCCTTATATGGGGCGTGTCGTCTCAATATCCATGGAGTTTCGCCCATTCTGAATGGAGCGCCCGGCATGAGCGCGCCTGTTTCCTCAGGGTGGGCCGGCGATATGAAGAAGCCGCGTTCTTGCAGATGCGGGTCGGTCGTCAGACTATCCACCGCCAAGGTCATGCCTATTAGAAGGCGGAGTGGAGCGAGACCGTGGAACAGCTCGGCCATCGTGTATCTAGCCAGATGCGGAAGGAGCAGTTCCTCGACCTCGGCGGCGCGTCTTCCGCGGTCCGCGCTGGTGGCGAACCGCGAATCTTGGGCGATATCCGGGTCGTCGAAGAACAGCCACATGTATTCCCAGGTGGCGTCGTGGCGGACGTTGAGCGAGACGTAGCCATCCTTGCAGGGAAGCAGGGGAGTCGAGCCGCGCCCCGGCGATTCGCCTGTATGGACAGTACCGAGGAACTGCGGACTGAAAGTCGAGGCCGCCGCTTCCTGTATGGAGATGTCAACCCTCTGCCCGAGTCCGGTGAAGTCTTTGTACGCCAGCGCGGTCATAGCTCCCAGAAATCCGGACACTCCGGCTTGATATGATGATTCGTCGCCCGGTTCTTTCAGAGGTTCCCTATCCGGAGAGCCGTTGACATAGCTCAGGCCCGACGCCGCGTATTCGACCAGTTCGGTGGCGTGGTAGTCGCGCCAGGGCCCGTCTTGGCCAAACGGTGTTATAGATACGAGGACGACGGCGGGATTGGTCGCGGACAGGGATTCGTATCCAAGCCGCATAGAGCGCATGAAGCCGGGCGCGAAGCTTTCCACTATGACATCGGCGGTCTTGAGGATACGACGCGCCAGGCTTATGCCTCGGTCCGATTTCAAGTCCAATGTTACCCCGCGCTTGTTGGAGTTCAGGTAGATGAACATGCCGGAGGATTCAGGGTCGGCGGACTGGCCGGGGAACGGGCCTAGCGACCGGGTCGGATCGCCGGATGGAGGTTCCACCTTGACTACGTCCGCGCCGAAGTCGGCGAACAGCTTGGCGCAGAAGGCGCCCGCAATCCCGTCAGATAGATCAACTACGCGCAGGTCGGAGAGAGCGCCGTGTATGTCTGAACTGTGATTCATGTGTATCCGTGATTTAGCCGGCTCTTCTCATTGCCGCGCTCTTGACCGATTCAGGCAGTCATCCCCGCTGGTCGCCGAAACGGGCGTCGCGATTTCTGGCCCTGGCGGCGCCTTCGTCCGCGCCTTGTTCGGCGTCGCGCTCGCGGCGGTAGGCTATCGAGAGGGCGTGCGTTTGAAATGCGCCTGATATGCCGGATCGGTATCCCATTTCGTCCTGCATCTGGTTGACGGAGAATTTGGAAATGCGCAGCGCGAACGGCTCTTGCAGGGCTATTCGCCGCGCCAATTTCATCGTCTCTCCCTCCAAAGACTCACGCGGAACTACACGATTGACGAGTCCCAGTCTATACGCCTCCCGCGCGTCAATCCAATCACCCGTAAATAGGTACTCTTTCGCTTTTCTAAACCCAATCTCCCAAGGCAAACTGGCGAACTGCACGTGCGGTCCGCCCCACCGCACCGTGCGGTCTGAGAACAGGGCGTCTTCGGAAGCGACTATCAGGTCGCAGGCAGTGGCCAATATCAGGCCTCCCATGATGCAGTATCCCTGCACCTGGGCAATGGTGGGTTTTGGGAAATCGCGCCATCTCAGGGTGTTGTCCAGATTCTGCTTTCTGCTTCGGTCGTATGATCCGGGAATTCCGGGAGGATATGGACGCCTCTCCCTGTCTGCCAACTCTTGAGGACTTCCCAAGTCGTGGCCGGAAGAGAAGTGGTCTCCCGCGCCCGCCACTATCACCACGCGAACTGAATCGTCGTCCGCCGCAGACATGAGCGCGTCATCGAACTCTTCCAGCATGAGACGACTCTGCGCGTTGCGGACTTCGGGTCTGTTTACGGTGATTTTCAGCACCGGGCCGTCGCTATCCAAAAGCAGATTTTCATAAGTCATGTTTCACCATTTCTGCGGAAGAGCGGGCTTCCGCTCTGAATTTACCTATTCTGCGCCACGACGCGAACCGCCGCTCGGGTTCGCTCGCGCAGGCATCGCGAATCGCTCTCGACGCGAACCGCGTGAACTCTAACATTATAGGACATCGCACAAGGTGGCCATACTGTCTTCATTGGGTACTCTTAGTATGTATGTATATTCGCTTCGTCATAAACCATCGCGTACTATGAACGCTCTTCATTGACATCAAGATAGGGCTATTCTATGCTTAAGCGCGGTTGGCATACGTCCGACTTGACATAGCTTGTGTTGAATTAGACGCTTCACTAGGAGTTTCCTCTATGGCAAGCCGTCTTCTGGACCAGATAGATAAGCCTGGCGATCTCAAGCCGCTAACTCACGAAGAAGTCTCTCAGGTGGCGCGGGAAGCGCGGGACACCATTATCTCGGTGATAACCGAGCGGGGCGGACATCTGGCTTCGAACCTTGGGGTCGTCGAGCTTACCCTGGCTTTGCATCGCGTCTTCGATAGCCCGACCGACAGAATCGTCTGGGACACGACCAACCAGATGTACACGCACAAGCTGGTGACGGGAAGGCGCGACGAATTCAAGGACATTCGTCTCGAAGGAGGGCTGTCCGGGTTTGGCGAGCCGAGCGAGAGCGAACACGACACGCTGGCGGCTGGCCACGCCGGAACAGGCCTGTCAATCGCGCTGGGCATCGCGCAGGGTTCGGCCAACCGAGGACTGGATTCATGGACTATCGCCGTGGTCGGCGACGGAGCGATGACCTCGGGATCGAGTTTCGAGGCGCTGAACAACATCGTGCATCTGAATCCGGAAAAGTTCATCGTCGTTCTGAACGACAACGGAATGTCTATTTCGGAGAACATCGGCTTTCTGACCAACTGGCGAAAGCGGCTGATTACGCATCCTGAATACCGGCCTATGGTGGATAGGATGAAGGCGCTCTCCAAGAGAGTTCCCACCGGCGGACTAATGTACAACCTCGTCAAGAGATTCAATACCGCTCTCGCCGGATTCATCGTGCCGACCATGTTCTGGACGGAGATGGGTTTCCAATACCTCGGCCCGGTGGACGGACATGATTTTGCCCAGCTAGAGCAGACGATGCGCCAGGCCCAGAATTCCTCCGGACTGGTGCCGCTAATTCACGTCGTGACTCACAAAGGGCACGGATATGAGCCCGCCGAGGCCGACCCGGTCAAGTTTCATCAGCCGAGTTCGCCGCTGGGAGCCGGGTCCGGAGCGCCGACCTACTCTCAGGTGTTCGCAGACACCATCTCGCGCGTCATGCGCGAAGATGAATCCGTCGTCGGCATTAGTGCGGCGATGCTGGAAGGCACTGGCCTCGCGGAGGTGCGACGCGAGTTCCCGGACAGGGTATTCGACGTCGGGATAGCGGAGCAGCACGCGCTCAGCATGGCCGCCGGAATGGCGTCCGCCGGGCTCAGTCCGTTTGTTTCGATATACTCGACCTTCCTCCAGCGATCCTTCGACCAGATAGTCCACGACGTGTGCTTGCAAGACCTGCCTGTGACCGTAATCGCGGACAGGGCGGGGATTGTGGGCGAGGACGGCAAGACGCACCACGGCGCGTTCGATATATCATACCTTCGCTGCCTCCCCAATATAGCGCTTGCCGCTCCCATGGACGAGAACGAGCTGCAGCATCTCATATATACGGCGTATAAGCATGACGGCCCCTTCGCAATACGAATCGCGCGCGGAGCGGCTGTTGGCGTTCCGCTCGATGAGGATCTGCGCGAGTTGCCCATCGGCAGAGGAGTCGTCCTGAGAGAAGGGCGGGACGTCGTGATATTCGGTCTTGGCAAATCTCTCGCCGCGGCCCTGGAAGCGGCCGATCAACTCGCCGACTACGGCATATCATGCGGAGTGGTGAATCCGATATTCGTCAAGCCTCTCGACGTGGGCCTGGTTCTGGACGCGGCGCGCGGCGCCGGACGCATAGTGACAGTCGAGGAGAACGTTCTGGCCGGCGGGTTTGGCTCTGCGATCGTAGAGGCGCTCACGTCGGCCGGCTTTGTGAATACGCTGGTTCATCGCATTGGAATGCCGGATTCTTTCATCGAGCATGGCACGGCGACTGACCAGCGCCACCGCCTTCAGCTCGACTCAGAGGGCATAACACGGCAGGTCATCGGCGCGTTCTTCCCAGACGCCGGCCTCAAGCGCATTGCGTCGTGAGTGGTGGTGAGCGAGGTTATCGGCATCGCTCGACCCTGTTCGCGCCCATATAGCTCGAAAGCGTCCCTGTACGCCTGCGGGGTGTTGAGGTCGAGTCGGATTGCCGGGTCGTCGAAGATCACTTCATTTATCTCAGAGCGGTGGCGCTCGAAAACCTCTCTGAGCCCCTGGTTCTCTTCGGATATTTGGCTGAGCTCGGGCAACAGGCTTGCAGAGAAGATGAGAGGGTGTCCGCCGCGACCTCGGTATCTGGGCGAAGTCAGCGGGGCGTCCTCTTCTATATGAGAATTGATCGTCTTGGAGATGATTTGAGGCGAACGAGGCTGGTCAACCGCCATGATGAGGATGTCGCTGGCGTCCGGGGATACGGCGTCGAGCCCGGCCCTGATGGAAGAAGCGCGTCCGGACTCGTAGCCTGGATTTATGACAACGCGAACCGATTCTTTCTCAGCAATATAAGAGGCCACTTCCTCTGCCTTGTACCCAAGAACGACGACTATCTCGGATACACCCGTTTCGAGCAGAGTCTGAATCTGGCTCTCGACCAACGTCTTTCCGCGCCATGGAAGCAGCGGCTTGGGGCTTCCCATGCGCGAACTGAGACCGGCGGCTGTCAGAACTGCTGATACGAAGCGTGTCATGGATATTGGAGATCAGTCGGCCGCGGCGATCCGCTCGGAATCCACTTTGGCGATGATGCGGTCTATACGTCGCTGCTCGAGCTTCATCGGAGCGCCGGACCCGCCCAGCCTGAACATCAGGATTTCGCCCATTATGCTGACGGCGATCTCTTCTGGAGTGCGCGCCCTGATGTCGAGGCCGATAGGGGAGCGAATGCCGCGCAGCCGCTCTTCATCTATGCCCATGCGAACCAAGTCTTCATAGATTAGAATGGTCTTTCGCTTGCTGCCCATGAGTCCGACATATCGCGCGGGCGTATCGGCGGCGGCGGCTAGCGCCACATTGTCGAACCTGTGGCCTCGCGTGGCGACGACAATGAACGTGTTCGCATTGATGGGGAGTTCTTTCAGAGCTTCCTCTGGCTTCTTGGAGATTATGATGTCGGCGTTGGGGAATCGCTCCGGATTGGCGAACTCTTCCCTGTCGTCGGTAATGAACAGCCTGAAACCCAGCGGCTTGGCGTGCGCGGCGAGCGCGAAGGAGACGTGTCCCCCTCCGCATATCACCAACTGGGGCGGGGTGGTATATGCCTCGACGAAATACTCTGAACCATCCTTGGCGATTACATATTCGTTTCGGCCCATTGCCATGAGGTCATGGGCGCGCTTCACCGCGTCATGGTCAAGCGCTTGATCGCCAAGCGAGCCGTGCGTGGTTCCGTCTTCGCGGATGAACAACTTCGCGCCTATGGGCAGATTGCGTCCGGGCGCGGACTTTATGAGGCTCGCCAGAGCGACGGACGGCCCTCCTGCGTAGGCGGCGTCTATCTCTTTCGCGTAGTCGAGGTACTGGTTCGGGTTGTACACGGGGTCTATCAGGAAGAACATGGTGCCGCCGCATACGAGTCCGTCCTGCGCGGCCAGGTCTTCGTTCAGTTCGTACTCTCGGTACTGAGCGTCGCCTCCGCGTCGCATAAGCTGACTTGCGGCATACCAGATGTCTCCCTCGACGCAACCGCCTCCAAGCGTTCCGACACCGGAGCCGTCCCTTCGCACAAGCAACTTGGCGCCCGGCTTCTGCGGCGTCGAGCCCTTGGTGCGGATGACGGTCGCCATCACCAGTTGTTCGTCTTTCGCCAGCAAGTTTACCGCTTCATGGAATACATCTTGCATATCGCTGTACCACCTCCGTGGATGGATGAAAACCGTGCGAGGTCGCTACATATAGCTTAGCAGTATGGGCGGGTGTCGGCAAATGCGCGACAACTGTCAGCGGACGGCTAGACAGTTGATAGACAGTTTATGTGGCATAAAATAAAAGGGGCTGACCCAACCGGGTCAGCCCCTTGATTTACGCTATCCGATTATAGTCGCGCGGTCTAGTAGTCCATGGGCGGCATGGCAGGAGCGGCCGGCTCCGGCACAGGCACGTCGGTTATCAGGGACTCTGTGGTCAGCACCATGGCGGCCACGGAGGAAGCGTTCTCGATGGCGGCCCGCGTAACCTTGGCGGGGTCCATGATGCCCTTTTCGAGCAGGTGGCAGAACTCGCCCGCTTCTGCGTCGTAGCCCCAGTCGCCCTCGCTCTTGAGGCTCTCGGAGAGGATTACCTCGCCGGACACGCCTGTGTTCTCAGAAATGAGCTTGATGGGGCGCCTTAGAGCTTCGCTGAGGATGCCAGCGCCAGTGGCTTCGTCGCCGGAGAGGTTCAGACCCTTGAGCGCGGCGCTGGCGCGCAAAATCGCCAGTCCGCCGCCAGGCACGATGCCTTCTTCGACGGCCGCTCGCGTAGCGGAGAGAGCGTCCTCGACGCGGTTCTTCTTCTCTTTGAGCTCGACCTCAGTCGCCGCGCCAACCTTGATGATGGCGACGCCGCCGGAAAGCTTGGCCAGGCGCTCCTGGAGCTTCTCGCGGTCGAAGTCGGATGTGGTCTCTTCCACCTGGGCCTTGATCTGGTTGATGCGGCCCTGAATGCTGTCTTCGGTGCCCGCGCCGTCAACGAAAGTCGTCTCTTCCTTGGAAGCGACGATGCGGCGGGCGCGTCCGAGATCCTCGACGGTAACTGAATCGAGCTTGCGGCCTACCTCTTCGCTGATGACCTGGCCGCCTGTAAGTATGGCCATGTCTTCGAGCATCGCCTTTCGGCGGTCTCCAAATCCGGGCGCCTTGATGGCGACGCAGTTGAGCGTGCCGCGCAGCTTGTTGACGACGAGCGTGGCCAATGCCTCGCCCTCGATGTCCTCGGCGACTATGACGACATTCTTGCCAACCTGGAGAATCTTCTCGAGAGCGGGTAGAACATCGGATACCGCCGATATCTTCTTGTCGGTAATCAGGATGTAGGGGTCGTCAATAGCGGCTTCCATCCTGTCCTGGTCGGTAATGAAGTAAGGAGAGATGTAGCCGCGGTCTATCTGCATTCCTTCCACGAACTCCTGCTCGTAAGACAGACCCTTGGACTCCTCGACGGTAATGACGCCGTCCTTGCCAACCTTCTCCATTACGTCGGCGATCAGTTCGCCCATTTCGTCGTCGTGAGCTGAGAGAGACGCGACCTGCGCGATCTGCATTCTGCCTTCGACAGGAGTGGACATCTCTTCAACGGCGTCTCGCATGGCGACGACGCTCTTTTCGATGCCGCGCTTGAGAGCCATTGGGTTGGCGCCTGCGGCAATGTTCTTGAATCCCTCATGGATGATGGCCTGCGCGAGCACTGTGGCGGTTGTGGTGCCGTCTCCTGCCACGTCATTAGTCTTGCTCGCCGCTTCCTTGAGAAGCTGCGCCCCCATGTTCTCGAACGGGTCTTCCAGTTCGATCTCTTTGGCTATGGTTACGCCGTCGGAGCATACCTGGGGCGGGCCGAATTTCTTGTCCAATACAACGTTGCGGCCGCGTGGGCCAAGCGTTACGCCGACTGTGTCGGCCATAACGTCTATCCCGCGTTTCATCGCGGCTCTGGCTTCCTCACTGAACTGAAGCTGTTTCGCTGGCATTTCTGGTTCAGTCCTCCTTGTCTGAGAATTGGCGTTCGGTGAACTCGTTTACTTTTTGAACAGGATGTCGTCTTCGCGGAGAACCAGGTACTCAACGTCGCCGTCTCTGTATTCGGTGCCCGCGTACTTCGAGTAGATGACCACGTCGCCGACCGCGACTTCCATCGGAATGCGGGAACTGCCGTCGTCGGACAGCCTTCCGGGTCCTATGGCTACGACCACGCCTTCCTGAGGCTTCTCCTTGGCCGTGTCCGGGATATATATCCCGCCTGCGCTCATCTGCTCTTCGCCTTCCTGAGGCTCGACAACTACGCGGTTGCCCAAGGGCTTGAACATTACCTTCGTTTCAGTCGTCATTCTTTCTGGAACCTCCTCGTTCTAGAGTTATGTTGACTACTTGGATTGACGATTAGCAGTCTAAGTGAAAGACTGCTAATTGAGATGATAGCGAAAGCGTTTTTGAGGTGTCAACAGCGTTTTTGAAGGGCATAGACCCAGGCTCAGGCAAAGCCTGTCTCAGGCGGCGACATTTATATGGCTTATAGCGCGTTGAGGAAAATCTGTCCATATTCCCATAAAAGTTTGAGTATAAAACTATTCTTGCTCCAATATCCGATACATTGATAAATCGCATTTATACGGTTGAGACTCCCGCTCGCTAAAATGGTAGCAAAGAACGACTATGCGGTTGAAGCGCGATCTGACCGCCGACGCCGGCGCGAGAAAGTCTCTGCTATCATGGAGCGTGATCAGAAGGAGAGGTATGAGGTATATGGACAAGCCGAAGTTCGTTGACGCCCACGTACACTTCTACGATATGCGGCATCCGGATCTGTTCTACGCTCACTGGCAGCCCGACGTGGTGCATCCATCCCTCGGAACGCTGCCTAGAAAGCTGGCTGAACGCAACTGGCTGGCGGAGGACTTCATCGAGCTGACGCGCGAGTCGAATGTGATAAAAGCCGTTCACGTGCAAGCCGCCATCGGCTCGGAAGACTCGGTGAAGGAGACGGAGTGGCTGCAGGAGGCCGCAGAGCGCACAGGATTCCCGCAGGCGATTGTCGCATACGCGGACCTGCGCGACCCGGACGTGGAAGCGACGCTCGAACGCCACTGCGAATTTCCCAATATGCGCGGAATACGAGATTTTTCATACGGGGACTATCTTGTCTCTCCCGACTTTCATCGCGGATACGCGCTATTGGAGAAATATGACCTGGTGGCGAGCGTTGCCGCGCAGTGGCAAGACATGGAGAAGTTGTTGGAGCTGGCGGACAGGTTTCCGAATATCCCTATCGTGATAGATCACGCGGGGCTTCCTATGGAGCGGACGGCGGACTACTTTGAGAAGTGGAAAGACGGGATGCGGACTGCGGCTGAAGCAGAGAATGTCATCTGCAAAATTTCCGGACTCGGCATGGGAGACCATGACTGGACAGTAGATAGCATCCGCCCGTATGTACTTCACTGCATAGAGACATTTGGGATAGAGCGCAGCCTGTTTGCCACCAACTGGCCGGTGGACAGCCTGTTCAGCGACTATGCTTCAATAGTGGAGGCGTATGACGAGATAACCGCCGGCGTTAGCGGGGAAGAGCGAGCGGCGCTGTTTTCGCGCAACACAGAGAGGCTATACGGGATATAGGGAGATCGCATTGACGGCCGGCGCTCTGCAGGCTGGAAGACGGGAAAATCGGATGAGCGCCTACATCCCGGCGGAATATATATTGACCATTTATGCAATGGATCGGAGTAAAGCGTCCATTGTTTGGGGTCTTCAACTGTCTTGGTTACCTCGATTCGATTATTCCGGGCAGTGACTTTGAACCTTTTGAAGTACTCATCCGCTCCAACGGCGAATCCCATACCCTGCAAGGGACGGCCCGACTCGTTATAATTTACGACCCATGTGTTGATTCCAATAGCTTCACCTTTTTCGTTGAGCAATGGGCCGCCACTATTGCCAGGATTTATAGCAGCGTCAGTTTGTATATGTTCGATTCCGTTAGCGGATTTTTTGGAAGATACTATTCCACGGGTTACCGTGAAAGATGTTTCTCTTATCGAAGGTGTCTTAGGATAACCAGCCGCTATCACATTTTCGCCAACCCTAACTTGGGATGAGTGCCCAAGATAAATAGAGCCTGAAACTACATTGTCATCTATATCTACTATGGCAAGGTCTGCCATAGTATCTTTACTAATTACGTATCCATAGTAATCCCGATTATTCAGACGAACCATTACGGTTGTATATGGCCCAACGACATGAGCATTGGTGAGGAGAAAACCATTCTTGTGGTCTATTACGAATCCGGAGCCTATGCCTTTGTCTGGACATACAATCTGCGCTACGTATGGCTGTACGCGGGCTATTGTGTCGGCGAGAGTCATGATTAAATTTCCCCTTCAGCGTAGCAAGCTGTGTGGTATGAGTTCATATATGTTCCAATTTCCTGAGTGGGTCAAATCTGAGTCTAGACTATCCGCTCTTTCTCAGACTTTCGCATTGCGCGTGTATCTTCTTCATGCAGTCGGGATACTGTATGCGGAGCCATATATATCATCAGGTCAACAGTCAACATACATTGAAGCAGTTCGTTCATGTAATCAGGCAATTTCTCCTCGGACGTCAGAATTTGAAGTTCGTCCTGGCCAACGAGCGTTACGCCGAACGAACGCAATATGCTGTATAGCTGTTCGCGTCTGGTCTTTGTATCTATGTCGAACCCGGAGAATCTAAGATCGCCGATTGTCTCGCCGTAGTCTGAAAGTAGCGCTCCTGAGTCAGTTTGCGTAGCGAATATCTTAATGCAGCTACGACGCCTGTTTAGTAGGGGAAGCGTTATCTCACAGACACCATCCTTATAAGTATTTACCTCTGAGAACTTACGAAACCAATCCCAATACCTTTGAAACACCTTTTCTCCGTCTATCTTGTCCATTTCAGAAATCTCCTATCAGGTTCGGAGTCTCGATTATATTGCAGTAATATAAAAACTCTCTCCATGTCACCACTATATCGTCCAATTTAGTAAACTCAATTGTTGGCGGAAATGCCCAAGGAAATTTTCGCCCTCTATGTATCTTTGGATATGTGGAGTATCTACCCACTGGCCCGCGTATCTTGATAGACGCCTAGTTGAGGCATTATGGGGATTGAGATGCGAAGGACCTCCTGTCTCAAGTCGAATCAGAACCTCATCCCCATAGCGCAACTGTAATCTCCACCTGTCATAAGGTGGAATATCCTGTCGTCTGCGTTCTCGCCTGACATCTAGCAGGAACGATTCTCGCCTGTCCAGTGAAACCAGCGGAACAGTTAGATTTTCGCCCGGTTCTGGAAGATATAGGAAGTCAGTCGTGTCACCGAACCTCTTTTCGATTGCGATTAAGCTTTCGGCTTCAGTCTGCGTGAGCATTGTAGGGTATTGTAGTATTATTGTATCGCGCAGCCAAGAAAGGCTGACGCCCCACGACTTGCGCGAGAATGCGAGATGCGAGGCGAAACTTTTCCTGTATCAGAGCTACGGCCTTATATTGGACACTCCGCCGTCTATCACCAGCTCCGAGCCCGTTACGAAGGAGGCTTCGTCCGACGCGAGGTATAGCGCTCCGTAGGCGACGTCTTCCGGCAGTCCAAGCCTGCCGATAGGTATCTCGCCCACGCGGGTTTCGGGTCGGACGGAGTTGGTGGCGGCGCGAATCATGTCGGTGTCAATCGGCCCGGGATGTATGGAATTGCACCTGATGCCATCGGCCGCGAATCGGCCCGCGGACGACTTTGTGAACACTCGCACAGCGCCTTTGGACGCGCTGTAGGCGGGTGACGCCAGCGGCCTGCCCAAGATGCCCGCAATCGAGGATATGTTGACTATCGAGCCGCCGCCCGCTCTCCTCATCGCGGGGACGGCGCTCTTCACGCCCAGAAACACGCCCTTGGCGTTCACCTCCATCATCATGTCCCAATCTTCCGAGGACACGTCCATATCCGAGTGTCTCATCGAGATGCCCGCGTTGTTGACCAGAATATCCAGCTTGCCGTACTTGCTTTCAGCCCTCTCGACAGCGCGCTCCCAGTCAGACTCGCTCGTCACGTCCAGATGAATGTATTCGACGTCGCCGCCAAGTTCGGCGATCCTGGCCTCGACCTTCTTGCCCTCTTCGTCCAGAACGTCGCCGAAGACCACTTTCGCCCCTTCCATGGCAAAGAGTTCGGTCTCGACCGCTCCCTGTCCCTTCGCGCCGCCGCTTATGATCGCTACCTTGCCGTCCAGTCTGCCCATTTCGTCCTCCTTGCGGAATAAGTGTTTCTATATTTCCTACCGCATTATAGACCGAATGGATGGTAAACTATACATCGGTTTCCCGTTCGCCGAAATAGGAAAGAGGTTCGAGCATGGTTGTCATAGTAGAACCGGCTGTCAAGCTCACTTATGAAGACTATCGAAAGACGCCCGAAGACGAACGCTATGAACTCATAGAAGGAGAATTGGTAATGGCCGCCGCGCCCAATCGCGCTCACCAGACATCTCAAGCGAACCTCGGCGCCCCGATGCACACATTCGTAAGGTCTGAGGGTCTGGGTTACGTGTTCTTCTCGCCGTTCGACGTCGTCCTTTCTGAATACACTACGCTGCAGCCAGACCTGATATTCGTGTCCAATGAAAACGCCGACATCATTACAGACGCCAACATCCAGGGCGCGCCCGACGTGGTGGTCGAGATAATCTCGCCGTCATCTACCGGCCGGGACTGGGTGGTCAAGCGCGATCTGTACGCCAGGCATGGCGTCAAGGAGTACTGGCTGATAGATCCCATAAACCGGACTCTGTGGGTGATGCTGCTCAAGGACGGCTATCTGGAGCTTGCGGGCGAATACGGAGAAGGCGACGTAGTGACCGCCTCAACCATCGAGGGTTTTAAGATCAACCTCAGCGATATAGTCTAGAAATAATTTCCCGATTGCCCCAAATCAAAGGGAGGCTCGGTCATGGTTGGAATGACACAAACGGCGGTCAAGCTCACTTATGAAGACTATCGAAAGACGCCCGAAGACGAACGCTATGAACTCATAGAAGGAGAATTGGTAATGGCCGCCGCGCCCAATCGCGCTCACCAGACATCTCAAGCGAACCTCGGCGCCCCGATGCACACATTCGTAAGGTCTGAGGGTCTGGGTTACGTGTTCTTCTCGCCGTTCGACGTCGTCCTTTCTGAATACACTACGCTGCAGCCAGACCTGATATTCGTGTCCAATGAAAACGCCGACATCATTACAGACGCCAACATCCAGGGCGCGCCCGACGTGGTGGTCGAGATAATCTCGCCGTCATCTACCGGCCGGGACTGGGTGGTCAAGCGCGATCTGTACGCCAGGCATGGCGTCAAGGAGTACTGGCTGATAGATCCCATAAACCGGACTCTGTGGGTGATGCTGCTCAAGGACGGCTATCTGGAGCTTGCGGGCGAATACGGAGAAGGCGACGTAGTGACCGCCTTAACCATCGAGGGTTTTAAGATCAACCTCAGCGATATATTCTAGAAACGTTTATGAAGAATTTTAGAATAGGATTAGCGATTCGGCGGGGAAAGAATGTCTAAGAGAGAATTTCTGTGCATAGCTCACCGGGGAGCGTCCTCATACGCCCCTGAAAACACCTTTGCCGCGTTCGACCGCGCGCTCGACATGGGAGTCAGCCATGTGGAACTGGATGTCCACTTTTCGCGCGACGGCCACATCGTCGTAATTCACGACGATGCGCTGGACCGAACCACGAACGCGTCCGGCGCGGTAGCTGACAAGACGCTTGCGGAATTGAGGAAACTGGACGCGGGATCGTGGTTCGCTCCCGAATACGCGGGCGAACGCATCAGGTCGCTCGCGGAGATATTCGAGGAGTACAAGGGCAGACTTCATTTTCACATCGAGATAAAGGCTCGCGCGGAAGGACTGGCGAGTCGAACCGCCGATATGGTCAGGGCGCACGGCCTGACCGCCGACGTCACTATCACGTCGTTCTGGAAGCCCTGGCTCGAAGAGGTGAGATCTTACGCGCCCGAATTGCCTGCCGGCTGGCTCGTTCCCCTCGGTCCAGGAAGCGCCTGGGACGATTCGATTATCGCCCAGGCGCTGGAACTACGACTCGATCAAGTATGTCCGCGCGCGGACATCACTACCCCGGAACTGGCGAAGACGCTGCGCGATAAAGGATTCGTCGTCCGTTGCCACGGCGTCTATACAGAAGAGATCATGCGTCGAGTTGTGGACTGCGGCGCGGACGGAATGACGATAAACTTCCCTGACAAATTAATCGAATACTTGAACGCCCCAGGCCAATAGCGGGCAAGGGGACAGATACCCGAATCACTATGTCCAGAGGAATGAATGATGACCGTTCCTGTATTGAAATCAAGGCTTTGCGACATACTTGAAATCGAATATCCCATCTGTCTGGCAGGCATGGGCGGCAGATGGACTCCCCCCGAACTGGTCGCCGCGGTGTCCGAAGCGGGCGGGCTTGGCGTCATGGGCGGCACGGGAATGGAAGTAGAGACTCTGCGCGGTCGTATCCGAAGGGTGCGCGAACTCACAAACAAACCGTTCGGCGTTGACCTTCTGCTGCCCGTGGTTACCGGGAGCGTGAATTCGGGTGACAGCCGAGGACAGCCTGAATCGCAGTTCGACGCCGTGAGGCGACAGTACCCCAGGCACGCCGCCTTCGTGGACACCCTCATCGAGGAGTTCGGACTCGAGAAGGCGGCCCCGCCCAAGCAAGGCGAGACAGGTCTCGCGCTGGCTCGCAAGCAGGTGGATATGATTCTTGAAGAGGACGTGGCGGTTTTCGCCGCCGCGCTTGGCGACCCCGGCTGGGTGGTTCCCATGGCCAGAGAAAAGGGAGTCAAGGTGATGGGCTTGGTCGGCAGCGTTCGCAACGCTCACAGACAGGTCGCCGCCGGAGTGGACATCATAGTGGCCCAGGGCACCGAGGCGGGCGGACATACCGGGCGGATAGCTACGATGCCGCTCATTCCACAGGTCGTGGACGCCGTGTCGCCGCTGCCAGTAGTGGCGGCCGGAGGCATAGCGAACGGTCGAGGCATCGCCGCCGCGCTCGCGCTCGGAGCTGAGGGCGCATGGATGGGAACGGCGTTCCTGGCCGCCAAGGAGTGCGGAATATATGAGGCGCAGCAGGATACCATCATAAACGGTCGCTCCGAAGACTTCGTAATCTCCCGCTCATATACGGGCAAGACGGCGCGGCAGTACCAAGGGCCTGTCGTGCAGGCATGGGAAAACTCAGGTCTGGATACGCTTCCCATGCCGCTTCAGGGCGTCCTGATGTCCGGGTTCAACGCCGCCGCGGAGCGTTCCAGGCGATATGACCTGATCTTTAATCCGGCCGGACAGGGCGCGGGCATGGTGAATGAAGCGAGGCCGGCGGCGGACATAATGGCGGATCTGGTCGCCGAAACCATATCTGTCCTCGATGGCTTGAAGGAACGGGTATCCATTGGGAGTTAGTGGCGCGAACGCGGCTTTACTGTCCAAGTTTAGCCCCCACGAAGTCGGAATGCCCCCGCGCGAAGTCCGCTGCGGGAGATGGTCGCCGCCCCTCCGCCTGGACTTCGATGAGACGAAGCGAGCCCAGTCCCGTCGCCGCGGCGATATTGCCGCCGCCGGTGTTTACGACAGTTCCCGGATCGGCGCCGAGGCCGGAATCTGACGGAACGGCGCGCAATATCTTAAGCGTCTTGCCATTCCACCTGGTGAAGGTTCCCGGCCACGGAGTGAACGCCCTCACTTTGCGCGCCAGTTCACGCGCGCTCCGATTCCAGTCAATCAGTCCGTCTTCTCGCCTCAGACGCCTGGTGATAGTCGCCTCCTCTTCTCTCTGCGCGATTGGCGTGATTCCGCCCGCGTTCCACTTTTCGAGCGATTCGATCAGAAGGCGCGCGCCAATGTCGAAGAGCCTTGCCGTGAGCGCGTCGCAGAACTCGTCGGGCGCGATGGCAGTCTCGCGCTGGGCGAGAATTGGCCCCGTGTCCATGCCCTCGTCCAGCAGCATTATAGTCACGCCCGTGATGGCGTCGCCTTCCAGAACGGCGGTCGCCACCGGCGAAGGACCCCGGTGTCGCGGCAGAAGCGAGGGATGTATGTTAAGGCAGCCGAGTCTTGGCGCGGCGAGCGTATCGCTTGGCAGAAACAGGCCGTATGCCGCGACGACTATGGCGTCCGGCCCCAGGTCCGCTATACGCCGCCTCGCCTCCGCGTCTTCCCTGAGCGAGGCGGACTGGAATACCATCATGCCCCGGCTCTGCGCAAACTCTTTTACCGGAGACGCGACCAGCCTTCGCCCGCGTCCCGAACGTCGGTCGGGCTGCGTGAACACTCCAATCACTTCGTGTCCCGCTTCCACAAGCGCCGCGAGCGCTGGAACCGCAAAGGACGGCGTTCCCATGAATATGAGGCGCAGAGAATCTCCTGTCATCGGCATACCGCTCCAGTTCCTGAGAATCCGCTGAACGTCACTTTGTCGCCTACTTCGATGCCCAGCGTTTCGGCCATACCCGCGTTTATCTCCAGATTGTACAGCGCCGGCGCGTTCGGGCTGTAATGCGGCAGGTCGCTCGCGCTCTGTCCGTCCGCCTGGCGCGGCACATTCCGATGAATGTCAACCACGTCGCAATCCTCGCCTATCCAAACGAAATCAAGATCGAACTTCATGTGATACATCCAGAAAGTCGGATGGTGGACTGCCTCGAACACGAATAGCATACCCGTAGTCAGAGGGAGATTCTCGCGGTCGGACAGTCCCTGAGTGCGCGCTTCGGGAGTGAACGCGATCTCGAGATCGAATATCACGTCGCTGATGGTGATTCGTGGGGCCGCGTCGGAATCAATCGAGATGAACGGCTCAGGCGTCGGACTGTATTCGGGTGTGGCCGTCGCAGTCGCTTCCGGAGTAGGCGTAGGACGCGCCGTTGCCGTTGGGAGCGACGTGGCCGTCGCGGTCGCAGCAGTCGGTTCAGGCGCGCTTGCGGGGGACGGCGTGACAGTCGCCATCGTCGCCGTTGGAACTGGTGTGTTTGTGATAATAGGCGCCGGGGGAATGGGCGCGGATAGGGAAGGGGTCGGCGTAGAAAGCGGAGTTTGCGTTTCGGCTGGCTCCTCTATCCGCGCTTGAGTCGGTTCGGGCGTGGGTTCCGCAACCTGTTCGCCAGAGCAGGCAAAAACCAGAGCCAATGAGAAAACGGCTATCGGAAGGGCGAGTCTTTGCGTTCCATTCGCAAGCGGAAATAAGCGTGCCTGTATGAATATGATTACGCCCAGCGCCATCCTCTGCTACGCCATTTCGACCCACGTGGCTCCGTTGCCGCCACGCTCTCTGGGCTCGGGGCCAAAGTTTCTGACCGAGCGATGTCGCCGCAAGTGTTCGCGCACCACGTTTCGGAGCGCGCCCGTTCCCCTCCCATGTATCACCCGCAGCCTGGAAAGCCCGTCTCGCATTGCGTGATCCAGAAAATCATCGAGTCTTATCTGAGCGTCGTCAACGCGCAGTCCGCGCAGGTCCAGTTCCAGACTATCTAGCGGCGGCGCCAAATCCGTTTTTACTACGGCGGCGGCCTCGCCGTCAGCGCTCTCATCCACAGTCTCTTCTATGCGGGACAGCCTATGCAGGTCAACGGTTACGCGAACCCTGCCTATGGACACCTCCGCCTCCTCGCTGTCTCCGTCAATGGCGACTATTCTGCCCTGCAGATTCATCCCCCGTATGAACACGGTATCCCCCACGGCCAGAGGGCGGTCTGTCGCCCTTCGGCGGCGGACTGGAGTGGCTGTCGGCAACTCAGCGGCTGCCAGGTCTCGCCGAACGCGCTCTATCCTGCCGCGAGTCGGCGCTCCGCCGCCGTCCCGTTCCGAAATCCCCCATCGCAGAGACGCCTCCGCGCTCTCCAGCCTCCGGTTTATCTGCCGAAACCTGTCCATGATAGCCCCGCGCGCCGAGTCCAGCATCGCATCGCGGTGTTCCACCATATATTCGACTTGCTCCTCCAGTTGGCGGCGCAGCGATTCAGCCTCCGACCTCATCCTCGAAGCGTCCTCGATATTCGTCTGAAGTTGAAGACGCTCTCGCTGGAGTTCGTTCAGCCAGTCCTCGAACAGCAAGTGTTGCGGCTCCATGAGATCGCGCGAGTCGTCGAGTATGGGTTTGGGCAAGCCAAGACGTTCGGCGACTGCCATGGCGTAGCTGCGGCCCGGCGTCCCTATCGTCATGCGATATGTGGGCTGCAGGGTATGCGGATCCAACTGAAAACTGGCGTTCATCATGTCGTCGGACGCCTCCGCGAAGGCCGCGACATTCCTGTGGTGAGTCGTAACGATGGTGACCGCTTTCTTGCGAGCGAGGTGCGCGATTATCGCCTTTGCGAGCGCGGAGCCTTCCTCAGGGTCCGTGCTGGTTCCCAGTTCGTCGAGAAGCGCCAGCGAGCGCGGCCCGGCGTGTCTCAGTATGCTAATCACGCTGCGTATATGAGAACCAAAGGTGGAAACCGAGTCCGCTATGCTCTGGCTGTCGCCGATGTCGGCGAACACGCCCTCGAATACCGGCAGGACGCTGCCCTCTTCTGCGGGTATCTGCAACCCGGACTGGTGCATCAGCGCCGCAAGCCCCACGTTCTTCATCGCCACCGTCTTGCCGCCCGTATTCGGACCTGTAATCACCAGCGCCGACCAGTCCGGGCCTATCTCGACGGTCAGCGGAATGGCGTCCGTCCCCAGCAAAGGGTGCCTGATGTTCACGAGACGGAGATTCTCGGAGTCGCCGCTCTGTTTAGGCATGACAGCGTGAAGCCGCCGCGCGTATCTGGCGCGCGCCAGAGCGAAGTCCATCTTGGCCGTGATCCGATTTGCGAGACGGATATCCTCTGCGACCGCTCCCACCAGCGAGGACAGGTCTCTCAGCACTCTGAGGACTTCGCGCTCTTCTTCCAGCGCCAGTTCGCGCCACTCGTTGCAGAGTTCCACAGTCGTGAACGGCTCTACAAACACCGTAGCGCCCGTGTTAGAAGCGTCGTGGACTATCCCCGATATCCTATGCCGTCGCTCCGCCTTGACCGGCACCACGAGGCGGTCGCCCCGTATGGCGATTATCGGATCTTGCAGCGCGTCTCTCACGGTCGAGGCCTGCATGAACTGCTGAAGCGACTCGTTGACCCGCTCGTATGCCTGGCGCACTTGAGACCTTAGCGCCCGCAGCGATGGAGTCGCGTTCTCGGAGACTTCCCCGCGCCGCGTAATCTTGGAGCGCACCTGCCGCTGAATCTCGCGCAAGTCCGGTATCAAATCCGCCAATTCGTTCATCATCGGGGCGCAGTCCGCGGCGCGCCGAACCGCCGAACGCGCCCGCCAGTGGACTTCCAGCGACTCGGCGACCGCAAGCAGTTCGTTTCCAGTCAGGACTCCTCCGAGCGCGGCGCGCGTCACCGCCTCCGATGTGTCGGTGTCGGACTGGAGCGTCAGGTCGCCGACCTCTTCCAATAGCGCCTTTGCGTCCGCCGTTTCGCTCTGAAGCGTTTCGACATCGCTCTGATCGAACGAAGGCCGTATCTCGAGCGCGAGCTTGCGCGCCTCATAGAATGTAGTGTGATCCGCCAGCCGCTGACGAACCTGATCGAAGTCGAGCAGCCTTAGAGTGGTTTCCTGCAGTTCCTCCAGCGAGCGGCTCTCATCCGCCTGCGACAGATTGCTGTTCTCTATGTTGGCTGCGACGGACAATGTTCTATATGCGCTCCGCCGCCAATTATAGCAGAGGCCGCCAGCGCACTGAGAACAGAAATCGCTCCGAGCCAGCCTGTATCGAACGCAATCGGCGCTCCACGCCACACAGAATTCATTCCACCTCGACGGCTCACAAAGGTAGGCAAACGCCCAAACCAACCGAAAAATCCCTTCACCCTCGACGGGGAAGGCTAGGATAGGGGTGATTCAATCCTCAATCCCTACCCCTCTCTCAAGGTATAGTAGCTATCTCGTAAGCCATACCGCGCCGCCTGCACCATTCCTCGGCGGAACGTCGCTTGCGTAGAACGGAAGGTGAGTCCATCATCGCCGGATTCTTGACTTCAATAATCACTTTGCGACCATCTTCATATTCCACGATGAAATCAGGGCGATAGTTGCGCTTCCGTCCCTGTGTATCAATCCAGGGTATGGAAATCGTATGACGTTTCTGCCACTTGACAACCTCAGAATCGTTTTCCAAGCGCGACATCATCTTGCGCTCCAGTTCGCTGTCGTAACGCTCGAAATTATACGGACTCTTGGAAGGGTTCTCGTAAGCGCCGCGATTGCTAATCGCCATATTTAACCATCCCTTCAACTAATCCTGGCGTGCTTGCTATCTGTTCGCCGACAGTATTAATCATTCTCCACGCCGCTTCCAGATGATGAGGTTCAGCTAGACCGAGAGACGCGCCATCCAAGAACTTGGTTCTAACATGCGCCAAAAGATAGGTATAAATCCTACCTTTGTACTGCGATGTAAACCCCGCGTTCTCTAGCAGATGGTCCGCTGTGTCCAGCAACTCATTTTTGATTGCTTCCGCAATATCTTCTGGAGGTGTGTCAATGTTCGCGCCGTAATTTCCTGCCTCAGTTGACTCCAGTGTCATCCATCTGTCGCCGGTAAGTTCCTGTTCGGTTACGCCGGAAATATATTGACCCGTAATTGTCACCGTTTCAGAGGCATATACGAGACCCTCGAGTTTTTCGCGCCAATTTTTAAGTGGCTCGACCGGTTCGTCCGATATATCAACCACGAACTCTTCATCGTCTTCGTATGACGGATCTGGAATATCAATGATATTTTCTGGGTTGTTCAGTTCTTGCCGTGGAGGTGGATCAGGGAGGCCTTCCTCTTCATCGAATTCATCGTCCAGCCCGACATCGGTGCGAATCTTGCTGCTGAATATGTCCCACAGCCATCCGTGTTCCAACTTGGGATGGTCAACCACAGCGCATATCTGCTGCTCTTCCTCCTTGATTCCGCCAGTGCGGACACGACGCAGCCCACGCCCTATTACCTGCTGTCCGTAAACCCTACTTCCGAATTTCCGTAGTAGCAGAATCACCCCCACTTCAGGAACGTCCCAACCCTCGCGGAGCATCAGAACGCTGACCACCGCTTTGTACGGACTGCCGCTCCGACGCGCTTTGCCCAGTTCCGTGGCTTGACGGCGATCTGCATCCGAACTGTCTTCGGTAACAAGAAGCGTCTTCACGTTGAAATACTCATTGAGCGTCTTTGCCGCCCTCTGAGCGTCCAGTTTGCACACTGCAACCACAAACAAAACAGGCTGATAACGATTCTTGGCTCGCCGCTCCTGCTCTCGGAGTCGTTGCAGCGCAATCCCCATCTGCTGCTGCATCGGTTTGTCATCTGTCACCCACTGCGTGGCGTTCAAGCCCAGCCTGTCAACTTCATCCCAGTCTATCTCCTCGACCGCTCGCGTCTCTCCCGTCATTGCGTCCGTATAGGTCAGTTCCACAGTTTCAATGTTGGGCTGATACACAACAGGAGTCTTCACCAGCCTGTCCGCAAGCGCGTCTTGTATTAGATATTCATATATCATCTTGCTGTCAGGCGACTTGCCGTCTGCGCGGTCAGGAGTGGCGGTGGTGTCAACCCGCAGAATCGTCTGTGGACGCATCTTATCCAGCGTAGCGTCCCATTCGGGAGCCGGAGAGTTATGAGCTTCGTCATTGAACAGTGCGAACCTCGGTCCATTCATCAAAGCGGACAGGTTGCTTTGGCCGCCAGCGTTGCTCGTATAGAATTGATGGATATTGCCCAGTATGACGCTCGCCCCTAGCAAATTCGCCCACCCACTCGGACGGTCGCTTCCCAGGGTCGTCAGCGCAAAGTCGTCTTTGGTAACGATTGCCCTACTGGGAATGAGGTCGCGGTCCACGAACACCTTTCCGTTCTCAAAGTCCTCTTCCAGCCTGTCGCGCACAATCAGGTTCGGGCAGAGAATCACAAATTTATTGACGTCGTGCGCTATGCGCAGCCACCCAATCAACGCCGCTATGATCGCCGTCTTACCTCCGCCTGTTACTACATTGAGCAGTACCCCGTTGGGAAGCGCCAGCTCATCCCGATTTATCTCATGCGCGTATATGACCCGCAGAAATGAATCCCACTGGTGCGGCCACAACGTCCCTTCACGCGGCTGCGAGTAATCATCCGGATCGCTAAGATGTCCAATATAGTCTATGGTCGCCGATTTCACGCCCGGGTACCCGCCTTTTATCCACTCGCTGAACTCGTCCTCGTATCGGCTGAACTCGTTGTACACGGCTACTTCACCCCCACTTCGCCTACCCACATACCCTCGCCGCCTCTGCTGTCCTGAATCCGACATGCCACTTGAAACCGCCCAGCGCGAGCGAACTTATGCGTAACCTGTAGTTGAGGCCTCTTCTTACCGCTCGGCCCCTTCTTGAACGAATAACCCTGAGTCGCCACAAATCTGTTGCCGTCGTAGTTGAAGTCCCACTGCGCATTGACTATCTCGGCGTCCAAATTCATCACCGCCGAATCGCCTGCGTCGAACGTTACAGACCGCCCGCCGTTAGCGCGATATCCCACTTCCACAACCGGGGGATGGACGAAAGTCAGGAACTCGCTGTAATCCGCCCTGTCCGTGGAACTCCCTATGATATGCTCCCGGAAGTCGTTGTCACCGATGCGAATCTGCTTCAGACGCACGAAATTCACGTCAATATGTTCACGCTGCCGGAGTTCGGTAGCCGCTTCGCTTGCGTCGAGTGAAAAGCCCCAAGCAAGCATAACCCCATCGCGCAAATTGGAGTCTTGATATTGGACAGTGCGCCTTATAGCGTTGGCGAAATCCTGCACGTCGCGTGCGCTTGCTTGCGAATCCATCCCAGGCGCGCCCACCCAAATCGGAATTTGTTTGCGCCATCCATGTATGCCAGATGAGTTCTCGCTATCCTCGGCTCTGGTAGCGCCGTATGATCGAAGTGTGAAGTCCTTGAAATCCCTGGCTGGCATCTGCGACAGTCGCCCCGCCTCATAGATACCCCACTGTTCCACAGTAAAGTCAGGGTAGGGCGCGTCTTCGAGACCGCGTGTAGTGGCCAATTGCTTCAGCCGCTCGGATGTCACCGAGATCGCAACGCGTGACTGGTCGCAGCAAATGAAATTTCGCTGCAGCCGCTATGCGGCTGCAGCGAAGGTGCCGCCCCCCACGAAGAAATCAGCGACAACATCGCCTTCGTTAGAGGATGCTTTTATGATGCGTTCCACCAATGCTTCAGGCTTTTGTGTGGGGTAACCGATCCTCTCATCTGTACCTAATTTGGAGAACCACCCTGCAGATCCATACAGTTGCATAATATCGGCCCAAACGTTTGACATAGGTACGCCAGGACTCTGGTCAAGATATTGACGAACTATTTTTCCGTTACGTGAGCGCGTTTGATACTTCCTTCCATCCTCATCAATATGACGAAACCAATCTCTAACATATTTCTCATTGTAAGGTGTAAATTGTTTATTGTACGTATGATTACCATAGTCAGAAGTATATGCTAGCAATATGTCATGGGCTTTTACAGGCTTCTTGCCACTAGACCGTCCTCCCGACGGTGTTCCATAATTCCAAATTATTTGGTCAACAAAATTTTCGTACCCAAAGATTTTATCCATCTCCACCTTAATATAGTGACTAGCGTGCCAATCGCAATGCACATAGATTGAGCCTGTCTGCTTCAGTATTCGCTTCATCTCATGCAGGCGAGCGTTCAGCCAGATAAGATACCCGTCCAGTCCCCCCTCCCATATATCGTTGAACGAGCGCAGTTCATTGTTGTCTCCCCATATCACGTTATACTGCCTGCCGGAGAAGAAGGGCGGGTCAATGTATATCAGGTCAACGCTGTTCGTAGGTATCTGCCGCATGACATGAAGATTGTCTCCCCATATCAGGCGATTCGGCTCATGCGGCTCTTCATTGCCGAGACGCGCGCGCTCCACAACTTGTGTCGGCAAGTTTACTCTCGGATATTGCTTGTAGAAGCCTCGCTGCCGGTCCCATCCCTTGGGTTCGGATTCAATAGGCACATTCCCAAACCGCGCAGGCGCGCGATAGAACTCTTCCTGCTGCGGAAGTACCTCGATCTCATAGAATTCTGGTTCGTTGGAGTTGGCGTCCGAATCTCTTTTCAGCGTCATTGCAAAGTTGACCTCACATAGCGGATTGCCAGCCGAATTTAATTCAGACAAGTAAAAAAGTCAAATTCCATGCAATATCCAGAACCCTCGCTAAATCAGTTGGAATTCCAAGAAAGCTCCGCGCCGCTCCCAACGCTCAGTACAGATGCCACTTGTGGACTTGCATACCTGATAGCTAAACTAATAGCGTTATATAAATGGCGTTTTTAGTTTACCCAAGTAGTCGCTCACCATGCGATTTGATGATATATTCTAAAGGGAATGGCGCATGAGCAAGGTTCTGAACGGACTTCGCGTATCGGCAATGAGCGTCCATGAGGGATGGTGGTACACCTATCTGGCGGCGTTCTTCATTCAGATGGCCGGCTGGACGCTCATGATAGGATGGGACGAGGCGACCTATGGTGGCCACGCCCGCACAATCGAATACATAAGAGCGGTGGGAACAGGCTCTTCCCAGATGGCGCAGATATTCATTCTGAGCGCCATTGGAGCGGTAGAAATAGGGAGGTTGACAATGATCCTGGCTCAGGGCATAGCCGACAGAATGAAAGAGCGCAGAGAAAGGTTCAAGGAAGAACTCATAGCACAGGGCAAAGCCGAGGGCATGGCCGAAGGTATAGCGCGCGGTCTATCTGAAGGCATGGCTAAAGGCGTAACCGAAGGCGAAACCAAGGGACGCGCGAAACTGGCCGCTGAGGTTGCGGCGTGGAACCGGCGCCGACTGGACGCCGAGGCGCGCGGAGAGAAGTTCGACGAACCCCCTCCAATGAACTAGACCGAACGTATCATGCCGTCAAGCGAAGTCATTGCGGATCCAGAGACTTTCGATTATCCGAGAATCGTTCGTCCTGAGCTTGTCGAAGAACGCTTCTCCGCCAAAGAATCAACGTGAACCTTGCGAGCGCGTCAGATAAATGGCGCGCGCTTAGCGTAGCGCGACCTCTATGCCTTTTGGTGTCCTTTCATGGAATAAACTGGATGCGCCACTTTCTTGACGCTTTCAACCTTCCCCGCTCCCTTTCACTATTCCAAATTCACCATTCACTATTCCTCCGACCTTATGCTACAATACCCAAATCAAGAACATAAGTACGCGCACGGCTGTTATTTATCAAACTTTATGAACCAGATTCCAGCCAACTAAAAAAACTTTCGTGAACTGGTGAATACAGGTCTTTGCAGGTGAAATACAGGTCTAAACTCTATCTGAAGATACCAGCAGGCCACCTGTATAACGCCTGCGCCCCACCTGCGCGCTCACCAGAACAATTCCAATATCCATAAACCAACGTAAATATAACTCAACTACGCGGCGCATTGCGCAAAAATCCCTTCCACCTTGATGGGGGAAGGCTAGGATGGGGGTAACCCAATAGGGCGCCTCTCGATTAGCTGAGTACCTGAGACATCATGGAGTCGGGGTTGGTGGTGGGGAGCTGGCAGGCATAGTTTCGGCAGACGTATGCGGTTGGCTTGCCGTCTATGACAGAGCGGTCCCGGAATACAGGCCAGAGCGCGGCGTCGGTTGCAATCTGGGCGGGGGCAGAGACTACTATCGCGCTACTATGATAGGTGGACGCGAGGCGTCTCAGCATCTCTCCGGGCCCGTCCCCATCAGGGTCGGTCACGATGACCGCCTCTTTATGCTCGGATAGATAGAAGTCGAGGACGGAAAGCCAATGTCCCGCGCCGGTGGGGAACTGGAGCATGATGTCGCGGACGGAGCGGAGAGAGTCGGCGGCGATGGCTCCGAGATCGGCGTCGCCGGTGATGATGGAGAGACGGTTGAGGACGCCGGTTATCATGGAGTGCCCGGATGGGAGCGCGTTGTCGGTAACGTCTCTCGGGCGGATGATGAGATTCTGTTGATCCGAGCCGGTGTCGTAGAACCTGTTCTCGCCAGGATCCCAGAATAGCGAAACGGCCTGGCGCGCGAGACTTTCGGCCTCCAGCAGCCACCGCAGACTGCCGTCGGCGGCGTGGAGCGCCAGAAGGCCGTCAATGAGATGGGAGTAGTCGTCCAGGAATCCCTGAGCGCCGTTCGGAGAATCGCCGTCCGTTCTTCTGAGTCGCCCGTCGCGCGCCACGCTCGCGAGGATGAAAGAGGCGTTGTCGCGCGCCGCTTGAAGGTAATCCTCTCGGTCGAAGACGGCGGCGGCCTCTGACATGGCCGCCATCATCAAACCGTTCCAGGAGGTAATGACCTTGGTGTCGGTAGGCGGCGGAACCCTGTCCGAGCGCTCGCGCAGCAGCCTGGCGGACGCGGACTGGATTAGGGAGTCGAGCTGGGTAAGAGACATGGAGTGGCGGGCGGCGACCTCGGCCGGAGCGTTGGGAACGTTCAGGACGGTCATGCCTTCGAAATTGCCCTCGTTGGTTACGCCGAAATAGTCGGATACGACCCTGGCGTCCTCGGCTCCAAGGACACGGACTAGCTGTTCCGGACGCCAGACGAAGAACTTGCCTTCGACGCCCTCGCTGTCGGCGTCCTGGGCGGAGTAGAAGCCGCCGTCGGAATGGCGCATTTCGCGCAGAGCGTAGTCGAGAATGCCCTGGGCTACTCTCGCGTAAGACGGGTTGCGCGTCGCTTGAAAAGCGTGGGTGTATAACCGCGCGAGAAGAGCGTTGTCGTAAAGCATCTTCTCGAAGTGGGGTATCAGCCAGAAGGCGTCGGTGGAGTAACGGTGGAAGCCGCCGCCAATCTGATCGTAGATGCCGCCCGCCGCCATCTTGTCGAGCGTAAGTTCGAGCATTTCCATGGCGAGGGAAGAGCTTGTTCTCTGATGGTATCGAAGCAGAAACTCGAGCGTTTGCGGCTGGGGAAACTTGGGCTGTAAACCGAATCCGCCGGAGCGGTCGTCGAATTGGCGGGTTAGCTGCTCGAAAGCGGAGTGGAGAATCGCGTCGGTGAGCGGCTCGAAGCTGCGGGTGGAGGCGAAAGTCTGGTTTATTCTGTCAACTAGCTGCCTGCCGCTGGACAGAACATCGGCGCGGCGGTTCTCGTATGCCTCCGCGATAGTTCTGAGGACGCGCGGAAAGGCGGGAAGGCCGCCCCGGTCACCGGGCGGAAAGTAGGTTCCGCCATAGAATGGAGAGCCATCCGGCGTAAGGAATACCGTCATGGGCCAGCCGCCGTGCCCGGTCATCGCCTGAACGGCTGTCATATAGACGGAGTCAACATCGGGTCGCTCCTCGCGGTCCACCTTTATGCTGACGAACATCTCGTTCATCATGGCGGCGATCCGGGGATCCTCGAACGACTCGCGCTCCATCACATGACACCAATGGCAAGAGGAGTAGCCAACGCTGAGCAGGACGGGGAGGTCGCGTTCGCGCGCGGCGTCGAACGCCTCGTCGCTCCATGGGTACCAGTCAACTGGGTTGTCGGCGTGCTGGAGCAGATAGAGGCTGGTTTCGTTGGCGAGTCGGTTAGGCATCGTCTTCATCCTGTCCTTCCGCATCCTCGCGCCCAGGATCGAGAGCGAGAAAGCGGGTCGAGAATCTTGTTCATCATCGAGATAGGTGGACTATCTGCAAGCGTCGAGCTTGGAGTGGCCGCTAAGCAGCCATTCCCGCGCTCCGGCAGACTCCTGTCCGCTATTGCGACGCCATTCGGCGATAGGGGCCGCCAAGGCGTAAGCTCTGGAGACTGGGGTGAGTCCACATCAGACTCCGCGGATTTGAAGGGTAGAAACGACTTTGGACTCCAGGTCGGCAACACGGATAGCGTGGTTGTTGGTATCGGCTATGTATAGCTTGCCGCCGCGCGCGCTGACGCCGCCGGGTTCGTAGAATTGGGCGTCCGCGCCGTCGCCGTCCGCGCTTCCCGTATCGCCGGAGCCAAAGACCGAGCGGCAGAGGCGAGACTTGGGATCGAGGGACTTTACCTTATTATTGTAGGAATCGGTTATCCACAGGAGACCATCGTAGAGGTCAAGGCCAATGGGGTGCTGAAGGCGAACGTCGTCGCCAATGCCGTCAACGTCTCCGAACGTGAAAAGATCTTCGCCGACGAGCGTCTTCACAGAACCAAGAGATGAGACTGAGGCGGCGCGGATGGAACTAGTCTCACTGTCGGCGAAGAACAGCGTCTCGCCGTTGGACACGATGCCGCTGGGCTGCGCGAGTTCGGCATGCTGGAGCGGACCGTCAATGATACGCTCGCGGCCATTTCCGGCGTGGGGGCGCAGATCGCGAGAAACCAGGTCTAGCTTCCAGAGTTGGTGGAACCCCGCCATGGCGATATAGAGCGAACTGTCCACCTTGACTACGTCCCAGGGGGAAGCGAGCGGCACGAATCGGGCATTGCCCCCGGCGTGTCGCCCAACGGACTGTTCGCCCGTGCCGGCGATGGTTTGGACCTCGAGCGATTCGAGGTCTATCATCCTGACTGCATGATTTTTGGTATCAGCGACATAAAGACGTGGCCAGTCAAGCGCGGCTCCCTGCGGATCGTGAAACATCGCCTCGGACGCCGCTCCGTCCTTGAGGCCGCGTTCGCCGCTTCCAATAACCGCCTTTATCTCGCCATCCAGGTCAGTCCAGATGACCCTATTGTGATTCGAGTCGGATATGAACAGGCCGCGCTCGGACGCGAGCGCCTTACCGGGGAATGAGAGTGGCCGATCCCACTCCAGTTCGCGCTCAAGTCTGAATTCTAGTGGCTTGCGGTCCATCTCACCCGTCTCATCAAACTCGGCGATCATAGAAGCGAGCGCATTGTCGAGCGCTTCAACGGGGAATTCGCCCTCGTGCTTGCCGATGACCTTGCCAGACGGGCTGATGAACATGAGGGTGGGCCACGCGCGGCAGGCGTACTGTCGCCAGACGATAAAATCGGCGTCATTTATTACAGGGTGTTCTATCTCATAGCGCAGAATCGCGCGTCGAACGCCATCCGTCGCCTTCTCGGCGTTGAACTTTGCGGAGTGTACGCCGACTACAACGAGTTCATCCGCGTACTTCTCTTCCAATTTCCGCAACTGCGGAAACACATGCATGCAGTTAATTCAACAGTAAGTCCAAAAATCGAGAACCAGAACCTTGCCTCTGAAATCAGACATAGCAAGTGGCCTGTCGGTATTCAGCCAGTCCAATCCTGAAGGGAAGTCGGGCGCGTTTACGGTTCCGGTGAATCTGCGCGGCATAACATAGCTCCTCGCGTATATTGCGTATTCGACGACAGTATGATTTCAAATTGGACCACGGTCCGCAACTCGATCTAATCACGCTTTTCGAGGTTAGCTTGGACTATGCAGGCCAATCTTCAAGATTATACGCCATTGACCAGAACATGAACTCATAACGTGAACTGAGCATATAGGCTTCTTCCATCATATCGCGAGTATGCGGGCCGGAATCCTGGGCGATCTCATCTACGAACCCGGACCATGCGATGACGCTAGCTTCCAGAAGTCCATCGGCGTAGGTTGACTGCCATACACTATATATAGGGTGGTCGGGTTCTCTAAGGATTTTGCCTACCTCGTGGTAGATACTAGGACATGGCAGGAGGGCGGCGACGCCACAAGGCAGACCGCCCATGTCCATTGAGACCTCGATATGATTCATGTAGGCGAGATTCGTAGGCGAAGGCTTGGATGCCTCTGCGTCCTCATCCGTTAATCCGAGCGCATTGAAGAGGGCGGAGTGGAGAGGCCTTTCGACGGGCGTCGTTATTCGCCTAAGAAGTCGTCGGGCAGAATTGGTGTCTGGTGCTTGAGACAGCGCGGCCGCGGCCGCGCGACCAAACGCTCCGAGATAAAGATAATCCTGAAGTATATAGAATCGAAATTTTTCTATATCCAGAGATCCATTTTGTAATTCGAACAAGAATGGGTGGGAGGCGATTTCCTCCCATATAGGTACTGCCTGTCGCCATAGATGCGAGCTAAATGAGCCAGACATAATATATTCAAATATCCTTATTGTAGAAATTCGTACATATCCAATATGTGATCGACATATATTAGACAGTCGCCAGAATAATACGACCACATTTCTGCGAGCTAGACTCTAGGAGTGTTGCTTTAGCAAGA
>CAZXFX010000003.1:40095-96596 GCA_964640295.1 uncultured Dehalococcoidia bacterium | reverse complement strand
TCCTGAGCTTGTCGAAGGACGCCTGCTGAAGGATGTTGTCAGTCAGTTCGCAGTCATCTTGTAGAATAACCGAAAGACCCTGCCCCGCGACCATCTTTCGCTAGACTCATATCGCTGGGTGTGCTATCTTCATTCACGGAATTCGCAAGTCCAAGAGGTAGGTTTGTTTGAATGTATTCCCATGACGTACTCATCATAGGCGCCGGCCTTGCCGGAATGAGGGCCGCTCTCTCTGCGCGCCAGAACGGCGCGGATGTAGCCGTCATATCCAAAGTCCACCCGGTTAGAAGCCACTCCAACGCCGCCCAAGGCGGCATAAACGCCGCGCTCGAGCACGCCGGCGACGATTGGCGCGACCATGCCTACGACACTGTTAAAGGCTCGGACTACCTGGGCGACCAGGACGCCATCGAAATCATGTGCCGAGAGGCCGGCTCCGAAGTCATCCAGATGGAACATTACGGGGTCACGTTTAGCCGAGATGAAGAAGGTCGTCTCGGCACGCGCGCTTTCGGCGGACAGGGAAAGGCGCGCACTTTCTTCGTCGCCGATTTCACGGGGCAAGCGCTGCTGCACGTGCTTTACGAGCAGATAATGCGCGCGGGTGTGCGCGTGTACGAGGAATGGTTCGTTCTGGAAATTCTCGTCGAAGACGGCGAATGCGCGGGCGCCGTAGTCATGGAGATACGCTCGGGCGACATACACGTCATTCGCGCTAAGGCGATTATCATGGCGGCAGGCGGACTTGGCCGCGTATTCGAACCGTCCACCAACGCCCTTATATGCACGGGAGACGGAATGGGACTGGCGTACCGCGTCGGAGCGCCTCTGATGGACATGGAGATGGTTCAGTACCATCCGACTACGCTGAAGGGAAGCGGAGTGCTCATCACTGAGGGCGCGCGGGGCGAGGGAGCGCATCTTCTCAACTCCGAAGGCGACCGCTTCATGGAGCGATACGCGCCCAATATGATGGAACTGGCGTCCAGAGACGTCGTTTCCAGGGCGGAGCAGACCGAAATAAATGAAGGGCGCGGCTCTGACGGCTGTGTCTTTCTCGACCTCAGACATCTCGGAGAGCCGCTGATTCGTGAACGACTCACGCAGATACTGGACATAGCCCGCGACTTCGCCAACGTGAATTTGCTGGAAGAGCCGGTTCCAATACGCCCTGGTATGCACTACCAGATGGGAGGCGTAAAGACCGACGTGGACGGCCAGACGCCGCTTCCGGGACTGTACGCCGCCGGTGAGGTGGCGTGCGTCAGCGTGCATGGCGGCAACCGGCTTGGCGCGAACTCGCTGCTGGACACGTTGGTGTTTGGCAGACGTTCCGGCGAACACGCCGCCGCGGTCGCAAAGTCCAAGACGCACAAGGATATTGACGATTCAGCCGCCGACGGCGAAAAGGCGCGCATCCAGCGCCTGATGGAAAATCCCAAGAGCGAAGATATGTTCGGGCAAATCAGGTTCGACATGGGCGCCGCCATGAACGACTACCTTGCGGTGTACCGCAATCAGGCTGGAATGGAGTCCGCGCTGGACATCATCCGCCAACTGAGGGAGAGATACCAGTCGGTCTATGTTCCTGACAAGGGCAAGACTTGGAACACGAACCTCGTCTTTACGCTGGAACTCGGCTTCATGCTGGACTGCGCGGAGGCGATTACGCTATCCGCCCTCGAACGCAAGGAGAGCCGCGGCGCGCATACGCGAGAGGATTTCCCGGAACGCGACGACCAGAACTGGCTAAGGCATATTCTCGTGAAGCAGACAGAAGACGGCCCCGCGCTAGACTATCAGTCCGTCGTGATAACTCAGTGGGAGCCGCAGGTGAGAAGTTACTAGGTTTCATTCGATTCGCCATCTGATCTTCGCCATCTCTAATATGAAGGATTGACAATGCAAGTTACGTTCAGAATCAGGAGATTCGACCCAGATTCGCATCCGGCTGTGCCTCGCTACCAGGATTATGAACTCGAGATGACCGAGTCCAATACGGTGCTGGATGGCCTGATTCGCATACGCGAGGAGATGGATGGCACGCTCGGCCTTCGCTGTTCTTGCAGGAGCGCCATCTGCGGCTCTTGCGCGATGCGAATAAATGGTCAGGCGGGCCTGGCCTGCAACACTCTTCTCATACACGCCATTCCGAAGGACGGAAGCCCGATAGTCGTGGAGCCTGCCGGCAATCTCGAAGTCCAAAAGGACCTGATAGTGGACTTCGCTCCTTTCTGGAGCAAGGTGCGCGCCGTTCAGCCATGGCTCCAGCCCGAAGGCCCCGAGCCCGAAATCGAATACATAGCCCCCGCCGAAGATATGCAGCATCTTACCGGCGTCATGGCCTGCATAATGTGCGGCGCTTGCGTTTCCGACTGCACGGTTCTCGACGTGGACGACAATTTCCTCGGGCCGGCGGCGCTTGCGAAGTCATATCGCTTCGTCCGCGATCCGCGCGACGACGCGGACGAATCCAGGCTTGGTTCGCTCAACGAATATGGCGGCGTCTGGGATTGCACCCGATGCATGCAGTGCGTGGAAGTCTGCCCCAAGGGCGTTGACCCAATGGGCAGGATAATGGCGCTCAGAGACCGCGCCATGCAAGCCGGATATACCGACACGACAGGCGCTCGACATGCCAACGCATTCGCTGATTCGGTCGAACACAGCGGCTGGCTGGATGAAACCAAGCTGGTTCTCAAGAGCCACGGCGTAACTAACGTGAAAGAGATGTTCAAGTTGATTCCGCTTGGAATACGAGCCCAGCTCGCGGGAAAGCGGCCTCCACTGGTGCACAAGAACATTCCGGGCGTGGAAAACGTCCAAAGAATCTTCGATAAGGTAGAGAACAAGCAATGAGATATACCCTTTATCCGGGTTGCGTGTCACGCGGCGCCTGCCCTGAACTATACGCCTCCACGCTGGAGATATGCCGGCGTCTGGGCATAGAACTAGACCTGATGACAATGCAAGGCGCCTCCTGCACGGGAGCGGGCGTTCTTCAGGAAAAGAACCTGCGACTGGGCGATACCCTGAACGCCAGAACGTTCGCCATGGCTGAACGGGTAGGGCTGCCTATTCTGACTATCTGCTCTACCTGCCAGGGCGTAATGTCGCAAGCCAACCAAAGGCTTCAGGACGACGCCTACCGCGAGTCCATCAACGAAGACCTCGCCGAGGAAGGGCTTAGATACAATGGCACAGCCGATCCGAGACACCTCTTGTGGGTGATAGTCGAAGAGGTCGGCATAGATAAACTGCAGTCTCTGATTGTAAGGAAGTTGCCCAACCTGAGAATAGCCCCGTTCTACGGCTGCTACATCGTGCGTCCCACTTCCGCGCTGAAATTCGATGAGTATCCGGAGCGGGAAGACGCGCTCGAACAGGTAATCGAAGCCGTCGGAGCGCAGGTGGTTGACTTCCCCGGCAAGTCCCTCTGCTGCGGCTTTCCCATCCTCACGATCAACGAAACCAATTCGCTGAAGATGGTGGCGAATCACACTATGGACGCCAAGGGCAAGGGCGCCGACGCCATGGTAACGCCGTGTCCGCTCTGCCACCTGAACCTGGACGGCTATCAGCCGCAGGCGGCGAAGGCCAACAGCCCCATGGCGCCAATAGATATCCCCATACTTCATCTGCCGCAATTGATCGGCTTGGCTATTGGCATAGACCCCAAACTCATGCGCCTCAATCGGCACATAGTCTCGACCAAGCGCGTACTCTCCGAATTGGCTCTCTCTCCGTAGCAATAAATTTGGAATTCGATACGGGTAAGGGACTGGGCAGGCCGTCCCGCTCACCATGTGAAAATGACATACTCAAATGTCTAATCATTATTCCTGCGAAAGCGGAAATCCAGGAACCGAGGGCAATCTGAACATATCAACCGGCTAGACGCGGCGCTAAGCAATGCCCGATATTGGGTATTCGAAGTACGCCGCGTTGATTAGGCTATGCAGTTGGCGCGACTCGTTCAAAGCGCGCTCTAGCAATTCTTCGCGGTTTTCGCTGTCGGGCCACTCGTACTGAACCATCGCTCTCAGCCTGCCCGCCATGCGGCGCGCGGCGCTGCCGTAATCCACGCCTGGCCCTGCTCCGAGGGCGTCCAGTTCCTGAGTTATCACGTTGAATGAACGCGAGAGAGAGCCGGGCAGAAGCGGGTCGGTCACGAGCAAGTCGAGCGCGTCGCGCTGTTGCACCGCGATGCCGTATCTGCGGCTGTACTCTTCGGACGCGTTGGAGGCGCGGAGCAGATCCAGCCAGTCGGATTCCTGGTATTCGCCATTCTCGGCGTCAATTTCTATCTGCTGCATGAGCAGGGTGGATGAGAATTGAGAGCGCTCGACGAAGCGCCCAATTCGCAGGAAACTCCATCCTTCGTCCCTGTACATGGTGGTTTCTGCGGCGCCGGAAAAGGCGTCAATGTCCGCGCCCATCTGGGTATAGAACGTCTCTGGGGAAGATTGCCAGATGTCTTGTATATCCAGTTCGCGTATGCCAAGATAGGCGGTATTGAGGCGCTGCCACATTTCGGAGCTGATCCGATGCCTCATCTGGCGCGCGTTTTCTCTGCCCTGCGCGAAGCAATTCCAAACCGAATCGGGATTCGACCGCTCAAAAGTGAGGTCGCCGGCGAGTGTATATGAGTCGGCGAGCATATAGTCGTCGCTGTACCCTATGTCCAACCCGCCGCCTGGCGGAATGCGGTCCAGGCTGCGGTACAGACGTCGCCAGCCTGAATGTATGTGTCGGGTAGGGCGGTCGGCAAGCGATTCGGTCTGCAATCTCAGTAGGCGACACAGCAACTCTGTTCGCTCAAGATAGCGACTCATCCAATATAGTCCTTGCGCGTTGCGAGAAAGCATTGTTCAGTCTTCCAGCACCCATGTATCTTTGCAGCCGCCGCCCTGGCTGGAATTCACCACGAGACTGCCGCGTCTTAGGGCCACGCGACAGAACGCGCCCGGAACGAGACGGGATTGAACTCCTTGCAGAACATAGGGCCTCAGGTCAACGTGGCGCGATTCTATTTGGCCGTCAACCACGCACGGCGCGCGCGACAGCGAAAGAGTGGGCTGCGAAATGAAGTCGGCCGGGTTGGCTCGGACTTGCTGGGCGTACTCGTTTCGCTCCTCCGGCGTGGAGTGCGGGCCCACCAGCATGCCGTATCCGCCGGATTCGCCCACACGTTTCACTACCAGGCTATCCAGATTGTCCAGCGTGTACTCCAAGTCTTCGGGATTTCGGCAGAGATAGGTTTCTACGTTGGACAGAATGGCTTCTTCTCCAAGATAGTACCGAATCATATCGGGCACATAAGCGTACACGCCCTTGTCGTCTGCGATGCCCACTCCTGGCGCGTTCACGATGGTCACGTTTCCCTTCTTGCAGGCGTCCAACAGTCCTGGGACGCCTAGAAGCGAATCGGGACGGAAGACAGTCGGGTCCAGGAAGAGGTCGTCCACGCGGCGATATATTACGTCCACGCGACGGACTCCGTCTGTGGTTCGCATATAGACGTATCCGTCTCGCGTCAATAGATCTCTTCCCTCTGTGAGTTCGGCGCCGATTTCGCGCGCCAGAAACATGTGCTCATAGTAGGCGGAGTTGTAAACGCCCGGCGTCAGTAGAGCGATAGTCGGTTCGGACCTGCCTTCGGGCGCCATCTCCTTGAGGGTTGTGAACAGTAGCTGTCCGTAGTGGTCCACCTCTCTGACGCGAGACGCTCTATAAAGTCGGCGGAAACTGGCTTTCGCCGCGCTGCGAGTCGCCATCATGTATGAGACGCCGGATGGGGAGCGGAGATTGTCTTCCAACACGTAGAATCCGTCGTGGGTGCGAACGATGTCGGTCCCACAGATCGAGACCCAGACGCCGTTCGGCGCTGAGTATCCTTCCATTTCTGGTCGGTACTGCGGGCAATTCAGGATTATGTCGGATGGAATTACGCCGTCTTGCAAGATGCGGGCGCCGTTGTAAACATCTTCGATGAACAAGTTCAGGGCGCGGAGTCGCTGCGTCAAGCCCGCCTCCAGCGTTCGCCATGTGTCGGCGTCTATCACGCGCGGTATGCAGTCCACCGGAATTATGCGCTCTTCCGCCTCTTCGTCGCCGTAAACCGTGAATGAGATGCCTTCTTGCAGGAATGAGCGCGCGACCCATTCCTGGATGCTGGAGATGTTGCGCGACGAAATTCTGCGCAACGCTTCGTAGAGCGGTTTTGCGCTCTCTCTTGGAGAACCGTTGGGGAGGAACATCTCATCGTAGATGTTCGAATCCATATTATACGCGCCGAAGTCCATAGCAACCTCTGCCGGGAATCAGATTTCCTCGGCTTTTTCTTTAACGCCGTCTATGGGCAAGACGACCTTCATTTCAGTGTATTCACCCGGGACGGAGGCGGGGCTGATAGTCCCGCCGTGTTCGCGGACTATATCGTTGGATAGAGCGAGCCCAAGCCCCGTGCCTTTATTGGCCGGTTTTGTGGTAAAGAACGGATTGAATATCTTTTCGATAACGTCTTCCGGCATTCCGTTTCCGTTATCCCGGACGATAATCTCCATGGACTCTTCGGTGCGGCGCGTCTTGAGCCATAGGGTAGGCATATACTGTCCGGCGCCTCCGTTTTCGGCGAGACCGCGCCGTTTTTCATCGGTAGCGTAGCATGCGTTGCTGACCATATTGAGGAATACTCGCCCCATATCTTCTGGCACCACCGCCCACTCCCCCGCGTCCGGGTCCAGATCCACTTTGAGATCAAGCTGAAAGTCGGGGTCCATGGCGCGCGCGCTATGATAGGCGAGAAGCGCGTGCTCGTTCAGCAAGTCGTTTATGCTGACAGACTGAACCTCGCCCCCTCCGCGGCCAAGCATCAGCATATCATGCACAATTCTGTTCGCTCTATCGCCATGGGAGCGAATTCGTTCGAGATTGTCTGTCAGGTCCTGGGATATGTCTTCTATGAGGTCGCGCTGTTCGTCCGATAGTTCGATTCCTTCCTCGGCCAGAACCTCTTTCATTTCTTCTATGAGTTCTTCGGAAACTTCAGCGAAATTCTTTACGAAGTTCAGCGGGTTGCGTATTTCGTGAGCGACGCCCGCCGTAAGCTCTCCCATCTCCGCCAGTTTCTGCCTGGTTATTATCTGGTCCTGCGCCAGTCTCAGTTCCTCCAGCACGCTCTGAAGCTCGTCGTTCCGCTCCTGTAGATCTGCGGCCAGTATCTCTACCAGATTAAGTCGCTGGACTTCGAGCGCGTGTTGTCGGAAGATTTCAAGCGTGGCGGCCATATCGGTTACTTCGTCGTTGCCGCCAATTTCGATTTGCGCCTGCAGGTCGCCCGCGGCCATGCGCCGCATCCATTCAGACAGCATCTGAATGCGGCGCAGCAGTGAGCGGCCAACGAAGAGCCAGGCGATCATAAACGCTCCGGCTACGCTCAGCGCGCTGATAGCGAGCAGCAGGGTTCGTCCAGTGAAAATCGCCTGGGTGGAAGCGACTGTAGCGTCGTCCGCGCTGGCGCGCGCCTCTACGACAAGGCTGTCCACTTCCGCGACCAGCGCAATCGCCTCTTCCTGGTTCTTAGACAGAAGCTGTATCTGGCTTTCATTGAGGCTGAGTTCCTTCTCGAGCAAGGCGAATCCGTTCTTTTCGCCCATTCCCATCTCTGATAGCCGAGCGAATACGGGCTCGACGCTCAGGTAGGCGTCCGTGCCTTCTATGGCTTGGAGATTACGCTGAATCCGGCTGTCAACGGCCTCGAATCGTTCGCGCAGAGGTTCTATGGCGACTGCCTCAGAGAGCGTAAAGGCGTTCGCCAATAGTTCAGTGGCTATGTTCGCGTCTGTTTGGAGTTCTGAAAGATGGCGATACCGGTTGAACTCTTCTTCAGAAAAGTGCGCCTCGAATTCGGCTGGCGGCTCCCCCAGTTCCCTGTATCCAGTGACTATGTAGAAGAGTTGGTCGTCAATAGCCGGGACGACGGTATCGCCTAGTTGGCTCCTCAACTCAGCCAGTTCATTTCTGAGAGACTCGCGTTCGCTTACCAGTCTGAACAATTCGGTTCTTTGGGAACGAATCGTTTCTATATTGGAAATGAGCGTCTGAGACTGCGCCCTTATATTATCCACTCGTTCGTCTTCGGTGTGGGTTTGTTCAAGGATATCTAGCTGAACTTCGAGAGACTTATTGGCGTCCGATATGCTGTCGTAAGTAGTTTCCAGGTCCTTTCGGGATATGGCGGAGGTGAGGCTTGGAGCGGCGGCGACCAGGGCGCTGCTGTATTCGGCTACTTCAAACGCGGCGGCCATATCCGGAATACTGCTATCGTTTACATAGCTTTGCGCGTCTCCTACGCGGTCAAAAGAAAACCAGCCCACCAGACTCGCCGCCATCGTCATCATGACAGCGCCTCCTATGCCAGCGTACATCTGGGTGGAGAGGCGGAATCGAGCGCCGCGGATTCTCTTGAATATCCGGTTCATCGTTCCAATTCCAGGAGCGTGTCTATTGGATGGTATTGACCGTCGTTGCCTATCACGGTGAGGAAAATTTGGTCTGAACCTTGATTGTCGTCGGCCCCGAAATAAAGACGGAAGCCATCGAGGTCGAAATCGTCGCCGTGATAGACGCTTTCAAGGAAGCAATCCCGCGTGACGTCTCTGCCGCATCGCGCGAGCCCGGCAATGGCCAGCCGTCCCGCCAGATAGCCTTCGAAAGAAACGAAGCCGGGGATTGCGAACGGCGCGTATTCTGAAAGCGCGCGATGGTAAGACTGCACAATGGCCATGCTGGTATCGTCTGGGAATGGCACGACTTGAGTTACGAATACGCCTTCTCCTGAAGGCCCCAACTCCTCGGCCAGCGCGTTGCTTCCCACGAATGATACAGTCATGAACACTGGATCGAGCCCAGTGAATCGCGCCCATTTGATCAATTCGGCGACTGGCTGATACGCCCCAATGATTATTACCGCTTCAGGACTTCCGCGTCTCAGATCGAGCAATCCAGTCTTCACCGCCAGAGTATTGCGGGGATACAACCCAACTGACACCGGCTCCATGCCCCGCTTTTGGAGCGCATTCGTGGCTCCCATGTATCCCGCTCTTCCGAACGAATCGTCCTGATACATTATGGCAACTCGCTCGATGCCCAGGTCTGTGGTCAGCCGCTCGACCATTTCCTCAGTTTCCTGGCCATAAGAGGCTCTCAGGTTGACGATATTTTCCCATTGGGGGTCTCGGAGAAAGGCGGCGCCGGTGAATGGAGCGACATAGGGTATGCCTTCGGCGGCGGCGACGGGGGTCGCTGAGCGCGAAGTTGGAGTGCCGACGGCCCCGATCAGGGCGAACACTCTTTCTTCAATGAGTTGCATGGTGTTAGAGATGGCGGCTTCGGGTTCGTAGGCGTCGTCCATGAACTGCAATTCGAGACGCCGCCCGTTCACGCCTCCCTTCTGGTTCACCTCGTCGAAAGCGGCCTTTATTCCGAGGCGCATATTGATGCCGAGTTGTCTTGCGGGTCCGCTGAAGGCCGCGGACTGTCCAAAGATGATATAGTCGTCAAATACGCCTGGTTCGCCGGGCGGGGCGGATTCATCATCGGTTTTCGGCGCTATGGTGGACGCAAGTTCACTGGGCGCGCTGTCCGAATCCGTTTGGATTTCATCGCTTGCGCTATTGAGCCAAGACAGCCCGCTTGTGGCGACGGCTATAAAGACAGCGGCTCCTCCTATGACCGCCACAATCAGCAGAGCCGCTAGCAGGCGATATATTTGTTTCATTCAGTCTTTCGCATGACCAACGTGGAATGATTCTTGGAATTCTCTCTCTCGTATCTCATCTCTTCTGCCATACTTCGGACCAGATGCAGTCCGAGCCCGCCCACGCCCCGCTCCTCTAAAGAAGCCGACGTATCGGGCGTTGGATTATCCTCAAGAGGGTTGAAAGGCACTCCGTCGTCGGTAATTTCTATGGTAAGGGTGTCGGGTTCGGAGCGCAGAGTTATCTCGAAATCATGCGCGCCGTCTTCGTGCGCGTAGTTGATGACATTTATGCCCAACTCTTCCAACACCAGATTGACGCGAAAAGCGAGCGCGGGGGGCCACCCCTCGCTCTCCGCCAACTCATCCACAGCCGCGGTGATTCGCTCCAACTCTTCAATCTTATTTTCAACTCTAATGCAGAGTTTTGTACTCATGCGTCAACCTCGCGACGGTGAAGCGTCAGACACGTAATATCATCCGACTGCGGGGCCTCTCCCGCGAATTCACGTATGCTTTGAAATATCTCGTTGGTGATATGTTCTGCGTCCTTAGAAGGCGCGGCGGCTAGAATCTCGCGCAATCTATCCATTCCGTACTCTTCTCCAGACTCGTTCATAGCCTCAGTCACGCCATCGGTATATAGCACCAGGGTGTCTCCCGGTTCTAACTCGATCTTGTTTTGAGCGAACTCGAATTCCGGCATTACGCCCAGCGCGATTCCGCCGGTAACCGGAAGTACGGTGGTTTCGCCGCTTGGGTGCACAATCACTGGGCTATTATGCCCTCCGTTGGCGTATGAGAGTTCGCCTGTAGATGGATCGTATGCCGCGTACAGCAGGGTAACGAACATGAAAGCTTCATTGTCGTCGCACAGCAGATTGTTGACCTCTTCCAAGGTAGCCCCTGGGAGTTCATTGCCTATGGCGGCCCCCTTCAGAAGCGTGCGGCTGGACATCATGAACAGCGCGGCGGGAACGCCCTTGTCCGAGACATCCGCAATCGCAAGCCCGACCCGACCGTCCTCCAAGCTCATGAAATCATAGAAGTCGCCGCCTACGTTGCGGGCTGGCTCCATGCTCGCGAAGGATATGTAGTCGTCGCCGCTCGGAAAGACGGTGGGCAGAATTGACTGCTGCATCTTGCTGGCGACATTCAATTCATTCTGAAGAGCGACTAGCTGGTCGCGAGACGCCAGAGCCTCTCGCCATTCGGTAAGATGCACCAGCGTCCTGTCAATCGTAATCCGGAGATCGTTGAAATCCAACGGTTTAGTTACGAAATCGAAAGCGCCCCTATTCATTGCGGTCCGGATGTTCTTCATGTCCCCGTAGGCTGATATGATGACCGAGCGTATATTTGGATCCACCTTGGGGATCTGCTCCAGAAGGGTAAGGCCGTCCATCTGAGGCATATTGATATCCGAAACCACCATGTCTATGTCGTCGTCCTGGCGAAGTACGTCGAGCGCCTCTACGCCGTTGTGGGCAAACACAAAGCTATAGCGTCCCGACCTGATTTGCCGTCGCATGCGCTGCAGCATAAGTGGTTGCAGGTCGGGTTCATCGTCCACTACGAGAATCTTATAGGATTCCCTCATCAGATTGCTCCCCGTGAATCAGTTATTCAGAGATTTTATCGCCGACTCTTGCGAATCGTGGATAGGGATTATCCTATCGAAGCCACTGATAGTGAAAACTTCCTTTACCGAGTCTATTAGGGAGCATACCGCAAAGTCCACATTCTGTCGCTGAAGCGCTTTTGCGACTACCAGAATCGCCCGCAGCCCCGCGCTGCTGATATACGAGAGTTGTTCGAAGTCGAGGATGACTGGCTGTTCATTCCCTTTGATAGCGTTTTCCAAGGCGTTCTGGAAATCAACGGCGTTAGTGCCATCCACTCGACCTTCCGTAAGCAAAATCAAGCTGTCTCCCTTGTTAAGGGTTTCTAAATTCATCTGGTCCTCCTCAAATACCTATCGCGCGGCCGGGGGATTGTATTAGAACGGACGCGCCATGCGGAAACCAATGTTATCACACTTGGGAAAGTGTGTGTCTTGTGTATAGAGTTCTTAATATCAAAAGTCGTAGCCTCTTTCACCTTGTGTGGCGATGTCGAGACCCACGATCTCATCCATCTCATCCACTCGCGACCCCTTTACGAGGAAGCCTGTTATCTTCAGTAGAACGAAAGTGATGACCCCGCTCCAAACCAGAACAGCCGCGACGCCGAGCGCCTGAATTCCAATCTGCGCCAGGAACTGGCGGTCGCCTTCAAGATAGCCGTTCCCTCCCATGCCGTCGAGCGCGAACGCCGCGACCAGGATGAGACCGATTATCCCTCCCACGCCATGAGTGGCGAAGACGTCCATGGAATCGTCTATCCTGAGTCTATTCTTTACTATACCGACGGCGAAATAGCAAATTGGACCGGCCGCGGCGCCCAGAACAAGTCCGGACAGAGGGCTTACGAACGCGGACACAGGCGTGGCAATCGCCAGACCCGCCACCGCGCCGACCACAGTCCCCACAAGCGTCGGTCTGCGTTCCATTATCCACTGAGTCGTCATCCATGTGATGACGGACGCCGCCGCCGCTATGTGCGTTATCACTATGGATAGTCCGGGGTCTCTCCCTGCGAACACCTGCATTCCGCCGTTCAGCGCCAGCCATCCTATCCACAGCATTCCTACGCCCGCCGCCGCCATTCCTGGATTGTGCGGCTCAGGAAGTTCATTGGGGAAAGCCAATCGCTTGCCGATTACCATGGCGGCCACCAGGCCCGCTATGCCAACGCTTACGTGAATAGTCAGGCCGCCGGCGGAGTCCATGATTCCTAGTTCGCTGAGCCATCCGCCTCCCCACACCCAATGGCATACAGGGGCGTAAACTAGGGTTGACCAGAGCGCGCTGAACACCAGGACGGCCGGAAACTTTATTCGCTCCGTATAGCTTCCGACTATCAGCGCGGGCGTGAGAATGGCGAATGTCAGATGGAATAGCGCCCATACTATGGGTGGAACGCCGCCCACCGGATCGCCATCGGCAAGGCCAATGAAGAATACGTCATCTACGCTGCCGATAATTCCGCCGACTGTATCTCCAAACGCCAATGTGTAGCCTATGTATAGCCATAGCAGAGTCGAGATAGCGGTTATGGAAAAGCATTGCATCATTACAGACAGCACCGATCTCGAGTGCATGAGCCCGCCGTAGTACATCGCTATGCCGGGCAGGGTCATAAACAGCGCGAAAATAGTGGAAGTCATTATCCAGGCGGCGTCTCCGGAGACCATAATCCCTCCATGCTTTTAGAGTAACGGCGTAGGCGCGTCGGGCGGATTATATCACTAGCCCAACATTGTGAATAGCGTTCACCCTGGCGAAATCTTTGGGAAATACATGCCATGCCTCGATAGCTGATTTGAGATATTCGCCTGGATGAAGCGTATTCCGAGCCCATCTTCTCTATTTCCAATTATAGATTGGGAGTGCTACCATAGCGCTATGGTCATTCAACGATTGAACGAATAAGTGAGAGCTGATGTCCGAACGCATTTTGGTGGCCGTCGCCTGGCCTTACGCTAACGGTTCGATACATCTCGGTCATACGGCGGGAGCGTATCTGCCCGCCGACATATTCGCGCGTTTTCACAGGATGATGGGCAATGAAGTGGCTATGGTATCGGGCAGCGACGCGCACGGCACGCCTGTCACTATCGCGGCGGATCAGCAGGGCATATCCCCAGAGGAGATATACTCCAAGTTTCAGGCCGAGTTCATGGATACATGGGAGCGTTTCGGCATAAGCTTCGATCTGTTCACTTCTACTCACACGCAGAATCACGCCGAAGTGGCGCAGGACATCTTCCTGCGACTCCTGGAAAAGGGCTATCTCTATACTGATACGATGAGCCAGCCCTATTGCATGGATGACAAGCGCTTTCTTCCGGACAGGTATGTGGAGGGGATCTGTCCGCACTGCGGCTATGACGGAGCGCGCGGCGATCAGTGCGATAGCTGCGGACGCACGCTGGATCCGGAAGAACTCATTAGCCTGAGATGCCGCGAGTGCGGTTCGACGCCTGAGATTAGAGAAACCGAACACTTCTTCCTCAAACTAAGCGCGTTCGAGGAGAGGCTGCTGGAGTGGATTAGGAAGCAGGACCATCTGCGGCCTAACGTCAAGAACTTTACGATAGGCTATCTGGAAGGAGGGCTGCGCGACAGGGCTATTACGCGCGACCTCGAATGGGGCGTTCCCGTACCGGTGGAAGGCTACGAGGATAAGCGCATCTACGTCTGGTTCGAGGCTGTGATAGGATACCTGTCCGCCACCAAGGAGTGGGCGAAGAACGTTGGCGAGCCTGAGAAGTGGAGGGACTTTTGGCAGGAAGACTGCCGCTCCTACTACTTCATGGGCAAGGACAACATTCCGTTCCATACGGTGATATGGCCTGCGATGCTGCTCGGATACGGCGGACTGAATCTTCCCTATAACGTGCCCGCCAACGAATATGTAAACCTTGAAGATCAGAAATTGTCCACTAGTAGGAACTGGGCGATATGGATGCCCGACTATCTGGACAGGTACGACCCGGATCCCCTGAGATATGTGCTGTCCGCGATTATGCCGGAGACGAACGACTCGGATTTCTCCTGGTCGGAATACGTCCGCCGCAATAACGATGAACTTGTGGCCACATACGGAAATCTCGTTCATAGAACCCTGAGCATGGCTGTCCGAAACTTCGACGGGAGCGTTCCGGATCCGGGCGAACTGGACCAGGAGTCACTCGCGCTGCTTGAAGAGGCGAGTTCGGCTCTGGACGACACGGGGCGCGACATCGCGGCTTGCCGCTTCAGGAACGCGCTCCAGTCCGCCATGCGGCTCGCCCAGTCAACCAACCGATACCTGGATGCCAAGGCTCCGTGGCGAGCGGTGAAATCAGACAAGGCGGACGCCGCGAGAACAATCTGGACCAGCTTGTCGGTCATCAACTGTCTGAAGACCGCGTTCTATCCGTTCATGCCCGGCAGTTCCGAAAAACTGCACTCCATGCTTGGGCTGGACGGCAGCGCTGAATCCGAGGGCTGGAACTGGAATCGGGACGCTCTCGCCCCCGGCGCTCCGCTGCCGCGACCCAAGCCGCTCTTTCGCAAGTTCGACGACTCGCTCGTCGAGGAAGAGACCGCGCGTCTTGGCAGCTAACGCGGATAGAGAGGCCATAGGGCATATCTATGCCCCCATAGAGGAACGCCTGGCCAGAGTTGAAAACCGGCTCCGAGCCATGTCCAGCGTTGACTTTCCCTTTCTATCCAACCTGCTATCCCACGTGTACTGCTCATCCGGCAAGAGGGTTCGACCCGCCATAACCCTGCTGGCGTCCGGCTTCCATCCGCATGATGAACTGAAATCCGAAATCATGGCAACCGCCATAGAGTTGCTTCACATAGCCACCCTGATTCATGACGACACTGTTGACGAGTCGGACTTCAGGCGGGGGAGAACCACTATATCGAGTATGTACGGCAAAGACATAGCCGTTCTGGTGGGGGACTATATATTCGCGTCGTCCGCCACCCTGGTCTGCGACATCGGTCATATTGGGATAATAAGAAGATTTTCCGAGACGATAATGGACCTTTCCAACGGCGAACTGCGCGAAAGGATTAGCGTTTACGACCCGAAGCAGAAAATCGAAGACTATTACGCCCGAATATACAGCAAGACCGCGTCCTTGTTCTCGGTGTCGGGAGAGTCTGCCGCTATCATAAGCGGAGCGAGCGAGGAGCGGATAGCCGCGCTCAAGAAATACGCATACGAACTGGGCATGGCGTTTCAGATAGTTGACGATATACTTGACTTCGAGGGCGAGGCTCAGGAGATAGGCAAGCCGGTAGGCAGCGATCTTGCGAATGGGATAATGACCCTGCCTACGTTCATCGCGCTGGAAAGAGGCGACGTTGGAAACGCGGTGAAGGCGTACTTCGAGGACAGTGGCGATGAGAAACTGTTGAGAAACGCCGTTGAAATGATACGGCAGCCGGAGATAATAGCCGAGGCGTACTCGGAAGCGGCGCGGCGCTGCGACGTGGCGAGGGACGCGCTGATGACCATGCCGGAGTCGCCCTCGCGAGACTCGCTCGAAGCGCTTCTGGACTACGTGCTGAGGCGCAGAATGTGACTTCTCGCGGTCGCTCGATATGAACTTGCGCTTGAGGCGCTAGGACTCGAAGACAAGCGCGCCGCCCAGAAACGTCATGGCGGGACGCAAATCGGCGAGGTCGTCCATCGGCGTCCGGGATATATCTTCGTCGAACAGAACCATGTCCGCTGCCATGCTGGGCGTTATCTTTCCGACCGCGTCTTGCAAACCCGTCGCTCTCGCGGCGGCGGCGGTGTAATATCTGAGCGCGTCCATGAGAGATATTCTTTCGTCCGGCCCCAGCGCATTTCCCGATTCGGTTCTGCGACACGCCGCTGAATATATTCCGCGCATCGTATTTGGGTCGCCGACCGGAGCGTCCGAGCCGAACGCCACGTTCACTCCGGCGTCGGCGAACGCGCGGATTCGGTACAAGTACGGCTGCATCCGCGGCTCTGCCTCGCGCAGATAGCGGTCTCCGTTTTGATAGACAAAGCCGGGCTGAGTCGCCACGGTCGCCTCTGAGCGCGCGATGGCGCCCAGAACGTCGTTTGGGCACTCCGAGGCGTGTTCGATTCGGTGAGGCGCCTGCGAATGCGCGGAAACGTCTGAGACCGCTTCAGCGGCGCTCAGAACGGCTTCTGCTTCCACCGCGTGAATAGCGACAGGGAATCCCGCCTCCGCGCACTTTCGGATAATGCGTTTCATATCTGCCTTGTTCGGAGTCAGCGTCCCAGATGAGAGCGCGCTCAATATCTTTGCATGCCCCACTCTGAGCCACAGGTCGCCTGACCCGAAAGAGAGGCCGCGCTCTGCGAAGTCGGGTACGTGGCTCGCGCCGGGCATCAGCGTAATTCGGGGCATTGCGGCGGATAGCTCGCGCAGGCTATCCATGAAGTCCCATCGCGCCGCGGAATTGTGGGGCGTAGCGTCCTGTATGGAAGTGACGCCTAGCGCGAGCAGATTTTGGGAAGCGACCTCGACGCTCTCCCTTATTTCATGGGGGGCAGACGTGGATGTTTTGCCGTCCAGGTAGCCTTCCATTTCGAGCAGCAGTCCGCTGGGTTCGCCGGAGTCGAGTTCTCTCTCGATAGTCGCTCCGTCGGGTTCTGAGAATGACGATGATATGCCGACACGCTCCAGCGCGAGCGAGTTCAGGACGGATGCGTGTCCGGACCTGTGGTCGAGTCGCACAGGATGGGCGGATGTCGCTTCGTCCAGGTCTCGCCGTGTCGGGTGGCGCTGGTCGCGCAGCGAAGTCTCGTCATAGCCCCAGGCCCTGATCCACTCGCCATTGGGAGTGCGGGACGCCCGCTCGCGTATCACTCTCTTGACGTCGTTGATGGAAGAGACCGACGACGGGCGGCAGTCAACCTCAAGTCTGGACGCGGCGTAGGATAGCAGGTGCATGTGCGCGTCATGGAAGCCAGGTAGCAGCGTTCCGCCCCCACAGTCAATTACCTTCGCTGCGGATGACTTCAGCGGGCCTATATCATAGTGCGCGCCTGTCCAAACGATACGCCCATCCCGGACCGCGACAACTTCGGCGCTGGGTTGTCGCCGGTCCATGGTCAGAACGCGGGCGTTCGTCAATATCAGGTCTGGAGGTGCGCTGCGCCCCATAGTAAAGGGAAGACGAGACGCGGAATAATTCGAGCAAGCGCCTCGTCAGATCACCGACTATGTGGAAAGATTACTGGATTACCGAATGAGGGGTGGCCTCGATTCGCCTGACAACGATTCTGGAGCGATCCATCATATCTGGAATCTTGGGAGCGATGTCGTTTACCCAGAAATCGCTTTCGTAAACGGCTGCGTACAGCTTTTCGCGCTGCTCCTCGCTCTCGAAGCGCCGTACCCAGATGTAGAGGTCATCCTCTTCCTCCCCGACAAAACTGCCGAGTATCACCATCCCCTTGGATACCTGGAACGGGATGATCTCCTCTTCCATGAATCTTACCCAGTTCTCTCGCTGACCGGGCAGCGTCCTATATTCTCGAAGCTCGAAGAACATGGCTCTTCTCCTAATTGATACATGCTTGATTCGACAATTGAAGCGGATGATTACGCCAAAATGAACACCAGAACGCTTGCGACCGCGTACATGCCGATCATTGTAGCGCCTTCGATGCTGATAGGGCCTTTGGATGTTCGACGCTTTCCCGTCATGATACCGACGCACACAACGGCTGTCATCAGAATCGCTATTATGGCTGTGAGTTGATGAATGTGAGAAATCTCGTTCCAGAGCGCTCCTTCGACGAATGCGACATCGTCCCAGAACAGAACGAACCCCATGTTGAACAGATTGCTGCCCAGCACATTGGTGATGGCGAGTTCTGGCGCGCCCAGCCTGAGCGCGGCGATTGACGCGGCGAGTTCCGGCAGCGAGGTGCTGAGGGCCAGGAACTGAGTGCCGACGAAGCTCGCTTCCCAGTTCATCGCGATAGCCACGTCTTCTCCGAGGTTGGCGAGCCAGATGGCGGAAGCCACTACTATTGCGGCGGTTATGAAGTATGTGCCAAACGCGAATGACAGGCTTTTTTCCGAGTAGTTCTCGCTCGCGCCGCCTTCGGGAGTCGTTTCATTTTCTTGACCCTGGTTTTTATAGATCACGAACATGGAAACCAGGAAGACGCCGAACAGCCCTATGGATACAGGGCTCAGGTACAAGTGCGACATACTCGTCGTCAGGTTATGTATGAGCATCGCGCCGAGAGCTATCGAAATGACGACAATCCCCAGCGTTCCCACGAGCGCGGATGTAGTCGGCACGCTGGAAAGTATCGAGCCGCGTCTCCAGTAAAGGTCGAGGAACCCGATTATGAGTAGGTTGAACAGGTTGCTGCCGAAGGCGTCGCCGGCTGCGAGGTCGGCCTCGCCCACGAGGACTATCGAACTGACTCCGAGTCCCAGTTCCGGAAGCGACGTGGCGGTGGCCAGCATTACGACCCCGACGAAAGACCTGCCCAGACCCGTCTTTTCGGCTATTACATCCGCCGCTCCCGCCATGAAGTGAGCTGTCACCACTATTATTCCGCCGGCTACGATTAGCTGAATCCAGAGTAGGGAAGTGTCCAATGTATCTCCCGGAATACAACAGAATAGCCCCTGAATTCAGGGGCCATTCTCTATCGTGAAGTAGAATTGATTTTACCTAGCTCAATCGGTTGCTTACAAGTAAATCAGCCCTGTCCCCCCACTTTTCGAGGAAGCGGCGGTAGTTCTTCAAGCTCATTTCGTCGCGTTCGCCCTCAGCGAGTTCGCTCCACACCCTGTGCTCATGCTGCGTGACGCCCAGAGAAGCGTCGGCGAGAATCCTCTTGCCCTTGTCTTTGAAGTGGAAACTGTAGTCAATATCCAGATTGCGATAGAAGCGGAAGCTTTCGCGCATGAGTCCGACTTCTCTGAGGTCCCTGCGTCTGAACGCGAAGCAGTACGCCTGCATCGCGTCCATCTCACCCGTCTCGCCTTCGCCATCGTGGAAGTGGTGCAGATTATCAGTTCGCAGCCCGAAGGGGCCGGCTACGCCTACACCTTCCTGATCAAGCATTCGCTCTATCGGCTCGAAGATGTCGGCGCATATCTCGGCGCTGGTGTCCAGCAGAATTACTGTGCGCCCCAGGCTCTGCTTCAGAACTATGTTCTTCGCGGCTCCCTCGCCCAACTTGTGGTCGGCGTGAATCACTCTTGCCCGGGCGTTCTCAGACGCCAATTCGTCCAGCCATTCAGAAGTTCCGTCGGTGGAGCCATTGTCCAGAATCACAACTTCCATGTCTCGGTCGGCCGACCACGCGAACGCGCTGTTGACCGCGCGCTTTACGTCCTCGATATAGTTGCACGCCACGATCCCGACGGTGACATCGCGCGAGTCCTGTTCATAGATGAGAGAAGGAGCCTCCGCTGAGGACGATATTATATCCCGGTCTTCAGTCAATTTCTCCCATTCAGCCTTGGGCCTGATCCGGGAGGAATCTATGTCGTCTTCGACGACGTACCCCGCTTCTTCGAGGTTCCCCCTGATAATATCCGCTTGCGGGTACTCTCGCATTTTCCTGAGGCGCGACCTCTCTTCCAGCAGTTTTTGGGCTTCCGTCGAGGGTTCATACTCCGCCGCCACGCCGAGAAGGTTGAGTCCCAGAACCGCGTCGAACTCTTCGACCAGCGCCAGCTTGGTGGCGGGAGACAGTTCGGAACGCGCCATTTCCCATGTGAGAGCCAGCGCGCCGGGCATATCCAGATTGGCGTTCGCGGTATCGAAGAACCTGCCGGTCCACTCTTCCACGTCCGCTCCGTTTGCCGATTCACCGTCCGCTTCCATCGTCCACTGCCATATTCGGTTCTTGAGGCGCTGCAATCCGCGCTGCGCCGCCCGCAGGGAGGTAAACGTGAAGTTGAGCCGCGTATTGTAGCGCGCGGTCATGCAGAGATACCTGAACGCCATCGAATCTATGCCTTGCGCTTCTATGTCGGACATGATGAACGAGTTGCCGGCGGACTTGGCCATCTTTACGCCGTCGGCGAGAAGGTGCTGTCCGTGCACCCATGAGCGGACTACCGCTTTGCCCGTGAACCCTTCGCTCTGAGCTATTTCGCCTTCGTGGTGCGGGAATATGTTGTCCACGCCGCCGGTGTGAATATCAAACTTCTCTCCCAGGTATTTGATGGACATGGCGGAACATTCTATGTGCCAGCCCGGGAATCCGTCTCCCCACGGGCTGCGCCACTTGACCATGCGCCCCGGCTCCGCCGCTTTCCAGAGGGTGAAGTCGCGCGGGTCGCGCTTTAGGGGGTCAGATTCCACCCGAACCGCTTCCAGAAGTTCCGCCTCATGGATGTTGCCTGAGAGCTGGCCATATTCGGGAAACTGGGAAACCGAAAAATAGACATTGCCGTCCGCCTCGTAGGCGTATCCCTCTTCGACGAGACGCTCCACTATTTCTATCATCTCTTCGATGTGGTCGGTTGCCTTCGGAAACTCGTGAGCGGGATGAATGCGCAATTTCGCTTCGTCCGCCAGAAAGCGTTCGGTGTAGAACTGGGCGATCTGGGCGGGCGTCTTGCCCTCTTCCAGCGCGGCGGCGATCATCTTGTCTTCGCCGCGCTCCAGCATCTCCTGGCGCATATGTCCCACGTCTGTAATGTTCTTTATGTGTACGACTTCAAGTCCTTGCGCGGATAGAATGCGACGAATCCAGTCAGCCATAAGATAAGAGCGCAGGTTACCGATATGCGCGTCGCGGTAAACGGTGGGGCCGCAGGTGTACATCCTGACCACGCCATGTTCAAGAGGGGAAACCGCCTCTATCTCCTTGGTGAGAGTGTTGTATATGTTCAGCATCTGATCTGCCCCTCTCGCTTCCCTGTTTCACATATAGATAATAGACCGCGCGGCTGTCTTCGCCGCACTCGCCGGATGTCATGCGGTCTGGCAGCCCGGCTTTGCGTCTGGCTCGCTCAGCCAGACGCGCTTTCGTCCTGTTTGGATACGTCCATGACGTAGAGGAAGTTCGTGCTGCCCGGAACTCCGAACGGAATGCCGGCTGTGAGCACCAACTTGTCCCCATTGACGAGAGATATATGCGAGACAGCCTGAGTCTCAGCTTCATCGAACAAATTTTCAATATTAGTCAAAGTGGAGCTAATCACCGAATTCACTCCCCAGCTCAGAGTCAGTTCGCGCTGGACGGACTCGTGCGGCGTCAGGGCGAGAATCGGCGGACGAGGTCTGTATCTGGACACTCGCCTGGCCGTGCTGCCCGACTCGGTGAACGCCACTATCGCGCCAGTTCCCATCTGGTTCGCTATATTGGCGGCGGCGTAGCTGATAGCGTCGTCGGTTTGCTGCTCTGAAGAAAGACCTTTCTCCACCAGTATCCTGTCATAGTCGAGATGCGCCTCGGTTTCGAGAGCCACCTTTCGCATCACGTCCACCGCCCGGTCCGGATACTGGCCGATGGAGGTTTCGCCTGACAGCATGATCGCGTCGGTGCCGTCGTAAACGGCGTTCGCTACGTCGGTGACTTCCGCTCTTGTCGGTTGAGAGGAAGTGACCATGGACTCGAGCATCTGGGTGGCGGTGATCACCGGCTTGCCCGCGACATTGCATTTGGAGATGATGCGCTTTTGCTCCGCTGGAACGGATTCCATCTTTATCTCTACGCCCATGTCTCCTCTTGCCACCATGACGCCGTCGCTGGCTTCCAGGATACTGTCGAATGCGTTGATGGCCTCGGCTGTTTCTATCTTGGAGATGATAAATGGCGCGCTGCCCCTCATGTGGAGCAGTTGGCGCGCGGTATAGACATCTTCGGACTTGGTGATATTCGAAAGAGCCACGAAATCTGCCCCGGCGGTCGCCGCAAAACTGAGGCCGTGCATGGCGCGATAGTCGAGCAAAGGCAGGGTTGGGGCTCTTCCAGGAGTCGTTACTCCCCGTCCTTCGGTAATTCTGCCGCCGTCCACGACTTTGCATCCTACTTCCTGGCCTGAAATGGAGAGGACTTCCAGTGTAATGGCTCCGTCGTCCACCAGTACGCGCGCGCCAACGACCGCGTCGTTATGTATTCCCGATGGATACACCCCGAGCATGGAGGGGTTTCCTGTTATATCTCGGCTTGTAAGGGTGACCATATCGTTGGGTTGCAGATCGAAATCACCCGGCGATTGCGGTCCGGTCCTGTACTTGGGACCTGGAATGTCCACCATGATTCCGACTGGCAGATCCAGATCTGCGGACGCTTCGCGGACCGCGCGAAATAGTTCCTGGTGTTCAGCGGATGTGCCGTGTGAAAGGTTGAGCCGCGCGACAGCCATTCCGTTCAGAATCAACTGTCGTATCATTTCGTAGGATTTCGTGGCGGGGCCAAGCGTGCAGACGATCTTTGTCTTGGGCCGCTGGGGCATAGTTCTGGCTCCGTATATTTCCTGAGTTTCAAGCGCTTGGAATAGATATTACAAGAAAACGCTATTGAAGACTACCAACGCAAGATGTGAAGTAGGGACATTCGATTATTTCCGCGCCCCCATCCTTTGGCCTCTGGACTCGCGCTCCTCGGATCCGACAACCGGCGTTCGGCGGTCCGCGACTTGGAGGCAAGAGCGCCGGCAATGCAACGGCTATGCATACCAAGCGGGTTGACTCTTATTCATGTCCATGCCTTGGCGGCGCCAACTTCCTGTATCCTATATTTAGCGTCAGCCATCGAGTGTAAAGCTGGGCCTTGGTCGAATTGGCGAGGCTTTCATGTAGCAAAGAAGTGAGGACGAACTGTGGGCAGGTCAAACTGGTATTACGATCATCCGCCGGCGTGCACCTGCGTGAAGTGCGTCGAGGAAAGAAGCCAGCCTGAGAGAAGCAATCCACTGTCCAGACTCCTTCCATCCAAATCTGACAGGGGAAACTGGATCAAGCGTCTGTGGAGAAAAGCGCGGGGAGGCTGACTGAATCCTGTAGGCGGTCATAGGCTCGCGCCGCCGCAAGCGCGCGATTCTCGCGTTCGTTCAGACTCGCTCTTGATTCATGGCGGACGAAGACGCCTCGCGCCGCGTTATAGGAGCCCCAGCCTCTGGGCTGCGATTACCGCTTCGAGCCGGTTCTTGGCTTTCAACTTTACGCGAGCGTTGCGAATGTGATTGAGGATGGTGTGGGAACTAAGCTCGAGTCGCTCGGCGATCTCCTGGGCTTCGAGCGCCATTGCGAGCAGTCGGAGCACCTGGAGCTCCCGATGCGAAAGGGGCTTGTAATCGTCTCGAGATATTTCTGAGGGATCCTTATCATCATCATCCTTTTCCGTTTCCTGCACAGGGCGCCCACGCCCACGCCCTCCGACCGTTCTCCGGCGAGAACCTGTTGCCTCTTCATGGAACAGGTGGACAAGCAAACTCTGTTCTTCCTCATCTTCTCGGCTGACTATCAGCGGCGTAATGGTAACAGGTACCCGCACTCCGGATGAGTCAAGCATGCGTACATGCATAACGGGAGGGGTTATGCCTTCTCTGGCCATGCGAATGGACGGACAGCCCTCCACGCAGATCAGATCAAGCCCATCTTCGGAAACGCTCGCGCAGACATCATAGCAATGACGTCCGATGACATCCTGGCTCTTATAACCAAGGATTCGCTCGGCGCTACGGTTCCAGAAGACTATCTTCTGCTCCATATCCACAGCATAGACGCCATAGGGGGCGTCGTTCATCAATTCTAGCATTTTATTTACGCTCACAGCCCCTCCGCGCTCAGCTCCACCTGATCTCGATTAATCGGCTCAGCGTTGCTACAACTGTTTGAGCTCATCAACTATGGATATTATCATTTGGCCAAAATAATATGACAATGACTTAAACATACCATATTTGTAAGTTTTTTACATTTTGCGCGGCTATATACCCTGAAATTGGCTCAAAGCGCGTCAACTAAGCCTTAAAGCATAGAAAGGTAAACCGCGTGATGCTATCTCGCTGATCTCGCCTCGCCCTATATATTAACACACCTGAATGACGGTTTGGGTATGAATGTGAAATCGTAGGATTGGACGCGTCCGGCTGTCATTTTCCGCTCAAACGTAAGATACGCTCTTTTTCTTCGGCAGAAAATAGATTCGCGAGAAGGGGCGAGAAAGTTCGTTGACGGTGAAGTGGCCTTGCGCTACACTTTGGCGCGAAATTGAACTTGCGCGTCGAGGCGCCGCATCGTGAAAGGAGCGTCAATTCATGCCCCAGACAAGAGAGGCCGCCATAGTCGGCATCCACGAATATCCGTTGAGAGTCGTTGGACCGGGAGTGAGCGCGCTACAGATAAAAGCCGCTTCCGCCGCGCGCGCATTGGAAGACGCGGGACTTAATTGGAGCGACGTGGACGCCGTCTATGACACCGGCAGTCATCAGAGTATCGGAGGGCTTGGGATTTCCGAATACTTCGGCGTCAAGCCCAAGCTAATAGACAACACGGCGGTTGGAGGAACTTCTTATGAGTTTCACGCCAACCACGCCGCGACGATGATCGCCGCCGGCAAGTGCGACGTGGCGCTGCTGACTTACGGCTCGACCGCTCACTCAGATCGCCGCGCGATAGGCACCGGCGGAGCGGTAGGCGCGGGAATCGCCAATCCACAGTCCAATATGGAGGCCTCCTGGGGACAGACGCTCATAGCCAACTACGCGATGGTCAAGAACCGACACATGCACCAGTACGGCACAACGAATGAGCAGTTCGCGCATATATCGGTAGCCACCAGAAAGCACGCGATGAGAAATCCGGAGGCTGTAAAGGCCATGACCGACCTGGAGTTTGTCGGCGTGCGAGAACTTACAGTGGACGACGTGGTTGACTCGCGCATGATTGCCTGGCCGCTCCGACTGTTGGAGTGCTGCATGATTTCAGATGGAGGCGGGGCGGTGGTAATTGCGTCCAAGGAGGTCGCGGCGAACTGCGCCAAGGATCCTGTTTGGATAATCGGTGGCGGCGAAGCCACTAAATACAGGGAAAACGGCGGCGATATTACAGTAAGCGCGGGCGCGCAGTCCGGACCGCGCGCGTTCGCAGACGCGGGCGTCGCGCCGGACGAGATTGACGTCCTGATGGCTTATGACTCGTTCTCGATTACCGTCATGTGCATGATCGAGGACTTGGGCTTCTGCCCGAAGGGGGAGGGCGGTGAATATGTCGCGCAGGGCCACTTGGTCTTTGACGACCCGCGCAAGCCTGCCATGAACACGGACGGCGGCGGACTGTCATCTAACCATCCGGGCGAACGCGGCATATATTTGCTCATCGAGGCCGCGCGGCAACTCAGGGGCGAGTCCACTTCGCAGGTGGACGGCGCAAAGCTTGCGGTCGCTGTCGGAAACGGCGGCCAACTCGGTTCCAGACATGCGACAGGCGTTACGATATTGGCGGCGAACTAGAATATTTCTCGAGAAACGACCACTAATAGTTGCCAATGGAGAAGGTGGTAATTATGACTGAACAAGTTCTGAGGCCACAGCCTCGCTTTCCTGAGCCGGATACCGAGCCATTCTGGGAAGCGACCAAGCGACGCGAACTGACATATCAGACCTGCGACGACTGCGACGAGGTGATATTCTACCCCCGCGCTCACTGTACGGGATGTCTTTCACCCGACATAACATGGAATGTTTCGAGGGGACAGGGCGTTGTCTATACGTTCAGCGTCGTGATGCAGAACAGACACCCCGCTTTCAAGGATCTGGGCCCCTACGCGCTGGCATACGTTGATCTGGACGAAGGGTTCAGAATGATGACCAACGTGATGGGAGTCGAGAATCCCATTGAGGACATACAGTGCGGAATGAGGGTCAAGCTCGCGTGGATAGACCAAGGGGAGGGCAACATCGCTCTTCCAGTGTTCGAGCCCGCCTGATTCTGCCCTCTGACCCGCAATTGACATGCCCGACGGTATTCGCCTACCATGATTCAGGTCGTGCTAGGCGGGGAGTTAGCGGCGCCCTACACTCGAAATCCGCTATAGCGAGGCTGAATTCCTCCCCGAGGTCCTGCTCCGGCAACCTCTGTAGGGCGGTTCTCGATGTTGATGGCTGGGCCCCGCGCGGCGAAGAGCCGTGAACCCCGTCAGGTTCGGAAGAAAGCAGCGGTAAGCGGACGCCTTCGGGTGACGTGGGACCACCTGGCCTGAGTCGAGGTCGCCATACATGTTGTTTGGAAGGGAACGACGGGATGGTGCACGACCCTCTTTATTTGGAACGCCGCGGAGATTTGCCCGCGTCATTGGCTGCGAGAACCGCCAGACGCTCTGCCCCGGGCGGGCGGAGCAGGCTTGGGCAGAACTTCCTCGTTGACTACCGCATAGCGAAGCGAATAGTCTCCGCCGCCCGGATTGCCGACTCTGACGAAGTGCTGGAAATTGGACCCGGCAAAGGCGCGCTTACCAGAATCCTGGTTCAACGCGCGCCAAGGCTTGTGGCGGTCGAGCTCGACGCCGACCTGTCCAGTTCACTCGCTTGCAGGTTCGCCGAACGCCAGAACTTCGAGATCGTGAACTTGGACGCTCTCGACTTCAATCCCGCCGATTACTTCGAGCGACCATACAAAGTGGTCGCCAACCTGCCGTACTACGCCGCGACGCCGATCATCAGAAAGTTCATAACAGCCGAGCCGCGCCCGGAATCCATGGTCGTCATGGTTCAGAAAGAGGTTGCGGCCAGCATCGTCGCCAGGCCGGGTGAGATGAGCCTTCTCTCCGTCATGGTTCAGTTGCACGGCGAATCGAGCGTACTCTTTTCGGCGCCCCCAAAGGCGTTCAAGCCCATGCCCAAAGTAAGGTCCGCAGTTATTCGGATTGACCCTTACGACCGTCCAGCCGTCGCCGTTGATTCCCCCGACTCGTTCATAGAGTTCGTCGCCGCCGGATTTCGCGCTCCTCGCAAGCAGATTCGCAATAGCCTCTCGCTTGGACTTGGCGCCAGTTCCGGTTCAGCGCGACGCGCTCTGGATTTGGCCGGCATTGACAGCCGCCGCAGACCGGCGACGCTCAGCCTCCCTGAATGGGCCGAACTCTACCGCGCGTGGGGCGGCGTCCATCTGTGTAAGGAGTCGTAATGGCTGTCGCAATTCGCGTCATCCGAACCCGAATCGAGCTATGTGTAGCGCCCACCTGTATAAGGAGTCGTAATGATTGTCGCAGACGCCCACGCCAAATTGAATCTGACGCTGGAAATTCTGGGCAAGCGCGGCGACGGATACCATGAAGTCGCGTCTATAATGCAGACAATGGAGCTTGCGGATACTGTGACCGTAGAGGATTCGGACTCGCTGCTCTTGACCTGCTCGCTCCCTGAACTGAACGTTTCGGATAATCTGGCGCTGCGCGCCGCCCAACTTCTTAGGACGGAAACAGGTGTGAAGAAGGGCGCGCGGATACATATCGAGAAGCGCATACCTGTCGCGGCTGGATTGGGAGGGGGCAGCGCGGACGCCGCCGCGACGCTTGTCGCCCTCGATGAACTGTGGGGAGTCGGATTGTCCAATGACGACCTCAGACAACTTGGCGCCAAACTCGGCTCGGATGCGCCGTTCTTCATAGAAGGGGGAACTGCGACAGCGCTAGGCAGGGGCGAGCGTATCAGGCATCTGCCTACGCCCGCGCTTCCCTGGTTCGTCATTGCCGTTCCTCGCGTCGCTTTGCCTGACAAGACCGCCCGAATGTACCGCTCTCTTACTCCGGACGACTTCACGCGGGGCGCGCTCACGCTCAAGTTGGAGGCCCGCATTCTTCACCACGGCGGAGACGTCCCGCCCCAACTTCTCTTCAACGCATTCGACAACGTGGCCGGAAAAGTCGTTCCCGAGATGGACAGGTGCTGGAAGGATATGCGCGCCGCGGGAGCCAGGGAAATTCATGTTGCGGGAAGCGGCCCCGCGATATACGCCGCCGTCGAGCGCAAGGAAATCGCCACTACCGTCCATCTAGTGATGGAAAAGATCAAGGGTTGGGATTCTTTCGTCACCCGGGCTTGGCGAAACGCGGACGCCGGCTGATGGCGCTTATAATAGCCGGCCTGGCATCCGGCATGTTCATGGCGCACATCTTCATTACCGTCGGCTGCGTTACCATGTTCTTCGCTCTAAAGGACCCGCCGCCCGCCTTTGCGGTAATGCTCGCCAGATTTCCGCCCGGCGTATTCGTAATGTCCATGGTGATACTTTCATATCCGGTTTGGGCCATCATAGGAACGACGTTGGCGCTTGTCTTCCTCGCTTCTCAGAACGCCGTTCCCGGCGCGGGCTTGGGGAGCCCCAATCTTGTATATACCGTCGGGGTTTCGGTCGCTACAATTCTCTTGGCGCTTCCAATGATTATTCTGGCGGGGCGCTTATGGACGGGCGTCGCGTGCATAGCCCTCTTTTCCATCGCCACTTTTGGATGGATGCTGCCACACTTCGCTTCATAGCCTCGTTTTCGTTGTTTTTGCCTTTAATCGCCTCGCTTGCGCTTGTGAATGACCTCGCCTATTGATGTATCATTATCCAACACATTTGAGCGAGTACTACTTTTATGACAAACGCTGCGTTCGCTGGACTGCATGAGTGGGTGGCTCTGGACATAGAGACGACGGGACTTTCCGAGAAGTCGGACGAAATAATCGAGATAGGCGCCGTCAGATTTACTTCCAAAGAGACTCTTGACGAATTTCAGACATTCGTCAATCCCAATCGGCAGATTCCAAGATTCATCACCGACTTGACAGGCATCACTCAGGCGAATGTGATGTACGCGCCGACCGTATCCGAGATCGGCCGCGCATTCTCCGATTTTGTATCCGGCGCCACGCTAATCGCGCATAACGCCGCCTTCGACCTGGGGTTTCTGCGGGAGAGCGGAGTATCCCTTTCCAACCCTGTGTGCGACACCATGGAATTGGCTCAGCTTACGCGCCCATACGCCAAGTCATACGCATTGGAGCAGTTGACGAGAGATGAGGAGTCGGACTTCCCAGGCGGCGCTCACCGCGCCTTGCACGACGCGCGCGCGGTCAGAGACCTGTTTCTGGCTCTCATATCCGATCTGGCAGACATGGACCCCGCTTTGCTGGCGCAGTTCAGGCAGCTTTCGGACCGTTCCGGATGGCAGATAGCCTCCTTGCTGGATTCGGCGCGGGAATTCGCCTCTGCCTATTCGATGCGCTCTCGTTTCTCGTCGGCGTCCGGCATAAGCGAAAGCGCCCTGGTCGAAAGGCTGTCTCAGCCGCCCCCTCTAAGGACATCCGCAAGCTCAGTTCCTGTTGATCCGAGCGCGGTCGCCGAGGCTCTGTCCCACGGCAGCGGGTTCGCGGACAGCGTCCCGGATTTCGAGGAACGCCCTCAGCAGATAGAGATGGGGACTGCCGTAGCCGAGGCAATTAACTCAGGCGACAGACTCATGGTAGAGGCCGGAACAGGCGTCGGAAAATCGCTCGCGTACCTGCTGCCCGCCGCTCTTTACGCCGTTTCCAACGACAAGCGCGTCGTAATCTCGACCAACACCATCAATCTGCAGGAGCAGCTAATACGGAAAGACATTCCGCTGGTTAAGGAAGCGCTTAGGGCGGTTGACCCCGAAATGGCGGACAAGATGCGCTTTACCCAACTCAAGGGCAGGGCGAACTATCTCTGTTATAAACGCTGGAGGCAGGCGGTCTCGTCCGGCAACTTGGAACCAAACCTGGCCAGGCTCTTGGCCAAAGTCATGCTTTGGATGCCAGAGACAGATACCGGAGATAGATCGGAACTGAACCTGGGTCCGAGGCACGCCGCCGCAGCATGGAGCAGGCTGTCCGCTGAGCGCGCTCATCAGTGTCCGTCGCTGTCCGGCCCGTGTTTTCTCAAGTCGGCGAGGGACAAGGCGGCGAGTTCGCACATCATAGTCGTCAACCACGCGCTTCTGCTGTCCGATCTGGCCGCGGGCGGAAACGCGATACCAGACTATGACGTTCTCATTCTGGATGAGGCGCATCATCTGGAAGACCAGGCTACACGGCAATTGGGATTTTCCATTGGACCCAGCGGCATAGACGACATACTCTCCGAGCTTATGGGCGAGCGCGGACTGTTCTCGCAGTCCGCGCAGACGGTTCAGAGAAACGCGGTGGCCCAATCCAGAAAAGAGTCTGCGAACCAAGTCGTCTCGCAGTCCATCGCGACTTCTCAGAGACTGCGAGAGGAGACCGCGACGCTGTTTCGGACGATTTCAAGCCAGTTGTTTGGGCGCAAAACGCGGTCTGCCGGCGGCTTTCCAACAGATAGGCGATTGACCGACAGCGAAAGGGCGGCGCCAGGCTGGAAGGCGGTCGAGACCGCGTGGGAGAACGTCAAGATTCTGCTAGGCGATCTGTCGCGCTCGCTTTCCAACCTTGTAACCGCAATGGAAGGCATAGACGCCGCAGACGAGCCTGATTACGAATCGCTGGTCTCTGACCTGGTGTCGAACGGCATGGCGCTCGACGAACTCAGTTCCCAGATGGGCGAGTGCATCGCCAACCCGCGAGAAGATGGGGTTTACTGGGCAAGAGAAGAGCCGCGCTCTTCTGACGTCACTTTGAACTCCGCGCCAATATACGTGGGGGAACTGTTGGAAGAGGCGCTCTACTCGAAGAAGGAAACCGTCATAATGACCAGCGCGACTCTCAGCGTTTCGGGAAGTTTCGATCACATTTCCCAAAGACTCGGCTTCTCGAACTCGCGGCGCGTCTCTCTGGGATCGCCTTTCGATTTCTACCAGTCCGCTCTTCTATATGTGCCGCGCGATATGCCCCAACCCAACGATTCGACGTTTCAGCCCAGGCTCGAAGACATAGTGATAGAAGCCGCGATGGCCGCGGAGGGCAGGACTATGGCTCTGTTCACGTCCTACTCCGCCCTCAGAGCCACCGCCGAAGCGATTCGCGCGCCTCTTAAGCGAATCGGAATTCAAACGCTCGCGCAGGGCGCGGACGGCTCGCCCATGCGAATTGCCGAACGATTCACCGAAGATTCGCGCTCAGTGCTTCTGGGCACGTCCAGTTTCTGGGAAGGCGTTGACTTCGCCGGCGACGCTCTGACAGTGTTGATAGTGGCGCGGCTTCCCTTCTCGGTGCCGTCCGACCCGGTGTTTCAGGCGCGCGGAGAACAGTACGGCAATTCCTTCAACGACTACGCCGTTCCGCAGGCCGCAATAAGATTCAGGCAAGGCTTCGGTCGCCTGATTAGAACGAGCCGAGACAGGGGAGTGGCAATAGTTCTGGATTCCCGCATAACGGGAAGACGATATGGCCGTGAATTCATAGATTCGCTCCCCAAGATGCGCCTGTTCAAAGGTAGAGGCGGCGAAATAGGCGAGACTGTCAAGAAATGGCTGGAGTATTCAGATGGCTGATAGTTGGACTGCAATCCACCCATCCGGCCCCATGGCGCTGGTCGAGACACTCGAGAGCGGCCAGGCGTTCAGGTGGCGCAAGATATCCGATGGCGAACGGGGAGACCACTACGAGGGAGTCATATTTGGGAATCTGGTCAGGATTAGGCAGGCAGAGGACGGCATCCTGTTCGCATCTTCCCCCGACGCCGAGTCTTCCATCAAGCCGATTCTCGAAGACTATCTGGGCCTCAACCATGATCTGGAATCCATATACGCTGATATAAGATGGGACCGTCAGGTTGCGAGCGCGATAGATGACTACCCGGGAATGCGGATACTGCGACAGGATCCTTGGGAGTGCCTCGTAGCGTTCATCTGCAGCGCCAACAACAACATTCCCCGGATTTCCCAAAACGTCGAGGATATAGCGAGCGCGTTCGGCCCTCCCATTCCTGCCGCCGACACCGACAGGAAGGCGTTTCCCGGCGCGGACGCCATAGCGGAGGCGGGCGAAACCGCGCTGCGCGAACTGGGACTGGGATTTAGGGCGAAATATATAGCCGCTTCGGCGGAGCGGGTCGCCAATTCTGAGATTGACCTGTTCGCGCTCAGGGAGACACCCTACGATGAAGCGCTGGTCGAGATTACGACGCTTGCGGGAGTCGCCGACAAGGTGGGGAACTGCGTCCTGATGATGTCTATGGACAAGCTGGAGGCGTTTCCTGTTGATGTTTGGATAGACAGGGCGCTGCGGGAATGGTACTTTTCTGAGTCGGAGAGCCAGAGTATGCCCAGGACGAGAATGAGGGAATGGGCGCAGAATCGCTTCGGGCGATACGCCGGATACGCCAACCAGTACATGTTCCAGAGCAGGCGGCTTCAGGGCAGGAAGTAGGGGCGTGGGGGCAGCCGGATGGTTAGCCGCGCGCGGGATGGAATTGAGCTGGAGTTGGCTCGACCCGAGGGTTTTCCAAAGCAACAGTTCAGGGTTGGCGAGTGGCGAGTGTATATTTGGTTATCATAGGACATCCCAGCATATCGCGCGCGGAGACGCAGAATCGGCTGAGAGCGGCAAACGACTGACGAAGGAGGAACTCTCATGGCTACCATTCACTCCACACAGGCGGCGACGCTCGATCCTCGCGCATACAGCCTGCCCGACATCCCGGAGAAACACCCCGACGATATGACCAGCTTCAAGCATCTAGCCAAGAGCGGCAACGTTGTTCGCGTCGAGAGCCACCTGGGCTATCTCGAAACCACCATCGTGTCAGGCGAGCGCTTCATCCAATCCGCCCCGGGCGCGCCCATGCGCTACCCAGACCTGCTGGTGGCTTTCGGCTCCGATCCCGACTTGTACGAGGTCAACAACGGCTATGTCGTATCATACCAGGGCAAGCCGCCTGACTTCGTGCTGGAAATCGCTTCCCGGCGCACAGGCCACAGAGACATTGGCGAGAAGGTGGATTTCTACGCGGACCTGGGAGTGCGTGAGTACTGGCGATTCGACGAGACGGGTCAGTTTCACGGAACCCGTCTGGCCGGGGACCTTCTGGTGAACGGACAGTATCGGCCAATCGCAACGCATGAACTTTCAGACGGAGAGCTAAGGGGCTACAGCGAAGCGTTGGGGCTGTATATCTGCTGGCGGCAGGGTAGTCTGGACTGGTACGATCCGGCAGCCGAAGACTACATTCCCAGCCTGGAATCCGAGAGCCGACTCAGGCAACAAGAGCGACGACTCAGGCGGCAAGCGGAAGTCAGAGCGAACTCTGAGCGGCGATTGCGCCTGGACGCAGAGGAGCGCATTCGGGATCTGGAGGAGCGGCTGCGCCGCAGAGAAGATTAACTGTCCGGCGACCGGTAGGGTTCGAGCCTGAAGACTGAAAGAGGCGGATGCTAATCACCAGCGTCGAGGCGGAAGGAATTTTTGCGCGAGGCAGAGCGGAGACTGAATTGATACGGGCTTTCTCCCCCCAAAAATTTGTGTTGACTCGGGAACTCAAGCGGCGATATACTTGAAACTAGATTCCTTGGTGGTTTAAGCGAGACGGCCCCACCCGTTCCCATCCCGAACACGGAAGTGAAACGTCTCAGCGCTGACGATACTGCACTTGCAAGGGTGTGGGAAAATAAGTCACTGCCAGGGGTTTTTTATTGCCCGATTTTCGCCTCCTTTCCCGCTCGCGCCCCCTCCGTCGCCATTTTCCTGTGCCTCCAAGTTACGATTTGAAGGCTTCAAAGCTGAGCGAGTGCTTTTCACTCCATTCTCTCCGTGTTACAATCAACCTGTGACTTAATCACTATATTCAATAAACAGGAAGGTCTTCAGGCGGCGAGGCTCAACCAGACCTCGTTCGCAATGTCTTCAATCATACGCGCGGTCGCGCTTTACGATGGGTACGCGCTCGCATATAATTGAGACGAGACCTATATGTTGGAAAGTGGCAAGAATGATTACAGACGAAGGCAGAGAACAGATTCCCGTCGAAGAGGACATGGGGCAACTCCTCGACCAGATGGGTGAAATCAAGTCCGCTCGCAGGGGCGACATAGTAGAAGGCGTCATCATGCGCGCAGACACGTCCGACGGACTTTTTGTCAATATAGGGCAAAAGTCCGAGGCTCATGTGCCCGCAAACGAAATGCGTACCGTCGAAGAGGATATAACCGGCCTGGTGGGCGGTTCCATCATCGCGATGGTCGTGCGACCAGAGTCGGGCGACAACCCCGCCATTCTCTCCGTGGACCGCGCGGTCGGAGAACAGGGCTGGCGTTCTCTGGAAAAGGCGATGGAGTCCGGAGTGGTCATCGAAGGCAAAATAGCCGGATTCAACCGCGGCGGCTCCATAGTCGAAGTGGAAGGCGTGCAGGGCTTCGTGCCCATGTCGCAGCTTGTGTCGGTCCCGAGAGAGCGATTCAGACTGTATCAGGACGAAGGCGCCTCCCTGACGCCCGATGAGCAAGAGAGCATTCGAGAAGCTCAGTCCGCTGAGATCGGACGCGAGATTCAGATGAAGGTCCTCGAAGTCAACCGAAGCCGAAATCGCGCGATTTTCTCCGAACGCCAAGCCGTTCAAGAGTCGCGAGATTCGCTGAAGGCCAATCTGATAGCCGGACTGAGCGAAGGCGAAGTCCGAATGGGACGAGTCACCGGCATAAGCAGTTTCGGCGCATTCGTGGACATCGGCGGCGCCGACGGCTTGATTCACATATCTGAATTGTCCTGGAGCATGGTGAATTCTCCAGAAGAAGTCGTCAGCGTCGGACAGGAAGTGGATGTCTATGTCCTCAGGGTTGACGCCGAAAACATGAAGATAGCCCTTAGCCTGAGAAGGCTGCAGCCTCAGCCGTGGGATACGATTCAAGAGAGACACAACATCGGCGATGTCGTGGACGCCAAAGTAACGAAGTTGACCAATTTCGGGGCGTTCGCGCGCGTGGAAGATTCCATAGAGGGACTGATACATATATCAGAACTCTCCGCAAGGATGATCAGCCACCCCAGGGAAGTGGTGAGGGAAGGCGATGATGTAAGGGTGAAGATTCTCAGAATAGAGCCCGAACGCCGAAGGTTGGGCTTGAGTCTGAAACAAGCTGACGACGGCAACTACTTCTAATTCTAAAAAAACCGGCAACTTTCCTATTTCCTGATTTTCCTACTAGGAGAACCTCCCATGGCAAGCAGGTTTGAGAAATTCTCGGAAAGGGCGCGTAGAGTCCTTTCCTTGGCGCAAGAAGAAGCTCAGAGGTTCAATCACACCTACATTGGCACGGAGCATATACTCCTCGGCCTCGTCCGCGAAACGGACGGGGTCGCGGCAAAAGTGCTTTCCAATCTGGGCGTGGAATTGAACAAGGTGCGCTCCGCCGTAGAGTTCATCATAGGCAGAGGGGAGCGGACCACAGGCGGAGAGATTGGCCTCACGCCGCGAGCCAAGAAGGTCATCGAGCTGGCCGTTGATGAGGCTCGGCGACTCCAGCACAATTATATCGGCACCGAACACCTCCTGATTGGACTCATGCGCGAAGGCGAAGGGGTTCCCGCAGGCGTTCTGGAGAGCTTGGGCGTCACTCTTGATAAGATACGCGCCGAAACGAGCAGGATTCTCAGCCAGAATGTCCAGCAAGAACAGAGAGGCTCCCGCGGCCGCTCTACGTCGGGAACGCCAACTCTCGACCAGCTTGGCGTTGATCTAACCAAAGCCGCCAGGGAAGGGAAACTGGACCCCACGGTCGGACGAGAGCGGGAGATTCAGCGCGTCACCCAGATACTCAGCCGGCGCACCAAGAATAATCCCGTGCTCGTAGGCGAGCCGGGCGTCGGCAAGACCGCAATCGTGGAAGGCCTGGCTCAGCGCATCGCGGGAAATGATGTCCCCGGAACGCTCCAAAATAAGCGACTCGTAACTTTGGATATGGGCGCGCTGGTCGCCGGCACTAAGTATCGCGGCGAGTTCGAAGAGCGACTGAAGAAGGTGGTGGAGGAGATAACCAAGGCGGGCAACTGCGTGTTGTTCATTGACGAGGTGCATACCATCATCGGGGCCGGCTCGGCTGAAGGCGCGGTTGACGCCGCGAATATACTCAAGCCCTCACTGGCCAGGGGAGACCTCCAAACTATCGGAGCGACCACGCTTGACGACTACCGCAAATACGTCGAGCGCGATCCCGCCCTCGAACGACGCTTCCAGCCGGTAAGGGTCGAAGAGCCCAGCGTCGAAGAGACGGTGGATATACTGCGCGGCGTGAAGGGAAAGTACGAAGAGCATCACCAGCTTGAGATTACAGACGAGGCAGTGCAGGAAGCTGCCACCCTCGCGGCAAGGTATATCGCGGACAGGTTCCTCCCCGACAAGGCGATTGACCTCATCGACGAAGCTGCGTCCAGAGTGAGAATCAATTTCACCACCGCTCCGCTTTCGGTGCAGGAAGTGACCAGGATGCTGGAGAGCGTTCGCAAGGAGAAGGACGAGGCGATTGCGGGCCGCCAGTATGAGTATGCCGCCGAGCTGAGAGACAGAGAGGCGAGCATCGCGGATAAGCTGACCGAACTGGAACAGGATTGGAAGGATGAACAGGCTGAGGAAAGCCCCACCGTAACGCACGACGACATCGCTGAAGTCGTGAGTATGTGGACTTCGATCCCCGTCACCCGACTGGCGGCGACCGAAACTGAAAGGCTCATCAACATGGAGAATGTCCTCCATGAGGGTGTCATAGGCCAGGATGAACCCATCTCCCTGGTCTCCAAAGCGGTTAGGCGCGCCAGGGCCGGCCTCAAGAATCAGCGCCGCCCTACGGGTATATTCCTTTTCCTGGGACCCACGGGCGTCGGGAAAACTCTCCTCGTGCGAAAGCTGGCTGAGTTCATGTTCGGGTCGGAAGAGGCGCTGATACGCATAGATATGTCCGAATTCATGGAACGCCACTCAGTCGCGCGATTGGTAGGGGCGCCTCCCGGATATATTGGCTATGATGACGGCGGACAGTTGACCGAAACCGTGAGACGCAAGTCCTACTGCGTCATTCTTCTGGATGAGATCGAGAAGGCGCACCCCGAAGTCTTCAACATCCTGCTCCAGATATTCGATGACGGCCACCTCACAGATTCCAAAGGCCGCAAGGTGGACTTCAGAAACGCCGTAATAGCGATGACTTCCAACATTGGTTCCGACCTGATCAGGCAGGACAGGTCCATCGGATTCGCCGCGAGGTCGGAATCCGGCCAGTCTGAAGAGCAGGCGTACCAGAGGATGAAGACCAACGTTCTGGATGAGGTTAAGCGCTTCTTCAGGCCGGAATTCCTGAATAGGATTGACGGACAGGTGGTATTCCACCCGCTAAACCGAGACCACATGCACCAGATCATTCCAATTGAGATGAGGGATGTGGCGTCCAACCTGCTGGAAAAGGGAATCAATCTGGAAATTTCAGACGCCGCCAAGGACTGGCTGGTCGAAAAGGGCTACGACCCGGTGTTCGGAGCCAGGCCGCTGCGCCGAGTCATTCAGGATAACCTGGAAGACAAGCTGTCCGACGCGATCTTGGCCGGCGAACTGGGACCTGCCGACACCGCGATAATTGACGTGGACGAAGACGCCATCGTGATAAAGGCGGAGTCTCCTTTCTCCGTGGTTTCTTCCACTTAGCGCAAAGACGAACGATAGTTGAGAATCGAGGTCTGGGGCCGCGCGCGACGATGGCCCCAGACCTCAGTCTTTATCAGGTGAACGTTGGCCAGAAAGTCATCCAGCGTATATATGTGCGATAGCTGCGGCTCCGAATCGTCCCGCTGGGAAGGTCGCTGCTCCAGGTGCGGCGACTGGAATACCCTGAAGGAGTTCAATGTCCCCAAGACTGGCGGAAACGGTCGAACGTGGGCAGGTCTGTCGAGCGCCGAACTTATGCGGCTCGGCGATGTTCGGGTCGAAAATCAGCCAAGGCTCGCGCTTAGGTCAGGCGAGCTTACCCGAGTGTTGGGCGGCGGAATGGTTCCCGGCTCCGTGATACTGGTGGCGGGAGATCCCGGAATAGGCAAGTCCACACTGCTGCTGGATGTGGCCTCCGACGTGGCCCGCGGAAGAGACGCTCTGTACGTCACCGGGGAAGAATCCCCCGAACAAGTAAAACTTAGGGCCGACAGGCTCGGAATTGACGCGGACAGGCTCTACTTGCTTCCGGCGTCGAGCCTCAGCGAGATACTGGCGCGCTTGAACAGCATTTCCCCCGCGCTGGTCGTGGTTGATTCCATCCAGACCGTGTTCGATGAAGAACTGTCGTCGGAAGTGGGCGGCGCGTCTCAGATAAGGGAGTGCGCGAGACAATTGACGCAGTGGGCGAAGCTTTCAGGTTCGTCCGTGATACTGGCCGGACATGTCACCAAGAGCGGAGATATAGCCGGTCCTCGCGTGCTGGAACATGTCGTTGACGTGGTTCTTCACATAGAGGGCGACCCCGTAAGCTCTTTCAGGTTGTTGCGATCCATCAAGAACAGGTTCGGCTCTACCAACGAAGTCGGCGTGTTCGAGATGACGGGAGAGGGCATGAAGGACGTGCCGGACCCCTCGGCTCATTTGCTGGCGCAGCAGTCCAGCGACGCAATCGGGTCCGTAATCGTCCCCTCAGTGGAAGGCAGCCGAGCCGTCCTCGTCGAAGTGCAGGCTCTCACCAACCCTTCGCTGCTGCCAACGCCGCGACGGGTGGCTTCGGGCGTGGAATACAACAGGATGCTGCTCATCTGCGCGGTGCTTACCAGGCGCGCCGGCATATCTCTCGCGTCTCAGGATGTCATCGTCAACGTAGCGGGCGGAATGAGAATCGCGGATCCCGCCGCCGACCTCGGCATAGCGCTCGCAATCGTCTCCAGCGCGCGCGATACCCCTCTGAGACAAAAACTGGCGGCGGTCGGAGAGTTGGGGTTGAGCGGCGAAGTCAGGTCGGTCTCTCAATTGGACAGGCGCATACAGGAGGCGGCCAGAATGGGACTCGATATGTGCATAGCCCCGCCCCCGCGCGACCGAAGCCGCGAAACGAGCGTTCGCGACGACATCGAAGTGGCCCCCGCGACCACGCTCCGAAAAGCGATAAGATTGGGATTAGGCGGACCGAGTCGCCAAGACGCGCTTTCGCCTGAGCCCGCGGGAGGTGTGTGAAGCTGAAAGCTGCGTATTTTCAGTGCATAGGCGGCGCGAGCGGCGACATGGCGTTGGGCGCGCTCGTAGATAACGGTCTAGAATTGGACGTTGTCGTTGACGCGCTCGAGCGCATGAAAGTGAGCGGCGTGTCCCTCGAGGCGCGTCAGGCGCAGAGAGCCGGACTCACCGGAACTTTCGTGAGCGTGAATCTGGACGCCGACGCTGAGCGGGTGAGGAATTTCGACGACTTCATCGAATCTGTGGAATCTTCCACTCTTTCTCAGCGCGTGAAGGAACAGTCCACAGCCGTCTTCAAACGCATGGCGGAGGCCGAAGCGAGAGTGCATCGCGCCAGCGCGCGGGATATTCATCTGCATGAGTTGGGAACGCTGGATACACTCGTTGATGTTGTAGGAACCATCGTCGGTCTGGACTCGCTCGGCGTAGAAAGAGTGTTTTCGTCCCCGTTCCCCATGGGAGCGGGCGTGTTCAGGAGCGCGCACGGAGTTCTTCCCGTGCCGTCGCCCGCGACGTCCGCGCTCTTCACCATGGCGCGCGCGCCGCTTGCGCCAGCGCCCGGAAATCCCGTTTGGACAGGCGAAATGGTTACTCCGACCGGCGCGGGCATCATTACTACGCTTGCCGAATTTCGCCAGCCAAAGTTGAACGTTCAGTCAGTAGGGTATGGACTCGGCGCCAGAAACCCGGAAGAATATCCCAACGCGCTGGGACTATGGATTGGCCAACTCGAGGAAGACGCCCCTAAAGGCGGTCTGACTCTCATAGAAACCAACCTGGATGATTGTACGGGCGAGGTGATGGGGTACGTGCAGGAGAGGCTATTTGGACTTGGAGCGCGCGATGTCTGGTTTACGCCAATACAGATGAAGAAGAACCGGCCGGCGACGATGATAAGCGTCATAGCTCCCGCCGAAATCGAGCGCGCCGCTGTGAATATGATATTTCGTGAGACCACGACGCTCGGCGTTCGGGTTCGTCCTGTTTCGCGCTATGAGGCTGGCCGCGAAATCAGGCTGGTAGAGACTTCGCTCGGAGCGGTCTCGGTAAAGGTGAAGATAGTAGAAGGGAAGGCGTTGTCGGCAAGTCCTGAATACGAAGATTGCCGCCGGATCGCGGTAGAAACCGGCCTGCCGCTCCAACAAGTCTTCATGACGGTTCAATGTGAAGCGGCGGACGCTATTCTGGATAGCTCCAATCTCAGTTGACCCGCGCCGAATAGCTGCCCTAAAATCATCTTAGAGACGTTGAAAAGCTGAAAAGCTTGACGCGGCGTCTTCCGAATACCGAAAGTTCGGCTTGACCGAGCCCTAGTGGCGCAATTGGCAGCGCACCCGACTTGTAATCGGGAGGTTGGTGGGTTCGAATCCCCCCTGGGGCTCTCCTGCAAACTGTCCGCCTCGTTGCGCTATAATTCGCAGGACAAGAACTTAAGAGCGTATCATTTATTGAAATTTATGAACGAATCGCCAACGGCAAAAAAACTTCGTAAACAGGCAAATGCAGGCGCCAGACCTCACTTGCAGGCTACTTGCAGGTCGCCTGCGCGCTCGCCAGCATAATATAAACTAGCGCAATATAATTCGGTGGCGCGCCGCCCCGGCATACCGCGAGCGAACGCGAATCGCTTGCAAAAATCCCTTCCCGATTGATGAGGAAAGGCTGGGGACGGGAGTGTCCCAATCCTCCCGCCAAACCGATGCGGTTCCGCTAATCATTCAGTCTTGGATTGAGCTACATCGCTGTGCTAGACTATCCTAGATAACGTGGACGGGTGGGTGAGTGGTTAATACCACCAGACTGTAAATCTGGCGCCCGGAAGGGCTACGTAGGTTCGAATCCTACCCCGTCCACCATCCAAAAACGTATGCAAATTCAACGAACAGGGCCCACATAGCTCAGGAGGTAGAGCGCGTTCTTGGTAAGAACGAGGTCAGCAGTTCGAGTCTGCTTGTGGGCTCCAGGTGCGGAGGGAAAAGATTAATGGCAAAGCAGAGGTTCGAGAGGAATAAGCCTCACGTGAATGTTGGCACCATCGGTCACGTTGACCATGGCAAGACGACGCTGACGGCAGCCATAACCAAGGTGCTGGCGTCTTCCGGTATGGCGGATTTCCGTCCATTCGACTCTATTGATAACGCCCCCGAGGAGCGAGAGCGCGGCGTAACCATCGCTATTCAGCACGTTGAATACGAGACGGAAACCCGTCATTATGCCCATGTGGACTGCCCCGGTCACGCCGACTATATCAAGAATATGATTACCGGCGCGGCGCAGATGGACGGCGCTATTCTGGTCGTAAGCGCGCCGGACGGCCCCATGCCTCAGACCAGAGAGCATGTTCTCCTCGCTCGGCAGGTGGAAGTTCCCGCGATTGTCGTCGCGCTCAACAAGGTTGACGCGATGGACGACGAGGAACTCCTGGAACTCGTCGAACTTGAAATGAGCGAACTTCTTTCCGAGTACGGCTTCGACGGCGACAATATCCCCATAGTGCGCGTCAGTGCCCTCAACGCCCTCGAAGGCGATGACGATACCCGCGACGGCGAATGGGCAAGCGGCGTCTGGGAACTCATGGACGCGGTTGACGAGAATATCCCGGTCCCCGAGCGACCGCGCAATCAGCCCTTCCTCATGCCCGTCGAAGATGTATTCGGCATCAAGGGGCGCGGCACCGTGGTGACTGGCCGCGTGGAGCGCGGCATGGTCAAGATGGGCGATACTATCGAAATAGTCGGGCTCAAAGAGACGTCCAGCACAGTCGTAACCGGAGTGGAGATGTTCCATAAGACTCTGGATGAAGGCGAGCCAGGAGACGCGGTAGGCGTGCTGCTCAGAGGCGTTGACCGCGACGCGGTCGAGCGCGGTCAAGTGCTCGCCGCGCCGGGAAGCATCACTCCTCATACGGAATGCGAAGCCCAGGTCTATGTGCTAAGCAGAGACGAGGGCGGTCGCCATACGCCGTTCTTCGACGGGTACAAGCCTCAATTCTATATTCGAACGACCGACGTGACCGGCGAGATCAAGTTGCCGGATGGCGTTCAGATGGTGATGCCCGGCGATAATATCGAGATGAATATCAAGCTGATTACCCCCGTCGCTCTTGATGAGCAACTGAGATTCGCGGTCCGCGAAGGCGGACGAACTGTCGGTTCCGGAGTAATCACGAAGGTACTCAATTAACGGAAATAGCGCGCGAATTATGCCCTCTTCTTCACGCCGCGTGGAGAGAGGGCATTTAGCCTGAATTGCGAAATTCCAGGAGACGGGCAGTCAATGGCGCCTCCCTCAGTCGGAGAAATGCGCGGCTTGCCCTGCCTGTCTTAATTCTTATCGAGGAGCATATACGATATGGCCCGCCGGGGAGAAGTGAGAATACTCATTACTCTGGGATGTACAGACTGCCGCGAGCGGACGTACAATTCGAGTAAAAACCGCCGGAATGACCCACAGAGACTTGAGCTCAAGAAGTTCTGCCCCCGTTGTCGCGCGCATACGATGCATCGTGAGGTAAGATAGACGTGGCTAGAGATCAGGGCGTAACTCGCAGAATTAGCTCGGGAGTCGCCAGGCGCGCCTTCAACGTTCGCGCGATTGGCGAAGTTATTGGGGAGCTCAGAAGGGTAACCTGGCCCACTCGAGAGGAAACGCTCAGGCTTTCGGTCATGGTTGTGGCCGTAGCCGTAGCTATGGGCATTTTCTTGGGCCTGGTTGACCTCGGTTTCTCCTGGGCCATGGGCAGGGTGTTGGGGAACTAGAATTATGACGACTCAGGTTACGCACAGCGATCCCAACGTGCGCTGGTACATTATTCACGCATATTCAGGTCAGGAGAAGCGCGTCAAGGATAATCTCGATCACCGCATCCGCAACATGGATATGCAGGATAAGATCTTTCAGGTAATTGTTCCTACAGAGGAACAGGTCGAGATAAAAGGCGGACAGCGCAAGACTGTGTCCCGCACCATATTCCCCGGATATATCCTCGTCCAAATGTCAATGGATGATGAAAGCTGGTTCGTGGTCAGAAATACGCCCGGCGTAACCGGTTTCATATCCGCGGAGGACGAGAGTGAAAATAACAGACCCAAGCCTGTTCCCCTGGAAGAGCAGGAAGTCCAGGTCATCCTGAGGCAAATTGACTCTGATACTCCCACTCATAGAGTCGGATTAGAGAAAGGCCAGAGCGTTCGCATTATAGACGGTCCATTCATGGACTTCATGGGAACAGTGGACGAGATCTCTCACGAACGCGCAAAAGTAAAAGTGCTTGTGTCCTTCTTCGGGCGAGAAACGCCTGTGGAACTGGATTTCCTTCAAGTCGAGAGGACGTAGAGCCGTATATCTCTACCGATTTCGTAAGAATATAAATATAGAGACTGCGTTAGGAATAGTGACAATTGGCAAAGAAAGTAAGAGCTATCATCAAGTTGCAGATTGAAGCCGGCAAGGCGACCCCCGCGCCGCCCGTTGGTCCAGCCCTTGGTCAGCATGGCGTCAATATCATGGGGTTCGTAAAGGAATATAACGAACGAACGGCTCAACAGGCGGGGTCTATCGTGCCGGTCGAACTGACTGTCTTCGAAGACCGCTCCTTTACGTTCATCGTCAAGAGTCCGCCCGCGTCAGACCTGCTCAGAAAAGTCGCCGGAATCGAGAAGGGCAGCGGAAATCCAAAAGCCGAACGCGTTGCCACTGTGTCCCGCGATCAAGTCAGAGGCATCGCCGAAGCCAAATTGAAAGACTTGAACGCCGCCGATATTGACGGAGCGATGCGCATTATCGAAGGTACCGCGCGCAGCATGGGCATACGGGTAAGATAAGATTTTCTACGATAGATGTAGGTAAGGATAGCTATATGGCTAATAGGGGAAAACGATACAGAGAAGCTGCCGCGCTGGTAGATAGCGATACGGCCTACGCCCCTACGGAGGCGATTGAGGTAACTAAGAAGACGGCGCGGGCGAGATTCGATGAAACCATAGAGCTTCACCTGCGCACCGGCGCGGATCCCAGATACGCGGACCAGATGGTTCGCGGAGTGGCCGTCCTTCCAAATGGCGTCGGCAAGCCGGTCAGAGTGTTGGTGTTCTGCCAAGGCGAGGCTGAATCCATCGCGCGTGAGGCAGGCGCCGATTTCGTCGGCAGCGACGAACTCATAAAGGAAATACAGGACGGCTTTTTGGGATTTGATGTCTCCATAGCGACGCCGGACCTGATGGGCCGCATAGGACGGCTGGGACGCATACTGGGAAGACGCGGACTCATGCCCAACCCCAGAACTGGCACAGTGGTTCAGCCGGATGATATCCCGCGAGCTATATCCGACGCCAAGAAGGGCCGCGTTGAGTTCCGACTGGACAGGACAGGGCTCATTCATGTCCCGATTGGCAAGGCCAGCTTTGAAGACGATATGCTCATGGAGAATATGACGATGTTGGTTGACAACATCGTGCGCTCGAGGCCAAGCGGAGTAAAGGGCCAGTTCATACGCTCAGCGTATCTGACCGCGACGATGGGCCCCAGCGTGTCCGTAGATGTTGACCGACTGTCGGCTCTTCGTATAGAATAGCCTGAATCGCCAGAGATAGCGGGTTTCTCCACCTCAACCGGAGAATTAAATTCACAGCCTGCCGAGGCCGCAAACAAGACTTCGTCTTGATGATAATTATGCGAAAACGCCCCATGTCTCTATGCGTGGGGCGTTTGTTTGAGAGAATAATGGTATTCTCAGTACGCGATGGTTTACGACGAAGCGAATATCCATACGTTATAAGAATACCAGAATAATAATGAGGTAAAAGAGTGCCTACTCAAGCGAAAGTAGAGGCGGTGGAACTGCTAAGAGATAAGTTTGAGCGCAGTTCAATCGTCATAACGACAAACTACTCAGGACTCCCTGTCTCTGAGATGACGCATCTTCGGCGCGCCCTCCGCGAAGCCGGAATAGAGTACAGGATCATCAAGAACACGTTAGCCTATATTGCGGCGGACCGCGCTGGAAAACCCGCTATCAAGGAAGTCATAAACGGGCCGACTGGCATAGCTTTTGGATATGACGATCCCCTGGCGCCCGCGAAGGCGCTGTCCGGATTCATACGATCCAACAGATCCGCTCTCGCCATAATGGGCGGCGAGATGGATGGCAAAGCGCTGAGCGGCGAGCAGGTCAATCAATTGGCGACTATGCCCAGCCACGAAGAACTCGTAGGGCAGTTGCTCATGCGAATGAACGGACCCGTGTCCGGCTTAGTCAATGTTCTCAATGGTCCAATCGCGGGCTTGGCTCGCGTGCTTCAGGGCCATGTGGACAATCTTCAGGGACAGGAAGCGTAGGAAGCGTAAAAGTCGGTTGGATCTGGATTTGATTCAGACGGATCAAACTATTAGAAGGAGAAATATCATGGCTCTGACAAAGGATGAAATTGTAGAAGGCATCAAGGAAATGTCTGTATTGGAACTGGCGGACCTGGTGAAAGAGCTTGAGGACGTGTTCGGCGTGAGCGCCTCCGCGCCCATAGCGATGGCGACCGTACAGGGCGTGGCTGGAACCGCCGAGGCCGCCGCTGCCGAGGAAGAAGAACAGTCTGAGTTCAACGTAACCCTCAAGGAGATCGGCCCCAAAAAGATTAACGTCATCAAGGCCGTCAGAGAAGTCACCACCCTCGGCCTCAAGGAAGCCAAGGACCTGGTAGAGAGCGCTCCGACGATGGTCAAAGAAGCGATTTCCAAAGAGGAAGCCGATTCGCTCAAGGAGAAGCTGGAAGGCGCTGGCGCTGTCGTCGAGATCGCCTAGCCAACCACTCATACACTCTTCCCTGGCGATATTCAATTCGCAAATCATAGAGCCCACACAACTGGCGTGGGCTCTATTCATTGATGAAACGCCTGGCGCCCAATGAGATTCAGTTCGCCAGGTAAGGAATAGTCTGAGGCCCCTCGGGGATGACGCAAAGCCGACTCTCCGAGCCGTGTCGCCGAATCTCTCTTGCGACCGCCGATTCTATATCGGCGATTGGCTCTATATGCGCGTCGCGCACTTGTTCGTCCGTAAGGTAGGTGGATTTCAGCGTCACCCGCGCCTTCAATTGAATCTGCGCCTGAATCTGCGCCTGCCACTGATCGTGAACGTTGTGGCCGGGCGCTCGTATCTTTTCCAATATCTCGCTTGGCCTGGAAGACGACCGCAACAACTGTCCATACTGGCCGTGTTCGGGTATCCCGTCCAGACATTCCGCCGCGGCGATTATAGAGCCGCCCCGCTTGACTATCTGAGCGGCGGCGGACATACCCTTGACCGCCTGGTATAGATTCTGATCCAGCGGATAGCCGCTGTTCGTCGTCAAGACGACATCGAAAGGTCCCTTCACTGGCTGCATCGAGACCGTTCTGGCGAAGCGACAGGCGGCTCGGTGTACTGCCGACGGTTCGCCCGCATATACGCTCGTGATCTGATGGTCGCGATTTATAGTTACATCCAGCGCGAAGTCCACCCCCGTTAGTTCGGCTATCTCGCGTATGGCGTCGTGAATCGGATTGCCCGCGGTCACGCCCCACCTAGCTTCAGGATGCCCTATCATCTCGGCGTTATGCAGTCTCATAATAGTGTCGAAACCCGCGAGCCCCGGAGCCACCATCTTAGGGCCGCCTGAGAATCCTGCGAAGAAGTGCGGCTCTACAAACCCCACAGTGACCTTCAAGTCCGCCTCCACCCAGCGGCGATTCAGATATATGGGAATGCCGTCTGCTGTCTCGCCGTACCGAGCCAGAATCGAGTCGTCGAATGCGTCGTGATTCACTACGGTGTAGCGCTCCACGATTCGCTCTCCAAGCCTCTGTCGCAACTCTTCGCCGGTGTTGGCGCGGTGCGTGCCGGTGGCAACCAGAATCACTATATTCCGGTCGGGAACGTGCGACAGTTCGCGCAGGAGCGCGGGCAGGACGGTCGCGCTGGGCATCGGCCTGGTGATGTCGCACACCGATATCGCTACGACGCTATCGGGATGGGCCACCTTGCGGAGTGGCGGAACTCCGCCGACAGGATCGCGAATGGCAGTTTTGATAGCGCCAACCTGATCGGGCAGACCGGGCAGATAGCTGGGTTCGACGACGGTGGTTCTGTCGTTGGGAAGTTCGACTTCAAGCCCGGTCCTACCGTATGCAAGCTTTACCTTCAAGGCTCTTTCCTGGAATCTTGTCCCCAAGGCGGCCCGATTGAGCCGGCGGCTGCCATTCGCTCAGCCTCCGAGTTCAGCCGGAATCGTCCATACTTCTCGCTCATAGGGCAGACCGCGGCGGTCTATCCTGAAGGAAGACCGTCGCAGAGACCGTCGCGGCGATTGCGTTCTGGCCCACTTGCCATGCCCTTCCAGATCGGCGTTGTCTGTCGAGAGTCCCTCGACACGGTAGTGCATAGGTATGACGACTTTGGGCGACAGAGTTTCGAGCAAATGGTCAACCTGCTTGAATGTTAGAAGATGGCAAGAGTCATCCACGGTCGCCATGAGAACATCAATTCGCCCCAGGCTCTCAATAGCGCTGTCTGGCATATCGTGGCGATTGTCGCCAATATGGCAATAGCGCACCCCTTCGTGTTCGATTACGTATATGACATTTTCCATTCCGTTGAGGCCGGACCTGCCCGAATGTATGTCGCTGACGCCAGTGACGGTCATATTGCCTACCCGGCGCGTACCCGCGCTTTTCAGCGTCGGAGAGCCGTCCGGTAGGGCTGAGACAGCGTTGTGGTCGAAGTGGTCGTGTGTAACCGCGACGAGATCAACTTTCAGCGGCGGAAACGTCTTCAGAAACCAGTATTCGCGCTCTGTCTCGCCGTTGCCGAAAGGATCTATTAGCAGTTTTTCGCCTGTGGCTTCCTCGAACAGAAAGGCGCAATGCCCCAAGTATCGGACAGACATCTTCTACTGATCCGTTCGCAGAAGCGTCTCGCACAGGTGGGCCGCGTCCACCAAATCCGGTATCGTCACGTACTCCCTGACCGTGTGCATGCCGTGATCCGCCATGCCGACCACCACCGCGCTGATGTCGTTGAGTCGGAACACATTGCCGTCCGTTCCGCCGCCGGATGGTTGCAGCGTGGGGGTTAGCCCCAGAGACGTCAGAGCGGATTTCACTCTTGCGAGTGCCAGGTCGTCTTCAGGCAGGTTATAGGAGACGAACTCGGTGTGCATGTGGCATTGGATGTCGGCGTCGGGAAACATGGAGCGAACCTCGCCGAGCGCTTCATCCACTTGCATTCGAATGCCGTCCAGGCTTTCGATGTTGCGGCTCCTGAATTCGCCTCGCACCGTAGTAAGCTCTGGAACCGCGTTTCGCACTGTCCCTCCTTCTATCGTGCCGACGTTGAAAGTCGTTTCGTCGTCGAGGCGTCCCTGCGGCAGGCGCGTAATGATTTCCGCGGCTATTCTGATGGCCGAGATTCCCTTTTCCGGCTCCGCGCCCGCATGGGCGGCGCGCCCCGTAATCTCTATGTCGAACCCTATATACTCAGGACTGGAAGATGTTATCTGGCTCGGCGGTCCTTCGCCGTCGAACACGACGGCCTCTTTGCCGTTGAGGAGTGAGAAGTCGAGGTTGCGCGCGCCCACCAGGCCTATCTCTTCTTCGCGCGTGAACGCCACTTCCAAAGACCTGTGCGGGGTATCATCCTCGAAGATGGACTCTAGCGCTTCCATTATCGCGGCCACGCCCGCCTTGCAGTCTCCCCCCAGGATGGTCGTTCCGTCGGAGACGATGCGCTCGCCTTCTACCGATGGCTGAACGCCGCGCCCAGGCTCCACAGTGTCCATATGCGCCGACAGTATGAGCGGGTTTTCGCCGCCATCGTTGGCGATGACGTTTCCGTAGTCGTCTCGAACTACGTTCAGTCCCATCTCTTCCAGTCTCGCTATCAGATGCTGGGCGACTTCCTCCTCTTCCCCGGAAGGGCTGTCTATTCTGGCAAGGTCGCAAAATGTCTGGACGATTCTATCTCGACTTATCATCAATCGGCCTCCGTGATCAAGCGGCTATTCGTCGGAGGCGAGAGCGCCCGCCTGCGCCCAGTTCTCCTTGGCGACATCCTCGAATATGACGAATGTCTGGTCTGCGGGAGCCTTTCCTATTTCGACGACTGCCTGTGTGATCGCCTTGGCGAGTTCCTGTTTTTGCTGATGGGTTCGGCCCGGCCACATTTCAACTCTTACTATGGGCATCTTCTCACCTCTTTCTGAATCTGTTTGTTGGGTAGCGAGATTTTAACAAGCGCGGTCGAATCGGGCAATTCGAGTTCATGGCACGCGATGATCAGTAACAAATCAAATATCCATATCTGTTGCGAATGCCTGGCAATTCGTTTTATCAGTCTCGAAACAGCGGGACTACCCTGTCGAGTATCTCGACTCCTACGTCGTATTTGGACATGAGCGGAAGCCGCTCCATGTCGCCTTCTCGTCCCAGGATTATGACTCGGTTGTCGTCTGAAGAGAAGCCTGCGTCGGTTGCGGTGATGTCGTTGGCCACTATAATATGCAGCCCCTTGGACTCTATCTTCGCGCGCGCGTTTTCTATCAGGTCTTCACTCTCGGCGGCGAAACCGACTTTGACGATCTTATTGGAAGATATTCCTGCGATGAGGTCAGGGTTCTTGACCAGTTCGATAGACCATCTGTCGTCCTCCCCCTTCTTGACCTTCTGATTGGAGACTTCCGCTACCCTCCAGTCTGCGACCGCCGCTGCCATGATAACCGCGTCCGCGCCGTCGCATTCCCTGTCGAGCGCGTATCCCATTTCGATGGCTGAACTGACTCGCGCCATCTTCACGCCGGTCGGATCGGGGAGAGCGGTGGGCGCGGACACCAGCACGGCATCTGCTCCCCTGTCTCTTGCCGCCTCCGCGATTGCGTAGCCCATCTTGCCAGAGGAGTGGTTGGCGATTACCCGAACCGGGTCTATCGCCTCCCGCGTGCCTCCCGCGCTCACGACTATCTTGCGTCCGGACAGGTCGCCGTGTCGCCCGAGAAGAATCCTGATATGCCCCACCAACTCTGTCGGTTCGAGAAGCCTGCCTGCGCCGATTAGACCGGACGCCATTCTGCCCTGAGCGGGTCCTGCGACATACACGCCGCGCTCTCTCAGCAATTTCACGTTGGCTTGAGTTGCCGGGTTGTCGAACATATTCGCGTCCATCGCGGGTGCGACCAGTACCGGAGCGCGCGTAGCGAGTATGGTTGCGCTCACTGGGTCGTCGGCCATGCCGCGCGCTATCTTGGCGAGAATGTTGGCCGTTGCCGGGACGACCGCGACCAAGTCGGCTCGTTCAGCCGCCGCGACGTGATTGATGCTCAATTCGGACTCCGGATCGAACATACTAGCAACGACCGGGCGGTGCGTAATCGCGCCGAATGTGAGCGGCGTCAGGAAGCGCAGAGCGGCGGGCGTCATTAGCGCGTCAACCGTCGCGTTCAACTGTACCAGCTTGCTGGCGAGGTCAACCGCCTTATAGCAGGCGATAGAGCCGGATACGCCAAGCGCGATGTTCTTGCCTTTGAGTGAATATGTCATTTCGCCTGCGCTATTCGCCGTTATTCAATTCATATACGATTCGCAGTCCTGTGAGCGTCAAGTCGGGGTCAATCGCGTCGAATACGCCCGACTCTTTCGCCAGTATCTCTGCCAGGCCGCCGGTGGCGACGACAGCCGAATGTTGTCCCAGTTCTTTCTTGAAGCGTTCTACCATCCCTTTTACTAGTTCCGCGTATCCGAATACGAGGCCGGCTTGGAGCGCGTGGACGGTGTTTCTGCCAATAGCGGTCGGAGGAGGCGAGAGTTTGACGCGGCGCAGCATGGCTGTCGTATGGAACAGCGAGTCGGCGGCGATGGATATGCCGGGCGCTATCGCGCCGCCAAGGTAATCTCCCCTATCGGACACTGCGTCGAATACGGTTGCCGTTCCCACATCCACCACGATGACCGGCCCGCCGTACATACTGAACGCGGCTGCGGCGTCAACGATGCGGTCGGCGCCCACGTCCCGCGGCGAATCGTAGCGCACTCTGATGCCCGTCTTGGTTCCGGCGCCCACTTCAAGCGGCTCCACATCAAAGTAACTTCTCGCCAGTTGAGTGAAACTGGGCGTAATGGGTGGGACTACGCTGCAAATCGCGACCGCGTCTATGTCGGACAGCGAAAGTCCTCGAAGCGGAAGCAGTTGGCTGACCGAAAGCGCGTACTCGTCAGGCATCTTGCGAGTGTCGGTGGACAACCGGAAAGTAGCCTTCAGATTGTCCCCATCGAACACGCCGACGGTTACGTTGGTGTTCCCTATGTCAATCGCAAGCAGTATCGGCTCACCTCTATCCCGGCCTTTCCCGGTTGAGTAAATAGTGGTACGAAATTTTTGTAATGACGGGTAGTTGAACTGCCGAGTTTATCTCCAACGCTTGGTTAACCCATCATTTCAATGTGGTTGAACCAATAGTGAACGGAGAACGCCCGTATCGGTTTGGTATCAGGACTGGCTCACTCCCATCATATTTCGCCTACCTGAACGCGGGCATCACTTCCTTGCAGAGCAGCCTGAGCGACGAGGCTATCTTGTCAGACGGGAGTTCCTCGCCTGCGTTTAGCTCCGCGACGATGCCGGACAGGCTGAGCGTGTCGCGCATCCGAGTTAGCTGCTCGATCACCGTATCCGGCGTTCCGACCGCCACCTTTTCACTTCGCACGAAGTCCCACGTGATCTCGGCCAACTCCGAGCTCCGTTCCACGCGGTCTTCGCGCGGGTCTGTGCCGGGCCGCGTGGCGGACGCCGCAAGCTGCGTTCCAAGCCTGCGGAACTGCTTCATGAAACTGTTCTCCGGAAGAGATTTCGCCTCTTCCTCGTTTTCTCCCACATAGACGGGGACTCTCAGTGAAATGTCAATTTCACCTTCGTGCCCTGCTTCCTCCCACGCCTCTTTGTATAGCGCCACCTGCTCGGCGACCTGAGACATCCCAAGTCCGCGAACGCCCACGAAGATGGGGTATCCCATCTTGCCAAGCACGGGGAATGTGTCCGTGGTAGTGGCGGCCACCCTGAACGGGGGATGAGGCTGCTGGTAAGGCTTGGGAGTGAGGCATACGTCATCGTAAGAGTAGTATTCGCCCTCATAGCTGAAGCGCTCGGACGTCCATGACGCCTTGATTATCTCCAGGTACTCGTAGAATCTCTGGCGGCTTTCGCCATAAGCCATGCCGTACCCTTCGTAGGATCCTGGGAATCCGCTGCGTCCCACTCCATACTCGAAGCGGCCGCGGCTGAGTTGGTCCAGCGTGGCCGCTTCTTCGGCCATGCGGATTGGGTTGCCAAGCGGGATTACGTGGACGGCAGTCCCTATCTTTATGTTGCTGGTGCGTCCGGCGATTGCGGAGCCGATTACGAGCGGGGCGGACAGGACGGACCTTTGCGGATTGAAGTGAGACTCTGCGAGCCACACTCCGTCCAGTCCCAGCGCTTCGGCCTCTCGGATATGTTCCATGCCCTCGTCAAACGCCGCTGTCTGGGATTGTCCCGGTCGAGTGTGAAATTCCATGAATGAGCCGAACTGCATAACTCCCTCCGAGATTCAATGCCAGTGTTTTGATTGTTGTAATCTACGCTTTCCGACTTTGGCGGTCAAGTTTGGGAGGTGAAACAGTGAATAGCCAATTTGGAATGGTGAATGTGAGGGCAGGATGAGCGTGCTTGAACGACTGAACAGAACGGGCGCAGAGCAAGTCGCTCTGCGCCCGGTCGCGCTTTGGCTTCTGCGGCAGGCAGCCCGACCGCGCTACGGCTCTATTCTTCGTCGTCGTCGTCCTCGACGGCGAACCTGAGTATGTGCCTGGTTTCGCCGGGGGCGAAGGTGACAGGGACGGTCGTTACCGGGGTATCGTCCTCGCTCTTGTTGCTGAATACCTCCAGGGTCTCGGTCACTGGCTGGTGGCTGGTGGTGGTCAAGCGCAGCCTGACTTCGACGAATTTCTGGCCGTCTTGCTTGATGATATTCGTCGAGAAGATGTACATGGAAGGCGGAGAGTCGTTGTCCTCGATGGTTATATAGCCGTCTAGGGGGGTAAGACCTTTCTTGGACATCTCGACGATCTCGACGACGAACCGCTCGTCCGACTCTTGGCGTTTGTCTTCGAGCGTCCAGATGTACGCGAGAGTGGATGTGGAACCGGCCGGTATGACGACCGTGCGCCTCTCTCTCTTGAAATCCACGTCCATCCTTGCCAGAGATGTTTTGTCGTCGCCGAGCGTTTCCGAGATTTCCCTTGCGATGTAGGTGACAGTCAGGTCTTCGCTCAGCGGCTTGGACAGAACTATCTCAAACTCAGCTACCTGTCCCTCAGTCACGCTGGCGTCGAGTACCTTGATGGTGTCGCCTTGTTTCTTAGGCTTCAGGTAGTTTTGTATCGTGCTTATACTATTAACGTTGTTAAGATCTACGAACTCGCCAGGTTTTGTAGAGTAGATGTAACCTAGAGCGTCGCCGCTTTGGAAGACAGCATTTTCCAGAGATACTTCCATTGGATAATCGTGTATATACCGTCTGTAATTTCCCGACATATCCACTTCCACCTCAGCGCGCGTCGAGCCGGGCTGGAACGTGACTTGCACTTCAAAATCTCTCGAGTCTGAGTCTTCGTAAGGTAAGACTCCATATCTAGCTACAATCTTAATCGTTTTGTCGCTTGGTCTATGCAACTCGAATGTATATTTAGCGACACCGCTCTTTTGTTGATGGTGGGCTTGTCTGATTATTGGCAGCGGGGAATCGTCATCGTCATCCACTATTTTGATCGAAGCCGTAAGGGAGTTGGTGAGTTTGTTATCCGCGGTCAGGAATACCGCGTCTTTCTTATCCGACTGCGACAGGATAACGCTGAACTGAGTCTCTCCGCTGTGGAATTCGTTTTGAGTGGCCCGATAGGGTATCTTCGCGCTCCGCTTGCCCGGCTTGAAAGTTACGGTCCCACTTTGTTCGGCTGTGTAGTGCTTGCCCAGAACTGCGCTGTCGTCCTCGAATTCGTAAGACACGGTTACAGGCGTTTCGATGGGCTGGTCCAGCCTGAGCGTTATGTGAGATATTTCTCCTTCGGGGATAGTTGTTTCATGCGAGGCGGTAACGAAATGCGGCAAGCCAGGGTTGACGTCGCCGCTAACCTCAGCTCCTCCTATTTTTTTGATTTCGGCTACGAAGATTCCTTCGTTATACGGGGGATTGTAGTATCCTGTCCATGGTATTTGCCCTGAAGTTGTACCCGGGAGGGTTCTGAATCCCTCTGAATGGTAGTATTTGGTCTTCTCAAAGCGGCACCCTGGATCACACACCAGTTTGTAAAATGACGTGAGTATGCTTAATAACACGGCATGTTTGCTGGGGCTGTCCAGATTATACGTGAGGTACCGATCCCCTCCTTCCCATACGAGCCATGTTGGTTCAAGAGACAGCGTTGGGAGAGGCGTGGTGGTGGTGGCGGTCTCGGTGGGAGCGGTCTCGGCGGCGCGTTCTTCCGCGAAGAGGTCTTCTCCCAACTTCCCGTATATAGCGTTCGTTACGCTAGTCACTTCGAGTGATAATCTGTGACCTAATTCATATGCCGCGTCACCAATTCTGGCTTCAATGTCTTGCAGCGCCACTGACGTCTGGTTAGCGCCTATTTCGAATGTTTTCACGTCTCTATTAATACGCAAACCACCGTAGGGCGTTTTATTTTCGCCCGGATTCCAAAGCGGCAATTCATACTCAATGGTGACTGGCTCTTCGCTTGGCTCGCTGAGTTGGAACTCATAGTCGAAATACGTGTAGATAGTTGAAGTGTCGTAGCGAGTAGAACCGGAAATCGTCAGAGTGGGCATCGGATCGTCGTTTTCGATGGTGACGACGGCGGTCGGTCCGCCCACTACCGAAAATGGCTGATCCGCCGGGGAGGACAGGTTGACCTTGAAGGTCTTGTTCTTGCCAAATGCGTCGTTGTCAGTCGTCTGAAACTTTATTTTGGCGACTTCCTTGTCGGGTCCAAAAGTGAGGACGCCGGAGCGCTTAGCTACATAGTCCTTGTTCCAGACAGCGGTTTCGTCAACGAGTTCGTAGGCTACCTTCACCGTATCCGAGGTGCTACTCGACAGTCTTACGGGTATATAGGACCTCTCCCCTTCGGTAACCGTCTGGCTGTCCGCCACGACTATTTCAGGGAAGCGGAATTTGTCGTGACCGTCGGCGATAGTCACGTTGACCGCTGTGGTCTCGTCTAGACGCGTCACGATTAACGCCTTCTGGGGATAGACCACCAAGGGCCAAATATCTTTTATCAGATCTTTGGAAACATATATGTCAACAATCTCAGTCTTTGCGTCGCCATCCTTCTTTGTTCCGAAACTGTAGTGTTGCGTCCACGGCACGGCTCGCCCGCTTACGTGAGGCGCTGGCTCGAAATGGCAGACCGGATCGCAGACCATGACGTAGAGATCTATCACCGCGAATACTTCCGGTTCCAGCGTGTCGGCCGGTTTGTCCAGCTTGACTGTAAGAGTTGGTCTTTCACTGTTGTCCACGTAGAACCAGGGCTGCTCTATCGAGACGACCGGATTCTGTTGCTGCGCTCTGGCGGAATCCGTTGCGTAGAGGATGGCGAAAGCGAGTATCGGAACCAATATCATGCTGACAGCGATGAGTGTGTATGGGGGCTTGGAATTATTGACAGACTTCATTTGTGTGGGCGCGCCTTTCTATAGATATAGTATTCTCAGGACTCGACAGCCAGCCGACCGAGTGATGGCTGGGACGCTCTTACTATTCTACAAATTCTACTACCAAAATGTGAATTGCCACCAGTTGTAGGCTTAGGCCTTTTCAAGTTTCACGCAAATCTTTTGGTGGAGTCGTCCTTCGACAAGCTCAGGACGAACGATTCTTGGATAATTGAAAGCTCCTGGGTGGATTGGGTAAGGTGGATAGTGAATGGTAGGGGTTCTGCGTATGTTCGTTTAGCGCGACGCTGACAAAATCGGTATAGATTCTTTGTGAACAAAAATTGTTGCTGAGACGAGACGCTTGATATAG
>CAZXFX010000003.1:33597-39995 GCA_964640295.1 uncultured Dehalococcoidia bacterium | reverse complement strand
CCAAACGGTTCATCCGCTTTGGCTTCAAGCCCGACGAACAGGTCGGATTCGTTGCGCCGGCGCGTCCGAATACCCCCAGGTCAAGAGTGCTGGGAGTTCACAGGTTGTCGAACTTGGCGCGATATTCTATCTTTGCGCTCTCCAGTGTGACGGATTCAGACAGCGCGGGCGATACGCGCCACTCCAGAATTCCAGCCCCGTCCTTCTGCATCATGAAATGCGCCAGGCTGTAAAAGCTGCGGCCCGGCTTCCAATGATTCGCCCTGATACAGCCCGACCACTGTTCCAGGCTCGCCACATCCTCCACCTCAGTGCATATTATCTCTATTTCCTTCTGATTATGAGACAGCCTATACCTGACCGCCTGCGGTGATTCACCTGTGTTAGGCGCGATAAGATTTTCGATGAGCAAATCGGCCAGAGCGCTGGCCAATCTGTCGGATAGAGACCCGATTGCGCTCGCCTAGCGCAGAGCGGCCTCAATGGTGTCTGCCGGTTGAGCGGCAGATAGGCGATTCGACGCGCTCTCTGCGGTTTCGCCTGTGTTGGGCGTGATGAGATATTCAATGGGCAAGCCGGAGAGCAGGTCCGCCATTTCGTCGGATAGAACGCCTGACGTTTCTGCTTCCTGCAGAACGGCCAAGAGGAAGGTCAGCGAATCGGATGCCGAGGCGGCTCCGCCTCTTGCGTCGGCGCGGGGGACGCCCAGGCTTGCCTGGCTTCAAGCGAAATGCCGATTAGCAGCGCGGCGACAATGAAGACGCTTGGGATTATGGTTTTCATGGTGATTGTTGGATTAGCCTTGCGTCCGCAGAGATGGTTGATAGTCTGGCGAATGTTGCAGTATATCGCCAAGCGATGGACGCAATCTCAGAAAGAATTAATGGTTCGAGTTTGGCTTTCGCAGTCTGTATATGATGAAATTTGGGGCGCGGAACTCGTCGTCGAAGGTCGGGTTTTCGTCGAGTTGCTCATCCGAGGGCGTCGGCTCATCCAGGCCATCAAGCGTGAACCCTGCGCTTATGAACGAATTTATGTGGCTCGAAAGCGTTCTGTGCATATTCACGAAATTCTTGTCCCACCAGAGGAATTCACGGGGTCCTTCGTTCCAATAATCGTCCAGCGGGTAGAACAGCTTCCTGTCCCCCTGTTTGATCCATCCCATCGGAACCGTGGAACGCATTGGGTGTATGTTGCATACGACGAATCTGCCGCCCGGCTTCAGAACTCGATGAGCGGCTTCGATGGAAGCGCGATAGTCCATGAGGTCAACGAAGACGATGTAGGATACCGCCATATCAAAGCTGTCGTCTGCGAATGGAGATAGATTCTCCGCGTCGCCGACCACGTACTTCTCACCGCCGACCGCCATATTCCGCGCTCGCGCTATCAGGGGCTCGGTGATGTCAACGCCGGTCGCATCCGCGCCCAGTTTCGTCAGTATGCGCGAGAACCGTCCTTCGCCGCATCCTATATCCAGTACGCTCTTTCCATGAAGGTCGCCGAGCGCTTTCAGCATCCACGAATCCAGCATACCGGTTCGCACAGCCTGATTTTGCCCGATCCAGTCCTTCGCCGCCTCCGTCCACTGTGTCCTGAGTCTGTGTTCAAGATTCATGCCTGTCATGTCTTGGAGATTGGAACCTCGTAAAAGAGAAATAAACAGACCACGCGAACGTCAAAGCGCAACGCGGCGATTCAATTTTTGATTGCCCGCGCAACGCGACGATGAGTCGCGTGTGTCTGCTGAAAGTCAGAGATATATAGTTTTGCGTTAGCGTCGGCGTCGGCGTCGGATGCGGCGCAAACTGCGCTGCTTGTCCAGCCTGTACTGCTCGCCTTTGGATCGGAAGAACCTCCGGTTGCGGAGCTCTCTTAGTATCCCCGAGCGCTGCATCGAGGTCTGAAAGCGCTTCAGAAGAGCTTCAGGGTCTTCACCTTCCCTCAAATTTACATATGCCAAAAACATTCTCCTATGGTCTGAGACGCCTGTTGAAGTCTGCGAGTCCGAACAGTGTGACCGTCGGGGAGCGGAATCGCCCGACGCCCCTTATTGAACTGCGACTATAGAATACCACATGGTCAAAATTTCGTACAACGGGGCAAGCAAGCGATGAACCTGTAACGATTTAGTCGGTGACCCACTTCGGGCAAAAGTCCATTCCACCTTGATGGGCTCACAGGGGTAGGCAAACGCCCAAACCAACCCCAAAAGTCCATTCCACCTTGATGGGCTGAGAGGGGTAGGTATTGAGGTGATCCAATCCTTCGACCAAACTGATACAGGCTCGCAAGCGATCCAGGGACTTTCTCGATTATCCAAGAATCGTTCGTTCTGAGTTTGTCGAAGGAGGCTTGTCGAAGAACGCTGCAAGTCAGTTCATAGTCATCTTGTAGAACAACCGAAAGGCCATCGTGTCCATACAATTCACTATTCCACATTCCACCCACCCTATGCTACAATGTCCACGCTTAAGAACAAATATACGAAGCATAATGACTAACTACCTATATACTAGAATTTATCAACCAGTTCACGCGAGCGCAGAAAAAACTCTCCGAACTGGTGAATACAGGTCTTTGCAGGTGGTTTGCAGGCGCTAACAGGTGTCATAACTCACCAGAAGCCCATCAGAAGACACCTGCAAGACACCTGCAGGCTCACCAGAAGAACTATAAAGTTGACACTCAAAGCCGCTGTTGATAAATTTGTGTGGTACTATGAATGCTGTGAAAGTGCGCTTTCGTAGTTGGGACGCTATGAGTTGAAGAGAAGAACAGTCTTCAACCCTTATATAAACGCTTCCGTTACGCGCCAGCCGGAAAATTCAGGAAGGAAGCCGAAGAGAATGACCACTCAAACCAACCCTAACCCTATTATTGAGTACTTTCCATCTGAAATCGAAGAGTTCGAGGCCGGAGTCAAGAGATTTCAGGCAGGGGATTGGGATCCTACTGACTTCATGGCGTTCCGCCTTCGGCAAGGCGTTTATGGGCAGAGACAGCCTGATGTGCACATGTTTCGCATCAAGATTCCCTTCGGAGGCATGAACGCGGAGCAGTTGGACATGCTTGGCGAGATAGTGGATAAATTCGCTCCTTTGAATAAGGGGCACGTTACGACGCGCGAAAATATCCAGCTTCATCATATTCCGCTCGATAACGCCGCCACCATCATGCGAATGTTGGCTTCGGTAGGACTTACGACGCGCGAGGCGTGCGGGAACACCGTCCGCAATGTCACCGGCTGCGAGATAGCCGGCGTATGCGCCCTGGAGCCTTTCGACGTGACGCCATACGCCGCCGCGTACTCGCGCTATTTCGTGCGGCATCCGTTTACGCAGTCAATGCCGCGCAAGATCAAGACTGCGTTTTCGGGATGCTCCCGAGACTGCGCAATAACCGGCATCCACGACGTGGGCTTCCTGCCCGTAATCAAAGATGGACAGTACGGCTTCAAGATGGTGATGGGAGGCGGCACTTCGATAATGCCGCGTATCGCGCCTACCCTGTACGAGTTCGTCTCCGCAGACGAGTATCTGAAGGTTACGGAAGCGGCTTTGCGGGTATTCCACAACTCTGACCAGGAGAGGCGGAACCGCATGAAGGCGCGCGTCAAGTTCCTGATAGACCGCATAGGAATTGACGAGTTCCGCAAACAAGTGGAAGAGCAGCTTCAAGAGGATTGGGCGCAGCGTTCGTTCGAGCCTTCAGGCCTGCTGTTCATCGACGATGAGGAATCGGACGCGCCGCCGCTCGACGGGAATTTCTTGTCGCCCGGGTCTGAGCCGGAATTTGAGCGCTGGCTTTCCACCAATGTGAAGGCGCAGAAACAAGACGGTTATCACACTGTAACCGCCAAGCTGCCTCTCGGCGATATAATGCCTGAGCAGTTCCATCAACTCGCGGACCTTACGCGCAAGTATGGCGCGAGCCGCGTAAGATTGACTCATCAGCAGAACCTCGCTGTCCGGTGGGTGCCGGAGAACGCCCTGTATGAAGTGTGGCAGCGACTGAACGAGATAGGCTTCGGCGACGCGGGCGCGATGGAGATTACTGACGTGGTTTCATGTCCCGGCACCGATAGCTGCAAGTTGGGCATTACGTCTTCCATGGGACTGGGCCGCGCTATAAGCGACGCGACGCACGTCATTGACAAAGAGGAAGACTCTCTAATTCGCAAGATGCATATCAAGATGAGCGGATGCCCCAACGGATGTGGACAGCATCATGTCGCGGACATTGGATTCCATGGCGCCGCCGCAAAGGGTCCGGGCGGACAGGTGCCTGCATACGAGATGTTCCTCGGCGGAGGCTTCGAAGACGGCGACACACGCATCGGGCTGAGAGTCAAGACAAAGGTCCCCGCGAAGAGTATGCCGAAGGCGCTCAGGAAGGTGCTCGACTTCTATAAGGCCGAACGCAACGACGAAGAGATCTTCCGAGATTTTGCGGCTAGAGTGGGAGCCAGCGCGTTCGAGCCGCTGTTGGAAGAGTTCAAGGATATACCCGAACTCAATCGAGATTCCCTCGATATGTATATTGACTGGAGCAGGACGGCTAAGTACATTCTGGAGCGTGGCGAAGGGGAGTGCGCGGTCTGAAGTCTTCGTCTGGCCTATCGCCTTGCAATCTAATGTCGCCATTCCCGCGATTTATCAGCGCGGGAATGGCGATTCTAGTTTGCTTGAGCCTTGGTGCGCTTGCGCTCTCCGCTTGTTCCGATAGGCCGGATCCCCTCGCTGAAATTTCAGCGTCTCCAACCGCGACTCCAGTCGCCCAGCCACGCCCGACGGTCACCCCGACTTCGGTCAGCGATGAATCAACTGCCGTTCCGAGTGTCGTCGCGTCCCCGACGCCGATTCCTGCCATTACGCCCAGCGCTTCTACGATCATCCTCAGGGTCATGGTCGCTTCATCCGTCGCTTCACCCAATGAAGACGTGCCCTATGATCGGGGCGAATGGAGGCATTGGATTGACGAGGACGGCGATTGTCAAAATACGCGCCACGAGGTTTTGATAGCTGAATCAGTTTCGGAAGTGAAATTCAAGGAAAGCGATGGATGTCGGGTGGCGGCAGGCAAGTGGACGGATTCCTATACGGGCGACGTATTTACGGACCCCGGCGATCTGGATATTGATCACATGGTGCCCCTGGCGAACGCTCACAGGTCCGGCGGCTATGCTTGGGATTCGGATAGAAAGAGGGAATACGCCAACGATCTGGAATATGATGGACATTTGATAGCTGTGAGCGCGTCCGCCAATCGCTCCAAGGGCGCCAGAGGCCCGGAGGGGTGGAGGCCGCCGAACAGAGACTATTGGTGCCAGTACGCATTGGACTGGGTAGCCATAAAGTGGGAGTGGCGACTGACGGCAACAGAGGAGGAAGCGGCGGCGCTTTCGGATATGCTCGCTGACTGCGCGACGCGCGTGTTTCTTCAATCCGAAATGGCAGATAGGGCCGAAACGGTAGATAGAACGCCTCGATCAGTCGAGCCGACTTCCGTAGATTACGGTCCGAGTCCGACGGTCACCCCTGTAATATCTGTTTCAACGCCCGTTCGCGCGGCTACTCCGATTCCAGACCGTGATTGTTCCGATTTCGATAGTTGGAGCGAGGCGCAGAGGTTTTTCGAGTCTCAGGGCGGACCTGATCTTGACCCTCACCGGCTCGACCGGGATGGCGATGGAACCGCGTGTCAGTCCCTTCCGGGAGCGCCCCAAGCTCTATTTCAGCCTACTCCCACTCCGGGCATTGTCAGCTTTCCCCTGCATATACCGAGTCGCAATTGCGCCGAATTAGCGAAAGCGTTCGAAGATCAAGCCCTGTATGAAGGGCAGTATGGCCCTCCCGGTATTGATACGGGCGTCTCTGAAAGCGATGCGCTCTGCTTTTCGCTGCTAGAGGCGTCTCGAGTCTCGAATGAGGCTGAGCGGGTCCATGTCGAGACAGAGATTCTCGCGCCATCCTGTTCAGATTTCATAACTTGGGACGAGGCCGAGGCTTTCTTCAGATCTCACGGCGGCCCAGAGTCCGACCCTTATGGTCTCGATTTGGATGAGAACGGGGTTCCATGTCAGTCTTTGTTTGGCGCCCCTGTCATAAATGAGTTTATCGGAGCGCCATTGGAGGATTTGGATTGCGGGGATTTTTCCACATGGTCTGAGGCTCAGTCGTTCTATGAGTCTGAGGGCGGCCCTGAGGCTGACCCGCATAACCTGGACCGCGACGGCGATGGCATAGCGTGCCAGTCGTTGCAAGGCGCTCCATCGGATCTATCGCTTTCGTCTGATGATCGCAATTGCTCAGACTTCGATACATGGTCCGAGGCGCAGTCCTTCTATGAATCTGAGGGCGGCCCGGGTTCTGATCCACACAGGCTGGACAGGGACG
>CAZXFX010000003.1:0-33497 GCA_964640295.1 uncultured Dehalococcoidia bacterium | reverse complement strand
ACAGTCTGGACAGGGACGGCGATGGCGTAGCGTGTCAATCATTGCCCGGCGCTCCGAGCAAGTCAACGCCTACGCTGGTGGCAACCCCTGAGAGCGTAACTACGCCTGAGCCAATGCCTGAAACCGGTTCAGAGGATTTTGAGGATCGCAACTGCTCAGACTTCGATACGTGGTCAGAAGCGCAGTCGTTCTATGAGTCAGAGGGCGGTCCTGGTTCGGACCCACATAGGTTGGACAGAGACGGGGATGGTGTCGCGTGTCAGTCGCTGCCGGGCGCGCCAGGTGAATAAGCGTCCACTCCAGGTCCGACGCCGAAGAGTGGTTCTATGCTCACTCCAATTTGAGCGAGATGTTTGTCGTATTCCTCGAAGCGCTATGTATCGAAATCCAGATTGTAAAGTGGTTGTATGCTATGATTGAGCCGCTAATCAAGATATGGAGGTACTGTGATGCCATTTGGAGGAAATGACTGGCTTGCGTTGACTGTCGAGCCGACTCTTGAGCCTGAACTCCCGATATGCGATCCGCATCATCATTTCTGGGATATGAGAACGGAGCGTATCCCTTACCAGCGTTATCTTTTGCACGAACTGGCTGATGATGTGAACAGCGGGCATAATGTTCGTTCTACTGTGTTCGTCGAAGCGCGGGCGATGTATCGTTCCAGCGGGCCGGAAGAGATGCGCCCTGTGGGTGAAGTGGAGTTCGTGCAGGGATTGGCGGCTGCCAGCGAGAGCGGACTATATGGGCAAACGCGCGCCGCCGCCGCAATAGTGGGACACGCGAACTTGCTTCTGGGCGATAGAGTGGAACCTGTTCTGGAAGCGCTTCAGGCCGCCAGCCCCAACCGATTTCGAGGCATTCGACACTCTGTAACATGGGATCCGCACCCGGAAATCCAAATTACTGCCGCTCATAGGATGCAGGGTCAGCTTTCCAGAGACGATTTTAGAGCGGGCGCTCGGGTACTGGCTCGAATGGGTATGTCTCTTGAAGCGTGGCTTTGCTTCCCGCAGTTGCAGGAACTGGCTGAATTCGCTAAGGCGACGCCGGACCTGACAATCATCCTGAATCATATTGGAGGATTGCTGAGAGTGGGTCCGTATGCCAACGACGACGAGACGATCGAGGCGTGGCGAAACGGGATAGCGGCGGTCGCTGAATGCCCCAATGTGAATGTCAAACTGGGCGGAGTAGGGATGCCGCAAACGGGCTTCGACTGGCATGAACGAGACGCGCCCATCGGATCGGAGGAATTGGCTGAATCAATGGCGCCTCTGATGAACTATTGCATCGAGCGCTTTGGTCCCGACCGCAGTATGTTCGAGAGCAACTTCCCTGTGGATAAAGTCTCATACTCGTATAACGTGATGTACAATGCGTTCAAACGTCTTTCGAAGGGGTATTCAGATTCCGAGCGCGCCGCTATGTTCCATGACACCGCGGTACGCGTGTACAAGGTGGAAATCTAAAAGGTCTCTCATGGTTATAGCTGACTATTTGCGAGACAAGCTTAACGAGAAACCCAGAGCCGATGCGGTAAAGCGCAAGGCAGAAGAAGAAAAATGCATAACTGCAGCCGTAGCCGAAGCCATGGAGATAACTAGGGCTGAGGCCATGGATGCGGCTAGAGCTGAGGCCAGAGACGTTAGAAACAGTGCTGTTGTCCAGACGCACCAGGTTTGGGCGGACTGGAATCGGATGCGAATGGAAGCAGACGAGAAGGGCGAGCCGTTCGACGAAACTCCACCAGAGATTCCGAGCGATATAAATTAGGTGAATCAAAATGGCGCTACCAGAGAGAATGAAATTTGGAATCTTCCTAGGCCCGTTCCATCGTGTGGGCGAGAATCCGACGCTTGCTATTGACCGCGACCTCGAACTGATCCAATGGCTTGACTATCTTGGATACGATGAGGCGTGGATAGGAGAGCATCACAGCGCGGGCTGGGAAACTATCTCTTCTCCCGAGATATTCATCGGTATCGCCGCCGACCGCACTCGACACATCAAGCTGGGCACGGGCGTCATCAGCCTGCCGTATCACCATCCACTGATGGTGGCGAATCGCATGACGCAGCTAGATCACATGACTCATGGAAGGGTCATGTTCGGCGTTGGCCCGGGCGCGCTGCCTGGGGACGCCTATATGATGGGCATAGACCCGACTACCCAGCGTGAGAAGATGGACGAGGCGTTCGGCATAGTTCTGCGCTTATTCACAGAAACGGATCCCATCACCTATAAGAGCGACTGGTTTGAACTCAATGAGGCGATGCTTCAACTTCGCCCGTTCACTAAGCCTCACATGCCCATAGCCGTAGCCTCGGTTCAGTCGCCGGCGGGAGTCGCGCTGGCTGGCAAGTATGGCGCGTCTGTGCTCACTATCACGGTGCCCAGGGACCCTTCGTCCGGAAAATCTAACCTGAAATTTCTGTGGGACGTCGCCGAGGAATCGGCCGCCGAGCATAATCAGGTCGTGAACCGATTCGACTGGCGTCTCACTGTTCCTGTGCATCTGGCCGAAGACAGGGAGAAGGCGTTCGAGGAGGCCAGGCTGGGCGCGGGCCGATTCCTGCGCGAATACACTGAGGGGACTAATGGCCGACAGGCGGCTTTTGACGGGCCGCTGGAAGAGGTTATTGACCACATGGCCGCCACCGGCTCCTGGATAATAGGGACTCCCGATGACTGCATCGAAGGCATCTTGCAACTGGAAGAGCAGAGCGGCGGTTTCGGCGGTTTCCTTGTGCAGGCAATTGACTGGGCTCCCCGCGACCGTATTCTCAACAGCTTCGAGTTGCTGGCGCGTTACGTGATGCCGCGATTCCAAGGGTCGCTCGTGGGATTGGAAAACTCCAACCGATGGGCCAAGTCTCGGCAGGAAGCGCTGGTGCAAGGCCGCACTCGCGCAATAGATAGAGCGCATCAAGTTTACTCTGATAGCAGGGCTTGATCGCCATTCACGGTATGCTTTGACACTCACAATAATAATGAGGTCAGGCGGATATCGGATTCCAATTCGTTGGCATTTTCAGTCCGCGCTGATTTGTGAAGACTTGAATGTCCATACGTGTCAAGAACGCCGCCCGTCTCAGAACCTGTAACGATTTAGCCGGTGGCCCACTTCAGGCAAAAGTCTCTTCCACCTTGATACGGGAAGGTTAGGATGCGGGTGATCCAATCCTCCGACTAAGCTGATACAGGCTCCCCGTCCCATTATTGCAAAAGCGCCGCTAATTCCTCAGGATGGCTCAGCATAGGGTAGTGCCCGGCATCCATCTCATGCCAGTCTGCGTCGAGTTTCTCTGCGGTTCTGCGCTGGTGCCATTCGGGAGGATTCACACTCAGGCGACATCTGATTACGCGCGCGTTCCACGACTGCGCCCAGAAAGCGTCAAGCTCGCCGGGCGCGTCGGACGCCTCTACCGGATGCATAGTGCATCGCTCGACGGCCCACGACCTCAGGCTCGGTTCCAGATCGGAGAACAGCCGATTCTCCAGTTCTTCCCGCGTCGGACCGCGCGTCAAGCCCGTGGTCGGCATGGCGGGCGCGTTCGGGTCTCGCTGAACGATTTCCGAAACGCGCTCGCCGGGCTGAGGGGCGAGCGCGTCAACGAATACGATTCGATTTATCCGCTCGCGCGCCAACTCAGCGATCTTGCATACCACCAATCCGCCGGTGCTGGTCCCAACCAGAACTACGTCATCCAAGTCTTCATAGAACATCATATCCGCGACCTCGCGCGCCTGCGCCGCGATGGTAATGCCCGGCCGTATCAAGTGGCGGCGCTCTCCGCAGCCGTCCAGGGTAGGCGCATAGACCTCGTGTCCCGCTTGTCTCAAGACAGCCGCAGTCGGTTTCCATATCCACCCGCCTTGAAACGATCCGTGTATCAGTATGAAGGTCGCCATATATCTATACCTCCGCTCAAACTGTGATGGTTTATCGAGGATTGAGAATCGTTACCCTAAAATAGCCCCGCCGTAACATTTTCGCAAGAGCGCGGAGTCCCCTGAGCAAACTGATACAGGTTCCGCCCAATATGGCGGACTTGCAATTTGCTTGCGTATTGTCTATATTGGGCGCACTTAGATATCTGATTAATGTGAGGGATATTTCGGGTGGGGGAAGTTCTATGAAGCGCCGCCCGCGGGAGATTGACCTAACAGAGTTCAACTTCGTTTTAAGGAGTGTGGGAGGATGACCGCATCCAATGGCAGCAACAACGATGTCGTACTGGACGTTCGAGATCTGCGTACATATTTCGTAACTCGTTGGGGAGTGGTTAAGGCGGTTGATGGGGTTAATTTTCAGCTCAGGCGCGGCGAAACCCTCGGCATCGTCGGCGAGTCAGGGTCCGGCAAGTCTGTCACTTCGCTCTCCATCATGCGTTTGATCCCTTCTCCGCCCGGGCATATAGTCGGAGGGCAGGTGCTCCTCGAGGGAGAGGATATTCTCCAACTCAGCGAAGGCGATATGGAGAAAGTGAGGGGAAGCCGAATCGGAATGGTTCTTCAGGACCCGATGACGGCGCTGAATCCCGTTTTCGACATTGAAGATCAAGTGGGAGAGGCGCTCAAGATTCATAAAGGCTTCGGCGGAGACGTGCTGAAGGATACGATAGTGGATATGCTCAGAAAGGTGCGCATACCGGCTCCTGAGGTGCGGATGAGAGACTATCCGCATCAACTCTCCGGCGGAATGAGACAGCGCGTAGTGGGAGCGATTGGAATATCCTGCGACCCTGTGGTCTTGATTGCGGACGAGCCTACTACATCGCTTGACGTTACCATTCAGGCGCAGTATCTCAGGTTGCTGAACGATCTTCAGAAGGAGACCGGCGTCGCCATCATGTTCATAACCCACGACTTTGGAATCGTCGCCAAGATGTGCGACAGGGTCGCGGTTATGTACGCGGGGCGCATTGTGGAACTTGCTGACGTTCGCACTATCTTCAACGATCCAAAGCACGAATATACTAAGGCGCTCATCAATTCGGTGCCGAAGCTGGAAGAGAAGACCGGTCGCCTCGCCCAGATAGACGGCCAGCCCCCCCAGCTCTATAATCTTCCGCCCGGCGACGCTTTCGCCGAAAGGTCTCCGCTTCCCGTTATAGACAAGGATTTCCAGATAAGACCGGAGCTTGTGGAGGTCGAACCGGGACACTGGGTGCAGCTTTCTCACAGTTCGGTCGCGGAGTTCGACAAGTACGCTCATCTCGTGTCGTATGGCGCGGAATACAAGTAGTCCGAAACAGAAATAGCAAGGAGTGGGTGACACCAAGATGGTAGCAGGCGCTTCAACTAACGGCTCCAATGGAACTGCAAATAAATATGGCGTCGAGTCGGCCCCGGGCGTTGATCCCGGCGCCGACTCCATAATATCGGTTCGACATCTACGAAAGTGGTTCGATGTCGGCGGCGGTTCGCTATTCAGTCGCAAGAAGAGCGTCCTCAAAGCCGTGGACGATGTCAGCTTCGACGTCGACCGGGGTAAGACTATGGGCTTGGTGGGAGAGTCGGGATGCGGCAAGACTACCACTCTCAAGGTTCTTCTCGGATTGGAAGAGCCTACCGATGGCCAGATATTCTACGAAGGGGAAGATGTATCCACCCTTAGCCGCGCAGGCAAGAGGGAGTTGAAGAGGTCGGTGCAGGCGGTGTTCCAGGATCCGTGGGCTTCGCTCAACCCCCGAATGAGGGTGGGAAGCATTATAGGCGAGCCTCTTGAAGTAAATACCAATATGACCAAGCAGCAGATCAGGGACCGGGTTGGCGACCTGCTCGTAGAGGTTGGACTCCGTCCCGATCAGGCGACGCTGTTTCCGCACGAGTTCAGTGGCGGTCAGCGACAGAGGATTGGCGTAGCCAGGGCTCTCGCTCTCAACCCTCAGGTCATCGTGCTGGACGAGCCGGTGTCTGCGCTGGACGTATCCATCCGCGCCCAGATCATGAACCTGCTAGTTGATCTCCAGCAGGAACACGGTTTGGCGTATCTGATGGTGGCGCACAATCTCGCCACAGTGCGATATATGTGCGACCGGATGGCTGTCATGTACCTCGGCGTAATCCAGGAAATGGGCGACACCGAAAGCATATTCAATAATCCGATTCATCTCTACACTAACGCCCTTCTCTCGGCCGCTCTTTCCTCGCATCCTGACATCCAGAGAGAGGAAATCATATTGCCTGGCGAGGTTGTCTCGCCCGTAGATCCGCCTCCGGGAGACGTGTTCCAGACTCGAACTCCATTGCAGGTGGACCCCAGCCACGAGTACGCCACCTCGCGTCCGCCGCTCGTAGAAGTCGAGCCGGACCACTGGGTGACTATTACGCCTTGGAGTACGATCAGGGGCGCGGCTGAACAGGGAGTGAATCTGGCGGCTACTACCTGGTAGCCAGCAGCCGCGCATAGCTGATGGAAAATCGAGCGTAAGGCGCGCCACGCAAGCGGCGCGCCTTTTGCCATTTATGGCTCGCGACGGTCTATGAAGATTTGAATGCCTATATGCGCCGAGAACTTTGTCTTTTCATTGGCGTCTGAATTTGCCATACTGTCCAAAATACCACTTGGGAGCGATATATGCCGACTAATCCCGTTGATGCAGTTACTACGCTCACGTTCGATATATTTGGCACCGTTCTGGATCTTACAGGCAGTCTGGAGTCGCCCACCGGCGAATTATTGAATGAATTGGGGTCTGGCATGAGCGGCGCGGACTTCTATCCGCAGTGGCGGGCGAGACAGCGCATCGAGCAGTTTCAGGATTCGCTGATCATGCTGGGACACAGCGGTTATCTGGAAACTTGCCGTCGCGCGCTGGTTTACTCGCTACGCGCCAACGGCATCGAATTCGACACCGAACGCATCCGAGAGTTCATGGAAGTGTGGCGCGATCTCGTCCCATACTCGGACTCTCTCGATGGATTGCGAAGGCTTTCGGGCAAGTATCGCCTCGTAGCCCTCTCAAACGGAGAACCTGAATACCTTCAGCATCTGGCCGCCAACCGGATAAAATTCGATTTCGACGCCATAATTTCCGTCGAAGAGGGCGGCGCGTTCAAGCCGCATCCCGCTGTATATCGTTCGGCTGCCAGAATTCTGGACGTCGCCCCCTCTCAGATCATGATGGTCGCCGCCCACTCCTTTGATATAATGGGCGCGCGCGCCTGCGGTTTCAGGGGCGCTTACGTCAACCGGTACGCACTCCCTTACGAAGACACGATTCAGTACACACCAGACATCGTAGTTGACGATTTCAATCAGCTTGCGGACGTACTGCTGGGGGCGAAAGGGCAATGACTAACAGCGTTGAGGTCGCGATTGTTGGGGGTGGAGTGATCGGCGCCGCGGTCGCCTACTTTCTCGCCAAACGCGGGGTTTCCTGCTCTTTGATGGATAGGGGGCGGATAGGAGGCGCCGCTTCCAACGCGGCTTCGGGGATACTGAGTCACTCTCCCGGAGAATCTCAATACTCGCGTCTGGCGCGGCGAAGCCTCGCTCTCTTCCACGAACTGACTCCCACAATCCGTGAAGAATCGGGTATAGACATCGAGTTCGCTGAGTGCGGCGACCTTACCCTGGCGATGAATGAGAGCGACGCGATCGCTTTGCGTGGTCTGGCAAACCAGCTTTCGTCTATGGGCGAAGACTCGGCGTGGATTGATGGTCGGGAATTGCGCGAGATGGAGCCGCTGCTGAATCCTGCCATACCGGGCGCGATGTACGCCCCCGAGTCCTGTCGAGTCAACAACCAGCGTCTGGCGAACGCGCTGGCGAAGGCGGCGGAGCGGCATGGCGCCCAGATAAGCCAGGGAGTGGAGGTGACGGGCCTTCATGTCGAGAATGGAGGTGTCGTGGGAGTGTCTGAGAGGCGGGGCGTTACTTTCGCCGACACTGTGGTTCTCGCCGCCGGAGCGTGGACGGGCGGCATGGATAGATGGCTGTACGGAGATGAAGCGCTGAGCCGAACGCGGACCTCGATGGTCAATCCGGTCAAAGGGGTCAACCTGAATGTCCAGCCTTTGCATGGCGCTGTGAGCAGAATCATACATGGCTCATGGGGAATTCTGGTTCCACGCAATGATGGTTCGATGATAGTAGGCGCGACAGTAGAGGAGGCGGGTTTCGATGATAGAGTCACAGGCGGCGACATACACTCCATACTAGGTGTCGCCTCCGCTTTGATGCCCTCCGTTCTGGATGCTGAAATCAACTGGAGCGTCGCGGGACTGAGGCCTGGTTCCGGTGACGAACTGCCCGTGATTGGACGAATGCCAAACTACGATAACGTGGTGGTGGCGTCCGGCCACTACCGAAACGGCATCCTGCTCAGTCTAGCGACGGGCGAGGCGGTGTCCGACTTGATCGAAGGATCGAGCGGCCTTTCGATCTCCGATTTTGATCCCGCCCGATTCTTCTGATCTGAAAATATGCGCGGTGTACATGAGAGGACTCTCCATGGTCATTTCCACCACAAAACCCAGTTTCACATATGAAGAATACCTCAACATCCCGGGCGATGATCGCTATGAGTTGATAGATGGAGAATTGATATTGGTTGGTTCGCCGAATGAAGCCCATCAGGGCGTTAGCGTTAGTCGGATAGACGAACTTCCCAACCTCTGGTTGTGAGTGTGTCTTGCGCTGGCGAAAGCGATTTTCTCTGAGAGTAACCGATAACTGAACATCGAGTAGGAGAGGCAAATGTCGGTCAAAATAGGAATTGGATTCGGCGGGTGGCCATTTTCATCAGCCGATCCGGATCACCTTTGGGAGTACACCGATCTGTGCGAGGAATACGGCGTGGATTCGCTCTGGCTTAGCGATAGGATTGTGTCTGAGGCGCTCAACATGGAGCCGATGATCGCGCTCTCTTTCATCGCCGCGCGCACGACCAACCTGAAGTTTGGCACCAACGTAATCGCCCTGCCGCTCCGGAATCCTACTGTCCTCGCCAAAGAGGTCGCCACGCTGGACTTTCTATCCGGCGGCAGATCGCTGCCTGCAGTCGGGTTGGGAACGGGGGAAGCAAGCGAATACGAGGCTTGCGGAACGGTTAAACGTCAGCGCGGCGGCAGGACTGACGAGGCAATCGAGATCATGAAACTGCTATGGTCTCAGGACGACGTGACATACCACGGTCGCTACTTTACCCTCAACAACGTCACCATTCAGCCCAAGCCCGTACAGAAAGAGTTGCCGCCTGTATGGATAGGCGGGCGCAGCGAGTTCGCCATAAGGCGAACCGCCAAACTGGGCGACGGGTGGCTCGTGTCCCAGGCGACACCCGAAGAGGTGGCCGACGGCGTTTCGCGCATCAAGACCCTCGCGGCTGAGTTCGAGAACGATATAGAAGACGACCACTACGGCGCGCTGTTCAGCTACTGCATAGCTGATAGCTACGAAGAGGCGCGCAGCATATCCGAACCATATATGCTGCGGCGTAGAACGGATATTGACTACGACGGCTTTTCCGCGTTCGGAACGGCGGACAGGGTGCGAGACTTGATTGACTCTTATATAGACGCGGGGGCGACCAAGTTCGTCGCCAGGCCTGCTTGCCCACCCGAAATGATGAATCAGCAACTCGATGCGCTTGCCGCCGACGTTCTGCCCACATATCATAACTGAAGCGGAGGGGACGAACCGCCATGCCCGATTATTTTGTAAGAGTTGGGGACGCCGAGATCATCTCCGTGTCGGACGGACACATATATTTCGCTCCTTCTGATTTCTTTCCATCCGTGGACGCCGCCGAATGGGAACCATACGCGGATCAGCTCACTGAGGACGGACTCATCCTGCTCAATGTCGGCTCTTTTGTCATAAGAGTTGGAGATGACGTCGCGCTCGTGGACACAGGATTAGGGGAGGGAGACCACCCTTTCGATAATTCCGAATGGGGTATGCTTGCCGCAGACATGGCTTCCAAGGGAATAAGCCCTGGCGAAGTGAACAAGGTCGTGATAACCCATCTACATCGCGACCACGTCGGCTGGAATATGGTCGAGAATGACGGCGTCCTGACGCCTTTCTTTCAGAACGCCACCTACTATGTCCCCAAGGCCGACTGGGATGTATTCACGCGCCGCTCTGGTATGAGTATGTTCGCCTACATCGCCGAAAAAGTGACTCCGCTGAATGAGCTTGGCCTCATAGAGTTCATGGAAGACGAATTCCCCATCGGCGACCATATCACCGCCTTGCCGACTCCGGGGCACACGCCGGGCCATACCAGCGCTCTGGTATCATCCGGGGGCGAAAGCGCTGTCATCCTTGGGGACGCCGCTCATGTGCCGATTCAGGCCCACCACACTGACTGGAGCCCACGTGCGGACACGAATCCCAGGCTGTCCAGACAGAACAGAGCTAAACTGTTCGACCGCATGGAGCGGGAGAGCTCGCTGGTCGTCTCCGGGCACTTCCCGTCGCCCGGCTTTGGCAGGCTCGTTAGAGAGAGCGGGCGCCGCTATTGGCGCGCCCTGTAAATCGCCGCCCCAGTAACTATCTCACCCTCGGTAGACTCCCGTGTTACAATTGAACCAGGGACCGACCCGCATGATACGACAAGGGGGTATGGAGATGGCTTACACTCGGAGGCTTTTTAGAAGCGCAGACGACAAAGTCATATCGGGCGTGGCCGGCGGCATGGCAGAATACTTCCAGATTGATCCTGTGTTCGTCAGGCTTGGCTGGTTCGCGTCGGTATTCGTAACGGGAGGCATTTCAATTCTCGCTTACGTGGTGATGATATTCATCGTCCCCAAAGGAAGATACGAACCTGCTGAAACTTCTGGACAATCTGAACCTGAGATTTCCCAAGCTGGCTCAGATACCGTCAAACCGGAATCTGGCATGAATGGTCGGAAGGAACGAAGACGATATATTCTGGGGATCTGCCTCGTTCTCGCTGGAATCGGGCTTCTCTTATACAATCTGGACATCTTCGACTTCCTCGATTGGGGGATCCTGACCGCCATCTCAGTCATAGGCGTCGGAGCGGCCATCATCTACGCTTCCGCGCGCCGACGCCGGTAGCCTTCTATGTCGGAACGGGGCGAGACCGCGCGTATTCCGATTGCCGGGATTATCCTTCTAATTCTTGGAGTCGTTCTGCTCCTCAATACGACCGGCGTGGTTAGCTGGGACATTTGGTTCCAGTTCTTGCGATTCTGGCCGATGATGCTCATCGCAGTTGGTCTGCATATCATTATTGCGCCCCGATTTCCGATTATATCCGCTCTCGTCGTCGCTCTGATTTTGGTCGCCGGAATAGGCGCGTCTTACGTATATGAACTCAACGCTGAAGGTGAATTCAGCACGAATATGGGATCGGTATCCCACTATTCATGGGCATTGGACGATGCCGATACGCTAAGCGTGGAAATTCACTTTGAATCCGGTTCTCTCACTATTGACTCCGATGTGTCCTCCAGCGGAGATGAGCTATTTTCCGTGAGCGCCATCGGGATAGACGCTCTCGTGAATCCCGCTCTGGACGCGAACGCTTTTCCTCATGCGTCAGGATGGCATCCAACTTCCATAGACGGGGACGTATCTGTAATCATTTCTCCGGATTTGCGTTCTCGGGCCTCGCGCGCCAATCTTCTGCGCCCATACGATGGAGGATGGGATATTGATATAGATTTGTTTGGACTGCTCCAAAGATTGAGCGGCGCAGATTGGGAGGTTGCAATATCGCCCGATGTCGTTCTTAGTTTAGATGTCGAAGCGGGGGTCGCGGATATATACTTGGATATGAGCCAACTTGATATGGAAACGCTGGATATGGACGTCGGCGCCGCGGATTTGGAACTCGCGCTGCCTGCCGACGCGGGGCATACGGATGTCAATATCTCGGCGGGAGCGGCCGATATTGATATTGAAATCCCCGAAGGCGTCGCCGCCTATATAAACGTCGCCGGCGCGGCCACTTCCATGGATATTGAAACTGGCAGATTTCCCGCGCGAGACGGCGCTTATGTTTCCCCGGGTTACGATACTTCCATGAACAGAGTTGAATTGAACATAGACGCGGGAGCCTCCAGCGTCTCTATATACTAAAATCTGACACGACTAACTACTGCCCTACGGAGGATCAGCTTGTACACCATAGACTTGAGCGGCAAGAACGCCCTCGTATTCGGAGTCGCCAATCAGCGCAGCATCGCTTGGCATATAGCGCGAACCCTGGATGAGGCGGGCGCTAATATAGCGCTGTCATACATCAACGACAGAGTTCGTTCGAGCGTGGAGAAACTGGGGTCTCAGCTTTCCAAACAGCCATTTCTCGTCGAGTGCGACGTGGGCGAAGACGGTAACGTCCAGCGAGCCTTCCAGACTCTGGGATCTCAGCTAGACGGCATTGATATAATCGTTCATTCGATAGCGTTCGCCAATAGAGAAGACCTTGGCGGCCCGTTCATAGATACGCCCAGGGAAGGTTTCCGACTCGCCCTGGACATAAGCGCCTATTCGCTGGTGTTGGTCGCCAAACACGCCGCTCCAATGATGAAGGAAAGAGGAGGCAGCATCATCACGATGACGTTCCAAGCGTCCAGCAGAGTGTTCCCCGGCTACAATGTCATGGGAACCGCCAAAGCCGCGCTAGAGAATGAAGTGCGACAGCTTTCATGGGACCTCGGACGAGACAACATTCGCATCAACGCCATAAGCGCGGGGCCGGTTGATACGCTTTCGTCCAGAGTCATAAGCGGCTACCGAGACATGAAACGCGCCCACGCCGACAGGTCGCCGATGGGTCGCAACATCACCCATGAAGAAGTCGCCGGCGCGGCCCTCTTCCTTTGCAGCGCGATGTCGTCGGGCGTTACAGGCGAGGTGATACACGTAGATACCGGCTACAACGTCATGGGGATTTAGCGTCCTGCAAACGAGGTATCTTCCATTCGACAGAACTCGCCCGATTTCATGCGACAGGCCCCGATTCGGAAGCCTGAGAAAGTGAGCGGTAAATGAACTGGGCCGAAACAATCGTCAAGTCTCTCAAAGAATCAGAGGTCTCTCTCATAGCCTATGTTCCGGACATCAGTATCCATCAGGTAACCAGGCTCATGGAAGAAGACAACTACTTCCACGTCGTATCCGCCACGCGCGAGGAGGAGGCGATTGGAATAGCCGTCGGCGCATACGCCAGGGGCAGGAACGCCGCCGTATTCATGCAGTCCAGCGGATTTGGCAACTGCGTCAACGCGCTGGCCAGTCTCTGCATTCCCGCGCGCGTTCCGTTGCCGATGTTCATAAACCTGCGCGGCGAAGTGGGAGAGTTCAATATAGCCCAAGTAGCCATGGGACGCGCCACGCGCCCGATCCTCGACGTTCTGGGCATCCAATACTACACGTTAGACAGCGACGACAGGCTCGACCTGAGAGTTTCCGGGGCGCTCAAGCTTTGCTACGCTTCACGCCAACCCCTCGCGCTCTGTATGACTCCGCTGCTGCATGGAGGAAAACTTGCATAGATTCTCAGCCACCAAAAGACTGCTTACGCTGATAGGGGACACTCCCGTGGTCGCCAATCTGGGGCCGACCACTGACGAGTTGTGGCACGCCGGCCACAGGGATCGCAATTTCTATACCTATGGTTCGATGGGATTGTGTTCGTCCATTGCGCTGGGTATGGCTCTGTCCTCAGATGACAAAGTCATCTCGCTGGACGGAGACGGCTCGCTGCTTATGAATATGGGCGCGATAGCTACCATTGGGCGCGAGAACCCCGGCAACCTGATAGTGGTAGTTTGGGATAACGAACAGTGGGCGCAGACCGGCTATCAGGCAAGCCACACCGCCTACGGGACTGACTTGGAGCGGGTAGCGCGGAGTTGCGGCATTCAAAAGACGGCCACCGTTCTCGACGAAGAAGAACTTGAGTCTGCCCTGATGCAAGCCCTTGAAGAGGACGGACCCTGGTTCATAGTCGCCAAGATAGAGGAAGAGGAATACTTGCCCGTCGCGCCCATAGAGCCGGAACTCACGCTCCACAGATTCCGAGCCTCATTCGGGATGTGACATATCGGGGACATATCGGGCGAACGCAATTGCCGCGCTTGCAATGCAACGCCACTGACCGCCGCCAGACCCTAGCGCGCGCTGCCCTCCGGCGCGGCAATTTCAGATTGCGGCTCATCTTCCCGCTGGGCTATTGGGCCGCGAATCTCAGGCATGAAGATTCCCACCGCGCTGACCGTTATCAGCCCCAGGACCGCGAGTATGGCAATCGCCGCCTGGGGCGATGTATTGTCGGCTATGACTCCGATCATTAGAGCGCCAATCGGCCCCGCGCCAATAGCCAGCGATATGATTCCCAGCGCTCTGCCGCGCATCTCTTCGCTCGCCGCTATGACCACTATGGTTGACTGCATCGTTCCAAACCCGGCCGTCCCCAGTCCGAGCAGAAACAGAATCAGCATGGACAGCGCGAATACGTTGGAGCTAGACAGTAGCAGCGCCATCGTCAGCCCTACGATGGAGCCGACCAGATACACTCTGCCGTGGTGCCTGAGCCGTCCCGCGGAGGCGATGAACATCGAACCCAGTATCGCTCCCAGCCCGTCCGCGCCCATCAGAACGCCCATAAGCCCGGGACCCACATTCAGTATCTCCTTGGCGATTACCGGCACCATCTGCATATACGGGAACAGTAGCAGATTCATCAGCACGGTTATGGCCACGGTCGCAAATATCACGCGGTTCGTTCGGACGTACCCAAAGCCTTCCGTCAAGTTCTTGACGATGCTCCGCGACCCCGCTGAACCTCTGCGAGGAGGCAGTTTCAGCATTAGCATGAATATAATGGATATGATGTAGAAGGTGATGATCACGAAGTAGCCGCCCTTCACGCCGATGAGGGCGATTAGCCCACCCGCCAGAGCCGGCCCCGACATCCTGCTCGCGTGCATCCCCACCGAGTCCAGCGCCATTCCGTTCGTGACGCCCCCGCCCCCTATCAGGTCATGCACAGCCGCCCTTCGGGATGGCATATCGAACGCCCATCCCAAACCGCTGGCGAACACCGCTATGTATGAATGCCAGAACTCGAACATTCCGGTCACCAACAGAATGGTTACGAGCGCCCCCGCCGCCAGATTGAGTATCTGGGTGCCGAGCAATAGAGTATGGCGGTTCATCCTGTCGGCAAGCACGCCGCCGAACGCTCCGAACGCCAACAGGGGGAACATTCCGAAGAAACCCACCAGCGCTACATAGAAGGGCGATCCTGTCTCTTCCAGAATCAGCCACGCCAGAAAGGTCATCTGCATCCATCGGGAGATGTATGAGAAGAAGTTCGCTGGCCAAAGCAACCTGAATCCAGGATTCCTGAAGGCGTCGAACGTTGATGGAACTCGGGTTAGTCTGGTAGGTTGTCGCACCGGCTTGGACTCAGCCATGATATTTCGCGCGCCGATTGTACAACCTATCATGCGAAATGAGAAAGGGGAGGGAAGACTTAAGATGCAAGCGTTTCCTTCTGGGATTCCGAGTTCGAAGGGTCATCCCTGCGGCGCCAGAACGCTTTCGGCCTTCGACGATTCGATCCAGCCTTCTACGCCCGTATCCAGAATGCCTATCTTCGACCACTTGCCGCGCCTCTCGATGAGCCTGACCTCGCTTCCCGCGTCCAGGCTAAACCTCGCTTCCGCGTCCACTCTCGGACCGTGAAACACGTCGGCAGATTCGGCGGTCACCACAGCGATACTCTCCCAGTGCTGCCTGTCCATCTGCTTCCCGATAGCTATGGGTCCGAATATGAACATGCACAGGACGGCGACCGCTGCCACCCGCCCTATGGCTTGCGTTCTGCGGAAACGCTTGACCAGCAGATATGCGGTTGCAGCCATCCCCAAGACCAGCCAGGCGGCGAGCGTCGCCACTGCCGCCTGATTGAACGTTATCCAGGGCGCGAACCCCGATATCTGCGCGAAAACCGGCGACACGGCCTCCTGCGAACTGGGAGTATCCAATTGCTGGCGGACGAACGCCAGATTCGCTTCTATATCTTCATCGAACGGGGCCAGACGTCTGGCTCTGAGGTAATTGAGGACGGCGTGTCCCACATCTTCGTCTTTGTAGTAGGAGTTCGCCAGATTGTAGTAGAGAGTCGCATCTTCGTACCCCAGCCAGACCAGGCGCTGGTATGTTCGCGCCGCTTCTTCGTAGCTGCCTCCCTCATATAGAGATCCTGCCATGGCGAAGATGTCCATATCGTTCGACTCTTCAGCCACGGCGACGCTGGTCGCCGTGATGATCATTGTAGCGACGGCGAATGTGGCGAGCGCGGCTCTCATCTTCCTATCTCCCACTCTATCCTGCTCACTATCTCGGCTACTGCTTTTCCGCTGTCGTCTTCAGTTACCATCTCTTGCGGCGCGAATCGCTGTTGGTCGAGCGCGCTGAGCGTTTCGCCCAGCACCTGAATTGTCTCTTCCGTTGCCCCTCGCTCGCGTAGCAACTCTTTCAACTCAGACGCCGCGAGTGAAGATGAAGTCCTGCCAAGGGCGGCGCTCAAGTATCCGCGCAAGGCCGCGGCTGCGGCGTCCGCGCCTGACGCCGACGAATCGAGTTCCGTCAGTCTGCTGAGAGCGAGTTGTCGCGCCCTGATTGGAGCGTTCGCGCGCAGCGCCGCCTCTCGTCTTGCGACTATCCAGCGCCAAGCCGCCAGAGCCGCAAGCGCGGCGACCGGCAGGACGCCCACTCCCCATATAAACGGGCTGACCTGAGTTGGATTGGACGGGGCGCCGATGCCGCGAGGAGCCGGCTTGATGTGTCTGATGTCCGTAACCGCCGGAGAGCCGTCCTCATTGATTGTTGGCTCAGGCTCGACCGCGGCGTCTGGATCCGGCTTTACGCGGACGGCGAACGCATTGGTGGAAACGGTTATGTATTCTTCCAGATCTGGGTCGAAGTACGAATACTCGATTGGAGGCAGTTCGAAATCCCCTGCCTCGTTCGGGGCCAGTACGCGCTCGAACGTCTTCGAGCCGTTGATTACGCCGTTCTGAACGAATGAACGGTGAAACGAGTCGTTCTCGAACGCGCGCCATTCTGGAATGTCCTGCCAGACGGGGTCGGGGAGCGTATCGAAATTGCCTTGTCCCTCGATTGTGATGGTCAGCGTCAGGGACTCTCCTAGTTCTATGGAATCCGTGTTCAGACTGGCTGCGATTTCGTACTTGCCGACCGCGCCAGTGAAAGAAGCGGGCTCGTTCATTGGAAGCGGTCTCACCCGCAACTGTACGGGCTGAGAGACGTACTGCCTGAAAGAACCTGATATAGACCTTCCCGGCACGCCTACCGTCGCAGGCTCGATAGTGATGTCGCCGGCGATAGTCGGGAACAGTATGACGCTGCTTTCCGTTACTGAATATCCGACGCCCTCTACCATGTCTGGGTATTCGCGCCTGTCTTCCCTGCCCGGATTCCAGAACCCGGCAAAGTCGGGGGAGCGCTGTATCGGCCTGATGAAATAGGAGGTGGACGAATAGAACTTGGAGGTGTATGTGATCTGCTCGCCAAGATACGGATTTTCGTTGTCAACCTCGGATTGGATGAAAAAACTGTCGTCCTGTGATGAAGAGACGCCTTGGTTCTGAGGCGGCTGCAGTCTGGGGAACGAGTTCGCCGGCCTGAATGGCAGCGGCGTAGGAGTGGGCGGCGTTCCCTGAGTGACATTTAGCGTGATTGGGGATGTCTCATATATGTCCCCGCCTATTGGCACTTTCACCGCCCCAATTTGGATAGCGCCTGTATGCCTGGGGCGTATCTGGACGATGAACTTGAACTCTGCGGTTATCTTTCCATTCCGAAATGTTTGCTTGGATTCGATCTTGGTGCCGATCATTTGGAGTCCGCTTAGCGTAGGGAGAGACGGAGCGCTTATATTGTTATCGCCGGACACGGTGATCGTAAGCGTTACGATGTCGTAGAGGGTCGGGTCGGCGTTGTCAACCTCCGCGGTTACCGTGGAGGTTTGGGCGTACAGCGGAAGCGCCGCGGCGAGGAACGCCCCCGCGACCGCCAACGTTAGCAATAATTTCCAGACGTTACTCACCTGCATCTACCACTCTCTCTCAGGCGGACCGCCCGGTAAGAAAGTATCGTCGAGTATCCTGCTTCTCAGGGTTTCAGTATTATCGGCGACCGATTCCAAAAGCTGCTCCGCCTGTTCCTCCGTCATTCCGGTTGGAGGGACCTCTCCCGGCTCTGAAGGGGACTCGCTCGAACTCGGTTCCTCCTGTTCCGACTCGGAGTCAGTTTCTTCGCCTGGCTCATCTTCCTGCCCCTCTTCATCAGGGGTGGGCGTTCCTTCCTGATTCTGTTGGGGTGTCGGCGTCCCCTCTTCGCTTTGTTGAGGCGTCGGGGTACTTTCCTCCTCTCCTCTCTCTTGTTGCCGCTGCTCTTCAGGGGGTGGAGTCGGACTGGGCGTGGGTGTCGCCATATTTTGCAATTGAATCTTGGTGTCTCGGTCACTTGGGTCGAGTCTGAGCGCCTGTTTCATCGCTTCTACGGCTTCATTATGTCTTCCCAATTCCCAGAGCGAGCGAGCGTAGTTGAAAGTGGAGTCTTCCAGCAGTTCCGGCTGGGTGGATTCCACTATATCTTCGTATGCGGAGAGCGCTTTTTCGTATTCGCCCCGCTTGTGCAGCGCGTTGGCTGAATTATAGGCCGCCGCGACACTTTCAGGCATCGTCTCCAGCGCGCTGTCATACGCTTCCTGCGCCTGCTGATACTCACCCGCCTCAAACGCCTCGTTGCCCTCCTGTACGTACTTGGGGCCTTCCGAGTCACACGACAGCGTAAGAGCGGCGAAGGCCGCGGCTATCAGCGCCAGAGCGGTTCTCTTCATGTTCATCCACCTCGACCCGCACGTTGCCTGTCCGGAATCAACTCGCCCGCTATCAGCAACAGGACAGATGCGAAAGCGAATATCTGGAAGCGTTCGATCTTGGTCGTTTCGGTCTCGCTTCCTACCGAGGATTTTTCTAGCGCCGTCAATTCTTCCGTAAATTGTTCGGCTGCGTTTGTCGAACCGCTCAGCCTAATGAACCTTCCTCCTCCCGCTTCGGCTATCGAGATGAGAGTACCCTCGTCCAGGCGCGAGAACACCATGTTTCCGTCTCCATCCTGCGCATACCTGAGCAGATTGCCGCTAGATGAGCGAAGAGGTATCGGTTCACCTCCGTCCCCTCCGACTCCAATAGTGTAGACCAGTATGTCGTCGTCGTTCGCTTCTCGGGCCGCTTCGACGGCGTTTTCTTCGTGATTTTCGCCGTCCGTTACTATCAGAATCACCTTCTGGCTCAAGAGTTCTTCGTTGAAACTCTGCTTCGCTATTTCGATGGCGAGCGCGATGTCCGTTCCCTGCCTGGAGATCATCTGGGTATTTGCGCTCTCGATGAAGTTCTTGGCGCTCAGATAGTCAAAAGTCAATGGAAACTGCAAGAAAGCCTGCCCCGCGAAGAGAACCAGGCCAACCTCGTCGCCCTGAAGTCTCTGCATGATGTCCGTTATCTCCAATTTCGCTCGAACGAGTCGGCTGGGTTTGACGTCCTCGGCGAGCATGGACTTTGATATATCGAGCGCGACGATGATCTGGACGCCCTCCCGCTCGACGATTTCAACGCGCTCTCCCCACTGCGGTCTGGCGAGCGCCAATATCGCCAAAGCCAGCGCAGCTATGGTCAGACATCTGGCTATCAGCCTGCCCCGGGTGTTTACGCTTGCTGTGAGCCTGTTTACCAGAGCCGGATTGCCAATACGCGCCAGTATGCGGCTGCGATTCTGGACCGACCAGTAAACGATCCAGACCGCGATTGGCAGCGCGGCTAGCAGCAGCAGGAATTGTGGGTTGGCGAATGTCATTCTCGGTATATTACGGCATCGGCCTGAATATGGTTCCGCGCGCGACGATCTCCAGCATCAGGAGTATGGCGGCGGGAATAAGAAGCCAGTGCGCCAGTTCTTCATGCTTCGTGTAAACGGACACTTCGTATTCCGACTTTTCGAGACTGTTGATTTCTTCGTAGATTTGCCGCAAGCCCTCGGTGTCTGTGGCCAGATAGTATTTGCCGCCGGTTCTGGCTGCTATTTCTCTGAGCGTATCTTCATCCAAATCGAATCTCTGCCCGCTTCTCCGGGGTTGGGACTGAGCCCAAGGCGCTATGGAAGACAGGTCGGGAGAGCCCATCCCCACCGTATAGACCTTGATGCCGAGCGTCTCCGCCGCCACCGCCGCCGTCATCGGGTCTATCTCGCCCGAATTGTTCACCCCGTCCGTCAAGAGGACGACCACCTTGCTCTCCGCCTCCGAGTCCTTCAGCACGCTGGCTGCTGTCGCAAGCCCCATCCCAATCGCTGTTCCGTCCTCTATGCCGATTGTGGCAGCCAGCCTTACGTCGTCCATGAGTAGGTTGAGGGTATCGTGGTCCACCGTAGGCGGGCTGTGGACGAAAGCCTCGCTTGCGAATACCACGATTCCTATTCGGTCGTACTCTCTCTGTTCGATGAAGTCGGATATCACATTCTTGGCGGCGTCCAGCCTATCGTTGGGATCGAAGTCAAGAGCCGCCATCGAGCCTGATATATCTACGGCGAGCGATATGTCCACTCCTTCGCCTCTGATCACCTCGCGCGCCTCGCTGGACTGCGGCCTGGCGGCGGCCACTATGAGAAGAGCCAGCGCAAGCCACCGCAGCAGCGCCAGAAATGGTCGGATTCGCAGTTTCCAACTGCTGGAAGCTGTTCTTGCAGCGTCCGTTCTGGTGAATCTCATTGCCGCGGGGCGCGTTCTGCCCCTCGCGTACCAGGGCCTCAAAGCCAGAGCGAGAACCACCGGAAGCAGGAAGAGCAGATATGGGGAAGCGAAGTCGTAGTTCATGCGGTCTGGGCTCCGACCGTCGCCGAATCTCGCTCGGCGTCAGGGATGATTCCCGTCTCGCGCACGAATACTCTGGCTCGCTCGACAATCTTGATCGCATCTCCTTCTTCGGGGGTGAATCGCGCGAACTTAACCAGATCGCACTCTTCCAGTATATTAGAAAGCCGGTCAAACTCTGGCGACCACGTATCAGCCGATTTCATAATCCCGCTTGTCTCAGTTGATGTAGATGATAAGAACGTTGAATTCACCAGGCGTATATCAGATAGTCTCATAGCCCCAAGCGTCTCGCGGCTGGTGAGTTCTGGGGCGGGCACTTCGAACTGACCCATCAAATAAATTCTGAGACAGTCAGATACCAGTGTGTAGCGCTCTTTGAAGTCGGATTCGGACTCCAGCGGCATAGACTCGATTCTGTCCAGTTCTCGCATGGCGATTTCCGCCGGGGCGCTCGGAAGCGGTTGGGGCGGGAGGAGGAGTTTGCGCCATATAAACCATGCCGCGACAGCCAGCGCGCCAATGACGACCAGTCCTGCCAAGATAGTTCTTCGTCCACTCTGGCTGTCGAGCGCCGATAGGGGGTCGAACGGGACGTCTAATTCAGCCTGCGGCTTGATATCTATGAGATCTTCGTCGTTCGCGGCGATCCGGTCCACTCTTACATCTATCGGGCGCACCGGTCTGTTGATGATTTCACCATTGGGTCTTCGGATCGCCACGCTCAGTTCCGGCGTTGGTATCTCTCCTGTCGAGAATAGAGTTGCCCGTATCTGGATGGAGGATGTGAGAGAGCCGTTTCCGTTGTCGGAGACAGGCGCTGAAGTTTGTCCTGACACCTCGAACTCGCCCCACTCGGCGGGAACGCGCGGGAAGACGATGAAATAGCCGCTGGGGTAGGTTGCCGAAAGCGTGATCGTGAACGGATCCCCGATGTAGATAGTTTCGGGTTCCACCTTGAGCCATAGCTGCACCGGGTCGCTCTGCGCCAATGTTGTGGGGACGGCGAAAATCCAGACGGCGAGCGCGAGCGATCCAGCCAACAAGATGTGAATACGCGCAGAGCGGATTATGGCGGCGCTGTTCGTCATCGAAAGAGCCTGACCGCTCGTCTGTGAAAGAATTCGTTCAGCGCCGCCACGTATGGCTGTCCGGTTGTCAGGTCAATCCTGTCAATGCCGAGCGAATTCATCATCTGTATCTTCTCGATCTGTCTTTCAGCAACTCCCACTCCGTAGGACCACCGCCAACTTTCGCTGTCCGTGTCCACCCATATCATCTCGCCGGTTTCGGTATCTTCCAGCGAAATCACGCCCACGCGCGGGATCTCGAATTCGACGGGATCGTGAAGGTCTAGCGCCACTAGATCGTGACGTTTGGCGGTTGCGGAAAGAGCGATTCGATAATCCTGAGGAGACGCGATGAAATCTGACACGAGGAATACGATGCTGCGCTGTTTCAGGAGCAGATTAACCGCTCTCAGCGCCAAAGCTATATCCGTGCCTGTATTTTCAGGTTCGAATGCCAGCAGGTCGCGCACCATTCTCAGTACGTGTCTTCGACCTTTCCGCGGCGGAACCAGCAGTTCGATCTTGTCGGTGAAAATGGTGAGGCCCACGCGGTCGCTATTGACCGTGGCTGCGAAGGAGAGGACGGCGGCGAGTTCGGCGGCGAACTCTTTCTTGAACTGTCCGTCCGTTCCAAAGTCTGAAGAGCCGCTCGCGTCCACCAGCAGCATGACGGTAAGCTCTCGCTCCTCCTGGTATCTGCGGACATAGGGAGCCGCCATTCGGGCGGTAACATTCCAGTCTATTCGCCTCACGTCGTCGCCCGGGTAGTAGGGTCGAACTTCGTCGAATTCCATCCCCCTGCCTTTGAAGACAGACTGATATTCGCCGGCGAAGACGTCGGTAACGAGACGCCTGGCGGTTATTTCGATTCTATTGATCTGTTCTATGAGTTCCTGGTCCAGCATGGAGGAAACCTGGGTTAAGGAACTTCTACGTGTTCGAGGATCGTGGATACTATCTGCGATGACGATATAGCCTCCGCCTCCGCCTCATAGGTTGGGATGACGCGATGTCGAAGCACATCCTGAGCGACGGCTTTCACGTCTTCGGGCGAGACGTATCCGCGCCCCTGTATGAATGCGTTGGCGCGCGCGGCGGTTACCATGTAGATGCTCGCTCGAGGGGAAGCGCCGTAAGAGATGAGCGAGCGCAGGTTGGAGAGGCCGTTGTCCTGCGGATAGCGGGTCGCCATGACCAGATCGAGAATGTAATCCTTGATTTGGTCGTCAACATAGATATCGCGGACTATCTTTCTGGCGCGAATGATGTCTTTCGGCGACACTACGGGAGTGATTTCGGGCAAGTCGTCGCCTGTCATCCTGTCAATGATTGCCTTCTCTTCGGCTCTGTCCGGGTAGCTGACGATGACTTTCAGCATGAACCTGTCAACCTGCGCTTCTGGCAGCGGGTAGGTTCCTTCCTGCTCTATCGGATTTTGAGTCGCCAGAACCAGGAACAGCTCTTCCATCTGGTAAGTCGTATCGCCTATCGTCACCTGGCGCTCTTGCATGGCTTCCAGCAGCGCGCTCTGCACCTTGGCGGGAGCGCGGTTCACCTCGTCGGCGAGCACGAGATTGGCGAAGATGGGACCTTGATGCACGCTGAACTCGGAAGTGCGCGGATTATATATTTGTGTTCCGATGAGGTCTGCGGGAAGCAGGTCGGGCGTAAACTGGAGTCTGGAGAAATTGGAGTCAATCGCGCGAGAGACTGTGTTGACCAGTAGCGTCTTGGCAAGTCCGGGCACGCCTTCGAGGAGTATATGCCCGTCGGCCAGAAGCCCTATCAGGACTCGTTCGACCAAGACATCCTGGCCTACTATTACCTTCCTGATCTCGCTCTGGAGACGGTTTAGAAACTCAGATTCCTTATGGACGTGTTCGTTCAAATCCTGAATACTGCTCAGGTCCATTCAAGCCTCCGTTTGGCAATCGCTCTAAGATCGGGCGTCCGGACTATACAATTTAGAAATTACGCGCTTCTGGGCGCGGCTTCTAATAATTTACGAAGCGCGGTTTGTACTCGGTTTCGAGAGCGTAGCGCAATGAATCGAGCGCTCTTCAGGCGGCGCGACGGGAAATCAGACACCCTCATATAGCTCCTCGGTCAGGCGTGAATTCTGGAATGACAGATATTGAGACTTGCTCATGGTGGGGCGGCTGGAATCCAGTACGCGCTTTGCGGTTTGAGCGTCGTCATGCAGCAGGTCTATGACCGTCATGGCCATCGCCATTGCCGGATTCACTACGGCCTGTTCATAGTCCGTTACCGTATAGTCTATGCTGTGGCCTGAACCGACCGCGGCAGTGGTGTAGGGGTGAATCACGGGCATTATCTGGCTCAGGTCGCCCATGTCGGTCGAACCGCCTCGGTTCAAGCTGTCGGGATGCTCGATCACCTCGTCCTCGCCCACGAGTTCCGAGGCGTTGCGCTTGAACAGTTGGGTCATTTCCGCGTCGTTCTTCATCGGCATATAGCCGGGCAGTGTCACGATTTCGACGCTTCCCCCCATAGTGAGCGCGCCCGCGCGAAGGCATCTGTCCATCTTTTCGTTTGCGTCCGCTATCGCCTCTGCGGTGCGTCCTCTTACTCGCCCTTCATATCGCACGTCGGCAGGCACGGAGTTGACCGACACTCCGCCTCTGGTCATTATTCCGTGCAGACGGACATTGTGTTCATTCCTGAGCGTTTCGCGCTGGGCGTTCAGCGCGTTCAGCGCGACCATGGCGGCTTGGAGCGCGTTGACGCCGAGGTGCGGCGACCCGCCCGCGTGGGAAGCCTTCCCGATGAACTTCACGTATTTGACGACGTGCCCGTTGGAAGTGCCTCCGACCGCGAACTTCGCCGATTCCTGGGATGTGGACGCGGTGTGCGCCATCATGGCCATATCCACGTCGTCGAACGCGCCGAGACGTATGAACTCCTGCTTGCCGGCCATCAGCCCCAGTTTGCCCTGTTGGTGGAGTCCCCACCGGTATTCGACGTCTATGAACTCTTCGGCAGGAACCGCGATGAACGCGATATTCCCGGCGAGAGATTCCAGCACTTCCGGCGTGAGCAGCCCGACTGCCGCTCCGAGCATCATGGGGGTCTGACAGTGGTGGCCGCAGGCGTGTGCCGCTCCAGTATCAGGGTCTGCATGTGGATGTCCCAGGACGCGCAGGGAGTCCAATTCTCCGATTACCGCTACCGTCGGACCCGGTTTTCCGCCATTTACGACGCCTTTCAAGCCCGTAATGGCGATGCCCGATTGATGAGCGATGCCCAACTGGCTCATCTTCTCGCTGACGAACCTCGAAGTCTTGAATTCCGTGAAGCCCGGCTCTGGATTGTCGAGGATCGTTCTAGCGGTTTCGACCAGCCATTCCGCGCGGTCGTTGATAGCCGCCTGCGCGATTTCTTTCAGATCTTGTTTTGTGCGCATATCTCGTCTCCGACTCGGGCTACTTGGTGTGAGTGGATTCACTCAGCATAGAGCGCATCAGGCTGAGGTAAGAATTCTTTGTAAGCGGCGCGCGATACTCACCCGCTATTCGACGCGCTTTCTCAGCGCCGTCGAATAGCAAGTCTATGACAGTCATTGCCATCGCTTTCGCCCCGGTCAGCACGCCGAGTTCGTAATTCTGGACTACATAGTCTATGCCGTGTCCATTGCCCGTGGCCGCTACTACGTAGGGATGTATGACCGGCATGAGGTGAGATACATCACCCATGTCGGTCGAGCCAGTGCGATGTCCGAGCCTGTGAACTTTCGCTTTCCCCACGAGGCTCTCGGCGTTCCGACCGTATATTTCGAGCATACTTTCGTCCGAGCGGATGGGCAGATAGCCGGGCAGGGTGGTGATTTCGACTGAACCGCCGACAGCCATCGCGCCCGCTCGCAGCGCGCGGTCAACCTTGTTCGAGGCGTCCACGAACGCCTCTGTTCTCGCTCCTCGAACATAGGTCTCCATACGGACATCGGCGGGAACCGAACTTACCGCCACGCCGCCCTGCGTGATGATTGGATGAACGCGGACAGTGTCCGGGTCCTGGTACGTCTCTCTCTGGGCGTGAATCGCGCTCATGGCGATCATCGCGGCGTTCAGGGCGTTCACCCCCATGTGAGGAGATCCTCCGGCGTGCGAGGCGCGACCAAGGAATCGTATTCGCTTCGCCACCATTCCGTTATTGGTTCCGCCGAATGCGACGCTGCCCGCGTCGGCGTCGCCGCTGGACGTGTGCGTCATCATCGCCAGGTCAACATCGTCCAGCGCGCCCAGTCGAATGAACTCAGGCTTGCCTCCTATGAATTCCAGCTTGCCCTCACGCCGCAGGTCGTCTCTGTACTCGACTTCGATATACTCCTCGGCCGGAACTGCCATCAGCGCCACGCGACCGGAGAGACTCTCCAGCACACCTTCAGCTTGCAGCGCGGCGGCGACGCCCAGCATCATCCCTATCTGGCAGTGGTGTCCGCAGGCGTGTGCGGCGGTCGTTTCCGGGTCGGCGTGCGGATGTCCGAGCACTTTGAGCGAGTCGAGTTCGCCCATGACCGCCACCGTCGGGCCTTCCGTTCCGCCCTGAAGGTCTCCTCTGAGTCCTGTGATCCCGATTCCTTCTCTGTACGGAACGCCAAATCCCCGGAACGCTTCGGCAACCGTCCGCGCGGTTTTGAATTCCCTGAAACCGGGCTCAGGGTTGTCCAGTATATTTTTGGTTACGCCAATCAACTCGTCGCCTCGCCGGTCTATTTCGGCGGAGGCTTTGGCCTTCAACTCAGCGACGGTCGTCATGTCAACGCTCCAAGCAGTGTGTTATTCATATAATGATTGTAGCAGAGGGAATCGGATGGTTAAATTCGTATTGGATCCGCGGGCCTGCGTCAATTTGGCCGGTGAGTAGTTAGTTTTTAATGTTTAGCGTGGTTTTCCGCGCAGTCTATGCTCTATCGGCGCGTCTCCGAATGAATTGGTACAGGTTCAAGGGGATGAAACGGGTTGCCCGCTCATTGACCCTGTGCTACATTCGCATTGCTCTCAGAACGGAGCCGCAGACTATTTTGTGGAGTGAAAAGATGCCTGGCTCATATTCCGTGACCTTCGACTACAATGTGCCTATTCGCATGAGAGATGGTATAACCACATACGCGGATGTATTCAGGCCGCAAGTGGAGGGGCCGGTCCCCGCGCTACTGCAGCGCACTCCGTATGACAAGTCCTCGCCGGGCAGCAGGACGGGAACTCTGGACGCTATTCGCGCGGCTAGCCGCGGCTACGCAGTCGTCATACAGGACGTGAGGGGCCGATACCTGTCCGAGGGTGAATTCTATACTTTCTTCAACGAGATCAACGATGGCCACGACACGGTGGAGTGGATCGCGTCGCAGCCATGGTGCGGCGGCAAGGTGGGTATGTTTGGAGTGTCGTATGTTGGGGCGACCCAGTGGCTGACCGCCAAGTCGGGCGCGCCGTCGCTGGCCGGAATAGCGCCCGGGGTTACAGCTTCCAACTACCAGGAGGGATGGGCGTGGCAGGGAGGCGCGTTCGAGCTTGGGTTCAACCTGTCGTGGGCGGTGGGCGCGCTGTCGGCCGCCAACTGGGGGAATCTTTCCCAGAGATACAATCTGGGCGCGGACGACTTCGAGAAACTTCTCGCCGCCAAAGACGGCCTGACCGAATGGTTCCAATATCTGCCGATGAAGGAGATGCCCCATTTGGAGGGCATAGCCAAGTATTATTACGACTGGATGGACCATCCCGAATACGACGACTACTGGAAACAGGTGTCAATTGAGGAATCTCACGCCGACATATCGGTTCCGGCGTATAACTTCGGGGGATGGTACGACATATTCATGGGCGGTACCATCAGGAACTACGAGCGTATGCGCGCGATGGGCGCGACCGACATCGCTCGCAGCGGTCAGCGTCTCACTCTCGGCCCCTGGGTTCATGGCGGCTCTCCTCCGTCCGTCTCTGGCGAATATAATTTCGGCACTCGCGCCGCCGGCGCGGCGATAGACCTGATGGGCGAGATACTGCGCTTCTACGATCACGTTATACTGGGCGAGGACAACGGATTCGTGGACGACAAGCCCGTTAGGGTGTTCGTAATGGGTGAGAACGTTTGGCGATACGAAGACGACTGGCCGCTGTCTCGCGCAGTCGCCACCGAATACTATCTGCACAGCCGGGGAAGCGCCAATTCGCTGGATGGGAACGGCGTTCTGAGTCTTGAACAGCCCGCGGACGAGCCGCCGGACGCATACGTCTATAACCCGATAAGCCCAGTCCCGACGGTGGGAGGAGGATTGTGCTGCGACCCGGCGTTCATGGCCAACGGCGCGTATGATCAGCGATGGGTGGAGGCGCGGGACGACGTTCTGGTCTATTCCACGCCGCCTTTGTCGGAAGATGTGGAGGTGACCGGGTGGGTGACCGCCACGCTATTCGCGTCAAGCAACGCTGTGGATACCGACTTTACCGCAAAGCTGGTTGATGTGGAGCCTTCGGGATACGCCAGAAACCTGACGGACGGCATAGTGAGGGCGCGATACAGAAATCCGCGCCAGCCCGCGTCTCTGATACAGCCGGGAGAGGTTGTCGAGTATCAGATAGACATATGGGCCACTTCTAACCTGTTCAAGAAGGGGCACAGGATACGGGTCGAGATATCGAGCTCGAACTTCCCCAGATTCGACCGAAACATGAACACCGGCGAGCCGATTGGGTCCGACTTTGCGTTCAAGCCCGCGCTCCAGACGGTTTACCATACATCGGAATACCCTTCGCGGATTACGCTGCCAGTCGTTCCGCGCTAATATCTCAGGAAATCCGTAACCGTCTTTGCGAATTCCGCCGGGCGCTCGTGCGGGAACATGTGGCCTGAGTTCGACATTGTGACTGATTTGGAGCCGGTGATGCGCGACGTGAGCTGCTCCGCGTAGGACGGGGGAACGATTTGGTCGCCGTCGCCGACTATGACCAGCGTCGGATTCTTGATTCGGCGAGCGCGTCGGATTAGTCCCTTGTCGGGTATTGGCCATAGGAATTTGCCGACCGCGTTGAGCGACTGGACTCGATGGATTATCTGCCAGCCGAGTTCCTCGTCGTCCTTCGGCTTGGGATATACGCTCAGCGCTATGTCAGAGTCTGGGTCGGCGAAAAGCGCCTGCCGCATCTCTGTTATGGGAGTGGTGTTGTAATCTCGTCCCGGGTTGTCGTCGCTCCATAGGCCGGCGGGCGCCGCCAGGACTATCTTTCCGATATTGCGTCGGCAGACCGCAGCCATTTCCGCCGCCGCCATCGCGCCCGAATAGTGTCCGACTATGTGCGGGCTATCGAGATTGAGCGCTTCAATTAGATCGTCGTGATACAGCGTGAGGTCGAGAAGGTCGTGGATGTGGTCTATGCCGTCGTCGCCCTCGAATCCGGGGTGCAGCGGGGCATAGACGGTGAAATTCTGCGAAAGGATTTCCAGAAAGTCTGGCCAGCCGTCGTAGCCGAAAGCTCCGTGAAGGTAGAGTAGAGGAGGCCCTTCGCCCGCTTTCATGTACTTGGCGGCGATAGGGCCTACTTGGACAGTCAAATTTTCGGGAGTCTTGGTCATTTCACTTTCCTGCGAAATTGAGAAGAATGTGGATCAGCCTATTAGCGTAGCGGGGGCGACCACGCAGCAGTGAGCCGCCCCCGTTCTAGCGAGAGTCAGCCTACCGGCGCGGGTTCGGCGCGCTCGGACTCGGTTGCCGGCTGCGGCCACCAGCGGTCTTCGTACTCGTCCCACATATCCTCGAGATATGGTTTGACCTGAGTGGCGAACAACTCGGTGTTCTTCATGGTCAAGTCCTTGGGCATGGAGCCTATCTGGAGCAGAGTCATAAGGTGTCCGACCCTTAGCCCTTCCACAGCGCCGCGTAGTTGCTCTATGACCGTCTTGGGGCTGCCCGCTATGACGTAGCCCTGCTCAACGTAATCTTCCCATGTCAGACGCTGTCTGAATCGGCTGGCGGCGGCTCCCACCTGCTGAACCGCGCCCGACTTGATGGTGCGAATCGTGCGATAGCCGGGGGCCTCAGCGAACCCTTCATAGACGTGCAGGCACTTCTTGTAGAAGTAATCCACGTGTTCGGCGTACAACTCCTTCGCCTTCTCGTCGGTCTCCGCGACGCAGACAAGCTGGAGGAAGCCGGCGCGATACGGATTGTCGTCAACGCCGAGTCGTTCCATCTCTTTCCAGAAGCCGTCCATTACCTGTATGCCGCGCTTGTATCCGAAGTAGCTCAGGTAGCAGTAAACGTAGTCCATGCGGGCCGTCCACTCCCACGTCTCGACGCTGCCGCCGCCCGGTATCCATACCGGAGGGTGCGGGTCTTGGAGCGGGCGAGGCCATATATTCACGTAACGCACCTGATTGTGCTTGCCGTTGAACGCGAACGGTTCGGGTTCTGTCCACGCCTTCATAACCAGGTCGTGCGCTTCGTAATACTTCTCGCGCAAACTTGCGGGAGTGGTTCCGTATGCGTAATTGGTGTCCATGGAAGTGCCTACCGGGAAGCCGGCGACCAGCCTGCCGCCGCTGATGCAGTCCAGCATGGCGAACTCCTCCGCCACGCGCAGAGGCGGATTGTACAGCGCCAGGCTGTTTCCCAGAACGACTATGGCGGCGTTCTTAGTTCGCCTTGTTAGCGTCGCCGCCGTGATGTTGGGAGACGGCATGATTCCGTAGGCGTTGTTGTGGTGCTCGTTGACGCAAATGCCGTCGAATCCCACCTGATCGGCGAACTCCAGTTCGTCCAGATATTCGTTGTAGAGCTCATTCGCCTTTATCGGATCGAACAGGTGGCTCGGCACATCTACCCAGACGCTGCGGTACTTCTCCTCGAAGTCCTCCGGTAGATAGCGATACGGCATTAGGTGGAACCAGCACAGTTTCATTTCGGACGCTCCTGTGTGTTGAGTTGTCGTTTGCCAGTCTATATCTCTCAGTCAGGTTGATGATAATCGCTCATGTCGAATCGGGCAACCGCATTGTTCTACGGCACTTCGTCCAACGTGTCCAGAAGTCTTTCTACGCCGTCCAGGCAAGTAGATATGAAGCTGTCGTTCATCCAGCCTTCGTAGAAATTCTGATGTAGGCCACTGGCGACGCCGAATAATTCTGAGACTTCCGGCCTGCCCGTCATTTCAGTTATTTTGTCGGCGACTATGAATAAATCTCTGTGAGAGCGATGTCTCCAGCCGCGCCTTTCAGCTATGGCTTTGACCGCGTGCGTCGCCGCTCCCCAGCCTTTTTCGGAGGCTTGCAGGCTGTTGCCCAAGTCAAGTTGCTCTTTGGCGTGTATGATAAATTCTCGGCTTACTTCCAGATGCGTTTCGGCGAGCAACGTGGTTTTCTTTCTTGTCGGAATATGCGCTCACTTTGGGAAAGTGGGGACGAGGTAAAGCAAATGACCGGTACGGGGGCGGACCTTGAGCCACACCCCGTACCATGGTGTTCCCTAATCGTCTTCGAGGGTGCTGGTGTCGCCTTCGGGCAGGCCGAGTTCGCGCGCCTTGAGCAGGCGGCGCATTATCTTGCCGGAGCGCGTCTTGGGCAGGCCCGGAATGAAGTCTATCTCGCGCGGCGCGACCGCGGCGGAGAGTTTGGTGCGCGCGAATCGCATTATGTCGCGCCTGAGCTGCGGGCTCTCTTCGTAGCCGTCCTTCAGCGAGACGAACGCCTTGACCACCTCCATCGCTATCGGATCCGGCTTGCCGATTACGCCCGCCTCGGCGACCGCTTCATGCTCGATAAGCGCGCTCTCCACCTCGAACGGACCTACCAGGTGTCCGGCGGTGTTGATGACGTCGTCCGCGCGTCCGACGAACCAGAAGTAGCCGTCCTCGTCCATTCTGGCGGTGTCCCCAGTGATATACCATCCCTTCTTGAAGCGAGAGTTGTACATCTCAGTGTTTTGCCAGTAGGTGTGGAACATGGAGGGCCAGCCCGGTCGCGCGACCAGGTTGCCGTCCTCTCCGACCGGAACAGGGTCGAAGTTCTCGTCAACGATGCCGAGTTGGATTCCTGGAATCGGCCTGCCCATGGAGCCGGGCTTGATGTCCATGGAAGCGTAGTTGGCCGACATGATCGCGCCCGTTTCCGTCTGCCACCAGTTGTCGTGGAAGGCGTGTCCAATTGCTTCATGTCCCCAGACCACCGCCTCCGGGTTCAGCGGCTCGCCTACGCTGGCGGTGAATCTGAGCGTAGAGAGGTCGAAGCGCTTGGGAACTTCGTCCCCGGCCTTCATCAGCATGCGAATCGCGGTCGGCGCGGTGTACCAAATCGTTACCTTATGCTTCTGTATCTGTTCGTACCACGCCCGCGCGCTGAATCCGCCCTCGTAGATGAGTTGTGTAACCCCATTAGTCCACGGAGCCAGCATTCCGTAGGACGTGCCGGTCACCCATCCGGGGTCGGCGGTGCACCAGTAAACATCATCCTCCTGAAGGTCGAGCGCCCATTTGCCGGTGGCGTACTGCTGCACTACCGCCTGGTGGCGATGTACGGCTCCCTTCGGCTTGCCCGTAGTGCCGGAGGTGTAGTGCATTATCGAGTAGTCGTACTGCGACGTGGCGACAGTGGTGAAGTCTGCCGACGCCTTGCCCATCTCCTCGTAGTAGTCGAGGTCCTGCGAGTCAATCGGCATTGGGTCGCGCCCGTCTTTATTGACGATGATGATGTGCTGGAGATCGAACAACTCGGGGATGATGTGCGCTATCTTGCGTCGCAGGTCGGGCTGAGTAACCAGAACCTTTGCGCCTGAGTCCTGGAGGCGGTCCTTTACGGGATCGGGTCCGAACGCGGAAAAGAGCGGTCCGGCGATTGCGCCCGCCTTGAGGATTCCGAACACCGAAATATACTGCTCGGGAAGGCGGTCCATGAAAGTGAACACTCGGTCGCCTGTCTCGATGCCCAAGCTCTTCAACACGTTTGCGAACTTGTTCGTTTCGCGCTTCATATCGCCGAAGGTGTAATCCTCGCGCTCGCCGTTTTTGCCGTCCCAGATCATCGCCACCTTGTCGCGCTTGGATCCATTGGCGTGGCGGTCAATCGCCTCGTGCGCCTTGTTGAGTCCGCCTCCGGGAAGCCAGTCGAGTTCGTCGTACATACTCTGCCAGTCGAATTCCTGGACATTGTCCCTGTCCAGATTCGGCGTTACGTCGAATTCGCTGACAGATGGCTTGTGAATCGTTTCGAACGAAGATCCTGTGGTCATATCCTTCACTCCGTCATCAGAATTATTCATGGGCGCAGTGGACGCGCCATATATGTGGTATCGCCCGCATTATACAGCATAACCTCAAAGTCGTCTTTCGATTGTAAATGGGGGAGCCTGTGTCAGATTCAGCGTGGCCGCAAGGTTGGATTGCCTCCATCTGTTGAATGTTGAATAGTGAATGGTGAGTTTGGAATTACCTGACGACTGATTGGGGTTGGGCCTTCCCCCGTCGAGGGCCTCACAGGGGTAGGTATTGAGTATTTCGTGTATTTTCATGGTAGATGAGCTTCA
>CAZXFX010000002.1:91978-101047 GCA_964640295.1 uncultured Dehalococcoidia bacterium | reverse complement strand
GAACCTGTAACGATTTAGTCGGCGCTCCATCTCGCGCAAAAATCCCTTCCACCTTGATGGGGGAAGGCTAGGATGGGGGCGATCCAATCCTCCGACCAAAATGATACAGGCTCCTCATCTGATGCTATAATCAGAATGGCGGCTTACGCCTAAATCCAAAGAACAGCGCGATTGGAATACTCATGATCTCTATTGACTTCGATAAATTCACGCTCTCCAACGGCCTCGACGTGATTCTTTCCCAGGACAGGTCTCTACCCGTGGCGTCCGTAAACCTCTGGTATCACGTCGGCTCCAAGAACGAAGACGAAGGCAAGACCGGGTTCGCCCACTTGTTCGAGCACGTCATGTTCGAGGGTTCCAAGAACCACGACACCAGTTTCTTTGAACCGCTCCAGAAGATTGGAGCCAATCTCAATGGCTCCACCACGCCGGACAGAACCAACTACTGGGTGGACGTCCCCTCGAACTATCTGGAGTTGATTCTCTGGCTCGAATCCGACAGGATGGGCTATCTGCTCGAAGTTCTGACGGACCGCAAGCTCGATATTCAGAGAGACGTCGTCAAGAACGAGCGTCGGCAGAACTACGAGAATCGCCCCTATGGCATGGCGCACATGCTGCTTCAGCCCGCCATATTTCCCGCTCCACATCCATACAACTGGACGACCATCGGCTCCCCGGAAGATCTGGACAATGCATCTCTGGACGACGTGAAGTCCTTCTTCCGCCGGTTCTACACCCCGAACAACGCCAGTCTGGCAATCGTGGGCGACTTCGACCCGGATGAGGCTCGCTCACTGGTGGAGAAGTACTTTGGCGACATCGCTCCCGGCCCGCAGGTTGAGCGTCCCATCAGGATGGACTCGTCTCTATCCGGCGTCGTGGACATCACCTCCTACGACCGCGTGCAACTCCCAAGGCTGTACATGGTTTGGCCGACTGTTCCCGCTTTCTCGGATGAACAGCCCGCTCTGGACATGGCAGCCGCCATCCTCGGAGATGGACGCAGTTCTCGCCTCTACCGCTCGCTCGTATATGAAGATAGGTCCGCGCGCGATGTGCAGGTCTATCACCACGACCAGGAAATCGCGGGCGAGTTCGTGGTTCAGGCAACCGCCAATCCCGATCATTCTCTGGACGAACTGGAACGCGAACTGCTGCGTCAGATAGAAGATATCCAGTCCGGAAATGTAACCGAACGCGAACTCCAACGCGCCAAGAATCGTATCCAGGCCGCGCACGTCTTCCAGCTCGAACGCTCAGGCGGCTTCGGGGGACGCGCCGACCAGCTAAATTACTACAACACCTATACGGGCGACGCCGGTTTCATCAATAAGGACATAGACCGTTATATGGCCGTTACCGTCGAGGATATTCAACGCGTGGCGGACAGGCTCGGCGACGCCAGAGTCAAGTTGGCGATTCAGCCGGAGGCTCAGCGCGGCGTCGCTCAGTCGTCCGTGAAGCGTGAGCGGATGCCCGCGGCCGCCCCGCAGCCTTCGTTCGGCGCGCCAATTCCCAATCGCGCGCGCCTGGACAACGGACTCAATGTCCTGCACGTCGAGCGGCGCGGAATACCCACCGTCGCCTTCGGGTTGGTGATTCGCTCAGGCTCGGCTGACGACCCGGCGGAGCGCGCCGGAATCGCGCGCCTGACCACCGCTATGCTGACCGAAGGAACCGCCACCCGCGACTCGGGCCAGATATCCGATGAGATGGAGTTCCTGGGAAGCCAGATTCGGGCGGTGGCCAACCGAGAGCATATACTGATCACTTCGGACGGGCTCGCCTCCACCTGGCGAGACACTCTCGCGGTACTCGGCGACGTCGCCATAAATCCGGCATTCCCTGAGCGTGAACTCGAACGTGTGCGAGCCAACACTCTCACAGACCTGCGCCGCGTCTCCGACAGCCCCGCCACCATTTCAGCGCGAGCCACCAGGGGGGTCATGTTCGGTCCGGGCACCCCCTACGGACACCCTCAATCCGGGAGCGAAGAGTCTGTGGTCGCCATATCGAGGGATGACCTTCGGTCATACTTCGACGCTCACTTCGATCCGGCGGCGGCAACCCTGATTTTAGTCGGCGACCTCTCCCTCGACGAGGCGTTGGACGCCGCCAACAAGACGTTTGGCGGTTGGAGATCGTCGGCCGGCGCGTCTCGGCGCGTTCGGGAATCGTTCGCGCCGCCCCAGCCAACCGGCGCCGCCATATATCTTGCAGACAAGCCGGGCGCGGCGCAGTCGGTCGTTCGCGCCGGCCATCTGACTATCCCAAGGAATCACCCCGACTATCTCGCCTTCAATCTCTTCAACTATATCTTTGGAGGTCAGTTCGCGGCGCGTCTCAACATGAACCTGCGTCAAGACAAAGGATACAGTTACGGCTATATGTCCACCATAGACTGGAATCTGGCTCCTTCCATGCTCGTAGCGGGCGGCGGCGTTCAAACCGAGGTCACCAAGGAGACTGTCATAGAAACGCTGAAAGAGTTCAACGACATCGCTGGCGAGCGCCCCGTGACCGACGACGAATTCACTGACGCCGTTCAGGGAATCCTGCGAAGTTTGCCCGCGCAGTTCGAGACTCAGTCCAGGATAGTGGCGCAGCTTACTCGCATGGTGGCATACGATCTGCCCGACGACTATCTCGCTAAATTGCCCGAAAGCGTCGCGCAAGTCACTCTGGAGGATACGCGCCGCGCGGCTTCCGAACTCCTCGACGTTGACCACCTCAACATAGTCATTGCGGGCGACGCCTCTGTGGTAGAGTCCGGCCTGAGTGAACTGGGCCTTCCAATCGTCCATATAGACTACGAAGGAAGAGAGAAGAGCGCGTCCTGACATGAGTTACACGCCAGCAACCAATCTGCGACTGATGGACACGTTCCGCAATCTCTTCTACACGCCCATATACGTGGCCGTGTCCGGCGGCTTCTTCTACCGGCATGGCTTGAACGTCATGTTCTCTGTGATGCCCGAGGGCGGCTCCGCCATGGATACGCTCAGGTCAGGGGAAGTGGACATAGCTCAGACCGGCATCAGCCGAAGCCTGATGGAGCTGGACCTCGGCCATGAAGACGCCCCTCTGCACGTCGCCGAAATCAACCGACGCGACGGCTTCTTCCTGATATCCAGGCGCAGCGTGGATGCGTGGGACTGGAAGATGCTGGAAGGGGCGACGATAGCCCCCGTCGGCTTCACGCCCGTCCCTTGGAACTCTCTGCGCGCCGCAATGCTCAAGCACGACGTTGACCTGAGCGCCGTGGAACTGGCGACAGGCCTTTCCGCCCAGGACGCGATTGAAGCGTTCCGGTCGGGCAGGGCGGACTACGTCCACCTGCCACACCCACAGGCCGGAATGCTCGTCGCCGAGGGCGTCGGTCACATAGCGGTTGCGCTCGGCCCGGAGTTGGGGCACATCTGCTACAGCTCCTTCGCCGCCATGCCTTCCTACATAGACGCCAATCCCTCCACGATTCAGTCCTTCGTCAACGGCTTCGACGACGCGCTCGCGTGGCTGTCCGCCGCCGAAGACGAACAGGTCGCCGAGCGCGCCGCCCCATTCTTCCCCGACCTGTCCCAAGACCTGTTGCAGCGCTTCATCCACCAGTACCGCGCTAATGAAACATGGCCCGAGTCTTCACTGATACCCCGCCAGTCCTACGACTCCATGCGCGACATCCTAATAGACGGCGGCCTTGTAGAAGCTAGACACGACTACGAGAGACTGGTCAGGCCCGAGTTCGCCCAGAAGTCTCAGGAGAGACCAAATCTATGACAGTCGAAATCAATAATGAATTGCAGTTTTCTGACTGGCTGGCCAAGAACATACATATCCTGAGCGATAAATTGGCCTGGGATATTGAGCCCTCGTCAGTGCAACGCGAGAGGAGCGCATGGAACGGTTCGCTCCGAGTTGACCTCTTTTGCCGGGCTACTAAACCAGGTTGCGGCAAGTCGTTCAACGTGATCATCGAGAATCAACTTAGAACTACTGACAGCGATCACCTGGCACGTATACTGGCCTACACCTCTGCCTTCGATGCCAAGGGAGCGGTGTGGATTGCTGAGAATTACACATATATGCACAGGCGGATCATTCGCTGGTTGAACGAGAATTCTAATATAGATGCCTACCTCTTCAGTTTTGATATGAGCGACGGCCCCAAACTAGCTCCGGTAATATATCCGGGAATGGAAGAAGATGAAGAAATCCCACAAAGCGCATCCCCGCCGCATCCCGGCTGGAGGATGGAAGCACGAAATTGGTTCGAGCGTGTTCTGCCGAAGATTGCTGAGCGGTGTGAGCATCTTGGCGTGTGGCAGGCTCAGACTACAAGAGACCTGAAGGTGCCCATCCCTGGTTTGATGTGGTGCCAGCAACCCGTCACACACTGCGATAACCGTGTCAGTGAATATATCTCCTGGTACATCGAGCTTCACTCAAACTTCGTAAGGATTGGCTTATATGTACCAGGAAGCCCACGGGATAAGTCTCACTACTACTTTGACGCTCTTACTGAGGGAAAAGCGAAGATGGACGAGAGATTCGGTTCGCCGCTCGATGCTGTAAAGTATCGCGGCGGCTTCAAGCATATAATCTGGGAACCTTTCGAAGGTGTAGGTTACGAATGTGCCGATGCAACGGCGTTAGAACGCGAAGCGGAGGCGGTTGCTCACGATATGGAGAGGCTTATAGAGGCGACAAAGGATAACATCGCCCACCTGACCCCATACGACTGAATAGCTTTCCACAAGGAATGCGTGACAGACGGCCTCGCGATTCCATTGCCAAGTGCCTCGACAGAATTCGTAGAAGCCAGTTAATCTCGGAAGACAGCGTTGAGAATCCCTGCCACCATCACCCGCATCGCCCGCCAGACCCCCACCATCAAGTCCTTCGACCTTGACCTCGACGGACGCGAACTCGGCTTCAAGCCCGGCCAGTGGGTGGACTTCTTCGTCACCCTCGAGGGAGCGGAGGCCGTCGGCGGCTACTCCATAACCTCATCGCCATCGGTGCAGGACTCAATCGGACTCGCCATCAAGCTGGATGACGGCGACCACCCCGTCACCAACTGGCTTCACAAGGAGGCGCGAGTAGGCGACCGCGTGGAGATCAGCCTTGGCGGCGATTTCTATTACACGCCCGACATGGAAGGCCCTGTCGCGCTGATCGCGGGCGGCATTGGACTTACGCCGCTCATGAGCGTCATCCGCGCCATTGACGAGTCCGCCTCTCCCACGCCCGCCACGCTCATATACAGCGCGTCCACTCCATCCGAAATTCTATTCCGCGAAGAATTGGTGGACATCGCCCGCCGCAACCCGGACGTCAGGCTGGCATTCACGATAACCCACCCTGAAAGGGAGAAGTGGGACGGACGGACAGGCAGAATAGACGCTGAACTGATTCGCACCTCGCAAGTTTCGCTCGAATCCCTCTTCTTCATCTGCGGCCCACCGGATATGATTCGAGACATGATCTCGATGTTGATCAGTATGGGCGTCCCCGGCTCTCGCATCAAGTACGAACAGTGGTGGTAGGTCTAAACGAACTGCCATAGACTAACTGGCAGTCCAAGCCGATTCTCTCGCCTCTATATCATCGAGTGGCTCTGACCGCCGTCCACCACTATGCACGACCCGGTTATCAAGTCCGCGCGGTCGGAAGACAGGAACGCGCACAGATCGCCGACCGGCTCCGGCCATCCGAAACGTCCCATGGGCAGATGCGTCGCTATGAAGTCGGCCACCACCTCTTTCGGCTGCTCATTCTGGAACCGCTCCCAGCCGCCTTCCGGATGCGATATGGATCCCGGCGCAATCGAGTTCACCGTAATCCCGTCCTTGGCCAGCGACAGCCCCGCGTGCTTGGTCGCCGCTATAACCGCCGCCTTCGCCGACATGTATCCGATGTTGCCGCCATGCTCACGTCCCCAGATCGAGGCGATGTTGATGATTCTGCCCCAGCGTCGCTCTTTCATGTGGGGGAGCGCGAGTCTTGCCAACTCATACCCGTTGAACAGGTTGAAGTCGAACACCGAGCGGTAGGCGTCCAGCGGGGTTTCCGCAAGATCCGTCACGCCCAGAGAGCCGCCCGCGTTGTTGACCAGAATGTCAATCGGCCCAAGCGATTCTACGCACTCGCGGTGCAGCCTGGGCAGGTCGTCAATATCGGTGACATCCGCCACCGCGCCCACTGCCTTCACGCCAAGCGCTTCCAGGTCGGCCACTGTTCCAGCGATGGTGCTCTCAGTCCGCCCGCATATCGCCACATTCACCCCTTCAGACGCCAGCGAAATGGCGCACTGCCGTCCAAGCCCTCTGCTTCCGCCTGTAACCAGCGCGTTCTTGCCCGCAATTCCCAAGTCCATAGAGCTATCCTCCCGTATAAGTCCTGAAATCCGCCCAAGCCTACCACGCCCAAAGCCTGGGCACAATTTTCATATCGCGGGAAGCGCAAATATCCTGGAACCGCTACGCTCGCGCTATGCGGAGAACGAAATCGCTCGAGTTGGGCTCGATGGAGCGCGCGACGCCTATGACTTCCGCAAGTGTCCACCCGATGGCGCTCGGCGTCCACTCCGGCATCTTGACAGAGACACCGGTGTCCAACTGCGGCGAGGCGCGATAGGATGATGTCTTGAAATTGAGTCGTCCATGCGCGGCTATTGTATCCCCAAACTCGAACGGCGCGTCCTCACCGTTCCGGCGTTGCAGACCGACCTGTACGAATCCGATACAGTTTGGGTCTAATGCAAGACTTGTACGGGTTGGACCCGTGTCAAAGACGGGGTTCAGTTCGGCTTCCTCCATCGCCCACAACATTGGATGTTCCTCTCCGGACGGTGAACCCCAGCCCATTAGTTCCGAGCGATTCAGGAAAACGCTGTAGAGGTCTTCTTCATGAGGGTCAATGGTCGGTGGACCTGATAGTCGTCCAAAAGCCTCTGGGAAAAGCGTCGCCATGATCGTCTCTCTACAATCGTTACCGCTCACGTAAGTCAACAGGCGAACATTCTACGTTATTTTTCTACTGACTGTGATTGGCATATCAATATGGTTCACTAAATCAACGTCAACGATACCTCGCCATCTCACAAGGTCATTGGAACCACATGGAAACCGGGCAGCGACCCTTTGTGTCCTCCTTTCCCGCATATTTCCCGATAGGGACTGCGATTATAGAGCGCTTGGGCAGGCTGTCAAGGAATATATCGTTTGAGCCTCTGTCCGCTGACGCTTATAATTGAGTTGCAATTATTTCTCATAGGGTGCGGACGGTCGCGTTCTTCACTCTGAAAGGCCGATATGAAAGCGTTACTCAGTGTTTACGACAAGACAGGAATCACGATGTTCGCCCGCGCTCTCGCCGACGCCGGATGCGATCTGGTCAGCACTGGAGGCACCGCCCGCGACATAGCCGCCGCCGGACTCCCAGTCACGCAGGTCGCCGACCTCACCGGCTCGCCCGAGATGCTGGACGGCAGAGTCAAGACGCTGCATCCGGCCATACACGGCGGCATACTCGCTCGCCGAGACCTCGATTCCCATCGCGCCGAACTTGACAGGCATGGCATACAGCCCATAGACATCGTGGCCGGCAATCTCTACCCCTTCGTTCAGACAGTCAGCGCGTCCGGCGTTTCGATGCAGGACGCGCTTGAGAACATTGACATAGGCGGCCCGACCATGATCCGCTCCGCCGCCAAGAACTTCCCGGCAGTCCTGGTCATCGTGGACCCGTCCGACTATGGCTGGATTGCAGACCGCATCGCCGACAGCGGACTCGACCCCGACCCTTTCACTATGGCAGAGCGCCGCGAACTCGCCCGCAAGGCGTTTCAGCACGTCGCGCTCTATGATACTGCGGTCTCGAAGTACCTGTCTGTCGAATCCGACAGCGCGTCCTGGTCCGAACTCACCTTCGGTTACAACCGCGCATCCGATCTGCGCTACGGCGAGAATCCCCACCAGAAGGCCACGCTGTACACGTCGGCGCTTGCGTCGGGCGGCATAGTGCGCGCGGAGCGACTGCACGGCATCGAAATGTCCTATACCAACTACTTGGACGCCGACGCCGCCTGGCGGGTCGTCACCGACTTCCCGGACCCCGCGGTCGCCATCATCAAGCACACCAATCCGTGCGGACTGGCCGTTCACCAGGACCAGACCACCGCGTATCGCCTGGCTTTCGAGGGCGACTCAGTATCCGCGTATGGAGGTATCGTCGGATTCAACCGGCCCGTAACCGCCGACACCGCTCGCGCCATGCGGGGCGTTCTGTTCGACATCATCGTCGCGCCCGACTACGAAGAAGACGCGCTGAAGAGCCTTCGGCGACGCACCCGAACCCGCATCCTCAAAGTCGCGCCCGAAAGCGGCCCCGACGCTCGCCTAGACATTCGACCCGTCACTGGCGGCGCGCTCATACAGACTCCCGATGACCTCGCCGAATATCCGTCGGACTGGCAAGTAGTGACCGACATCGCTCCCAGCGACGATCAGCTACGCGATCTCGCTTTCGCGTGGCGCGCCTGCAAGCACATCAAGTCAAACACCATAGTACTCGCCAAAGACAGCGCCTTGGTCGGCATGGGAGCGGGCCAGCCCAACCGCGTCACCAGCGTGCATCTGGCGCTCCGTATAGCTGAGGATAAAGCGAGCGGCTCGGTCCTGGCCTCCGACGCCTTCTTCCCGTTCCCGGACAGCGTCGAGATGGCCGCGGATGGCGGCGTTGTGGCCATAGTCCAGCCCGGCGGCTCCATCCGCGACGAAGATTCCATCGCCGCCGCCAACAAGCTCGGCATATCCATGCTTCTGACTGGAACTCGGCACTTCCGTCACTGATATGGATGTGCTATATTATCTAAGCAGAAGACTTGGTCAAGCTACCTGATAGAGGAGCGCGGATTACATGACAATGCTTGAAGAACGCACGAGCGCGTTGGAAAGCGCTTACGACCATTTGGCGTCAAAGGCGGATATTGAGAAGATGCGCGGCGATCTAAAGACGGAGATGGAGAAATCGCGCGGCGATCTAAAGACGGAGATGGAGAAA
>CAZXFX010000002.1:0-91878 GCA_964640295.1 uncultured Dehalococcoidia bacterium | reverse complement strand
TCTAAAGACGGAGATGGAGAAATCGCGCGGCGATCTAAAGACGGAGATGGAGAAACTGCGCGGCGACCTGATGGTCGAGATACGCGCATCCGAAACGCGCATAGTCAAGTGGGGAGCTGGCATGGTAGTGGGCAATATAGTTGCGGTGGCCGCGCTTCTGCGCCTATTCTCGTAGCGGGGCGTTTGATCGAAGCTCTATCGTATTCGTCGCTCCTGCATTGATTGTATGGAGAGTGGCGCCTCGCTCATAGTCGCAAGCGCGGCTTCTATCCGTCCACCCTGAAGGTAACGATGTCTATGCCGTAATACTTCCGGTGGTTGACTGAAGACGCGTAATGGTCCAAGATACGCATTGACAATAGTTGTTCGTTTTCCAGGGTCGAATCTCTGTCCATGTACGCCAGTCGGTCCTCGATATTCTCGTCTGTCGCCTCATTGGAATACACCACTACTTCGACTTCCGCTGATCTCCCGTCCAGATAAGCGGTTAGCGTCAATCTCCGATTCTCTCGTTCCGACTCTTTGTCTCTTTCCTGGTCGAGCAGGCTCAATATCACTTCTTCTCCCACCAATCGCAACCGATTTCTTGCGTCCTCATTCCATCCGTGGTTCGACACGAAACCGTCAAGAAAGTCGTCAATCAAGGATAGCGAAGAAGCGACCAGTTCAGTTTGCAATTTCTTGCGCCGATAACTCGCCAACTCGATAAGCGCCGCTGTGCCCAAAGCCGCCGCGCTGCCTATCACGACCGTGTTGCTGATCATCTGTCCCACAATCCCTTCTACCAGTCCTGCGAAACTCCCCGCGGATATTCCCATTACCAGCGATACGCCCGCTATCACTCCTTTCTTGTAATCAACATGGCCCTCGAACGCGGTCTTTGCGCCTTCCACGAAGAGCATTCCAAAGACGATGACGTAAATCGCGCTTACCACTGAACTTGGAATCGCCACCAAGAGAGCGGTGAGCTTAGATAAAGGCGCGATTCCGATAGTCATCAGTCCCAGATATATCCCTACGACTTTGGAAGCCACGCCCGTAAATCCGATGTAAACCACGGTCGTAGCCCACGGCGCGGCGAATGGCAGCGTCCCCAGCGCTCCCGTTAGGAATGTGCATACGCTGTACAGGTTGAGGCCGCCCTGTACAGATCTGAGGTCTGGGGCTACCGGATTCCGGCGAGAAGCCTTATGGATGACCGAAAGGTCGCTCAGCGTCTTCATGTACGCTGTCAGGCTGACGAAAAGAAAAGCGGGCAACAGCGACCAGAAGTGTATGCCAAAAGTGAAGTCGAATCCGTGCCATATCATGTCCGGCAGACTTACCAGCGGCGCTTTCATCACCCCTTCGAAATCGTACAATCCCAGAGGTATCGCTACGACCAGACCGGACGCCACTATGATCGGCAATGTCCATATTCGCCATGCCTGCGAGGATTGCAGCGACACCCAGATTCCGACTGCCAGCGCCACTATTCCGGGCAGCAAGACGCGCTGTATGGAAGCGTCCTGTATCTGGATGACCGTTCTGTCCACGATAAATGGCACAGCCGAGATCGCCACCAGCATCACTATGGTTCCGCTTACCGTGGGCGTGAATATGCGTCTAAGGGATGCCAGACGCGCCGTTAGGAAGAATTGCATCAGCGTCGAGACCACCACCAGGCTGGCAAGCAGGCCGGGTCCGCCCCGTTCGAGCGCCAGCGCGGAAATCGCCAAAAATGGGACGTTGAAGTTGGTGACTACCAAGCGGCCCGACCCAAAACGCCAATACCGCAGCGAATGCAGTATCGAGCCGACTCCGCAGAACGCCAAGCCTGAGAATACCACCCAGTGCAGATACATCTCCGACTGGCCGGACGCGCGAACGATGAGCGTTGCCAATAAGACTATGCTGATAGTATTCGGGACAAACGTCTGAAGCGCAGAGACGAGCGCCAGAGCCGTCGGGCATTTCTCTTCAGATTCGTAACGAAGCATCAATCTAATTCAGTTGAGTCCGCGCCGCATAGCCGCGGCGCTCACTGCGGCAAATGGAGCTCCGACTTGCGATAAGTTCCGCGGAGTCGCGCTTAGTACGCTCGATATTTACGCCTCACCGGATTTCTGGACGGCATCGGGATTTCTTGCGGATGCCGTCCAGATTTCTTGTTATGCTTCGGTTATATACGCGCCGCGGGGCGGGCTATCCCTACTCGTCGTCGAAGTAGCCCGAGGTAAATATCAGCCCATCGTGGCGGATTGCCCAGATATATCTGGTCAAAGTCTCTGAAGTATTCGAGTGCGGGAACAGATACTGAATCCAATATCCTTCCTCCGTCGCATCGTACATCAGGTCGCCAATCGGCTCTCCGGCTATGCGCCCCTTGAACTCTCTGATGTCCCTGCCGATTGTCACGCGCAAGACCGGATTGGTCAATCCGATGCCGTCATCGCCCCTCACCAGATTCAGGTACCATTGACCGTCCACGCTTTCTTCGCTGTTATAGTAGGCGACCGTCGCTTCCAGGCCCTCTCGGTCGTAGTATTCTATCGCCTTCTGCACGTAGTCTTTGGTATAGGCTTCTGGGTCGTCTATCTCCGGATAGTAGCCTGAAGCGAATATCAGTCCGTCGTGGCGTATGGCCCAAGTGGTCTTCTGCTCTTCCACTCGCGTAATCGGGTGCGGCCACAGGTACTCTACCCAGATACCTTCCTCGGTCGCGCCGGCTATCTCCTTGCCCAATTCCTGACCGTCCGAACCCACCACGTCTTTTATGTCCGTGCCTATCAGGTGCGGGAATATGGGGTGAGCCACGTAGATGTCGTCCGCTCCTATGAGGAACAGATAGAAGTTCCCTTCCAGACTCTGCTGGCTGTTGTAGTAGGCAACGGTTGCGTCCAGACCTTCTTGGTCGTAGAGGGCCATCGCGCGTTCCACATAATCTATGGTAGCCTCCGCCACATTTTCTCGAAGGACCGAATGGCCGGAAGAGAACACGAGTCCGTCGTGCCTGACGGCGAAGACGCGCTTGGGCACGTCTTGCAAAGTCCTTGGGTCGTGGCCCACGACATCTATCCATCGTCCCTCTTCAGTGACCGCTCTAAGGAGCGTCGCTAACTGAGCTATGGGCCCGATGGGCGAGGAGAGGTCCAGTCCCCTTTCCAGAGGATTTTCCCCTGAGGCGAGCAGGGTTCTGGAGTTTGTGTCATAGATTCGGAGCCTCCGCTCGTCCTCGATACTCTCTTCGCTGTTGTAGTAGGCGACCGCGGCGTCCAGACCGTCGCGTTCGTAGCGGTCTATCGCGTTCTGCACGTAGGCGAGGGTGAGCGCGTCATCGTCAGGCTCTGCGACCGGAGAATCATCAGGCTCTGCAACCGGCGGGTCGGGAATCGGCGTATTGAGGTCGCCGGAGAAGCGCGCCGACATGAACGCCAGCCCGTCTTCTACCGCTATGAAGTATCGCGCGGGTTCCTGCTTGCCGGTCAGCATATTCAGGGCCTGGGCGTCGAACCAGTGTCCGCTTTCCGTCGCGCTGACTATCTCTTCGCCCAACTGTCCGCCCGGAACCAGGGACTCGATGTCTCTTCCGTTCAGATAGAGCAGGGGAGATGAAACCAGGACATGGGTATGAGCGTCGGCTATGATCAGATAGCGCTCGCCCTCCCAGCTTAGCGGGTTGCCGTAGCGCGTGACTGTCTTGCCGAGCCCCTTGTCGGCGTAGTATTCGATTGCGCTGTCCACATACGCTTTGGTAAGCGAGTCATCGCCGATGTCTTGAGCCGAGGCCATGGATGAAGACGCCAAGCTGTCCCCATAGGCAAACACGGCGAGACTCAGCAGAATCGCTAGAGTTATAGCGACACTCTTGTGAAACTTGATCATCAGGTTACTCTCTTTCAATTCTGAATATATCTTCTGAGGACAGACACAGGTGATTCTATATATTTAATCCATTGCGCACATTATAAATTATAGAAACGGGAATACACCAGATTTGGGGAGTTTGTTTCAGATTCTGCTCAGAGACCGCGCAAGCTGCCGGGCGGGGAACCTGTCCTTCCGCAAGTTCAGTATGAACCGGACGGCGCGCGGCCCTTTGCATAGAGGCCCACGCCTTTTGCTTCATGGCTATACAATAATCGCCCAATTTTGTTATAACTCTAAGACGACCTTGCGAAATTATTTCCCGGGAAATAAGAAAAGATAGCTGATAGTCAGGAGAATCAGATGACTTTGCTCGACGATATCCAAATCAAAGAGGTGGTCCGCGAAAGATATGGGGCTCTCGCTCGCGACGCCGCCGACTCCGACTGCTGCCAGACTGCCTGCTGCGGCCCTGAAGCGGACGCCGCCGACGCCGTCGCTCTTTACAACGCCGCCGCCACGGATGGGCTTCCTGCGGAGGCGCTCGCCGCGTCCGCCGGCTGCGGCAATCCGCACGCCATCGGAACGCTCCAGCCCGGCGAAACCGTCGTGGACTTTGGAAGCGGCGGCGGCATTGACTGTTTCATAGCCGCCAAGGCCGTCGGACAGACGGGCAGGGTGATAGGCATAGACATGACCGAGGACATGATTCAGCTCGCCCGCTCCAACGCGCGCAAGCTCGATCTGGACTACGTGGAATTCCACCTCGCTGAAATGGAAAACACGCCCCTCGAGGACAATTCTACGGACGCCATCATATCCAACTGCGTCATCAACCTTGCCCCGGACAAAGACGTGGTCTTCGCCGAGGCGTTCAGAATCCTCAAGCCAGGCGGACGGCTCATGGTGTCCGACCTCGTCAAGGTCGCCGAAATCCCCCAGGAAGAGGCCGAAGACACCGCAAACTGGGTGACTTGTCTCGCGGGGACCGAAATGAAAGAGGTGTATATCGGACGCATGCGCGACGCGGGCTTCACCGACATTCAGATCGTTTCGGACACTCCTTGGGAGTCCGAAGACGACTGGCGCGCCGCCATACGCAGCATGAACATAAAGGCGTTCAAGCCCGTCGCCGATTAGCAGAGCCTGCGTAGAGTCCGTTCGTGGCGAACTTGTCTAACCATGAACGGACGGCCCTTCGACAAGCTCAGGGCGAACGTATGGATTAAGTCGCTGATCAATTTTGCGCGCACTCTGCCGTCTAGCTCGACCATAATATATAGAACGCCGCCGCCTGCCCCTAAGGGCAAAGGCGGCGGCGTTAATGGACTGGCTTTATATGCTTGCGCTTGCAAGCCCGGCGTCAACGCGGCTAATCAGCGGCTGCGCTCACGTTGCCATTTCTGTACTCAGCATAGTCCGTGCTATAGTCATGGTCTTGGACAGGCGCGTCCAGGCTCGGCTTCAGCGTGTCAATGCCGCGCCGAATCTGCCCCAGAACCTCAGAAAGCTGCTCTTCGAGACTGAACAGCACTTCTCTCGAATACTGGTCGGCTCCGTCCCGTCGGCTGGCGGCGATATCCTCCGCTTCGGAGACTATCCCGTAAGCTCTGCGCTGGGCGTCCTGCACTATATCCTCTGCGTTCGACATCGCCTCTTCGCGTATCTTTTCGCCCTGCGCTTCCGCGGCCTTTAGAACCTCGGAGTCAGACACCTTCTCATGGTGCTCGCGCGTGGCCGCCGCGATGTGCGCCGACACCTCTTCTTCCACCGTAGTCCTTACGCGCTGCGCTTCCAGATACGCCTGATTCAGGATGCTGTCCTTCTGGCGCAGCACTTCCTGCGCTTCCTGGACGTCGGCAGGCATGGCCGTCTGCAGATTGTTGATTACCCTGGTGAACAAATCCGAATCCACCATCACCCGGCGCCCGAATCCGGGTACGCGGCTGCTGCTGGAGTATAGCTGCTGTAACTCCTGTAGTGCTTGTTCGAAATCCAACTCAATCCCTCCTTCTTAAGTAATGCCGGTTTCTGGATAGTTATCATCTAGTCTGACTGGTTCAATTTTCTATTCAACGCTTCTACAATGTGCGGCGGCGCCAACTCAGACACGTCCGCTCCAAGAGACGCCACTTCTTTGATCCTGCTCGAGTAAACGAACTGGTATTCCAGCGAACTCATGATGCACGTCACATCTATGTCCGGCGCGATATGCCTCCACATCAGAGCCATCTCGAATTCCGTCTCAAAATCAAATCCCGCTCTCAGTCCCCGCACTATGAACTCCGCGCCGTTGTCTCTCGCCACAGTGGGCGCGAGACCGGTGAACTGAACCACGCTGATATTCGGCACGTCGCTGACCGCCTCTGCGAACATTTCCACGCGTTCCTCAGTCGAAAACATCAGCCTCTTGGTGGGCGGAGACTTGTAAACGGCTATCACCAACTCGTCGAAGACCTTCGCCGCTCGCCTCGCTATATCAATATGTCCGTAGTGCGCGGGGTCGAAACTCCCCGGATATATCGCTTTAGCCATCAATATCTCCGGCTGTCAATATAGTTATTCCAGTATCCCCATACGTTCTGAAGGTCTTCAGAGAGAGCCTGCCGACTGCGTACACCCCTTCGTCGTTCGATCTATGCTCGAACGCCGCCGTGCCTCCCACTTTCAGCAAACTCGGCGACTGAAGCGCCTCTGCCAATTCGCCTAACTCGTTCGAGTCGTATGGAGGGTCCGCCAAAATCAGGTCATACCCTCCGGAGAGCGACTCTACCGTCTTCAGAACCGCGCCTCGGCGCACCTCTGAGCGTGAGTCCAGCCCCAGCAGGCGCAGCGATCCGCGAATCGCTGAACAGAGCCTCCCGTTCCTCTCGACGAAACTCACCCACTCCGCGCCTCTGCTCAGCGCTTCCAAGCCGAGCGACCCCGTTCCCGCGTACAGGTCTGCGACCCGTTTGCCTTCCACCGCCTGCGGCCCCAGTATGGAAAACAGCGCCGCCCTAACCCGCTCTGACGTAGGCCTCAAACCGCCTACTCGCGGCGTCTTCAGGATACGCCCCCCATATCTTCCGCCGCTTATTCGAGTCGTCACGCTTTCCGTTTCAACATATTAGATTCTTATTTATCCAAGTCTCAGGATACTAGCGCTGGGGGATAGAGCGCTGAAAGGTAAATTACGACCATTTTGACAACAATTTTATACTTGGCAAATTTTATCCGACTCTGGCTCCCCTGTGGGTACTCACAAGGGAAGGCTCAACCTCAATCAGCCGCCAGACAATTCCAAATTCACCATTCTCAGCCCTACGGGTAGCGATATTCGCGTATGCCTCTCATAAATCGCCAGACCAGCGTCACGACTATCACCGAGACTACGCCTCCCAGAATCATCGTGTTATTGGCGCCTATCTGCTCGGACATGAATCCAACTTCGAACGTTCCAAGATTGTTGGCGCTCATGGCGCTGACTGAGTGAGCGCTGACCGCCCGACCTCGCATGTGGTCGGGTGTCGTGAGTTGAACGGTCGTCTGGCGTGTAGTCATTCCTATTGCGTCGGTCGCTCCCAGTCCTATAAGAATCAGCGACCCAAGCCAGAGGTAAGAGCTAAAACCGAACGCTATGAGCAAAATTCCGTAAACGAGCGTGGCGTAGAGGACTATCATGCCCTTGGCCCTGTACTTAGCCATGAACAGCACCGCGAATGTCCCTGCCACGCCTCCAAACGAATTGGCGGCTGTCATAAAACCCACCGCCGCGGCGCCTGATTTGAACATTCTGTCCGCAATGAGCGGGAATATCTGGCGATAGAAGCTGACTATGGTTACGCCGATATCCATTATGTACAGCCCCGGCAGAATCGGATGAGACTTGACGTAGGTCACCCCTTCCCAGATGCGATAGAGCATCGAGCCTTCGCTGCCGTCGCGTTCCGGCCTCTCCACTTTCACCCTTATGAACATCGGCAAGATAGACGCCGGAAGGGCGAATACGGCGGAAACGGCGAACGCGGCTGTCGTCCCCAGGTAATTTACGATGACCGCGAACATGAGTGGAGCGGCGACCGCGCCTATCTGGAATGTGGCCGTATTCGAGGTGACGGCGTGCATCAGATGGGACCTGGGAACTATGTTGGCGGTGATGGCGGAGCGAGCCGGCCCGCCGATGACGCTGGTAACTCCCAAGATGGCGGTGACGGCGTAAACGTGCCACGGCTCCAGCCTGTCGAACATGAGGAGCAGCGTCATTATTCCAATGAAGACGAAGCTGAACGACTGGGTGGCGGCGATCAATTTCTTTCGATCCCACTGGTCTGCGAGCGCGCCGCCGAATAGTATGGCGGGCAGTTGAACCGCCAGTTGCACGACTCCCAGAAGACCGAGTTGAAGACCCGAACCGGTGACGTCGTAGAGCCAGACGCCGGTTACGAGCATTCGCATCTGCATGGTAATGAGTCCGGCCACAGAGGAAACCCACAGCGTCCGGTAGTCGGGGAACGCGAAGGCGGACCAGGGACGCAGCGGTGGCTGCTCTCGCGTGGACGGTCGGGGAGGGCGCCTGCCTTGGCGTTCGGGCGTTTCGCCGGACTCTTCTATTGACAAGGCGTTCCGCCGCGTGTGAATGTTGAGAGGTCGCTTTTCATTTCGCAGCAGAGATTATAGCGCCGCAGATGAGGGAGAGTCCAAAAGCGGCAAGCTGCGCAACCTGTAATGATTTAGTCTGCGCTCCATCTCGACGGGCTCACAGGGGTATGTAAAAATCCCTTCCACCTTGATGGGGGAAGGCTTAGGATGGGGGTGATCCAATCCTCCGACCAAACTGACGCAGGCTCCTTGCGCGATACGCCGCTTGTTCATATCATCAGGTAATGATATACTCAAAAATATAATCTATTGAACTGTTGGAAGTGGGCGCGGCCCACTTTCTTTGTTCAACGGATAGTGCGATTCTCGACGGTGAATTTAAGGAGGTAGCTGAATAATGAAGAGCGACTTCGTGATCGCCTTGACACAGCTGGCCGCCGAGCGAAACCTGCCCAAAGAGATAGTTATCTCGGCTATCGAGGCTGCGCTCGCCTCAGCCTATCGTAAAGACACGATTGCTTCTGGACAGAATATCTCGGTTAAACTGGACCCGGGTTCAGGCGACGTTACCGTCCATATACTCAAGACGGTTGTGGACACCGTCGTGGATCCGGAGACCGAGATACCGCTTGCTGACGCCGTACAGCTAAATGGCGCCGCCGCTTTGGGCGATGTCATCTCTACCAGCAGCATCCCTCACAGCGCGGGCCGCATCGCGGCGCAGACAGCCAAACAGGTCGTCATGCAAAGACTGCGGGAAGCGGAGAGAGACCTGGTTTACCAGGAGTTTATCGAAAGGATCGGGGAGGTATTCCCTGTAACCGTGCAAAGAGTCGAGTCTCGCCATGTTGTGGTGGACATGGCTAGAGGGGAAGCCATTCTGCCGCACGCGGAGCAGATGTCTTCGGAACGCTATCGCCAGGGCCAGAAGTTCAAGGTTCTTCTCAAGTCGGTCGAACGCTCTCCTCGCGGCACAGAGTTGATAGTGTCTCGGGCGGACAGGGACTTGCTGCGCCGCCTCTTTGAGATTGAGGTCCCCGAGATATATAACGGCGCCGTCGAAATGGTCGCTGTTTCTCGAGAAGCGGGATCCAGAAGCAAGGTCGCAGTGCGAGCGCGACAGGACGGTGTGGACCCAGTCGGCTCATGCGTTGGACTGAGAGGGGTCCGCATTCAGAATATCGTGAATGAGCTTCAGGGCGAAAAAATAGACATACTTGAGTGGAACAAGGACATCGCCAGGTTTATAGCCAACGCGCTGAATCCCGCCCAGGTTATGCGCGTGGAGCTTGATATAGCTACGAACACGGCGATTGCGGTTGTTCCGGACAGGCAGCTATCGCTGGCGATTGGAAAAGAGGGGCAGAACGCGCGGCTTGCGGCTAAGCTCACAGGCTGGAGCGTGGACATAATGAACTCCACCGACGCCGAGGCGGCCGCCCTCGAACGCGCCAGAATCGCCGCCGAAATAGCGGAACTGGAGGCGGAAGAAAAGGCTCGCAAAGAAGCGGAAGAGCGTGAGTACATGGTGTCGGCGGAGGCTCAGGAGCAGTTAGAAGATGAGGCCGCGGCAGAGTCCGAAGCGGCTGAACTTCCTGAGGAATCCGCGGAAGAAGAAGCGGCGGCGGAACCTGAAATCATCGAAGTCGTCGCCGAAGAAACCGCGCCAGAACGCTCGTCAGAAGAGATAGCCGCCGAAGAAGCCGCGATTATGGCCGAACTTGAAAAAGAAGAGCGGGAAATTCTCGCTGTTCTGGAAGCGGAGGAGCGTGAAAAGGAAGTGGAAGAAGCTGAAAATGCCGCTGTGGAAGTAACTTCGCTTCGCAACCTGCCTGAAGATATTTGGGCGATTCCAACCGTGTCCGGCCAGGTAGAACCTAGCGGAATCAGGTTCGCTGAAGATATTGACGGGCTTAGAGGTGGAGTGACCGCAAGGCGAAATAGAAGAAATGCGGCGGGGGGCGCCGATGGGCAAGTCCCGACGTCCGCGGCGCCAGGCGGCGGCAGACGCAGATCGCGCGGCAGAACCAGCAGGAGGCGCCGTTAAGAGCGCAGACAAGGAAGGACGTGTCCATGCGTAGGCATGTTCCGCAAAGAACTTGCGTATGTTGTGGCGCCAAGACCAATAAACGCGACCTTTTGCGTATCGTTTCCACGCCCGAGGGCGATGTGGTCATTGACGCCACAGGCAAGAGAAATGGTCGAGGCGCGTATGTGTGTCCGTCATGCCGAACTTCGTCTGTCCACTCGAGACGGGTAGCGATAGAGCGCTCTCTACGCGCCAGGATAGGACAGAGTGACTGGAAAGCGCTGGTTCACGCTATGACGCAGCCCTGCGCTGAAGAATATCGAAAAACTGAACCAGAAATCCAATAGACAGGAGGTGTATGTGGTTCTATGACGACGAGCAACATATCCCAACATACCCAGTCGGCTACGGCGGTTCCCGAGCATAGCCTCGAAGAGATCTCCACTGCCATTAGAATCCAGGGACTAGAGCCTCTGAGTATTCCGGCCACCATAACAGTGGCTGATTTTGCGAATATGATGGAAGTCGGCCCCGTAGAAGTAATAAAAGCTCTGATGCGAACCGGCTATATGTTCACTATCAACGATGTTATCGAGCATAGTGTAGCGTCCGTGGTATCCCCCATTTTTGGATACGGACTCCTCCCTCTGGAAGCCGAGTCCAGTTCTGAAACAGGTTCTACGTCGCTGGTGTTCTCTCCTGACGAAGAAGAAGATCAGGACGCGCTCGAACCTCGCCCGCCCGTAATCACTATTCTGGGACATGTCGACCATGGCAAAACGACTTTGCTCGACACAATTCGCAATGCCAAAGTAGTCGAAGGAGAAGCGGGCGGAATTACGCAGCACATGGGAGCGTACCAGATTGAGCGCGACGGCACGCGGATTACGTTCCTGGACACTCCCGGGCACGAGGCTTTTACCGCTATGAGAGCGAGGGGCGCGCAGGTTACCGATATAGCGGTTCTCATCGTTGCCGCCGACGACGGCATAATGCCCCAGACGATTGAAGCTATAGACCATGCCCGCGCCGCGGAAGTCCCCATTGTCGTGGCTATCAATAAGATTGATTTGCCAAATTCCGATCAGGAGAGAGTCAAGCGCCAACTGGCGGAACAAAATCTCTTGATTGAAGAGTGGGGCGGAGACATCATCGCGGTTCCGATGTCCGCCGTTAATGGCCAAGGCGTTGATGAACTGTTGGAGAACCTGATTGTGCTTTCTGAGGTAAGCGAACTTCAGGCGAATCCTCACAGGTACGCCCTGGGAGTGGTTGTGGAGGCTCGAATAGATCGAAGCAGAGGAGCCGTGGCTACTCTCATCGTTCAGACAGGTACGCTCGAGTTGGGCGACCATATTGTTATTGGCGGCATACGCGGCAAAGTTAGAGCGATGTTCGACGATGCGGGAAATAGAATTGACTCCGCTGGGCCTTCGAAACCGGTCGAAATACTTGGGATTAGCGGCCTTCCGCAGGCGGGAGAGCTATTCGAGGTCGCGGCCGACGAGCGGGAGGCGCGCGATTGGGTGGAAGAGCATGAGATGGAGCAGAGAAGAGAGCGACAGGGCGGCGCTTCTCTCGAGGACGTGCATACTCGCATTCAGCTTGGAGAGGTCGTTGCGCTTAATCTCATCGTCAAAACAGACGTGCAGGGAACCCTTGAGCCCGTCAGGATGGCCCTGGAGCGACTGAGCAATGAGCGCGCGCGCGTCAATATAATTCACATAGCCAGCGGTGGAATCACGGAGAGCGATATTCTGCTTGCGGTGGCTTCCAAGGCTGTCATTATCGGATTCAATAGCCCTCCCGAACAGGGCGCTCAAACTCTGGCTAACCAGGAAGACGTCGAAATCCGCAATTACAGTGTCATCTACCACATGACCGAGGATATCGAACGCGCCCTGAGCGGAATGCTGCAACCTGTTTTCGAAGAAGTATTCGAGGGCAGAGCGACCGTAAGAGCGGTATTCAGCCTGGGCAGACGCGTAAAGGTCGCGGGCATCTATGTCAGCGATGGACGAATCACGCGCGGCAGTTCGCTCCGAGTCATGCGAAACGGAAATGTTGTCGCGTCCGGACCCGCAGCCAGCCTGAAACGATTCCAGGACGATGTGAGGGAAGTCGCCAACGGCTTCGAAGGCGGCGTAACTATCGAAGGGTTCAACGACTGGCGGGAAGAGGACATCGTCGAAGCTTACCGCTCTGAGCGGGTCGGCTAGGCCGGTCTCTTCTATCTGGACCGACGCAGGAAATATAGCCGGTACGCGCGACTTTATTTCATACGACCCGAATCGCGCGGCGGGGCGGAGGTCTTAATTTGTCGAGAAGAATCGAAAGACTCAACTCCCTGATACGACGCGACGTGAGCGAACTTCTGAGATATGAAGTAAAGGACCCCAGAGTGTCCGGCGTGGTTAGCGTAACAAGGGTTGATACGTCCAGCGACATCCAGCACGCCAAGGTCTTCGTGAGTGTATATGGCAACCTGCGCGAGAAGGAGGCTACGATCCTGGCGCTGCAGTCCGCCGCCGGGTTCATTAGAAGACAACTGAGAGGCAGGCTGGAGACTCGTCATGTGCCTGTCTTGCGTTTTATTCTGGACGACACGCTGACCGAGGGCAATCAGATGCTCGACCTTCTCGACAGACTGGGCGCTGAAATTCCTTCCGCGCCGGAGTCTTCTCAACCGACATGACTCGGCGATCCGCAGACGGCATCTTGATTATTGATAAGCCGCGCGGAATCTCTTCGATGGAAGCGGTCCGCAGGATAAAGCGCGCCAGCGGCGTGAAGAAAGTCGGGCACGGCGGAACCCTCGACCCCATGGCTACGGGTGTCATTCCCATCTGCCTGGGCAGGGCCACCCGCCTGATGGAGTATATGCTGGACGGCTCGAAAGAGTACGTTGGCGAGGTATGTCTGGGCGTGTCCACGGATAGCTACGACGCCGACGGTCAAGTTACGGGTCGCTCCGACACTTCCGGAATATCTCGCGAAATGGTTGAAGATGTTCTACGTCGCTTCAACGGGAATATCCAACAGGTTCCCCCGATGTTCAGCGCCCTGAAGAGGGACGGAAAGCGTTTGTATGAACTTGCCAGACAGGGAATCGAAGTCAAGCGGGAACCTCGCGCCATGACTGTCCACTCGATTCGTCTTGCGGACTGGCAACCTCCGGTAGCCACAGTTCACATCGAATGCAGTCGCGGCTTCTATATGCGTTCGCTCGCTAGCGATATTGGCGAGCGGCTGGGATGCGGCGCTCACTTGCAATCCCTTACTCGTCTGCGAACCGGCCGATTTCGCATATCCGACGCGATTTCGCTCGACGCCGCTCAGAACGAATTTGAAGAAGGCGCGTGGCGTGAATCGCTGATCAGTCCCGACTTCGTCATAGGAAATATGCGCGCTGTCATAGTCGGCGAGCGCGAACAGGACAGCGTTCAGAATGGTCGTCCGATCCCCCTCCAATCTGATCTAGGCTCGCTCTGTCCGGATGAGCGCTTCAGGGCGTACACTCAGGACGGACGATTCCTCGCGATAATGCGATTCGACGCGCCCGAGAGGTCCTGGCGGCCTGATAAAGTATTCATGCCGAGCTGACTCGCCTAAACGCAGATCATGCGGCTTTAGTTGCCAAGTCTCACGGGTAGGATTTGCTCTGGGGCAGTCAAATTGCGACGACCTTGTGCTAATATCAGACTGAACACCCCGTAGAGGCGTCTCTGATTCATCTTAGCAGACTCAAACTCTCCAACTTCCGAAATTATGCCGGTTTAGACTTGGCGCTCAACCGAGGCGTCACGCTAGTCGATGGCCGCAACGGCCATGGCAAGACGAATCTGCTGGAAGCGATCTACCTGATGGCGATTGGACGCTCTTCGAGGGGCGCGCCAGACCGCCAAATGGTGAGGGCGGAAGCGCTGAAGGACTTCATCACGCACACCCAAGTCCTTGGCGATGTGTACACTTTGCGTGGCGCCGTGTCGCTCCAAGTCGATCTTTCATCTGGAATCGGGAACGTTCATCCTCAAGACGGGATGGCGCAAGCGCAAACGCGGCGGATACAGAAGACGTTCAAGGTGAATGGCGTATCCAAGCGACTTGCCGATTTCGTTGGGACGATGAAGGCCGTGTTGTTCGTGGCTGAAGACATAGATCTGCTCAGCGGCGCTCCGGCGGCCAGGAGACGCTATATTGACATTCTCGCTTCGCAGCTTATGCCCGGCCATGTGAGGGAAGCGCAGGACTACCAGAGAGCGCTCACTCAACGCAATCATCTCCTCAAGTCCATCAGAGAACGCGAGTCGAGAGAGTCGGAGCTGGAGTTCTGGGACGTGCAGTTGTCTATTCATACCGCGCGAATCATGGACGCTCGCATACGGGTCGTGAACGCGCTCAACGCGGTCGCCGACCCGATCCATCGCGAGCTGAGCGGGCTAAATCAGCGGCTTTCGCTGAGATATGCCCCGTCGTTCGAGCCGGGCGACTATGAAGACGTTCGGGACATATCCAAGGCGATGCTGAATGAACTCAGCGCTATTCGGCGACGTGAGATTGGAGCCGGTTTCTGTCTGATTGGGGCGCACCGAGACGACTTCAGCGCGGAATTGGGTGGTATGGATGTTGGCGCTTACGCGTCGAGGGGGCAGACTAGAACGGCGATATTGGGTATGAAACTGGGCGAAGCCCAACTTATCAGCGACAGCGCAGGCGATAAGCCGCTAATCCTCTTGGATGACGTGATGTCCGAACTGGACGCGGAGCGCAGAGGACATGTATTCGAGCGAATCAAGGAATATGAGCAGGTCATCATTACCACAGCCGAGGGCGACCATAGAGATTTGACTGGCGACTATGAGGTTGGACGGATAACCATTGACGCGGGGAGAGTCGCTTCGTCCGGTTGATGAACTGGCGCGTGGAATCGAGGGGCTAATCTTGGAAAGATATGAAACAGAGATAGAGAGGGCGGTGGAAATCATCAACGCCTCGGAATATGTGGTCGCGCTGGTTGGGGCCGGACTGTCCGCTGAGAGCGGTATTCCTACTTTCAGGGGAGCGGGCGGCTTGTGGACGAGAGTGGGGGAGCCAAGCGTGAACGACTATCAGCGATTCTTGCGGGATCCTGTTGGATGGTGGAAGAATCAGCTAGATCCGGACGCCGACCCGGCGCGCGCGGAGTTCAGGGAGGCGATTGACAGGGCGGAGCCGAACGCGGGGCACTACGCGCTGGTGAAAATGGAGCGTATGGGCATTCTAAAGATGACGATTACGCAGAATGTGGATGACCTCCACGCGCGAGCGGGTTCGAACAATCTGGTCGAGATTCACGGCAATCGCTCGAAAGCGCGGTGCGTCGTTTGCGAATCGCGCTGGCCGCGCGACGCTTTCGATTATGAGACGCTGCCTCCTATATGCCCTGAGTGCGGCGGCTTGGTCAAGGCGGATACGGTGATGTTTGGGGAGCCGATACCGCCGTCGGCGCTGGACGCCTGTTTCAGGGAGACCGCGATGTGCGACTGCATGATTGTATGCGGCACGTCGGCGACGGTGTTTCCGGCTGCCAGTTTTCCGCGCATCGTCAAAGAAAACGGAGGCGCGATAGTAGAGTTGAATCCCAATCCCACGCCGATTTCCGCGGTGGCGGATGTCGTTTTGCGAGGACCCAGCGGGGAATTCCTGCCAGAGGTGGCGGAGAGATTGTCTTATAGGTGAGAGTGTGGATGGGGATAGTCGAGCTATCGCGCTATTTCCCAGACTCGACACCTGCCGTCTGCGCTTGCCGCCGCCGCCATCTTTCCGTTGGGCGAACACGCCACTCCGTACATTCCCTTTATGCCGGTCTCGTATCTGGCGGAAATCTCCATCGAAGAGATGTCCAGCGCGACTACCCCGCCGTTCACTGAACATAGAATCTCGCTGGAGCCGGGGATGCAAGTCGAGGAAGACGCAGGGCCGAACCCCGTAGAGTCTAAGGAAATCAGGTCGTAGGATTCGCCTGAGTATATCGCTATTTCGCCTTCGTAGGTCATGCAGCAGAGATTTCCGTCTGGCAGGAAGAAGCAGTGAGTGGCGGCTTGTCCCGGCGCTTCTATCTCTTTGGACAGTTCCCTGCTTTCTACGTTCCATATCTTTACGATGTTGCCAAGTCCCGCTGTGGCGAGCGCCGCGCCGTCGTGGGAGAAGCTGAGAGACGTAACGTGTTTGGGGTGCGATCTGAATATGTCCAGAGAATCGGTTCCGCGCTTCCAAACGCCGACTCTTCCTCCGTATGAAGAACTGGCGGCGACATCTCCATTGGGGGAAAACGCGACGGCGGCGACCGTATTGCGGTGTCCTGGCAAGCGGTGGAGCGGCTCGCCTGACTTCCAGTCCCATATTATGACTGAGCGGTCGGTGGAACCGGTTATCGCGCATTCGCCGTTGGGAGAAAGCGCGATGGCGTTCACGCTTTTTTCGTGGCCTTGAAGTGTGCGGTCAAGTTCGAATCCGGGTATAGACCAGACTTGAGCGAGGGCGTCCATGCCGGTTGTGGCGAGTTCGCGCCCGTCGGGAGAGAACAGTACAGCCTGAGCGTGTCTTGGGTGGGCTTTGAATTCGGCTATCAGATTGAGTTCCATCTACGCCTCCGGCTCGGTTTTCTTGAAGTGGGGATAGTTGTTAGTCGTTAGTTTTTAGTGGCTGAGAGGGGTGTAGGCATTGAGGACAATCACCCCCATCCTAGCCTTCCCCCATCAAGGTGGAAGGGATTTTTTTGATTGGTTGGCGCGTTTGCCTACCCTTGTGAGGTTTTTAGGTGGGGAGTTTGCATTAGTTTGACGGGTTATATTTACGTTGGTTTATAGGTATTGAGTCGCGCTGGTGAGAGGAGCAGGTGTCTGCAGATGGGCCTCTGGAGGGGTCTGGCGCCTGCATTCGACCTGCAAAGACCTGTATTTGCCTGTTTACGCGGTTTTCTTGTCCGTTGGAAGTTCGTTCATAAATGGTTAGTTATCAGTTTTCAGCGATTGGCAAGATTCAGTGGCGAAATCGGGCGCGCGTTTGAGTTCGTTCAGCGTATTGGTTATAGGTATGCCGTTATGTGCAGCGCACTTATGTTCTTGCTTTATGAATTGTAGCATAGCGGGAAGGAATGGGGAATAGTGAATTTAGAATTTGAGCCTGTATCAGTTGGGTTAGAGGATTGGATCACCCCCATCCTGGCCTTTCCCCATCAAGGCGCTGAGAGGGGTAGGCGCGTAGCAGGTCGGCGCGCCCTTCGACAAGCTCAGGACGAACGGGTTTTTGATTTACCTACCCTTGAGCCCATCAGGGTGGAAAGGATTTTTGCGGGAAGTGGAGCATACCAAGTTGATGCGGGTTTGTGAGGGAAGGGGTTGTTGACGTTAGGAGGCGACGTACATACAATCGGCAAGAACCGGTCGGCAAGAACCGGAAAAGGCGGCAGGGGCTACTCTCAGAAAGTGGAAGAGGCTCGATTATGATGAGAAATCGTGTAAAGGAAAAGATTCGCGCGGGAGAACTTGCGATAGGGACATACGTCAGTTTTACGGACCCGCAGGTGGTGGAGCTAATTGGACTGGCGGGGTTTGACGCCGCTTTCATAGATATGGAGCATACCGCGTTCGACCTGCCGCTAATACAGCAGATGATAGTGGCTGCCGATCTGGTTGGGATTACGCCTATTGTGAGGACGCCTGACAATGACGCGAAGCTGATTCTGCGTCTTCTGGATATGGGGGCGCAGGGGATCATCGTTCCTCACGTAGATGGAGTCGAGGGGGCCAAGGAGGCGGTTGCCGCCGTTCGTTATCCGCCGCTGGGCGAGCGGGGCGGCGCGGGCGGAACGAGAGCGGCCAGATTTGGGACGGTATCTTGGGAAGACCACGTCAGGTCGTCGAACGAGAATATACTGCTGTCGGTGATGGCAGAGGATGAGAAGGCGCTGGATGAGATTGACGAGATAGCGGCGCTGAACGGTGTGGATCTGGTGGCTATCGGTCCTACGGATCTCTCGCAGGCGATAGGGGCTAAGGGAGCTGACGATCCGAGGATGATGGACAAGGTGCGCGAGATAGCGGACATAGTGAAGTCGGTTGGAAAGGCGAAATTGCAGATTCCAATCAATCACGCGGCATTGCCGCTGGGCCCGCGAGACTTGATCCAACTAGGGGTAGGGTACACTCACGTCGCTCCAGCGCCGCCGTCCGTACTCTTGAATGACATGAGGCGGCGAGTGTCGGAAATCAGGAGCGAGCTGGGGGGATGGAAGAGTTCGCCTGGAGTTTGTGAAAAAGGAACTTACCCATCGTTCGCGTTTAGACGCTCCGCCACGCTCAAAGGAGTCAGGGTGTCTTTGAGTATCGAAGAGATTCTGGCTAAAGGTCGCGACGCCGTAGAGTTGGGATTGGGCGACCCATATAATTTTCAGAGGTGGTACGTTCAGCTAGACGCTGACAGGCGTGTGGGAGTGAAATGGCTTGCCAGTCAAATAACAGGGTTGGGTGTTGGGGATTTCGTGACTACCGACGCAAGAGTATTTTTGGCTAAGCTCGGCGTGGAATGCCGTTCCACGTGAATCGGATCTATGCTGGTGGACAGGGCTTGGTGAATATGGCGATGTTTTGGGCTGGGAACTCGACTTTCCAGCCCATTCGCTTCGCAATCCACCTCATCGTCTTGCGCGAATAGAAAGCTATGTGCGTGGGGTCGCGCTGGTAGCCCCAGTCCGCGAATTTGGAGCGATCGTCCATTATTCCGGTCATTACGCCGAGTATGCCGTTCGGGTTGAGAAGAGAGTCGAACAGGGCGAACACTTCGCGCGGTTTCCTCAGGTGTTCGACGGTTTCAGTACAGGCGATGAAGTCGTACTCTTTCGTCAGCGGCTTGGGGTCAGGGAAGAAGTACAGGTCGTATTTTCGTACCGAGAAGCCTTCTTCGCGCATCATTTGGACGAGCGCGGGGCCTGGTCCGCAGCCGTAGTCGAGCCCTACTGCGCCGGCGGACAGCATTGGTCGCAGAACATCCCACAGCCTTGACAGGAAGTCTCTATATCTTTCGTCGTCGGGGTCATTGTCGTGCATCAGGTAGCGCGCCATTTCCGCGTCGGGCGACAGGTGGAATCGGGGCGGCGCGAACGCCAAGTCGCAGATGGCGCACTCGTAGAACTCGCGGATGCCGTGTCTGTCGTTCGATCTGTGCAGAAATCGCGCGTTGTCATCAAGACACAGCGGACAGGATAGCTCGGACATGGGTTCAGTAAACGTCGAGAGTGAATCCTATGCCCTGCGGCGTTTCCTTGTAGTCCAGCACGGACGTGGACATCTGGGGCGCTAGCTGCTGATTGAGGAGGAGTATCTTGGTTCCGCGGAGCGTGACAGTCAGATCGTCGCTTTTCTCATCGTCTATGACGATGCCGAAATCTCCCGGTCCCGACCACGCCGGCGGGATAGCCAGCCTTAGACAGCGGCCCGGTTCAAGTTTGCGCTGATCCAGAATGTTCTTGAGTTCTATCTTCGCTTGCGCGGTTACGGTTAGCATGGGACGATTACTCTTCTCTCGACCAGAGTGTGTGGTAGTTCTTGCCCGTAATTGCCGCCGATAGTTCTTCGGTTTCCAGTTGGCGGAGTTCGGCAAGCGCTTCTTCGCAGGCTATGAGAGCGGCTTCGTCGCCGGACTCTTCGACGCGGTCCAGGATCTTGTCCCACACGCCCGAACTAACTAGGCTGCTTATGTATCTTTGCCAAGGGACGAGCGTCAGGTTGGCGGGCCTCGGGAATTCGGGCCTGGCGCGCCGAATTGATCTCATTCTGTCTTGGGGAGACCGGGCCATGGGCATCAGTCTTACCATTGGTCCCACGCCTTCCTTGTGGCGGGTGTCCACGACGAGCGAGCGTCGGAATGTGGGGAAGAATACAGCCATCACCTCCGCGCGCTCTATGTTGTGGATTACGTCCCGGATATCAAAGAGGAAATTACCTTCCATGAGTAAGCTTTCATCCTGGCTTCGCCAACTATGTTCTGGGCCGCTAACTATCCCTCAATTCACGGATGGTTTCGATGAAGGAAGGCAGCACTTTATTCCAGTCGCCGACCACCCCGTAGGTGGCGGACTTGAAGATGTTGGCGTCTTCGTCGCGATTGATGGCGACTATGTTCTTGGAAGCGGAGCAGCCCGCCATGTGCTGGCTGGCGCCGGATATTCCGACCGTGATGTACAGGTCAGGCGTAATAGTCTTGCCGGTGAGGCCCACCTGATGGCTGTGGTCAATCCAGCCGGCGTCGCAGGCGGCGCGGGACGCTCCGAGCGCGCCTCCAAGTATATCGCTGAGCGCCTGCAGCTGATCGAAAGGTTCGGGTCCGCCAAGCCCCCTGCCGCCGCTGATGACTACACCGGCGTCTTCGAGTCGGACGCCTTCGGCTTCCTGGGCGACAGTCTCTACGAGACGCGCCTTGATTACAGAGTCGTCGAGATTGGCCGCGAAACCTTCGATGGTTCCGGTTCGAGAGGAATCGGGTTCGTCCGGCTCAAACGTCTTGGGCCTGACTATCACTACCTGCGTACCCTCTCCCGTGAAAGATACGCTTGCCATGGCGTTTCCGCCGTACACCGGCCTGAGCGCTTTGATGCGGCCCGTGTCCTCGTTTACGGACACTTCCACGCAGTCCTGAGCGACTGCCGTTCCGAGCCGGAACGCAATCCTGGGTCCGACGTCTCTGCCGAGCGGCGTGCGTCCGATAAGTATGATGGATGGATCAGAACTTCTGGCTACCTGTTCCAGCGCGGAAAGATGCGCGTCTATCTGCGGCTCCGCCAGAAGGGGGCTTTCGACCTTATACACCTTGTCGGCGCCCATGGCGATGGCCTGGTCGGCCTCGCTTCCCACCGACGCTCCCTGAAGCGAAACCGACACTTCATCGCCTGTCTGTTCGGCGAGCGAGCGGGCGAGCGAAAGCAGTTCGGCGGCATTGCCGCTCAGTCCGTCTTGATCCAATTCTCCTAAGACCAGAATACCCTGCATGAGAAATCTCTCCAGTTATCGTTGGGGTGACAAAAGAACCGTAATGATTGCCGTTGCCGCTATACCAGGCGCGCTTCCCTCAGCTTGAGCGCAAGCTGTCTGCCCGCGTCCGCCTCATCTTCGCCTTCGATGAATTCACACTGCGTATCGCTTTCAGGCACATATAGGTCTTCCAGCGTCAATCTGGGCGCGAGCGCGGATTCGTCCAAGCCGACGTCGGATGCGGTCCAGACCGTGGGGCGCTTTCTGCCGGCCATCATGATGCCGCGCAGAGTGGGATAGCGCGGCTCGCCGAGTTCGTTGCTGACGGTGACGAGCGCGGGTAGGGGGGCCTGAACGACTTCGTACCCGTCCGTGAGAGCCCTTTGGACGACTATGCCGTCATCCACAGGTTCTATCTTTTGCGCTATGGTTACGCATGGGAGTCCGAGCAGTTCCGCTACGCCGAGCGGAACCATGGAATTATCCCAGTCGGACGCCTGTCTCCCGCATAGGACGAGGTCGAAATCCCCCGTCTTCTTGATGGCTTCCGCGAGCGCTTGCGCCGTGGCGAATGCGTCGAGGTTTGCGGTGGCTGGATCGTCAACAAGTATCAGCTCGTCGGCGCCCATCGAGAGCGGTTTCTTCATTACGTCCATGACGAAACTGTTTCCGACCGAAATGACGGTAATGGTCGCGCCGACCGCTTCTTTGAGTTGAAGCGCGGCTTCAACCGCGTTTTCGTCGAACCCGTTGACTACCGGGGGAACTCCGGCGGCGGGAACGACACTTTTGGAATCCGGGTCTATTCTGAACGCGGACGCGGGGGTCTCCGGATCAACAACCTGTTTTGCGCAGACAACTATATTAATTGGCACGAAGAGTACCTCACAGAATGAATAGGAATTTACGTTGAACGCTATATTTATAGCATCGCGTCACGAATAGCGTCAAACTGGTTAGCGACCGCGAGCCTGTATCAATTCGGTAGTTGGGTTGGATCACGCCCGCCTTAACCTTCTCCCATCCAGATTGAAAGGACTTTTTCTCGATATATCGGCGAGCTGAGTCATGATTACAGGGTTACTCCGTCCGTTTTGAGATCGGCGATTTGCTCGTCTGAGTATCCCATCGCCCTCAAAATATCGTCTGTGTGCTCTCCGAGAGCGGGGGAGGCCGACCTGGCTTCGAGCGGCGTTTCGCTCATATTGATTATGGGGCCTACCATCTTAACGCGGCCCGCAAGGGTGTGTTCGAGTTCGACGCTCAGGCCGTTGGCTTGGATTTGTTCGTCTTCGAGGAGTTCCTGTATGTAGCGCACGGGACCGGCGGGCACTCCGACGCCGTCGAATATCTCAAGCCACTCATCCACCGTCTTTTCGACGAAGAGCTTTTCGGCCTCCATTACAAGCTCTTCAGAGCGGGCAATCGTCTCTTCGTCGAACGGATCGAATCCGGGTTTGAAGCGGGGGTCGTCTATTCCGAGCGTGTCGGCGACGCGCTTTCGCAGGCGGTCGCTCAGGCAGGCTACCGCCAGGGCGCCATCCCTCGCCTTGTAGGTGCGATAGTATATATTGCCGCCGCGCCACGGCGATACGATTTGAACGTACTGCTGGTGCATCTCTTCGTAGGAGGCGCCTGAGTCGCGCATTGCGTTCAGGATCGAGAGGAACTCGGTTCTTCGCTCGGCGTCGAAAGCGTCAATCTCCATGAAACTGCCCGTCTGGACGCCGAGCGCCGTTCCGAGAAGAGTGGATTCCACCTTTTGGCCGCGCCCCGTCCGTTCTCTGTGAAAAAGGGCGGCGCACACGCCCCAGGCGATGGCGATGCCGGTGGCGAAATCCGCTACCGCAGTCGAAGTTATAAGCTGCGGCACGCCGTCTTTGATCTTTCCCTCCGCGGCCATCAGTCCGCTCATAGCCTGGATTATCAGGTCGTAGCCGGGGCGATAGCTGTCGGGACCGCTGCGTCCGAACGCGGTATTGTCGCAATAGATGACGCGGGGGTTGATGGCGGTGAGCGTCTCGTAGTCTATTCCGAGTTTTTCAGGGACATCCGGACGCGCGTTGATGATTACGACGTCTATCTCGGGAATCATCTCATGGACAATTTTGACGCCTTCGGGCTTGGAAAGGTCCAGTGGCAGGCTTCGCTTGCCCCTGTTCAAAGACATATAGGTCTTGGATTCACCTGGTATGAACTGGAGCGCGAGTCGCCACGGTTCGCCTTCGATGGGCTCTACCTTGATGACGTCCGCCCCCATGTCGGCCAGCATCATGCCGCCGAACGGTCCGGCGATTATCTGAGTGAATTCGAGTACCTTGATTCCTTCCAGAGGTCCTGCCATGTGGATACCCTCGATGTGATTTAGTGTGGGTGGTATTTTCAGATACAGTGGAATCGAGCGCCGATTCGTCCGTTGGCGGAACTATGAGTCGTATGTTACGCATTCGTAAGCGCATAGGTCAACGGGGCTGAACTTCAAGTGGAGCTAAAAGGCGTAAGCGCTGCATATTAAGCGTAATAATTGAAGCGCGTCTTACGATAATCGTAATAAATATGCCCGATATAAGGTTAAACGTATATACGGTTGTCACGCAATCGTATTGTACTTGGAAAATATCTTTTTGAGAAAAATTTACAATATTGGCTATTTTCTTCAATTTTCTACCTTGCGAATTTTGGAGACAGCTAAATTATAATTAAATGTGACTTGGTCGTCTCGTCATCCGGGCCTCAGACTCTGACGGACACTTCAGGCGATTGCCCGCAAAGGCGCGTGGGGCGTCAGCGCAGGCATGAATCTACGGAGTCTTTACCTCGGGCCACTCCGGATCGGCAATCAAGAACTCATTCAGACTTTAGTATAAGTGCGCGCTGAAATATCGACCTAAGCCGAGAGCGATGTCGAATTTCGGGAGCGCAGTGAGGAGTTATTCAATATGGTGACTTTACCGGCATCAAGCTCGGCTGTACAAACACGTCAACGCCAGGCCTGTCCTCGTTGTGAGGCGAGCCTGATAATCACCTATAACGAGCCTGAGTGCATTCAGTGCGGTTTCGTGGACTACAAATATGTTCCGCCTACGCCAATAAGCGCGAAGAACCTGATGAGTTCGGCTACGAAATTCGTGTTCAGGTACATCGGCGATTCGCAAAACCTCAAGGAAACTCTGGTTGACGCCCAGCTTCAGCGGATTCGCAACCGCGTAGTGTATGAGGTAACCTGCCCGTTCTGCCAGTCTCAGATGAAGCAGTCTTCTCTGAGCGGCAAGCGCCGTGAGATTCGAGAGGAACGCTACAAATGCATTCAGGGACACAGGGTTTCGCTCATACCGCGAAAGGGCGGCAGCATGGGCTGGAAATAAGCGCGGCGAATTCTAGCGAGGAGAATTCCCAAGGGTCGAAGGCGGAAATACAGCCTTCGACCCTTTGATTTTGGAATTTGGCCATTTATCGCGGATATGCAGAGACGGACTGTGGATAAGAATAATAACGCTGTCCGGAGCGCGGACATGGCCCTCGACCTGTTCAGATCTCTCAGGGAACGCGCAGGCGGGGCATATAGAAGTCTGCGGGTGTCGAAGATTGAACGGAGGGAGCGCATTGACAAGCTCAAATATATCGTCTTATAGTCTGTCTTGCGCTTAAATGTTAATTTGCGATTAAATGACAGGAATATAGAAGTACAGAGGTATGCGGGAATGATTAAGGCGGGCGCTAGGTACGTTACTCCATCGGGAGCCGAGTTGATTGTAACCAAAGGCGGGGACGGCGTATTGTCGGATGGTGAGGTTCACCTCCAGGTGAAGGGAGAGGGAGCCGGGTTCGACAATGGGCGCCCGCCGGACGACGACGTTCAGACAATCAACCTCGGAAGACGCTACCAGTCTCCCGATGGCGCGGTCACAGTCTTGGTGACCAAACCGGGACAGTGCGACCTGCGATACAACGGTGAGACAATGGAAGTGCAGCAGCCCAGAAAGCTGCCTTCGTCCGATTAGCGCCGAGGCGAATCTTTCAGACAGGATTGAGCGTCAGGCTTCCGGCCGCGGCCTCGTGTTGCTCGTCCGCATGGTATGAACTTCTTACCAGCGGACCAGACGCTACGTGGCGAAATCCGAGCGCCTCGCCCTCCAGTCTCAACTCTTCGAACTCGCCGGGCGTGTACCACTTGGCGATTGGCGCGTGCTTTTGAGACGGTCTGAGATACTGCCCTATGGTAAGAAGGTCGCAGTCCACAGACCTCAAGTCTCTCATGGTATCCAGTATCTCGTCCCACGTTTCGCCCAGGCCGACCATCATTCCCGATTTGGTCACCGCGTTCGGGGTCAACTCTTTCACGCGCCTGATGAGTTCCAGGGACTGATCGTAGTTCCCTTTTGGGCGGACGCGCTTGAAGACTCGCCTCACGGTTTCTATGTTGTGGTTCAGAGTGTCGGGCCTGGCTTCCATCGTGGAGGCGAGCGCGTCCCAGTTTCCTTGGAAATCCGGAATCAGCAACTCCACTTTACAGTCCGGCGTCCGGTTTCGTATCTGCTTGACGCACTGGGCGAAGATGAAAGCGCCGCCGTCTGGGAGGTCGTCTCTGTTCACGGAGGTGATGACCACGTATTTCAGTCCGAGTCGCGCGACAGTTTCAGCGAGGCGAATAGGCTCTTGGAGGTCTAGGCCTTGCGGCAGTCCTGTCGTTACGGCGCAGTAGGCGCAGGCGCGGGTGCAAATATCGCCTAGTATCATGAAAGTGGCGGAGCCGCGTTCCCAGCAGTCGCCGATGTTGGGACACCGCGCCTCTTCGCAGACCGTATGAAGTTCTTCTGACCTGAACCGTTCGCGCAGGCTGATATAGTTCGGCCCGCCGGGCATCGGCACCTTGAACCATTCGGGAAGTCGGCGCGTCACTGTCATCTGTACCCCCTTTGTCTATACTCAGATAATAGCAGATTTGATGATGAAGAATAGCGAGTGGCGAGTGGCGAATTTTGAATTGTCTGGCGGCTGACTGAATTTTAGAGCGCCCTTTGACAGGCCGGAGGCGAACGGGACGCTGCGTATCTCTTTGCTTTGCGCGCTCCCCGCTATGCGAAGTCAATTCGCGCTACAATGGTATAGTTTGTTATTGGGACGTATATTTATCGGGAATCTTTGAGAACCGAGTCAGGATGGCGGTTGGGAGCAGTGACCAGGAGAAGACGTAAAAAGACACGCTCCGCCGATTTGCCGGCGGAGTTCGCCGAGCTGGAACTGGGCGAATTGGGAGAGCTTGGGGACGCGACGGCTGAGTTCGAGGGTCAGTCCATCAATGTGGCGGGCGGACTGCCCGGAGAGCGAGTAATCGCGCGCGTCTATCGCTATAGGCGGCGGCGCAAGGACGTTGTTTCCGGGATCGTGTCGAAGGTAATAGAGGCGTCGGCTGACAGGGTGGCTCCGAGGTGCGGGTACTGCGGTCCGTGTTCGGGCTGCCAGTGGCAGCATATAGCGTATCCGGCGCAGCTAAGATTCAAGCGCGACACGATCAGAGAGCGCATAGCGCGATATGAATCGCTTTCCCGAGTGGGAGTTCTGCCTGCGCTGGCGGCTCCGAAAGAGTACTACTATCGCAATCACGCTCGGTTCACTGTTCGTATGGGAGGGCAACTGGGATTCTCGAATCGAATCACGCGCAGGTTCGTGCGGGTAGAGCATTGCATGCTGATGGACCCGGCGATAAACGGCGCGCTGACTGAATTTCAGGACAAGGCGGCGGAGACGACGAATATGTCGCTCAGGGTGGGCGCGAACACCGGCGACCTGCTCGCGCAGCCGACCTTTCAGAATCCGGACATTGGAGTTCCATCGGGTCAGGCTCACTACATGGAGCGGATGATGGGGAGAGAACTGCGAGTCGCTTCTCCGTCTTTCTTTCAGGTGAACACCGCTCAGGCGGAGAATCTAGTCCATTTGGTTCGTAACGGGTTGGAACTGAGTGAAAGCGACGCGCTGGTTGACGCATACGCGGGCGTTGGGGTGTTCGCGATATTGCTGTCGCCGCATGTGGGGCGCGCAATCGCAATCGAAGAGTCCGCTTCGGCGGTTCAGGACGGCAAACTGAACGCCGAGGGATTGAGCAACGTCGAGTTCGTACAGTTGAAGACAGAAGAGGCGCTGTCGGATCTGGTAGAGATTTGCGGTCTCGATGGGGCGCCGGAAGCGGTGATTCTCGATCCGCCGAGGTCGGGATGCCACCCGCAAGCAATCGAGTCTCTTCTCGCGCTGAGGCCGCGCAGAGTCGCGTATGTGTCCTGCGACCCGCCCTCGCTCGCCCGTGACCTGGATCTCTTGGCGCGGGGCGGATACGAAATTGATTATATTCAGCCTGTGGATATGTTTCCTCAGACCTATCACGTGGAATCGGTGACGATTCTTCGTTTGGGGTCTGAGCGGGGCGAGGGGTGACTGGCTTGGATGTGATAACGCTGCTGTCTTCCTCGCCGAGGAGGAGGGAGATCATAAGAGCGCTGCTCAACCCCGTGTCAATCGAGGGGGCGCGAGGCGAGGAGCCGAGGCCGGATGAGGGCGAGTCTCCGGATGACTATGTCGTTCGCTGCGCCGCGGCCAAACTGGGCGGCGCCAGACAGGCGGGCGACTCCGGGATACTGGTCGGCGCGGACACCGTAGTAGCGCTCGACAGGGAGATTCTGGGAAAGCCGAACTCCGATGAGGAAGCGAGATTCATGTTGAGGAGGTTGCGGAATCGAGCGCACCTGGTAGTTACGGGAATCGTCGCGCTCGATGTCGGTTCGGGAGAATTGCGTTCCTGCGTCGAAATCTCGCGCATTCATGCCAGAAACTATTCGGACGAAGATATCGAGATGTATATAGCGAGACGCGAGCCGTTCGATAAGGCGGGCGCTTATGCGGTTCAAGACGATGAATTCAGTCCCGTGACGCGGGTAGAAGGATGCTACCTGAACGTAGTGGGGCTGCCGCTCTGTCGGCTTGTCGAGTTGGTCGAGTCATTGAGCGTCAAGTTGAAATTGCGGTCGTTCTCTGAAATCCCTTACCATGGCAGGTGCGAAGATTGTCGCCTGAAGGGCAATGCTGGAGAGTAAGACTTGAGCATACTGGGAATGGGGCCGCTGGAGATACTGACGGTTCTGCTGATTGCTTTCATCGTTCTGGGGCCAGACCGCATGGTTGACGCGGCGCGATTCATGGGGAGGATGTTTGGGGAAGGGCGCAGACTGGCGTCCGAGATGCCGCGCGTGGTGGTGGAGGACGACGACATAAAGGTGGTGAGCGGCGACGAGACTATTAGCATGACGCGCGACGAGGGTCGAAGGCCGACCGAGAGCGCGAAGAGTGACGCGGAAATCCAGGACGAGCGTGAGGACGACGCTCCCGTGGCATTTTCGCCGGACTCGAATAGGTCTCAGTCAGACTCCGATTCCCCGCAATCCGCTCGGGACGATAAGATTCCATGAACGATAAGCCGCTTCCAATGAGGTCCCACCTCCTCGAACTCCGCCGAAGGATGACCTATGCGGCGATTTCAGTCGCGGCGACCACAGCCATCGCCTTTGTGTTCCATCAGCAAATACTAAGGCTGCTGATGGGTCCCGCCAAACAGTTCGAGGAGACGCCCATAGGCGGGCCTGTATTCACCAATCTGGCTGAACTGATCAGCATCGCTTTCAAAGCTTCTCTACTGTTCGGGATATTCGTTTCATTGCCGTTCGTTCTATATCAAATCGCAATGTTCGTCTCGCCCGGGCTAAATCGGAAGGAGCGAATCTACCTGTACTCCCTAATGCCGGTGAGCTTGTTGGCCTTCGTATCGGGAGCGACATTCGGATATTTCGTACTGTTCCCGCCCATGGTGGATTTCCTATTGAACTTTGGGAATGACATTGCGGTCCCGATGATAAGCATCAGCAATTATATAAACTTGATGATCACGCTGTTATTTTGGATGGGAATTATCTTCGAGTTGCCCGTGGTGATTTTCTTCCTCGCCAAGATTGGGGTAGTTTCGTCCAGCTTTCTCGGCAGACACCGCAGATACGCCATCGTCGTCGCGTTCATACTTGGAGCGGTGATAACGCCGACATTCGACCCTGTTAATCAAACATTGGTGGCGGCGCCCATCATCGTCTTATACGAAATCAGCGTCTGGCTGGCTAAGTTGGCGGGTAGGGGAAGGAATGTCGCCAGCAGGTTGGAACCCGAACAGAGCAGACAATAGAAAGCCGTCTCATGCGAGGCGGCTCTGATTTTGCGAGAGTTGAATGCGGTTAGGACGTCTTCTGGCCTGAACTATCTTTCGCGCTGGCGGTCTGTTCCTGCGTGTCGTCCATTGACGACTTTCGGAACTCTTTGATTGACCTGCCCAAAGCTCCGCCTATGTCACTCAGTTTTCCGACGCCAAAGATAATCATCACTATCACCAGGATGATTATCAACTCCATGGGTCCAATCTTAGGAATCATCGCCAAGCTCCTTGCGCTACGACCTTTCAGTATATGATAGCGATGGCGAGTTGCGCGGTCAACGCGAAAAGAAAGTGGTGTACCTGTAACGATTTAGTCGGTGGCCCACTTCGGGCAAAAGTCCCTTCCTCCGTACCCGCCACTGACGGCCACTCACTCGACAACCCGTCATCCCGCGCTTTTGACTTGTCCAAATATCGTGCTAATTGAAGAAGCGGCTGTTATAATCGCACTCTAACTCGCATGAGGGCAGGCGCGCATAAATGTCAATGACCAAATTACGAGACGTTCGGCAACTGGTGGACGCGCCTCATCTAGCGGCCCTCAAGCATAGGGACTATCGCTTCACCTGGACCGCCAATATGTTCTCAGGGGCGGCGATGTGGACATTCATAGTCGCCATCTCATGGCTCATCCTCCAGAAGTCGGACAGGTCCGGCGACGTGGGGATAGTGACTTTCGCCTCCATGCTGCCGTTCCTGCTGATTTCGCCGATTGCGGGACTCATAGCCGATAGAATGGACCGCCAGCGAGTGGCTCGGTTTACATTCATCGCAAACGGAATCGTAACCGCCATAGTTACAGCGCTGGTATTCGCGGATGTCCTGGTGCTGTGGCATCTCGCCGCGCTCACGTTCATCTCCGGCAGTATGAGGTCCATGCAGGAGCCGGCTATGGCGTCGCTGATTCCCAACCAGGTGCCGCGAGAAGACCTTCTGAACGCCATCACGCTAAACGCGGCTACGAGACACGGAGCGCGCTTCTTTGGCCTGCTGGTGGCGTCGCCATTGTTGGCGATACCGTTCATTGGCGTTTCGGGCGTTCTCGCTCTCAGCGTGGGCTGTCAGGTTATGGGAACTATTTTCATATCGCTAACGCGAACGCGCTCCACGGGCGACGCCATGGCGCAGACGGGCATCATGCGGAGCATGATTGATGGACTGATCTACATCTACACCGACAAGATGATCGCCATCTTCATAATGCTGGTGGCGTTCCATTGCGCTCTTGTGATGTCGTTCGACTCGGTGCTCCCCGTGTTTTCGCGGAATGAATTGGGCGCGGTGGACGGCTCCATCCTGGGATATATGGTAATGGGATTTGGTGCGGGTTCGCTGGTCGGAACGATAATAATGGCGGGCGTGAGAAGCGAGCGCCGAAAGGGGCAGTGGCTGCTGTGGACTGGCGTCATTAGCGGCGTTACCCCCATTATGCTGGCGTTCAGTCCGAACGCTGCGACGGCAATCGCCGTGTCTGTCATCATGGGCGGGGCGCAGTCAACGTTCATGGCCCTGACCACCACTTATGTGCAGACACTCGCGCCGGACAGGTTGAGGGGCAGGATTTCGAGCCTGTACATACTGCACGCAGGCGGGATAATGGCGTTCGCCAACCTGGGATACGGATTTATCGCCGACGCCTTCTCTTCGCCTCCCATCATGTATGTGTCGGCGATAGTATTCCTGGCGTTCCTGTCGGCATTCGGCTTGTCGCTGCCGGACCTGCGTCGCGTTTACAGGACCGGCCGCGCGGTGGCGTAGGCGTATATTCCAGATATGCGGAGGTGGTCAACTTGACGATTCGCAAAGCGGTGGTTCCAGTGGCGGGCTTCGGGACGAGGTTTCTTCCGGCTACGCGCGCCGTCCCAAAGAATTTGCTGCCGGTCTTCGACCGCCCTTCGGTTCACATTTGCGTCGAAGAAGCCGTTTCGGCGGGCATAGATCAGATCATCTTCGTAGTGTCTGAGGGACAGGGCGAGTTGATAGAGCGCTACTTTAGTCCGCAGCCTGCGCTGGAAGACGCGCTCGCGTCCAGAAATGATAGCGCGACGCTGGAACAGATGCGGGAAATAGCGCGCATGGCCAGGGTGAGTTGGGTGCCCCAGACGGAGCAGATGGGACTGGGACACGCGGTCTCGATGGCGCGCGAGTGGATTGGAGACGAGGCCTTCGCGGTCTTTCTGCCGGACGACGTGATATGGGCCGACAGACCGACTATTGGAGAGATGATCGAGATTCATGGGCGGACGGGCGGATACGTCGTGGCGCTGGAAGAGGTTTCTGAAGAAGATTTGCCGAGCAAGGGCATAGTGGGCATGGATGCGATTTCGGGCGGCGTGTCGCGTATCTTGGAAATGGTGGAGAAGCCCGCCATCGAGGACGCGCCGTCGAATCTGGCGATTGTGGGCAGATATGTTCTTGGCCCCGAGATATTCGATACTCTGGAAACTATTCCGTCGGGCGCGCTGGGCGAGATACAGCTCACGGACGCGATCGCGCGGCATATAGAATCGCCGGGCGTTTACGGCTACCGCTTTGGAGGCGAGCACCAAGACGTTGGGACTCCTCTCGGCGCGCTGAAGGCGTCAGTGAAGGAAGCGCTCAGAAGAGAAGAGCGGGCGAACGATCTGCGAGAATGGCTGGCTGGGATCGTCTGAAACACGGGTCGTCTTATATGACGAGTTCTGTATCGCGGGGCTTTTAGAATATGTCGTCCATGTTCAGGCTGAATCCGAGCAGCGTCGGCGACGTGAGTGTCTGGCCCTCGCCGTATATGGCGACTAACTCGAAGCCGTTTTCGCCCAGCAGTAGGACCGTGATGTTCTTGGCTTCAGGGTCAATCATCCAGTATTCCTTGACGCCGTGGCGTTCGTAGAGTGTGCGCTTGAAATGCCTGTCCCTGCCGGCTGTGGACGAAGACAGGATTTCAATGACCAGATCGGGCGCGCCGCGAATGTTGTCTTCGGTGATGATGCGGGCGCGTTCGTTTGAGATGAACATCACATCTGGCTGAACTACATCGGTGTCTGTGAGTATCACGTCAAAGGGCGCTATGTACGCTTTGCCCATGTCATTAGTGGAGACGAAGTTGAGGAATAGACTCCCCAGAAGCAATACCAGCCTTTGATGAATCTCTTTGGGCGACGGCATTTCGACTAACTCTCCGTCAAGAAGTTCATAGCGCCTGTCTTCGGGCGCGTTCTTATAGTCTTCGTAGGTGAACTTCTTTAGCGCTCTCTCGACAACCACGCTCGCCTCCTTTTTAGAATATGTCGGCGATGTTCAGGCTGAATCCGAGCAGCGCCGGCGACGTGAGTGTCTGGCCCTCGCCGTATATGCCGAATAGCTGGAAGCCGTTTTCGCCCAGCAGTAGGACTGTGATGTTCTTGGCGTCGGGGTCAACCATCCAGTATTCCTTGACGCCGTAGCGTTCGTAGAGTGTGCGCTTGAAATGCCTGTCCCTGCCGGCTGTGGATGGCGAGAGGATTTCGATGACCAGATCGGGCGCGCCGCGGACATTGTCTTCGGTGATGATGTGAGCGCGTTCGTTGGAGATGAAGATCAGGTCCGGCTGAACTGTATCTGTGCCAGTGAATACGACGTCGGTGGGCGCGTGGAAGACTGCGCCTAGGCCCAGATCTTCTACGATCAGCAGTTTCCGCAAAAGCTTCTTGCTGGAGCTCTGATGAAACATACTCGGGGATGGAACTATGATCAATTCTCCGCCAAGAAGTTCATAGCGCTTGTCTTCGGGCGCGTTCTTATAGTCTTCGTATGTGAACTTGTTCTTTATCTTCACGGAAACCATGTTCGCCTCCTGGCACCTCACCAGCGGTTTCCTTCATTCTATCTTAACCCGACAGGCTTTCGTCCAGAACTTCGAGCAGGTCCTTGGCTTCCTTCTGTCCGTCCTGGCCGAGCGAACCGATGCCTTCCTCGAACATCTGGAGGCAGAACGGGCATGAGACGCCCACGGTGGCGGCTTTAGTGTCGAAGAACTGCTCTGAGCGGGCGTGGTTGATGCGCTGGCCCTTGGACTCCTCCATCCACATGTGTCCGCCGCCCGCTCCGCAGCAGAATCCGCGCTCGCGGCAGCGACTCATCTCTACTAGCTGAACGCCCGGAATGGAGTTGGCTATCTGGCGGGGCGCGTCGTATATGCCGTTGTGTCTGCCGAGATAGCAGGAGTCGTGGTATGCGATGGTCGTGTTTATCTCCGCGACGGGCTTGATCTTGCCATCGCTTATCAGGTCGTTGACGAACTCGGTGTAGTGTAGGACTTCATAGTCGCCGCCCAGATGCGGGTACTCGTTCTTGATGGTGTTGAAGCAGTGCGGGCAGATGGTCACCACCTTCTTGACATCGTAGGAGTTCATCGTCTCAATGTTCTGCTGCGCCATTATCTGGTAGAGATACTCGTTGCCCATGCGCCGCGCGGGGTCGCCGGTGCAAGATTCCTCGTCGCCGAGAATGGCGAAATCCACGCCGGCGCGCTTGAGCACCGACGCCATCGCGCGGGCGACACTCTGGCTGCGCTGTTCGAGCGCGGCGGTGCATCCGACCCAGAAGAGTATCTCGGCGTCCGGCTTTTCGGACAGGGTGGGTACATTTAGGCCTTCAGCCCAGTCGGAGCGCGAGTAGGTGGTGCCGCGCCATGGGTGGCCGCGCTGCTCCATGCTGAGGAGCGCCTCCATAGCGGTGTCGGGCATGGACGCCTGCTCCATGACCATGAAGCGGCGCATATCCACGATGGAGTCTATGTGTTCGACGCCCACGGGACATTCCTGTATGCAGGCGCCGCAGGTTACGCAGTCCCAGAGCGCTTCTTCGGATATCCAGTTGCCGATCATGGGCTTGGATTCCTGCTCGTCGTTGCCGTTGGATACGCCGTCGCCGAACTCGAGTACGTGCTCCTTCATGTTCTCGACTATGTGCATAGGCGAGAGTATCTTGCCTGTGATATTTGCGGGGCAGTTGTCCGAGCAGCGCCCGCACACGGCGCAGGAATAGCCGTCCAGCAGTTCCTTCCACGTAAAATCCTGTATCTTGCTCGCGCCCAGCGCCTCCTCGTTTTCAAAGGCGGCGTCCAGATCGGGGGTGGCGAGCGTTCCGCGCTCTTCCAGCTTGCGGGTGAAGAAACTGATGGGAGCGGCAACGATGTGCATGTGCTTGGAGAGCGGTATGTAGAGCGAGAATCCGAGTATGATGGCGAGGTGCAGCCACCAGAATACGCCCTGGAGCGCGTTGGCGAGGTCGCCCTCGATTCCGGCGCTGGCGAAGGCTTCGCCGAGCGGACGTCCGATGAGCGCGTCTGCGTGGGGCCCATGTCCGCCGGCGGCGACGTAGAACGCCTCGGTGAGCAGCGTGAAGAGCATGAGGCAGGCGATGAGCAGCAGGATTATCGCGGACTCGCCTTTCTGCGTGAGGTCGAAGCTGAGGCGACGCGGCCTGATTCCCCATCTCCTGACCGCCGCCCATATCAGCACAAAGAAGAATATGACGGCCAGTATATCCAGATAGGCGGTGAAGACGCGGACGCCTGTGTCGGTGAGTATGGTTTCAGAGAATTGAGGCCAGATGGAGTCGGCGAATATGTAGAGTATGTAACTGGCGGTGAAAGATAGGAATCCCCAGAAGATGAAGAAGTGAGCGAGTCCGGCGCGGTCGCGGAACGAGACGCTCTGCAACACTTTGCGCTGCCCTAATATGTAGGGGAGCGCGCCGAAAAGACGGCGAACAGGCTGGTCGAACCGCTCAGGATTCTTGCCCAGCAGGACAAGCCGAAACACTCGCAGGTAGAGTATGTAGGCGGCTGATGCGAATACTCCTAGGGACAGCGCGTAAACCGCTAGCCAGATTGGTATGATTCCAAACACGTCTCCGGGTGGTACCATGGTTGAACTCCTGTCTGTTTTGCGTATGGGACGCTAGCGGAGTTTAGCACAGAGGCGCTTGCGCCGCTATCGCGCTACCTGTACAGCAGCAGTATCGCGGCGCCGGTGGCGAGCCAGAGCAGTACGGCGATTATCATGGGGCGGTCGCCTATGAGTATCTCTTCCGGGCTTTCGGCGACGTCGCGGGTATGTATGAGATATATGTATCTGAATACGCCGTAGAGCGCGAATGGCAGCGTTAGCGTCATTGCGTGGTTGTCGGGCAGATTGTCGGCTGTGAAGGTATAGAGCGCGTAGCTGACCACGGACGCGGTGGCGACTATGCCTATCATCTGGTCTAGCATTGGGAGTGTGTATGCGCTGAGAATGCTGCGCTGATGGACGGCGGCGTCTTCGTCTCGGGCAAGTTCGCTTCTTCTCTTGGCGAGCGCGATGAAGAGCGATCCGAGTCCCGCGCAGATGTAGAGCCACGGCGAGACTGGCACTCCTATGACGACCGCGCCCGCGAGCGCTCGCAGCACGAATCCGGAGGCGACTGAGAATACGTCGAGAAGCGCGACGTTCTTGAGATGGCTTGAATAGAGCGCCTGTATGGCCAGATATGTGAGTATGACGGCGCCGAGGTATAGGTCGAGCGCGAATGCGGACGATAGCCCCACGAAAGCTAAAAGGATTGCCGAGAGCGCGGCGAGTCGGGGTGAAAGGGCGCCGGATGCGATGGGCCTCTTTCGCTTGGTGGGGTGAGCGCTGTCTCGCTCTCTGTCGGCAAGGTCGTTCAGAATGTAGATGGCCGAACTGACAAGGCAGAAAACGATGGCGGCGGCGATGGCGCGGGCGGCGAACTGGAGCGCTGTCTGGCTGTCGTCGAGGGTCCACGCTTCGTTGACGCTGAAGAACAGCGGCAAGAAGACGGCGAGGTTCTTCGTCCACTGTCTAGGGCGCGCGGACCTGAGCAGCGCTCGCATGGTGAGTAATATGCCGGTGTCTGTCCGCTCGTTCACGCTGAAATGATATGGGCGTGGGGTCAGGCGAGTCAACGGCAAGATGATTGCTGGGCGTCCTCAAGCGCATGGTCATACAAATCTTCATAGACCGCTGCGTACTGTGAAGCCGTCTCATCCCGAAACGATTGACACGCCGCGAACCCTATGCTACCAATCATACAGCCATCAAATAGGAAAGACACGATGACAGACACCTGCTGCGCCCCGTCAGTCAATGAACGCGAACGTCGTCCGGCGACTGCGCCGGTCGCCGTTGCCAGAACCGCCGCGCCGCGCCGCGCTCCTAAGGACATGGCCTACATACCGGGCGGCAGTTTCCTGATGGGAACCGACGACCCAATCGGCTTTCCCGCAGACGGCGAAGGCCCCGCCAGGGAAGTCCACGTCTCGCCCTTCTACATGGACGAGACGGCGGTCACCAACGCGCAGTTTGGCAGGTTCGTTCGCGCGACACGCTACAAGACGGAGGCGGAGCGATTCGGCTGGTCATTCGTCTTCCACCTGTTCGTCCATCCCCGTCTCGCCCGCCGCGTTACCCGGGCGGTCGCCAACGCGCAGTGGTGGTGGAGAATAGACGGCGCTAGCTGGCGCAGACCGGAGGGCCCCGGCTCCGCTATCGGCAGACGCATGGATCACCCGGTCACTCACGTTTCGTGGAACGACGCCCAAGCCTACTGCCAGTGGGCGGGCAAGCGTCTGCCCACCGAAGCGGAGTGGGAGATGGCGGCGCGCGGCGGACTCTACGCCAAGCGCTACGCCTGGGGCGACGACCTTACCCCCGACGGACGCCACATGTGCAACATCTGGCAGGGCGACTTTCCCACCTCCAACACGGAAGAGGACGGCTACGCGGGCGTAGCGCCCGCCAAGTCATTCGACCCCAACGGATTCGGACTCTACAACATGAGCGGCAACGTGTGGGAGTGGCAGTCCGACTGGTTCAGCCCCAGCTATCATGTCGCCGGCCCCAGGCAAGACCCGGACGGGCCGCCCACAGGCGTGAGCCGCGTCATCAAGGGAGGCTCATACCTGTGCCACGACTCATACTGCAACCGCTACCGAGTCGCCGCGCGCAGTTCCAACACGCCGGATAGCTCCACCGGCAACCTCGGTTTCCGCTGCGTCGTGGACGCGGCGTAGCGGCGCGTTCACTCCTCCGAGAAACGAAACAGCCAGGTGGCAAACATACTCGGGGGATCTTCAGGTTGTCCAGTCCTCTCGTATGGATGAATCATCCACATGGCAAATACCACTAAGTAAGGAAGGTCCAGAAGCGGTTGCGGTATCGGATGGATTTCAACGAATCCCTCATCGTTAAGATGCACACAAGGCCTGTGGCCGAAACGCCCACATTCATATCGAATCCCATCAGTTAATGGCTCGCCTGTAACCACATCAACATCCGCGCTGGAGAGACCAACGATAGTTACAGACCAAGGAAGTTTGTCTGTAAGCATCCGAACATGGCAGGGAAACCTGCCACTAGTTGGATCTGGCCACGGAACCGGTAGGGTTTGGTCTAGCTCCAACCGAGTATATTTATTGACCCAATGAGCGGTGAATAGTTTACCATCAGTAAATGTCTCGATTTCTCCGTTCTCAACCAGCATTTGCACCACGGGAGGTTTAAGGAGAGAATTATCCGCTTTAACGAATGGCGCGCTTTGAATCTCGTATTGCGACCAGTCATCTTCAGGGCCGGGCCAGCCTCTATGTTCACACAATTCTACTTCTCCGTCTTCCATTTGGGGCAGAACACACGCGTAATCAGCTATTACAAGAAGCAACGTCACCAGGCATGAAATGGCTGCGTGACTAGGCGTGAATTTGGCGCGTGTTCCACTCATACAAATCTATCCTGACACCTGCATTCATAGACGACACGGGTTAGATACCACCCTACTTCCGGTTGACGCAACATAAACGTCATCGTCAATATCTATGACCCAACCATTTCCAATCCCTTTGTAATTCCTCTCACGCGCCGAATTGGTAGAATGATGTCGTTCTATCCAGCCAGCCTGTCATCCCCCTTTCAGTTGAATTGAAATTCACTGCAATACTATTACAGACATCTGCCAATATAGTTCGAGATTTCACAAATGACCCCAGAACACACCGACATCATCATCATCGGAGGCGGGCCAGGCGGCTCTACCGCCGCCGCTCTCCTCGCTCGACACGGCTCTCGCGTAACCCTGCTCGAGCGCGAACGCTTCCCGCGCGACCACGTCGGCGAGTCGCTGCTGCCCGCCTCCATGCCCATCCTGCGGCAACTCGGCGTCCTGCACCAGATAGAAGCCGCCCGCTTCCCCAAGAAATACGGCGCGACCATGCTCTGGGGCGCCGACCCCGAACCCTGGACCTGGCGCTTCGCAGAAACCAACCGTTCCTACCCCCACGCCTACCAGGTGTGGCGCCCCACGTTCGACAAGATACTCCTCGACAACGCCCGCTCCCTCGGCGTGGATGTCCGCGAAGAATCCGCCGTCACCCGCCCCATGCTCGAAGCCGACCGCGTAGCCGGCGTCGAATATCGCGCCCCCGACGGCTCCGCCCGCTCCATGCGCGCCGACTGGGTAATTGACGCCAGCGGGCAGGCCGCCATACTCGGCAGAGCGCTGAACCTCCGACAGTGGGACCCCCACTTCCGCAACATGGCTCTCTACGCCTACTTCGATGGCGCGAGCCGCCTGCCCGAGCCCGACTCCGCCAACATCTTCATCGAGTCCTACCAGCGTGGCTGGACATGGAACATCCCACTCGCAGGCGGCAAAGCCAGCGTCGGCGCAGTCGTGGACTCCGAGCGCGGACAGCGCGGCATAACCGAGCGCGGCGTACACGACTACTACATGGAGCAACTCCACTCCGCAGCCCGCACCGCCCGCATGATCGCCGACGCGCGACTCATCGCTCCGCCTCGCGTCGTGAAAGACTGGTCATACACGTCCGCCCGCATGATAGGCGACGGCTGGATACTCGTCGGCGACGCCGCCTGCTTCATAGACCCGCTCTTCTCCTCCGGCGTCCACCTCGCCATGATGTCCGCTCTCATGGCCGCCGCCTACATTCGCGCCGTCACCGCCGACCCCACCATGCGCCAGTCCGCCGCCCGCCTCTACCAGCGGCTATACCGCAAAGAATACGGACACTTCCGCGAACTCGCCCGTCTCTTCTACTCCAGCAACCGAACAGTCGAATCCTACTTCTGGGAAGCGCGCCGCATCATCGGAGACGACGACCTCGAATCCCGCCGCTCCTTCATACGCGCCGTCGCCGGACAAGCCCCGCGCGGCTACGAGCGCGCCGTCCTCGACAGGGGACGCCTGCCGGCGGACCTCACGCAAGCCATGCGCGAAATCGAGTCCGAAAGAGCGCGCAGATCCGACCGCTTCGACAGCGCTCGCATACTCCAAGCCGTCCCCAGATTGGCCGACGGCGTCCGACTGGAGCGCGGAATCGCGTTCGCGGACGACCAATTTCAGTGGAGCGTCCTGCTAGTTACCCCCGACAGACCGGAAGGAGCGCCCGTAAGCCAGTTAGTGACAGCGCTCGTTTCCTGCATAAACGGACAGCATACCGCCGCCCAGATCATCGCGCGCCTCACCTCCGGAATCGAGTCCCCCGACCAAAAGCGGCTCGCCGCGGACGCCATCACAACCGCGCTCCGCATTCTGCACACAGATGAGGCGATAGAGATTTAGGCTGCGGCCAAACGCTTTCATATATATTCATCCCCTTGCGCCCAGACAGAAAGTAAAATACATTTTATGAACAACTACTCGGAAAGCCGAAGAGAATCCGCCCTGACCGTCCGCAGAGAAGCGCGGCCCTTCTACGCCGCGCTGTTCGTATTGCAGACGTTCGCGCTCGTGGCGCGCCGATTCTACCTGGCGCTCACAGAACGGTCGGACTCGTTCTGGACAGCTATGGGCGAGGGCAATATCCTGGACATCGTAGCCATAAGCCTAAGCCAACTCGAACGTGATGGCGCGAAAGCGGTAATAAGCACAATCATCTTGATGGAGGTATGGGACGCCATGATGGGAACCAGAGACGCCGTAAACGACTGGCTCGAAAAGCGCCACCAGAAAGCCCGTGCAGAAGGCATAGCGCAAGGCGAAGCCGAGGGTCGCGCCGCCGAGCGCGCCCAGTGGCGCGACTGGTACAACAGGTGGCAGGACGCCCAAGCGCGAAACGAACCCTTCGACGAACCCCCGCCCGGAGCCGACGACCAGCGCCCATAAACCTAGGCGTCGTCGTTCACGATACTGTATCCGGCGTGCAGGATGGGAGTGTGAAGGTAGAGCCTCACGCTGTCAGTTCAATCTGACAGAAAGAACGCAAACCAGTTATGGACCGTCTCGGCTCCTCTGCGCGCGTCTGTTACGCTGAGATCATATTTTTCAGAAAGTACCCTATGTGAGATGGTATTTTCGGAATCCCTCAACGTTAAAACGGACTGTACAAAAGGAGCGGACAGGAAGGCTATCGCTATCCGATTCTCAACAGCCTCCCATGTCAATCCTTGAGGTAACCGAAGAATGTCCATGTCTCGCTTCACAGCGTCCAGTTCGTCAGGTGAAGCGATTTCCCCATGTAACCCCCGATAGGCCAAGAGTAGGTGCGCAGGGTCGCGAGTCGTTGGTCGCCATGCGTTGAGATGGGACCAACTGTGTGCGGAGAATTCATGTTCGTCGCCTTGAGTAACCGTAGCTTGAATGGATTGCCAACGGGAAAATTCCTTGTCCCCAATCTCACGAGAACCTTCAATTAGCGTCGCCTCAAAAGAATCCGCATCAAAGTCTGGTCCAGGTGAACAGAGTATCTCAAGATTCGGTTCGGCTGCCCAGCCCAAGGCGGAGTTCGTTACATTCGCGGAACCTATCAGGATGTGCTCATCTGCCCTAAAGTATTTGGCATGGAGATGCGGATGGAGTCTGAACTCTCCCTCAACCTCCCTGATGATGGAGTAGCATTCCAAGTCCGAAACCCCGGTTGCGATGTCTTCTACTTGCCAGCGAGTTATGCAGGTCAGCGAGGCGTCTTCGCTCACTTCATCAACCACACGTGATAGTGCATCCGCCTTGATGTATGGAGCCGCTAAGACGATGTACTCAGCATTTGCGCATATTCTTCTGAGCGATTCTCCGAGTAGGGTTTCTACCCCCACTCTTCGCGCTCTCGCAGTTGACTCAGCATTTTTTCTGCCTGCCTGCCCCAAAGCGTCGCTATGTATTGGATGTTCGCCCTATCCTCTCTATTGGTCATCTGATCCTCCATACGCGCCCATGATGATAGGAGCAATCTAATAGCAACAGTGGCTTGGAATGCAGGATCATTTTCATCGATATTTTCATCGAGGCCATCTTCGACATGTCTGAGTAGGTCATACATTGCATGGTCTGTGTTGAGATTTATGTGCAGCACTCCTTGGTCGGAACGCACATTAAAAATCATGTAAGCGTCGAGTTGGGTCGAGTTAAATTGATAACCCAACCCCTTCTCAACTATTGACTTTGCAAGGCTTTCGGCTTCTTCCCTAGATTGACCCAATTCCTCAAACTGACTTCTGAGGCCACTGATTCTTTCAGCCGGATCCTTTTCCTCGCGCTCTATATCTGTGTTTGTAGCTTCTTCTCTTCCTGCTTTGACGGCCTCCTGGTCTGCTTTAGTGGCAGTCTCGGTGGCAGTATTTTCGGGTGTTGGCCTTTCATCGTCAGTCTTTGGCGTCCTTCGTTTCTGAGCAAACATCTGTCGGATGTGTCGCATCATGGCTCTGGTCTGATCTCGTATATCACCAACGATTTTGTAAATAATATCGTCGTCAAGAGCCAATTCATCAAGAATTTCCTGATTAGGACGATCATCTCCAGCAAGAGTTTTGGCTGCTTGAGTGAAGTTCGCGACCATCTGCTTGTTATGATCGAGTCCAAAGATTTCATCGCTGCCACGCCGAAAGCTCACTTCGCATCCCCACCAGCGATTCTGTGGATTCTCAGCACTACCACCCTCTCTGCGGAAAGCATTTTCCAGAATTATTTCTCTATCCTCCCTAACGACTGAAACGCCTATATTACGGCTGGCGTGCTTGCCACGGGGAGTGTCTCCAGGATTCTGCGTCACCAATTCTGTTTTAAGCGCATCCGGTTTAACAATGGAGTATTTGACTTCTACGACTTCCTCTTTACCCTCAGAAATGTGCGGGTATCGGACAATCGGCCCCCATTGCTCAAACATTGGTTCATCATCCCAAGGACTTTCAGGAATCGACGTTGGAGCCATTAAGTACAGTGGGTCGTTGGCCACAAAGGGGGTCTCATTTGAGAATAGACCTGGTTGCCTATCAAGAAAGGATTTTGCGGTGATGCTATGAATCCCGGCGTCAATGTAGTGGCGGTGTATTCGACCCACTTCACGAGATGTGTTCTGGATAATCGCATTGGCGGTTTTCCATTGGATCTTATCCAAGTTGCGCCACACTACCAGAGTTCCGGTAGCGTTATTGAAAATATCGGGATTACCAGCACTCAGCCATTCCTTTGGTATCGGAGTCGCCCGATCCGGCAAGGGAACCATATGATTCCCTTCTTCAATCTCTTCTGTGTCTATGTACGAATGCCACATCGAGTCCAGTCCATCTTGCCAAGTCCACACGTCAACCCGCTTGCATTGTGATAGCGACGCTGTCGGAAGGCCCATGCCATATTTGCCTATGCCACGTATGGAACTGTGTCGTGTTCCGCCACCGAATTTGAGAGCTTCCAGCAGCGTCTCCACGTCCATGCCCTCACCATCATCTAGGACCGCAATCCCCGACACCCGATTTCGACTCTGCCTCCTTACAGTCTGAGCTGATTCCATACACAAGACTTCAATTCTCGGTGCATTAGCCTCGATAGAATTGTCGATAAGTTCGGAAATAGCGTATGCCGTATTGTGATACCTGCTATCACGAAGAGCGCGAATGGTGAAGCTGCCGGGGAAAAGGCTTCTATCCGCATCTTTCAAATGATCTAGCTCTGTGGATTGTTCGACCATAATTCCTCCCAGTTGGTGAACGCGTCTGCCACTGAACCGAACCCGGGTAGGTCCATGTCAACGACCGTGAATATCTCCGACCTGGCGTTCCCGCCAGACCGTGGCCCTCGCATTGCCCTCCCCACCATTTGTGAGTAGAGCACGAGAGACTTTGTGGGACGCCCGATGATCGCGCATCGTGTACGTGGCGCATCGAAGCCAGCGGTCAGGACCCCGTAGTTGAACATCACCATGTTATCTCGACTGTTGCTCTTGAATAATGCAATGATTTCACTGCGCTCGTCAGAACTTGTTCCAGCCGTAAGGGTAAACGCCAAGACACCATTCGCACGCAACGCTGACCCACAGAATTCAGCGCTTTCAACCGACGGACAAAACACTATTGTCCGCGGGTGGCGTGTCGCAGCCCTCTGAGCGAGTTCAATGATCTTTCGGTTTCGCATGATGTCTTTTCCAAGCGCATTAAGAACCGCACCGCTGTAATCCTCCCCATTAGTGTCGTTCACTACGTCACTGTCAGATTCAAAATTGAATTGTATGAAGCGAGGATCGGCCAGATAACGATTTTGGATCAGATAAGTAACCGGGTTATCGTGTCCCATCGGGTCTATGGAGACTTTGGTGTGAGCAAACATCTCTGCTAATTGATAATCTTTGGCCGAGAACCCCGCAGTACGCCCAGGGGTAGCCGTAAGTCCTAGCAACGGCGGCCTTCTGCTGCAAAGCTGCTCGGTCATAAAGGAGTAAGTCTGCGCGACCGCCTGATGAGCCTCGTCATATATGATTGCTGCTGCGTGGCTGGCTATATTGGCCAACAGGGTATTGTCTCTGGAAGCGGCTGAACGTAATTTTGCCAGGCTGGATACCAAGAACCCAGCTGATAGCTGGCGCAGATTGAGTGTGCTCCCGCCCCAATTACGATAAATGTTTACCTTCCGCCACCCGAGGTGCGACCATGCCCGAGCGATTTCGCCAGCGGCTTGTTCGCAGAGTTCGCCGCCGGACGCCAGCCAAATGACAAGTGCCTTATCGTCGTCCTTTCGGTTAAGCATGTGACAGGCAACATGAGACGCTATCCTAGTCTTTCCTGCACCAGTGGGGAGGTGAGCCACTGCTCTAGCTTCCGGAGAAGACAGCGCTTGCATGATTCCTGAAAGCACTCCCCTCTGATATGGGTGGAGCGCATAGTCCGGGGCTACCGAATCCGTGTCCATATCAGACACCGCAGTGTCCCTCGCATTCGTTATTGAAGTGATTCACTACGTCTATGCCAACAGCCTCGCGCTCCGCAATCACACTGCTGAGAGGCCGCCGGGAAGCATGGAGATATGGACGCCCGTTTACTACTCTTCTAACAGGATTCTTCCTACTGTTTCTGAGCCAGCGATCAAACCTCACGGCTTCATCAAAGCTGTCTGGTTCCTTTTGCTTTAGCTCTATCCAGTGCTTATCGGAACGATATGGGCAAATCACGCACGCCGAGCGGGGCAAGCGCCTACCGGGGTGATTTACAACAAACCAATCTATGCAGTCCTGACGAGACATTCCAATATCTACCAAAGGCCAGCGATGTTCAACCCACGGTTCGCGGCTAGGTTTCATACGAGTTACCTCGTCCATCGAGATGCCAAGCCACATTTCGACGTATTGGTTCTTCGGAAATGGGCGTCCACGCTGTCCTCCGGCCAATTCCCGGACTTCCTTGAGAATGGGACGTATCTTGTAGTGGTTTGTGCATTGTCGCCACAGCATCCCCTTTTTCCCGTTCTCGTTCACTAGGTAAAAGGGAATGTCAATGAATTCGTGGCCCGAAGGAGTGAGACCTTTCTTCACATTCTTCTTGATATTGCCGCTAGAAACTTTAACCAATGGAAAGGTTAGCTGATCCTCAAGCCACTCCAAGTGTCGATAAACATACTCAGGCTCCCATCCAGTGTCCGCGAAGATGGCGATGTCCGGTTTGTTGTAGCCTTGTTTAGCTAGTTCAGGGTCCTCCTCAGACAACAGGAGTGCCAATACAGAACTTTGAACTCCAGCCCCCAGGCTGAGAACGCGGTAACAAACTTGCTTCTGCTCTACATCGTCTGACATTCACATTTCCTAAATGGTTAAAATATTTATGAAGCACCTCACTGACACCCGCACCGTCCAGGATCTGCTCGACATCATCGAGCGCAAGGGTAAAGAGATACAGGACGCGCTGTCAACCCTCCGCAACGCATAACCCCATACCCGCATCCCCCCAAATTCGGCTACCACCCCTTAGTATCCCCATGCTATACTACCCCTCATGCAGAACAATCATCCTAATATCCATAAACCCGAATATATCAACGAAGGCATTCACGGACATCCAAAAATATTTTATCCGCCAAATCGTAGCTAATTCAGGTGATTTACAGGTCAGCGCCACCTGAAAACCTCACCAGCAGACCACCTGTACCCACCTGAAAACAGCGCCAGCAGACCACCAGAAAAACATAAATCGGCATATATCAGAGACAATCCATCGGCGCGCTCAAGCCGCACCTCAAATTGCGACCGCGCCGACAAGTATGGAACAATGAACCCATGTCAACTATACAAACAGACGCAGACGTCATAAGAGTGATACGCCAGAACCCGCGCGTCCTGTTCCGCGCCCTCCACGAGGACCCGGAACTGCTCGCCGAAGCGCGCCGGCTGATTCTGACCGATGAACTGCTGGCCATGCCAGGCCAACTCGCCGAGGTCATACAGATCCAGAAGCGGATGCTACAACGACAAGACCGCGCTGAAAGCCAACTCGCCGAAGTTATCCAGCGGCAAGACCGCGCTGAAAATCAACTCGCTAAGGTTATCCAAACGCAAAACAACCTGCTGGAAGGTCAGAACGAAATGCGGAGGGACCTAAAAGAGATGCTGGAAATGTCTAGGTGGCAACATCGTGACCTGATTAGATTTCTCAGCAAATGCGCCCCTGACCACGCCAGAAAGAATGCGTTCGCTATGGCGCGGATATTCGCCCGGCTGCGTGGCTACAATCGAGTAATAAGCCTGAACCGCCTCAAAGAGGACGAACGAAGCGAACTGCTCGGCTTAAATTACGAGGCGGTGGAAGCCCTACAACTCGGCGACACGTCTTGGGACACTTTCAGAGTGGCCGACGTAATGGTGGAAGTAACGGAGATGAGAGGTTCGAGACCTGCCTTCTATGTCACCGCCGAAGCGTCCTTCACCGCCGACCGCAGAGACGTCCAGCGAGTCGCCGAACACGCCATGATGCTGAGACGCGCCACAGGAAAAGACGCATACGCCATCGTGGCCGCCGTCAGAATCGCGCCCAGCGCCCAAAGCCTCGTATTCGAAGACGCCGCCCAGTTCGCCTCGGCGCAAAACGAAGACGCCGCCTTCTGGTATCAATTCGAAGAACGCGACATGGAACCGCCGGACGACTTCTAAACCCGACTGAACGAATTGCTATACTGTCACTGTTACATTGGAACCGCAGAAAGCGGGACTGAATTCTTGGAGGAAGTGTTGGCGTGTCTATGCAAGAGGTTATAGCGCAGGCGCAAGAGTATATGAGTGAGCGTGACGTGAACGGATGGCTGCTCTATGACTACCGGGGGCTGAACCCGATATTCGCCGATACGGTCGGCAGGGTAGGACATGTGACCAGGCCCGTCTGGCTGTGGATACCCGCGACCGGCGACCCGCGCCTGCTGCTCAGTTTCGTTGACCAGAGCCGATTCGAGCATCTGGATTTGGATACGACGCTGTTCATCAACCGGCGCGACATGACCGCCAAGCTGCGAGACGACTTGGGCGTGTCCGGCCGTGTCGCGATGGAATACACGCCGGAGTGCGCGCTGCCGAGGGTGTCGAACGTGGACGGCGGAACGCTCGAACTGGTAAAGAGCCTCGGAGCGGATGTGGTCCCGTCCGCAGACCTGCTTCAGTACGCGACTCAGCGCTGGAACCAAGAGCAGTTCGAGTCCCATCTGTACGCGGCGGAAAAGCTCAGCGTCATCGTACTGGAGGCGTTCCGGTATATTGGGGACAGCATTGACTCCGGCGTTACCGAGTTCGACGTCAAGCAGTTCATCCGCAATCGCTTCCTTGAAGAAGGCATGATCGTTACGGACGGACCCGCGGTCGCGGTGAATGAGCACGCCTCGGACCCGCACTTCGACCCTACGCCGGAGAACTCGGCTCGGATAAAGCGCGGCGACTGGGTTCTGATAGACCTGTGGACGCGGCTGCCGGACGAAGACGCCATGTTCGGCGATATAACGTGGACGGCGTATGTGGGCGACTCGGTTCCTGATAAGCAGCGCGAGGTGTTCGACATCGTGCTAGGGTCGCGGGACGCGGCGCTGGCCGAAATGGAAAGCGCTTTCGCCGAAGGGCGAATCCTCGAAGGCTGGCAACTCGACAAGGTAGCGCGAGACTATATCGAGGAAGCGGGCTATGGCGACTACTTCAATCACCGGCTCGGACACAGCCTCGGGCGCGAGGTGCACTCCAACGCGGTCAACCTGGATTCGTGGGAGACGCATGACACGCGGAAGCTGATTCCGGGCATCGCGGTCACGATAGAGCCGGGCATCTACATACCGGAGTTTGGCGTGCGCTCTGAGATAGACGTGTTCATGTCCGAGGACGGCCCGCAGGTGACGACGCAAATGCAGAGGGACGTAGTCCTGATCGAGGCGTAGTTCGCTTCAGGAATTGCTGAATGGGTTTCAAGTGAGTGGAGGCCGGGTCCGATGACTGTTGGCGCAGAGAGTGTGGCCGCTGGCCCGCTGAGTTTGCCCGAAGAATTCATCCTGATGCTTCTGTGCGAGGAGAGCGGCTACTTTTACCAGGTGCCGGGCTGGAACTTGAACTGCGCTCTCATCGGAGCGGTACTCGCAGAGCTTTCGCTGATGTCCCGCATAGATACCGACGTGGAATCGCTGTATCTGCTGGACGACACAGAGACGGGCGACCCCGCGCTCGATCCCATCTTGAAGGAAATTGCGCTCAAACCGGACCAGCATAATACCCAGTACTGGATCGAGCGGCTCGTCCCCCACGCGGAGGCGATCATTGATTTGAGCCTGAACCGCCTGGTTGCTCTGAATATACTGGAATATCATGACGGCGATTTCTGGACGCTGTCCCGCGCCATGGGACAGACGGTGATGTTCGAGGCGTCGGTAGAAGGCACGAGAGCCCAGTTCGTCAAGGCGCGTATCGCCATGGAAATCTTCGACGACGAGATTCCCGCGCCAAGAGACATCATCATTATCTGCCTGATCAATACGTGCGATGTCTTTCGATTCATATTTCACCTCGACGAAGTGGCGGAGGAGCGCATCGAGCTAATTTGCAGGATGGACTTGATTGGACGTTCCATAGCCGCCGCGGTATCCCATAACTTTGCCGGTCCGCTGCTCAAGCGTTCCGCGCTGTCCAAGAAGATTCCTGCCGTTTCCTTGCCTAAGCTGGCGCTCAGTCCCCATATTCGCGGCGGCAATGTTCCCGCGCTCTTTGCGGACCTGACGGAACAGTATGGCCCAGTGTTCGAGATTCGGCTTCCGTTCCAAAAGCCCATGACGTTCCTGGGCGGGTTAGAGACCAATCGCTGGGTACAGCGGAATGGACGCATGCACCTGAGAGCCAAGGACTACTTCAGCGATTTCGAGAAGGTGTACGGCGCGTCCGGCGTATTGCCTTCACTGGATGGCGCCGACCACTTTCGGCTTCGCAGGGCCATGTCATCGTCGTATTCACGCGGGAGACTGGAAGGGCAGTTGGACCAGGTTTATTATCAAGCGCGGAAGTATATGTCGGACTGGATGGTTGGGGACGTATTCTCAGCAACGAACGTGTGCCGACGAATGATTAACGCGCAGATATCGCAACTCTCCGTCAGCGTTGATTCACAGGACATCATAGACGACCTGATGACGTACAAGGAACGAGCGCTCACAACTCACATCGTAAAAGCCATGCCCAAATTCATGCTGAACACCCCGGGTATGAAGCGTCGCGCGAAAGCGGTGGACACTTTGCTGGAAAGGGTTCAGGGCGTTCATACGCAGGCGCAGCGTACTGGAGCGCCCCGCGACCTTGCGGATGACATACTGAGCCTGCACGCGAACGACCCACAGCTAGTGCCTGAGTCGAATCTTCGATTCGCTCTTTCCGCGGCTCTGATCGCAAGTGTGTACCTGGGCGACGCTTTCAGTTTCGCGCTGTATGCAATGGCGTCGCGGCCTGAACTTTACGCCCAAATCCAGCGGGAAGCCGACGCCCTGTTCGAGAACGGGGATCCGGACAGTGAAGATTTCACTCTGCCCGCGATAGACGTTACCCATCGCTTCCTCATGGAATGCCTGAGAATGTACCCAATCGTCCCAATGTCAATGAGAGACGTCATGAATTCGTGCGTGGTCGCCGGCTATGAAATACCCATAGGGACTCGGGTCTATATCGCGCAGACAGCTTCGCATTACATGAAAGATGTGTTCCCGGACCCATTTTCGTTTGACATTGACCGCTATCTGCCGCCGCGCAATGAGCATCACAGCATCGGATTCGCTCCGTATGGGCTGGGCACGCACCGGTGTCTCGGTTTCCAGTGGATGGAATTGCAACTGGCCGTCAACACGCTGATGGTCGCGCATTACTTCGAACTGGAAGTGTCGCCCGCGAACTACAAGCTCAAGTTCAGTCCTCTGCCGTCCATGAAGCCGAGCAAGAAGCTCAAGTTCCGCGTATCCGAGCAGAGACGCGAGATACGTATATGATGCGTTAGCGCCCCTGTTCGCCGCGCCTATGTATGTCTTCCGCGGCTGTGTCCAGTTCGTTCCACATACGCTCCACCATGGAACGCAGCCTCATGTTCTGATACGCCCCCCACACCACCATCGCGGGAAGCGCCACAAAGATTGAGACCGCCAGAGAGTAAACGATGGTTATCGTCGCCGTGAGACCAAAATGCTGGGACGCGAGCAGCGGAGAGGCTATCAGCGCGCCGAATCCCAGCGCCGTCGTCAGAGCGGACCCCAGCAAGGCCGAACCCGTCGTCGCCAGGGTCTGAATCGCCGCTTGCTCCGGATTGCGCCGACGCGCGAATTCTTCTCGATAGCGGTGAATCACGTGAATTGTGTAGTCCACCCCTATGCCGATTGACAGCGCCGTGATTATCGAGGTGATCAGCGTGTAGGGAATGTTCAGAAGCGCCATCGTGCCCAGTACGCTGATGAGCGCCAATACGATTGGCCCCACGGCTATGAGCCCCAGCGCTGGCTGGCGCAGCGCCAGCCAGAAAAAGATGGACAGAATGCCCAACGCCGCGGCGATGGTAGCGCTGATCGCCTCCGTCTGCCGGTCTGTAATCTGATCCGTGACCGCGACCGAGACAATGCTGTCCGATATGGCTGTAATGGCGCTGTCGTCTCCCCGCCAGAGCGCTTCGATTTCCTCTTGTATCATCCTGACGCGCGCGGGGTCGTCCAGGTAAATCGGGAATTGGAGCAGCATTGCGTCAACGCCTTGCGGATCGTTCATCAGAGAGTGCGCCAGTTCAGGTTCTCGCGCTATGAGTTCATCCATCAACTCCTGCATCAGATCCGGGTCGAGTTCCACTCCAGGAGAGGCCGCTCGGAAGAGTGCCGCCAGCTTTGGGTCATATTTGTCGCCGGGTTCCCCTGATTCGTTAGTCCAGTCGTAAACAAGGTCTCGATACGACCCCTCTATAGGTCCGGCCGCCGCCTGTGGCCGGCGCAGTTCGTCATCGAAGGCGGCTGTGAGGTCATGCAGATTCAGGAGCGTTCGGCTCTCAGTGACTTCTGCTTTCAATAGTATGGTGGCGACCTCCGTCGAGCCTCCTACGGCGCTTTCCAGGGTATTCATATCTTCCAACACACTTCCGCCCCTGGGCAGGATGTCGCGTATGCTGAATTCGGACTTCAGTCCAGTGGCGGCGAATCCGAGCGCTATGGTCGCCGCGATAATGACCGCGAGGAAGGGAACCGGCCACCGCGTAACCGCTCTTCCCAGCAACTCCGCCATCGGCGCGATGCCGGGCAATGCGTTGGAGATGGGGCGAGGGGCGGCCAAAACGCCGCGCGACTCGCGTCGCCTGTCTATGATAGTCCGACTGGCGGGTATCAGCGTCAGCATCACTGTCAGGCTCATTCCCACTCCCAGTCCAGCGACAATTCCGAAGTCTCCGATTACTCCTATGGGTGAGAACAGGGTTGCCAGAAAGCTCACAATAGTCGTGACCGCAGCCAATGTTAGCGGGATTGTGACGTTGCTGAGTCCATTGCGTATCGCCTCCATGACCGGCTCGCCGTCAAGCCTACGCTCGCGATAGTGTGAGACTGCCTGTATGGCATAGTCCACTGTGAGGCTGATGACGATGACGGGCGCCATCGCAGTGAGTGAACTCGGAGGTCCTATCAGGCCAAGCCCATTCGGTCCCAGCCAGCCTTCCGCCCCTATAATCCAGACGAGTGATAAGACAAGCCCCGCCAAGGCTAGAAGCATATCTGAGAGGGCGCGAGTGAAGAGCAGCAATAGCGCGGCAATCAGGACAAGCGCGAGCCCTATTAGCGGCGCCATCCCCGACTCAGTAGCCTCTCTGTATTCGTCTTCGACGACCGCCGGCGACAGGCTGCTTACACGCAGCGTGCCCTCGTCTCCGGCCGCCAGTTCGCTAATCCTGCGTTCGGCGTTCTTAACTCTCTCGTCGTTGGTATCGCTCAAGTGAATGTTGGCGATGGCGACCGGAGCGCCGTCAGCGTCGGTTCCGGTCATTGCGGAGAGGGCTTCCCCGATCTGCGGGACGTTTTGGATGGAGTTGATTTCCGCCTGCGTGAGCGACTCGAAGTTGTCCACTTGGAGCGCGGCATTGACCAGATGCGAGGGCGCAACGATGGGGTCGCCGGGCGCGAGAAGCGCGCTCACGCCCGGATCAGTAACGATCCGGGTGATCAGGGCGTTCATCTGGGAGAGGCCGTCGGGTGTGAGCGCATCCCCGCGAAATATAAGGGTTACGATGCTGACGTCGCCCGAATTCCCAAAGAAATCTTCTATTTCCTGTGTCGCGTTTGCGATAGGGTGCCCCGGTGGTAGGAACGCCACGCTGGCCCCTTCCGTTGGCGGAGCGCGCAACGCGGCCCCCGCGCCCAGAGCAACCGTAATCATGAGAAGAACGATGAGCGTGATGTACGGTCGTATGGTGACCAGCCAACTCAACCTATTGAGTATCTTGCTCACTGACGTCATATCTAATGGTTAGAGGAGTGTGTTGGCCATGTATCCATTCGGCAGGTGAGTATTTAGTTGTCAGTTCCTCGCATTTTCTTGATTCACGGTCTTCGGCAGTTTGGTTATCGCCAGCAGGATAGCTCCTGCAATCACCATTACTCCGCCGTATATAAATGCGTTGGATATCTCGGTGCGGTCAACAATCACTCCTGCGATCCAGGGGGAAAACGCTCCCAGGAAGCTTGCGCCATATATCAGCGACACGACAGTTGACTGCGCTTGCCCTTCCGCCACGTCCATCGCGCTCGCTATGTATATGGTGTGCAGCGAGTAGAGAAACGCGCCCATTGCCAGCACGGTCAGTATCAGTATCGCGCCCGGCTCCGCGAACTTCAGCGCGGCTATCAGGATTCCCATGGCGGCTGTGCATGGCACGAGGACGACCTTTCGTCCGAACTTGTCTGACAAGTAGCCCATGATGGGCTGCACGACTATGCCTGTTACCTGCGCGCCGGACATGAAGAGGCCGATCACGACGAATTCGTAGCCCAGTTCCTCGTTCAGATAGACGGGCAGGAACGCCATGACGGCGGACTGCCCCGTGCTTCTGAGAGCGGTGACCGCGACGAGGGAGAGCATCGCGCGGCGGCGGACCAGAGTCGAAAGCGAGTTGAAGTATTCGCTCAGCGACTCGATGTCGGTCGCCGCGGTGGGTATGTTGCGCATCATCAGATAGATGAGTACTGCGAAGAACAGGGCGGGCGCTACGCTGATGTGAAGCACGTCGCGCCACTCGAACGCGACGAGATACGTGCCGCTAATCAGTCCGCCGACCAGCACGGGCCCGACAACCTCTCCCACGCTGCCCCCCGTTCCGTGCAGCGATATAGCGAATCCGCGCCTGTCCGGGAACTTGCGTGAGAGAGACGCTATGGCGGGGGAGTGATACAGAGACGGGCCGATTCCGACCAGCAGCATCACCGCCATGAGCAGCCAGTAGTTGGGGGCGCTGCCGAGCAGGTAGAAAGAGATGCCCATCATACCGAGCGAGATGAGAAGCATGAGGCCGGAGCGGTTGGCGAATCGGTCGCCTAAGTAGCCGGCGACCATCGTCGTAGTGCCGCTGGTGATGCGCTGAGACGTGGAGAGCAGCCCAAACTGCGCGCCGGTCAGCCCCATGTCGTCCTTTATGGCGGCCATGATGACGGAGTTGAGGCCGGAGTTGTAGATGTGCTTTACGGTGTGCCCCAGTACGACGGTGACCGCAAGCTGGTTGCGCCCTCGCCTGATTTCGGGAGAAATTTGAGTTTCCTGCATGGTGGAATAGACGTCCCTTAGAATGTATTTCGCAAAACGGCGACATTATACATTATTTGGTGGTCAGCGTTTAGTTCTCGTTTGTAAGTATTGGTGGACTAAACTGATCCGAACGCCCGCTAAGACGGGGCTTCCGCAGAGTATAGGCTGATAAGCGTGGGAGGTAGGTTTAGCGCGATTTGGAACGCGCGGCCATGCCGGGAACGCGGCATCCGGATATCCTGTACCTGTTGCGCGCTATCAATCGGTATGTGGGAACTCCAATCAATCTGGCGCCGGGCAGCCACATGAGTGCTCCGAGGGGCGACAGAAGGGGCAGCTTGAGCAGAAGCCTGCGAAACGCAAAGAAGCCTTCGTGATTGTCGCCGGGCGCGCAGACCAGGTAGGCGGCTTTTTCCAAGTCGGCGAAGCGGATCCCAGGCGGAGCTTGTTCGAGTGATTGTATTGCTGCCCACGCGATATGCCCACGCCAGTCGAATCGTTTCAGCCAGCGAACGACTGCGGAACACATTCCACAGTCGGCGTCATAATAGAATGTCCATTTCCGGGTCGTCATTGGTGTCTGCGGCCTTCGTAAGGGTATTCGGCGTCCAGAAGGTCGCCTTCCTCGAAGCGGCTTGCCCGAAATTCGTGTACGGGGTGATTTGCGCTGTCGCCGCTCATCACCAACTCCGCGACCATCCTGCCGACTACCGGAGACAGCTTGAATCCGTGTCCGCTAAACCCTGTCGCCCAGTAGAGTCCTTCTATGTTTCCAGACTTGTCCAGAATTGGATTGCCGTCCGGGGTCATGTCGTAAAGAGAGCCGTAACCGCCCCTCTGAGTGGCGGCTGCGAAATCAGGGAAGCGCAGTTTCGCTCTGTCCCAGAAGCGGGTAACCGTGTCGTGATCCGCGTTCAGTCCGAACGAGTCGGGGTTGACCACCTCGCTCAGATCGTCCCAGTCTTCGCCTCCGACCAGCGTATTGTGACCGGCGTCCACGCGGAAGTAAGCGCCTGTGGTGTAGTCAATGACGTTCACGTTCAGCGATTCGAGCGTGGGCGGACGGCGCAGATGCGTCATCTGCACGCGGATGGGAGTAACCGGCAGGAACTCGCCAATTGGCGCGGCGAGTTTGTTGACCCACGGACCGACGGCGGCTACAACCGTGTCGGTTTCTATCAAGCCGTCTTCTGTCTGGACACCGACGACACGTCCGCCCTTGATCTTTATCTCGCTGACCGCGCATTCGGTGATTATTCGAGCGCCGCGGACACGCGCCTGTTCTGCGTATGCGTATGTGGTGGCCATGGGATCGGCGTAGCCGGAGTCGGGTTCATACACCCCAAGAGACACTCCGTCCAGAGACGCCTGCGGCGTTATCTCGGCGATTTCAGACGGAGTTAGAACGCGGATGTTCACGCCCAGTTCGCGGTTCATTTCCACATTCGCTCGCGCGGCGTCCGCGTCTCGCTCTCCAAAGAACAGTATTCTGCCTGTCTGTATGAAGCGGGCGTCTCCGCCTACGGCGTCTGCGAAGTTATGGAATATGTCGCTCGCCTCCATCGCCATCTTGACCAGCGTAGGATGCAGGTAGTGTTCGCGCACCATCGCGCCTGACCGTCCGCTCGCGCCGCCGGCGAGATGGCCTTTTTCGACCAATATCACCTTGCCCGCGCCCATGCGCGACAGGTGCATGGCGACGCTGGTCCCGTTCACTCCGCCGCCAATTACAACTACGTTTGCCGATCTATGAGCCATATTCTATCTTCCTCCGAGGTGAGCGTCTTTACATTGAATTATAGGCGCGGGTCGTTGGCGAGTAAAGATGCCGGAAGTTGGACAATCGCGGCGATGTCGGACAGGTTATGACTCGTCTTGATATAATCTGAACAGCTTACTGGGAGGGAAGGCATGGTTACGAAAGCCAAGCATACCTATGAGGACTATCTGAACACGCCCGAGGGCGAACGCTACGAACTTTTGAATGGAGAGTTGATGTTGGTTGCTTCACCGAATGAAGAACATCAGATGGCAAGCGTGAAACTAGTGTCGCTGATATATCCGTATGTGAATACGCGAGAACTGGGCTGGGTATTTCACGCTCCGTTCGACATAGTGTTCTCGGACACCGAAGTGGTTCAGCCCGATCTCATGTTCATATCTAAAGAGCGAGAGCACATCAGGACAGCCGCCAACGTTCAGGGAGCGCCAGATCTGGTGGTGGAAATCCTATCGCCGTCGTCGTCTAAGCGCGACTGGAAGGATAAAAGGGAACTGTACGCCAAATACGGGGTAAGAGAGTACTGGATAGTTGATCCAGTGAACAGGATCGTGTCGGTCATGCTTCTGAAGGACGGAGTTTTGGAGATAGCCGGCGCTTATGTGGTAGGAGACACGCTGGCCTCAACGGCCCTGGCCGGGTTCAGCGTGAAAGTGAATGAGATATTTGAGTAGGAGACACTCTGAATATGACGCAGTGCAGTTTCAGGGTAGTCGCGCAGGGCGGACTGCTACCACCTGATGCGACTGGAAGAATACCCCGCGGGCTGTTCCAGCAGGCGGGCTTGGACAACCGTCTCATTCGGAGGTTGGATAGCTCCTTCAACTTCGTAATTCATCACAATGGCTTCTAGCATTGGATTGCGATTGTCTTCTTTAGCGCCAACGTGGTAGAAGTGCTCATGCGTTAGAACTCGATATTCTGACCAAAGTTGGTCTATATATACATTCTTACGGTGTCTGTTGCTATGCCAAGTTGAGAGAATGAAACGGCAAGGTGCGGATGAAAGCATTCCTGCTAGTTCGACCTCGTTTCGTTCCCCCCAGTCGTTGAAGTAATCAGTATGGCGTCCCATATAGGGTGGGTCGCAGTATATTAGATCCTTTGATTGCGCCATGCTGATAGTTTCTGACAAGTCCTGAGCGGCAAACATAAAGTCGCGCGCTGTGAGGATGTCCGAGACTGTCTTTACTTGATTGCATATCTTAGTTATGTATGCTTTAGAAAACCTGCTCGGCTTCTTGCAAAACGGAACATTGAACTCTCCCCTGCGGTTGAATCGAATCAGACCATTGAAGCAAGCTCGATTCAAGAACAGGAAGTCCAGCGGGTCATGCATCCGGTTAAATCGCTCTCTGACAGTGTAATAATGTTCGCCGTCAGAGCGAAGAAGCTCCGCTCCCTCATTCTCAAGATGGCGGCGAGTGGACGCGGGGGTAATCGCGCCGAGAGAAATAGCCCGGTAGAAGTTGATGAGGTGAGGGTTGGAATCGGCAAGCAAGGCGCGCTTGGGAAGAATGTTGAAAACCACTACACCCGAACCCAGAAACGGCTCGACCCATGTTCCATCAAAATCCGATGGAACCAATGTCCTGATCCAAGGCACGAGTTTCGTTTTGATGCCTTGACACTTAATGGGCGGTACGACTGTGCGGCGGCGCTTCATGCTGAGTTATTTCTGGGCATTATCAAAGACGTGTCGCCCCCGCGGTAGGCGACAAACTCTTCCAGTGAGGTGATTCTCTTGGTCTCGCCATGCTGAGTCCTGATAGTAATCTTGCCGTAATTCATCCAATAGTCGTCAAACCAATCTTCTCCGAGCTTGGCGAACATACCATTTCCTGAAGCGATGTCCTCAATTCTCTGAATACTGCCGATGTTCGCCGTGTTCCCAGAGCCTCTCTTATCGCTTGCGATTCTCCATTTCTCAGCTACAAAGAACTGAAAGTTGGAAATAACGGAAGCAATAGAGTTCAACTCCGAGAGTTGCCACGATCTAGTCTCGTCAATTTTGCCGGATTCCAAGCGATCATAGATTATTCCCAAACAGAAGTGTCCCGAGTATGATCCATAAGGAAACTGGATGTTCTTAGAGCTGGTACGGTCTGTAAAATATTTGCCATGTGAGCCCAATGTGAAACCGTTACACAACCATGGTCTCCTAGTATTTCGATAAGTTGTCTTGAAATCTACCGCAAACTTAACATCTCGGTCTATCTTAGAGACGAATGACAGATCAGGGTAGTAGTTTTGGTGGTCTGCCAAGACGACTTCGAATCGATTCTCCTCAGCGAATGCGAGTATCTTTGGAAATAAGTGGATTTCCAATATCTTGGACACGACTTTCGTATCTGACGAAATTGTATAGATATCCTTACGGGTATCTATAAACCCCTTGATGACCCACTCACCAGAATCTGTGCTTACGTAGTCCGACAGCGTAGAGGCGAGAGTAATTAGCGACTTCGCGAAGGCGCTCTTAGAGACAGCCAAGCTCAACTCGCCACTACGTTCACCAGCCGACCCGGAACATAGATCACGCGGCGCACCGTCTTACCCTCGGTATGCGCCTTGACGCGCTCAGACTCCAGCGCCCTTCCGCGCGCGTCCTCTTCCGATATGTCGGCGGGAACTTCCATCCGGTCGCGCAGCCTTCCGTTTACCTGAACGACCAGCGTAATCATCTCGTCGGCGGCCAGTTCAGGATCCCAGTCCGGCCAGTTCTGCTGATGAACGCTGTACGAATGGCCGAGTCGCTCCCATATCTCTTCCGCCAGGAACGGAGCTATGGGCGACAGCATAAGGGCCAGGGACTTTAGCGATTCGTTCCAGACCTCGGAATCAACATCTTTTCGCTCCCACGCCTGGTTGAGCGAGTTCGAGAATTCCATCATCGCGGCTATGGCCGTATTGAACTTAAAGCTTTCTATGTCTTCCCCAACTCTACGGATAGTCTTGTGCAGGTCCCGACGCAGGTTTGCGACAGAGTCGGTCTCAGTGGGCAGATCGTCCAGAAGGCGCGAGTCGCGGTTGCAGATGTCCCATACGCGGTTCGTCCAGCGGGCTACACCGTTGATGCCGCCATCGCTCCAGTCGCCGCCTCGCTCCCACGGCCCCATGAACATCAGATACGCGCGCACTACGTCAGCGCCCAGTTCACTCACATAGTCATCCGGCGCTATCACGTTCCCGCGCGACTTGCTCATCTTCTGGCCGTTATGGAGTATCGTCCCTTGATTCAGCAGGCGCAGGAAAGGCTCGTCGAAGTTCAACATACCCAGATCGCGCAGCGCCTTGACGAAGAAGCGAGAGTAAAGCAGGTGCATCACGGCGTGCTCGACGCCTCCCGTGTACTGATCAACCGGATTCCAGAGGTTCAGCACATCCGGGTCGAACGGGCCGTCCTCGAAATTGGGGCTGGCGTAGCGCAGAAAATACCAGGATGAGTCCACAAACGTGTCCATAGTGTCGGTCTCGCGCTTGGCGGTTACGCCACAATCGGGGCAAGACACGTTTACGAATCCCTCATTCAGAGCCAGCGGCGAGTCTCCGGTGGGCAGGAACTCCGCGTCTTCAGGCAGCAGCACAGGCAGGTCGGATTCGGGCACCGGTACCTCTCCGCATCGTTCGCAATATACTACCGGTATGGGAGTGCCCCAATAGCGCTGGCGGCTGATAAGCCAATCGCGCATACGATAGTTTACCTCGCGCTGCCCCCACCCATTCTCTTCGATGTAGTCGGCAATACGCTCCTTGCCTTCGGAGCTGGGCAGTCCGTCGAACTGCGCGGAGTTGACCTGAGTTCCTTCGGGGATGTACGCCTCTTGTAGATCGGAACCGTCCCAATCGGGCGGCGCCACGACGACCCTGATCGGCAAGTCATACTTCTTGGCGAAGATGAAGTCCCGTTCGTCATGCGCGGGAACGCCCATGACGACGCCGGTGCCATAGCTCAGCAGAACATAGTCCGCTACCAGAATCGGGACTCGCTCTCCATTCAGCTTGTTGGTGGCGTATGCCCCCGTGAGCGCGCCCGTCTTCTCCTTTTCAGTGGACAGGCGCTCGATCTCGGTTTGGAGCCGCGTCTGCCGGATATATTCCTCAACCTCGGAGCGGCGTTCATCTGTGGTTAGCCGCATAACCAGAGGGTGCTCGGGGGCGATAGCTATGAAAGTCACCCCATAGACCGTATCTATGCGAGTGGTGAACGTGCGGACTGATTCCTGTTCCAGCCCATACTCGGAGATGTCGAATTCTATCTCCACTCCCTCGGAGCGTCCAATCCAGTTGGTCTGCATCGAGTTGATGCGCTCCGGCCACTCCATCTTGGAGTTATCCAGCAATTCTTCAGCGTACTCGGTAATCCTGAAGAACCACTGCTCCATGTTCCTCTGTTCGACCATGCTGTCGCATCGTTCGCACTCGCCGTCTATCACCTGCTCGTTGGCGAGCACCGTCTGGCAGGAAACGCACCAATTGACCGGCGCGTCCGATCTATAAGCCAATCCGTTCTTGTACAGCAGCAGGAAGAACCACTGATTCCACTTATAGTAGTCGGGAGTACAGGTGACGACCTCGCGGTCCCAGTCATACATCGGCCCCATGGATCTGAGCTGGCGACGCATATTCTCGATGTTCGACATAGTCCACTGATAGGGGTGCACGTCGTTGTTGATGGCGGCGTTTTCGGCGTTTAGTCCAAACGCGTCGAACCCCATCGGATGCAGAACGTTGTAGCCTTTCATCCGCATGAATCGGGCGCGGACATCGGCGCCAGACATCGCATACCAGTGCCCGATGTGCAGGTCTCCCGACGGGTAGGGATACATATGAAGCTCGTACCACTTAGGTTTTGGATCGTCGTCGAGCACCTTGTAGATGCCGTCCCTTCCCCAGCGATCCTGCCACTTGGACTGCATTTCCCTGTGCCCGTATGCGGTGCGAGACTGCTCTGTGGTTGACATGGCTAACGGTTCCTCCATATTGGCGGCGGAGCGCGAATTGTCTCGTCTCAAACGAGAAAACCCGCCCCAATCAAGGGACGGGCCGAAATATCTACCCGCGGTACCACCCTAGTTTCCACTAAACGCGGACGCTCATTATGCGATAACGGCGCACTCCGTCCGCCCCTACCCCTGCATCGGCTCAGGACGAAGGCTCATGGGCGAGTTCAGAATGATCTTTCGCATCGGGATCTCACCGTCCCCGACTCTCTGAGGCAGACCTCTTCCTACTACTCCCACTCTCAGCCTTTGAGACTGTGAACATGAGAAAAAACTAGCATACGCCCGAAAGCGTAGTCAAGAATGCCCGATCTGCGGCGCGAAAGTCCGGCGCTCTTGAAGAGATTGGGGATTAACAATTAGAATCGCGCTCAGTAAACACTTTATCCTGCAAAGCGGAGGACGCTACATAGACATGAGCAAACTGATCGAACTGATTAGGAAACTCGGACAGCAGGCCCAGCAACCGCTCGGATTTGGAGCGTTGGCTTCCAGAGTCGAATCGTCTCCAAGTATGGCGCTCATTGGCGAGGCGCCTGCGTCCAGATTATCGGAATTTCTCGACTCCATCGAGGGCGACGCCGTTAGCGCGGTCATACTGGACGCGAACGACGCGGATTCTATTACAGAATGCGAACGGAAAGAAGATGTGGTCTGGGGCGTCGGACCCGGGCGCATAACCAATGATGACGTGGAGAGTCTCGCGGACAATGGCTGCGATTTCTTCATCATAGATATCGAAACCGCGCCCGCCGCGATAGCCAGCCAGGCGGATACCGCCACGATTGTAGAGCTGGAGGAAGCCCCAGACAGGGAGACAGCTCTCGCGCTGAGAGGATTGGGGGCAAGTGGTTCGCTAATCCGACCGCAGGCTAACCTTTCCGAAATAGCTTACAAGGATCTGGTAGAAATCGGGCGTGTGGGAGCTTCAGTTGGCGGCGTCCTTATTTTGGAATGCCCATCTGTGGTCACGACCGCGGGCCTGGCGTCTCTGAGAGACGCCGGCGTTGACGCGATTGTGGTCTCGCTCTCAGATTCGGCTAGAGTGGCTGAGTTGGCTGCTAAGATCAGAGAACTTCCCCCGCGAAAGAAGGGCGGGCGCGCGGCGGAGACTCGATTTCAGGCTCTCGCGCCCAGCGGAAGTGACTGAGCCACACGCAACAAGTTAGTCAATCGCGCCTTGACAGAAGAGAGACCTTTTGAAAGGACTGGCCTCAGAATGAGAACACTCAAAAGCTTCAGATGGATGACTGCGCCTTTCATTGCGATGATAGCAGCTTCAGCTATTGCCTGCTCGAACGAACCTGTCGAGATCATCAAGGAAGTGCCTATCGAGGTGGAGAAGGTCGTCGAAAAAGAGGTGGAGGTCATCAGGGAAGTGATGGTGCCCGTCGAGGTGGAGAAAATTGTCGAAGTCGAGAAGATCGTTGAGGTAGTGAAGGAACCTGAACCGGGCGCTGTCAAGCCAATGTCCGGTCCCTCGATCTATCAGATGGGACTGTTCGAAGAGCCGATTACCCGTAATTACTGGAACTTCATGGGCGGCCCTGGCGGTTCTGCATGGACTGGGTACGTCCTTACAGGGAACACTGGAGCGCTCTACGGTTACTCAGACCAGCGTTTCGATTGGATTCCAAGCATAGCCTCAGACTTCCCAACTGAGTTGACAAGAGAGACGGTAGCTGGCTCCGAGTACTGGACGGCTGAGGTCCCCATGAAAGAGGGCATCGAATGGAGCGACGGCGAAGCGGTGACCGCCGCCGACTTTGTCTTTACTGTGAATACAGTCCTGGATATGCAGCTAGGTTCGGGGTGGGCCAGCTCTGTGGACGGCGCTTTCGTCGAGCGTGTGGAGGCACTCGGGGACTACCGGCTGAAGGCTTTCTTCAAAGCGACAGACGATGAAGGCAACCCCCAGGCGCCCGGGCTGAGCGTCTGGCAGTTCGGACTCGGATTCATGCCGATTATGCCGGAACATTACTGGGCGCCCATCGTCGAGCAAGCCAAGCTCGCGGGGGACGTGGAACAGCGGATAGAGGCTCTGTTCGCTCATGTTCCGGACGGAGAACCGACTATGGGCGGTTTCACATTCAAGAAGTGGGAACCGGGCGCATTCTATGAAAAGGACGCAGATCCGAACTATTCGCGCAAGGGCGCAGTAGTCACGCAGTACGAGAACGGAGCGTACTCAGAGACGAGCGACAGGCTTGGATACACATCCACGTTCTATGGCGAAGCAGAAGGGGAAAAGACGCTCGAATACGAAGTTGGCCCGCACATGGACACCGCGCTGTTCAGCATCTATGGCAACCAGGACGCGGCGATACTCGCCCTCGCCAACGGCGATATTGACTACCTGTTCAATCCGATTGGAATGGAAAAGGGGTTCCAGGACCGCGTCACGGCCTCGGAAGACCTTACGATACTCTCCAACACCGACAACGGCATGCTCTATCTGGGGTTCAACACTCGAAAAGCTCCGATGAGCCACAAAGAGTTTCGCCAGGCGGTGGCTACGCTTATAGACAAGGAGTTCGTCTCTCAGACGATTCTCCAGGACGCCGCGATTCCGATGTACTCCACAGTTCCGGAAGGCAACGCCTTCTGGCACAACGAGGATGTTCCGCAGTTTGGCAGAGGAATGGCCAGAACCGAGCGGATAGAGCGGGCGGTGGAGTTGCTCAAGAGCGCGGGCTTCACTTTCGAGCAAGAGCCGGAAATGAGCGAGGACGGAAATTTCGTAGCATCTCAGGGCAAGGGATTGAAAGGGCCAGACGGCGAAGAACTACCGGAACTGCGACTCATGTCGCCCAGCGCGGGCTACGACCCGCTCAGGGCTACGTTCGCCATCTGGATAGAGCGATGGCTGAACGATGTAGGCATACCGGCGCGCGCCAACCTGGTCGGATTCAATGTGATCATAGACAACCTGTTCAGCGACACGGTGCAGGAAGACCTGGATATGTGGATGCTGGGCTGGAGCCTTTCGCTGTTCCCGGATTATGTCGAGAACTTCTTCCACTCCCGCCACGCGCCTGAAAATGAAGAGGGCGGTTACAACTGGGGCGGATACGCGAACCCCGAGTTCGACGACCTCGCCTTCAGCCTGCTGTCCGAAACGAGCGTAGAGTCGGCGAGAGAGAAGGTCTTCAGGATACAGGAGTACCTGGCCGAAGACTTGCCATACGTTCCGCTGTTCACAACTCCAAAGCTGGACGCTTACAGGCCGTCCAGGGTGGACTATCCGTACACGTCCGTTCTGGGGGGCATAGTAAACGCGAACGGAATGCAGACGATAGCGGTGATCAAGTAGCCGTAAGATGATCATATACATCCTGAAGAGGAGCGCGCAGATTCTTCTGACTCTGTTCGCGTTCTTGTCCATCGTGTTCTTCGTGGTGAACGCGCAGCCGGGCGACCTCAGCAACGTGTACGCTTTGGACCCGGATCTGCCGCCGGAGACTAGGGAGCGGCTTCGCGATATGTTCGGAGTCAACGAGCCGCTCTGGAAGCGGTATCTCACCCATGTCAGAAACACGCTGACCGGAAATCTGGGGGTATCGTTCACGCACTATCCCAGAAGCGTGGCGGACGTCATAGCCGAACGTCTTCCGCGCACGCTCATGCTGTTCCTGACCGCCACTGTGGTATCGTTCTATCTGGGCTTCGGGCTGGGGAAGATAATCGCGTGGCGCAGGGGCAGTTGGGCGGAATATACCTCAACGATAGGGGGCGTGACGCTGTACACGGTGTTCACGCCCTGGTTCGGGCTGATGATGATCTGGCTGTTCGCGTTCAAGGCGGGCTGGTTCCCGATAGGCAAGTTCCTGGACCCGGTAGTGTGGCGGGACGCGCCGACGGACGCGAACGCTGTGTTCAACCGCATGATACTGACCGCGATAGCGGTGTCGGCGGTTGCGTTCGCGGCGTTTCTGTTCACATCCAGAAAGCGCGTTCCGGGCGCTTCATATATTCAGTGGGGGAGTGTCGCCATTTCTCTGCTGGTCGGAGCGGGCGCTTGGCTGGCAAGCGGAATCGGCTATCTGGCGTGGGACATCGTGTCGCACATGATCCTGCCCGTCCTCACGCTCGCGCTGATCAGCTTCGCGGGGACGATGCTGTTGACTCGAAACAGTATGCTGGAGACGATGCGCGAAGATTTCGTAATAGCGGCGCGCGCCAAAGGTCTGCCAGAGAAGCGGGTGCGAGACGCGCACGTGGCGCGAAACGCGCTGCTCCCCGTGGTGACGAGCTTCGTGTTCAGCCTGGCCTTCGCGATTGACGGCGGCGTGATAATCGAGTCTATCTTCTCGTGGCCCGGCATGGGGCAGACACTGGTTTCGGCGGCGGTCTCCGAAGACCTGCCTCTCGCCGTAGGCGCGTTCGTCTTCGTGGGGATATTCGTGCTGGTAGCGCATCTGGTCGCGGATGTTCTGTACGTGTATCTGGATCCGAGGATACGGTATTGATGTCTGAACTGTGATTTACGGAATTTCAGGACAGACAGGATTGGGGGTGAGAACATGAGTTGGCTAAAACAACTCCCAAAGAAAGAACGTCGTGGAAGTCGGCCTCGCTGCATTCTCTTCATGGACGGGGAGCGTGAAGAAGTCGCTAGACGGCTTACTAAGTTGGTCGGCCTTCCCAACTACGTAACAGTGTCCCCCGGTGACAATTGGATACCGTATGGCAAACCATGTCAGAAAGAAGACGGCTCATGGGACAAGACACCGGCGAACGAAGCGCGGCTAGACAAAGCGAACTGCCTTGTGTACCCCGAAATCCGGAATCAGCTTCGGGAATGGTGGCTATGCCATGGAGGAAATACGCCGAACTGGGATATTGCCAGCACATGCGCTATCAAGGGAGAGCGTGGGCTTATCCTCATAGAGGCAAAGGCTCACGAAACCGAGTTGACCGAACCGAACAATTACAGCAGCAAGAATCCGAAAAACTTTCAACGCATCGGCAAAGCCATATCTGAAGCAAACGACAATCTTCAACAAAAAACCAACGGCAATTGGAATCTATCCCTATGCGGACACTACCAGCTATCCAACAGGTTCGCATGGTCATGGAAAATCGCATCGCTCGGCGTACCCGTAGTTTTGGTTTATCTTGGTTTCCTGAACGCCCGAGATATGGCTTGCGATAGTCCTATTTTCAAGTCCGAAGAGGACTGGAAGCGCATTCTAAAGAACTACTCTAAAAGCACTGTTGACAACACCTGTTGGGAAAAACGCTGGGATTTTGCAGCGCCGTTCATCCCCATTATTCGATCATGTAATCAGCCTTTCGATCCCAAGAAGCCTGATCCATGCTAAATTCCGAATCCCCTACCCCATATCCCGAACTCCAGGCCCCTGATTCTATCTGGAAAGCTCGGCTTGGGCTTGCGACGCGGGATTTTAAGCGGAACTGGTCGCTGTTTCTGGGCGCGCGAATTGGGGTTATCGGGCTGGCGCTGATAGTCTTCTACGCGCTGCTGGCTATGGCGCATCCCATCCTAATGAACTTCGTGTGGGACCCCCGCATCTACGATCCAGTGGTGGGCTACTCATTCGACGAGACGCGGCAGCCGGCGCCGCCGAGCCTGAGCCACCCTCTCGGCACAGACCCGCTGGGCAGAGACGTACTGAGCCAGCTCATGTACAGCGCGAGGTCGGAATTTCTGCTTGGCCTGCTGGCGGCAGTCGTCACCGTTACGATTGGAACCGCTGTCGGCGCGATTTCAGCCTACTTTGGGGGCGTCGTGGATATGCTGCTGATGCGGCTCGCGGACATCATGATTATGATGCCGGGCATAAGCGTGCTGATAGTCCTGAGCGCGCTCATCGGCGTCGAACATTTCGAGCTTGCGCTCATAATCGGGGTTCTGTCCGGATTCGGCGGGACGGGGGTCGTGCTCAAGTCTCAGGCTCTCTCGATAGTAGTCAAGCCATACATCGAGGCGGCTCGAATAGCCGGCGGCGGTCCGTTTCACATCATCTTCGTTCACATAGTTCCAAATCTATTGCCGCTCTCGTTTCTGTACATGATGTTCACTGTAACAGGGGCCATCTTCTCAGAGGCGATTCTCAGTTTTCTGGGACTTCTCAACATTCGCATGAGTTGGGGACTGATGATCCACACCACCGAGTCAGCCGGATACCTTCTTCAGGTAACCGAGTACTGGTGGCTCATCTTCCCCGCTAGTCTTTCTATAACGCTTTTGTGTTCATCCTTCTATCTGGTGGGCCGTTCCTTGGACGAGGTCATAAATCCCCGGCTGAGGCGACTATGATGTATGACGCCACAAGCACGTCGTCAAAGCGTCCGATTCTCGAGGTTCGAGACCTTTCGATGCGCTACACAACGCGCGGCGGAGAGGTGAGCGCAGTGGACCGCGTATCGTTCTCGGTGCGCCGAGGACAGGCGCTCGGACTGGTGGGGGAATCTGGATGCGGCAAGTCGTCCATAGCGATAACGCTGCTGAAGCTGCTGCCAGAGAACGCGCGCATTATTGGCGGCGAGATACTCATAGACGGGGTGGACATCGCGCCGCTGTCTGAAGAGCGAATGCTGGATTACCGGTGGGCGCGTATCTCGATGGTGTTTCAGGCGGCTATGAACTCGCTGAACCCAGTGCACAGGGTAGGAGACCAGATAATCGAAGCCCTGGAATATCATGTCGAGAGCGCTCCTGCCGAGTCCATAGAGAGGGTACGCCAACTGTACGACCTAGTAAGTCTGGACCGCGTCTTCATTCGGCGGTATCCGCATGAGTACAGCGGCGGGATGAAGCAGAGGGCGATCATCGCTATGGCGCTGGCGTGCGAGCCAGACCTGATAATCGCTGACGAGCCTACTACCGCGCTGGACGTCATCGTTCAAGATCACATTCTGAGAGAAATGAAGAAAGTTCAGCGCGAGCTGGATATGGGCATGATCTACATATCGCACGATATGGCGGTAATCGCCGAGGTCAGCGACGTAGTAGGGGTCATGTACGCCGGCAAGATAGTAGAGTTTGGGGATACTGAGGGGCTGTTCCAGGATCCGATTCATCCTTACACACGCGCGCTAATGTCCGCGTTTCCAAGCGTAACGGGCAAAAAGCGAGCGTTGACTTCGCTGAGAGGAGAGCCTCCCAACCTGCTCGATCCACCGGCTGGATGCCGCTTTCATCCGCGCTGCGACTACGCCACTGAAGAATGCCTCGTTCAGGAACCCCCAATAGTTCAGCGAGGCGAACGCTGGGCCGCCTGCTGGAATCCACCAGATTGAACACAAGAGACGCTGAACCATGTCCGAAGAATCGCAGAAGCCGCGCAGGTCCGACAACAGTCCACTGCTCAGAGTGGAGGGGCTGACTAAGCTCTTTCCTGTATCCTCCGGCAGGTGGTTCGAGCGAAGCCGCAGATTCATTCACGCGGTTGACGACGCGCGGTTCGAAATTGCCAGAGGCGAAAGTTTCGGGCTGGTGGGCGAGTCAGGCTGCGGAAAGACGACAACGGGCAAATTGTTGGCGCGACTTCACTATCCGACGAGTGGCCGCGTCATCTTCGATGATGGCGAGATCGATCCGACCGACATCGCTACGTTGAAGGGCGCTTCGCTCAAGGCATTTCGCAGACGGGCGCAGATGATATTCCAAGACCCATACGAGTCCATGAATCCGCGCCGCGCTGTCTTCGACACTATCGCGGAGCCGCTGAAGACTCAGAAAATTGGCGACGAGCTTGAACGGGTGTCCCAGATGCTCGAAATGGCGGGTCTCACGCCGCCGCGCTCATTTCTCTTCAGATACCCGCACGAGCTTTCGGGCGGCCAGCGGCAGCGTGTAGCAATTGCGAGAGCATTGGTCATCGAACCCAAATTCGTAGTGGCGGACGAGCCGACCTCCATGCTCGACGTTTCCATCAGAACCGGGATAATGCGTCTCATGCAAGATTTGGCGGCGCGCCTGGGAATCAGCTACCTGTATATTACGCACGATCTGGCAGTCGCCCGATATATGTGCGACCGGGTGGCGGTCATGTACTTGGGAAAGATCGTGGAGATGGGCGAAACTGAGGATGTTTTGCAAAACCCGAAACATCCCTATACCAAGGCGTTGCTGTCTGCGGTTCCGGTTCCCGATCCCACTTACGTCCGACCGCCGGCGCGAATCAAAGGCGGCGTCTCTGTCCCGGTTGACCCTCCGGCGCGCTGCCGCTTCTACGACCGCTGTCCCATAGCCGACGACTTCTGCCGCGACAACGACCACCCCGCGCTCGAGGACAAGGAAGCCGGACACATGGCCGCCTGTTACAAGGCGTAGCGCGATTGAAATCTTGCGACGATATGATCTTGCCGCCGCCGTTCTCGCCATCACCGTATTTCTTGCGCTGACACAGAGCGCGCCAGTCTGTAAACTAATCCCATAGAACTAACTTTGGAGAAAGCGCTATGCCTGTATATGAGATGACTGCGTACCCCAAGGCCCTGGACATTGGCGGGGAATCCCTGACTGTCACTCCACTCAAACCCGAACACGAAGAGGCGCTTCTGGATTTCTTTCTGAGAGTGTCGGAAGAGGACAGGTTCTACCTCAAGGAAAATGTGACGTCGCCGCGCGTCATATCGAGGTGGATAAGCGAGCTGGATTACGACAGAGCGCTTCCCCTGCTCGCTATCAATGAAAAGGGGCAGGTCATAGCCGACGGCACGCTTCACAGGCAAAGAGCCGGCGCGCGCAAACACATGGGCGAGGTGAGGGTAGTCGTGGACCCCGCGTACCGACAGCACGGAATAGCGTCCGCCCTCATACGCGAACTTGCCGTCATTGCCCATGAAATGGATTTGGAGAAACTGACAGCCGAAATGGTGGACGCGCCACGCAGCCACGCAGTAGAAACCATGGAAGCGCTCGGCTTCGTTCACGTGGCGACGCTTCCGAATCACGCCAAAGACGTGGCTGGTAGGCCATGCGACATCGTCATCGCTGAGCTGTCGCTCGGCAGATGGAACGAGTGGTGGCAAATGAAACGATAGATGGACGCTCGCGCTATGGCGTCAGCGGCCCTCCGCAAGGCGGTCTATCAGGAAATCGGGCAGACCGTGCGACCGCATCTTGTCCTGCGTCGCCTCGATGTCGTACAGGACGCGGCGATGGCTGACGGTCTCTTCATCCGAATCATAGATCGCGTAAGACGCGCTCGGATCGCCGTCTCGCGGCTGCCCCACGCTTCCCGGGTTGATGATGAGCCTCTCCTCTCCCAGGTCGTATGCGCCTCCGAGCGGCGGACTCATAAAGACAGCCCCGCGGCTCGCGCCAGGGCGACAGATGAACGGCACGTGCGAATGCCCCACCAAACACCAGTAAGTGTCGAAATGATTGAAACTCGCCACCGCCGCGCGGACCGATATGACATATTCCCATATCGGATCCCGCGGGCTGCCGTGAGCCAGCGTAAACTCTTCGATCTCCAGCGTAAGGGGCTGGTCCGCCAGATAGCTTCGCCTTTCCGCGTCCAGAGCGCCCGCCGTCCATCTGTTGGCGGCGGCGGCGTATGGATTGAATGCTTCGAGGCTCAGCTTGCCCGCCGAGGCGAGATCGTGATTGCCGGCTATCGCCTTATGGGGATACTCTCTCAGCAGGTCTATCGCCGCGTTGGGATCCGGGCCGTAGCCAACCAAATCGCCCAGAGACCAGATTTCGTCGAAACCGGCGTGTCGCTCGGCGTCTGAGATTACGGACGTGAACGCTTCGAGATTGCTATGCACATCGGATACTATCAGAGCCTTCAAGAGGGACCTCGCCTTGTGGTGTTCTTAGCGCGTATGGGTATTCGAGCTTTCATAAATCAGCGCGTACTGAGAATACCAGCCTTGTTGTAGATTGGTTATGGTCAATATAATACAAAAGGGTCGGCGAATGTTTCGCTACCCGCCCGACTGCTCGAACATGAATTTGCGACTTGGAGACCGACTGAATTATGAAAGTCAGCTTTCAGAGCGACTCGGTAGAGGCGACCCGCGAGTTGGGACGCGCCATCGGGGCGAATGCGCGCCCGGGGGATATACTCCTCCTGACCGGCGGGCTGGGCGCGGGCAAGACGACTCTAACGCAAGGGATACTATGGGGGCTGGGGTCCGAGGAGTACGCGCGCAGCCCCACTTTCGTGCTGGTGAACGAATACGAGGCGCGCATTCCGGTTTACCACATGGACCTCTATCGCCTGGACTCGTTCGAGGAGATAGACGGCCTTGGGCTGGAAGACTACCTATTTGGGGATGGCGTTTGCGTGATAGAGTGGGCGGACAAGGCGCAAGGCTACTTCCCGGTTGACCACGTGGACATTTCAATCGAAACGATCTCAGACAGCGCGCGAACGCTCACGCTCGACGCCGACTACGATGGACGCGAGCGACTCTTCTCCGCGCTGATCGAACTGAAAGAGCGGACACAGAAAGATGAATAGCGACTCGCTGGAATTACAGATAGACACATCCACGCGCTACGCCTCCGTCGGGCTTTCGCGCAAGGGACATTCGCTGGTCGAAATCGCATGGCGCTCTGAGAGAAATCACTCCGTAGAACTGGTCCCCGCGATCAACCGCGCGCTGGACCACGCCGACGCCGGCATAGCCGACCTCACAGCCGTATTCGTCGCGTCCGGGCCGGGCGGATTCAGCGCGCTCAGGGTCGGCATGAGCGCTGCCAAGGCAATCGCCCACACATCTTCCATACCGCTCGTAACCGTAGGAACTCTCGAATTGGAACTCCATCCCTACCAAAACCTGACGCAAAGAGTTTGCGCCGCGATGAGCGCCGGTCGAACCAGGCTATACGTCGGCTCGCTGAATCCAGAGGATGATAACGCCGACATCGCTCTGCGGGACTTGGAATCTTTTCTCGACGATCTCTCTCCGGATACATTCTACTGCGGAGAAGCGATCCCCGACCTGGAACCCGATATTCGCCGGCGACTCGGCGACTCGGCAAGGCTGTCTAGCGCGCAGCCGCCAACTCGACACCCTTCTTCCTTAGCCCATCTGGGATACGCCAAACTGCAATCCGGCTGCGTGTCAGACCCCGCTCTCGCCAGTCCCGTCTATCTGCGCAGTTCGCAGGTAAGCGCGGCGAACAGACGCTGGCCAAGCCCACGATAACCGCTTTCTATACTCTACCAAGCCAAGAATTATGAGGACTCAATTGGAAAAGACACTGGTACTTCTGAAACCGGATGCCGTACAGCGAGGGCTGTGCGGAGAGATAATCGCCCGCCTGGAGCGGACGGGACTGAAGATAGTCGGCATGAAACTCATGCAGGTGAGCGACGAACTCGCCAACAGGCACTACGGCGAACACGTCGGCAAGCCGTTCTTCGACGGGCTGGTCGGCTTCATTACGTCCGGCCCAATCGTCGCCATGGCTTTCGAGGGCGACAACGCCGCGGCGATAGTCAGAAAGACAATGGGCTCCACCAACCCGGTGGATTCGCCTCCCGGCTCCATAAGGGGCGATTTCGGCGTGGATATTGGCCGCAACCTCGTTCACGGCTCGGACTCTCCAGAATCCGCGGTCAGGGAACTCGCCCTCTTCTTCGCGGATAGCGAACTGCTAAGCTACGACAGATCCACCGACCCTTGGATTACGGAATGATCCGAATCCTGCGCGCCTGCGGCCAAACCGTTTCAAGACCGTAGTAGTCGCGCTCTTCCGGCCCCATCAGATGGACTATGACGCCTCCATAGTCCATCAGTATCCAGCCGCTGTCTCTCGCTCCTTCGACATGATGCAAACTTGCGCCAATATCCGACATTCGCTCTTCGATGTCTTCCACCAGCGCGCGCAACTGACGGCTCGACTCCGCCGTGAGTATCACGAAGTAGTCCGCGAAGTCGCACGCCTCCTGAACGTCCAGCAGCACGATATTGGAGGCCTGCATATCGTCCGCGGCGTCGAAAGCCATCTCCGCCCAGTTCCTGGATTCTATAATCGCCTGTTCAGTCATGCCGCCTATTATATTGCCGCCCCTGTCAGTCGGTCAAACACAAGAACCTCCATGTTTCCGAGGCAATGCTGAAACCTCTGTCGAAACGCGATATACTCAACAGACACCCAGATATATGGTCAAGCGGAGAGAATCATGCCTGCCAACGCCCAATTCAAACTGATTACAGCCGACTGGCTCATAGACTCCAAGGGAGGTCCGCCAATCGAACGGGGCGCCATCCTGCTGGATGGAAACAAAATCGCCGCCGCCGGCCCCCAGCAAGACGTTCGCGCGCCTGAGGGCGCCTCTGTGGACGCCAGCGACTACCCAGGCTGCGCGGTCATGCCCGGCATGGTGGACTGCCATACCCACCACAACGGCTTCGGAGATGGGCGAATGGGCGACGACCTCGCGCTGCTGCCCGACGAAATCCTCACCGTCCAGGCCGCCAGAAACGCGCGCGCCAGCCTCTACTCCGGCGTAACCACCATTCGGGAGAACGGCCCCAAGAACGTGACCATGTTCAGGCTGCGCGATTCCATCAACGCCGGTCTCACTATCGGTCCTCGCATGACGCTGTGCGGTCGCCCCGTCTCCATAATTGGCGGACACATGGGTTACTTCGGCGGCGAGGTCACCGGCCCCAACCAGACGCGCGCGCTCACGAGGCAGCTTATCAAAGAGGGGGCGGACTACATCAAGATAACCGCCACGGGCGGCAGCACGAGGACTTCATACCCGTCTCTGCCATCGTTCAATCTGGACGAACTCAATGCGGTGACCAGTGAAGCGCGCAAGTTCGGCAAACTGACCGCCACCCACTCGATGTGTTCCGAGGGAATAGCCAATTCCCTCGACGCGGGCGTGGACATGATCATTCACTGCAATTACCGGGATCCGGACGGAACTCAGAACTTCCGCGAAGACATAGCGGAACGAATCGGGGAGCAGGGAGCGTATGTTAATCCCACGCTGCATGTGGGAAGATCCACCGCCTGGGTTCTGGCTCACAAGCGCGACGACGAAGGCTTGACCCCTCAGGAGCAAGCGCAGTTCGACGATACCCGCGTCGGAATGGACATTCGCATGGAACACTCGCGCCGCATGATCGAGATGGGGCTCAAGGTAATCACGGGTTCAGACTCGTCCTGGGGCAACTATAAACTGGGCAACACCGTCTATGAGACCGAGTTGCTGGTTCACGCCGGCTATACCCCGTTGCAGGGCGTCCTGTCGGTGACGAGTTGGGCGGCGGAGGCGCTGAACATGGACGACAGAGTCGGAACCCTCGAACCCGGGAAGGAAGCGGACGTCCTGGTCGTAAGAGGAAATCCCGCCGCCGACATCAACGCGCTCTGGAACGTCGAGGACGTATTCTTCGCGGGACAGAAACTGGAACGCAACTCCGACGAATCTCAGGCTGCCGTCCGCCAGACGCCAGCGGTGATATGATTTTACGAGGTAACCTGATTGATCATAGATGTGTCAGTAACCGAATATCGTCATCCTGTGACTCCCCGTGAAATTGGGTTGACCAGGGACACTCATACAGTTGCTATGCTCAAAAGGCATTATGTGCCATCATGGTTCCAGGCGCCGAAAAGATGGCAATGGAGCGCCGACCTAACGGCAAATCCAGGATTCCAGTGGTATGTTGATAAGTACACAGAGTTTGTAACAGAAGAACCCTGGAACGATGTGGTTCTATTCTTTCAACGCCGCGCCGTGGCCGGTCGCGGCCAGATTCGGCTTGGTAGTCTCTACTATCCCGGTCGATATCCTTTGCTGAACACTTCGGCCATGGCAGGGTCTGCGGAGGCGCTGGCCGGCTGGTTCTGTGAGGATCAATATCAATGGGACTTAATTATTCGTCCACAGCGAATATCGCCTGATATGGTGTTTCATGACAGCAATAATGGCCGGTCGGCTCTTGTCGAGGTAAAATCAACGAGTCAGAATAAAAATGTACAGCCTCAACTGCGTGATGACATGATTAAGCTTCTCAAGATATTGGCTGCCACAAAGCTACTTAGCCCCAGGAGAAAGTACTACGCAGTTTTGATGATGATTGAAGTTGCTGAATCTACTGATGTGAAGCTTACAAGTCTGATACTGGAGGAAGTGTGACGTGAAAAGCAGAAAACCCGATCCGGTGGATCTCATGCTTATGGGAAGGATGGAGGAGGCTACCAAAATATACCTGGATTTCTACTTGGAAGCGTTAGAGAGCGGCGACGAGTTTATTGCGCCTGAGCTGATCTCACAACTGCACTTTAGCGTGGCTGGTCAGAATCCAGGTACAGATCCAGAGTCCATGTCTAAGGAAGTTGAGCGATTGGTAATCGGCGCGTTATATGAACGTAGAATTGAAATTGACAGGCAGATCGTGACTATTCATCTTGAAATGGCTAGGGAAAAACTATTGAAGGATAGGGCATGGTCCGACAAGTACATCGTAGCGGACTAGGAGAAGAGTATGCGATGGAGAGGCGTCTAAACGCTTGACCGGCCTGGACGTATTCGACGCCAAGCTATAAGGAGAAACACTCATGCCAGAATCCAACGCTCAATTCACTATACTCAAGGCCGCCAGACTCATTGACGGCAACGGAGGTCCTGTCGCCGAACAGGCCGCCATCCTCCTCGAAGGTGATACCATTCGCCAGATAGGAACATCTGAGACTGTTCAAGCGCCGGAAGGGGCGCCAGTCAATGAACTCGACTACGGCGACGCCACCATATTGCCCGGCCTTGTGGATTCGCACGTTCATCTCATCGGCATCGGCGACGGAAGGGCGGGGGATGAACTGGTCACCCTGCCGGACGAAGTTCTAACCGTCCAGGCCGCTCAGAACGCCCGAAGGCATCTCTTCTCGGGCGTAACCACAGTCCGCGACTGCGGCGCCAAGAACCGCACGACTTTCGCTCTTCGCCAAGCGGTGGAAATAGGCATTCTGCCTTCCCCTCGCCTGGTTCTGGCCGGACGGCCTGTGGCCATCATCGGTGGCCACCTCAGCTACTTCGGCATACAGGCTACGGGCGTGGATGAATGTCGCGCCGCCGTCAGACAACTCATCAAAGAGGAGGCCGACTTCATCAAAATAACCGCAACCGGCGGCAGCACGCGCACCAGCTATCCGTTCAGACCGTCCTTCGATGTTGACGAACTGACGGCTATATGCGAGGAAGCCCACAAATTTGGCAGACACGCCGCCGCCCATTGCGCCTCCTCGCAAGGAATGGTGAACGTTCTGGACGCCGGCATAGACACCATCATCCACGGCGTGCACAAAGACGCGGACGGCTCCGACGCCTACCGCCCGGACATAGCCGAGCGAATCGCCGAAAGCGGCGTCTTCGTGAATCCCACAATCGGCGCTTCCGTCGCCCGTGTGCGCGAACTTGAAAGCGTTGACGACCTCGACGCCGAACTGCGCGCTGAACTGGACGCCGCGCGCGCCGTGTCCGAAGTCAGGATGGACCATTTCGCTCGTATGCGCGACGCCGGCGTGGTGATGTCCGCCGGATCCGACTCGGCCTGGGGATACTACCAGATGGGCGACTTCCAGACCGAGATAGAGGCGCACGCCATGGCCGGTATGTCCAACATGGAAGCCATCGTGTCCGCCACCCGAGACGCCGCCCGCTCTTGCTGGATGGACTCGCTGGTCGGCTCTCTCGAACCCGGCAAGCAGGCCGACGCGCTGGTCGTCAGCGGCAATCCGCTCAACGATCTGTCCGACCTCAGGCGGGTAGTGGATGTCTTCCTCGCCGGCGACAGGGTTGACCGCCAAAACCTGGTTTAGCCGGTTTAGAAGGTGAGCGCGCCGATTGTTGGATGTTGGATGGGCGACCGAAGCGAGTCTGAGAAGATAGGCGTTCGCAAACAAAGACATCCCCGCGCCGACGGTTGATATTCGTCGGCGCGGGGCTCGTGCTTCAAATAATCACGTTGAATCTAAATCCCCAGATACTACTTAGTACTAGAAGACAGCTATCGGGTTGACCGGAGACCCGGTTCCGCCGATTACGTTGAGAGGATTGATCGTCAGCATGAACTCGTGACGGCCCTCTTCAGCGCAGGCATCCGCCAGCGGCTCCAGCAGGGAGTTGTCCAAGAGCGCGACTCCATAGGCGAATATCACCCCGTGAACCGTCCACGGAATATCGTATTCGTTGGGAGAAGCGTCCATCATGTCCCACCCAAGAATCGAGATGTCATTGTCTCGAACAAATTTAAGACAAGACGCATGAAGTCCCGGCCTCGAATCGCCCCCGCCCCAGTTTCCGCCTCGCTCCGCGGCATACGCCTCTCGACCGCTATATACCATGACAGCGTCGCCTGCCCTTATTTCCACGCCTTGCGCGGTAGCGATGTCCTCCAGCTCCCATCCATGTACGGGAGCGTCAACCGTAACGTATGAAACCCCTCTGTGACGCGGAACGTCCAGCAAAACGCCCCGTGTGAGTATGCCGTCGCTCCAGGCGTCAACCGTGCCGTATGTTCCACCCGAAAAAGTCAGGATTTCGTCCGGCGATTTGCCGTCCCACATTCCGCCCGAATCCCAAACATGGCAGAGAGCGTCTATGTGGGTCGTCGCTGTGCCATGGTAATAGACTCCATAGTAGTCCATCGCGGCGCCTCCGCCGTGCGGTCTGTCCATGACCGACATGAAGTGTTGAGCCGGCCTCGGATTCTCCACCCTCGGCTCTACCGGAAACGGCCTGCTCAGAGAGACGGTTCGCCCATTCTTCACCAAGCCGACCGCCTCGATCCGCTTTGCGGCGTCTATGAGGTTGATCGCGCCGGCAGAGCCTTTTTCGCCCCATCTGCCCCAGTTTCGACGCTCTCTCAAATATGACATTACTTCCACTTTGCTCGGCGTTTGCCTTTCAGACATTCACTCACCTCCTCCAATGTGAATATATCGAAAATGTACTCCATCGTCTCAGAGTGGACAACCCTACCAAGCGAGTTAGCCTATGTGTATATAATATGAGCGACGATACGATACATAGCCTGAAGGAGCTATTTATGGGCAAGCTGGACGGAAAGGTTTGTATAGTAACTGGAGCGAGCAGGGGAATCGGAGCGGGGATAGCGCGTCTGTTTGCGGAAGAAGGCGGCAAAGTCGTTGCCGCCGCGCGCACCCTCAGAGAGGGCGACCATCCGCTGGAAGGGTCTCTTGAAAAGACGGTTTCGGATATACGCGAGGCGGGCGGAGAAGCGACAGCGTCCGCGGTGAACATTTCACTTCCGGAGGACTGCGAGCGCCTCTTTCAGGAGGCCCACGACGCTTATGGGAGCGTTGACGCGCTGGTGAACAACGCCGCGCTCACCTATTTCATTCCCGTCGAGGACTACCCGCTGCGCCGCTGGATGCGGTCTTGGGCCGTAAACTTCCACGCTCCCTTCATACTGAGCCAACTGGCTCTGCAAGACATGATCGAAGCGGGCGGCGGAAGCATCGTCAATATATCTTCCGGAGCGGCCATTGGGCCAGGCAGAGGCCCTTACCCTGACGCGCCCGCCAACTCCGGCGGAACGTGCTACGGCGCGGAAAAGGCCGCGCTGGAGCGATTCACGCAGGGACTGGCCCAAGAAGTGTACAGGTACGGCATCTCTGTCACCTGTGTTTCGCCGTCTCAAGTCGTCCCAACGCCCGGAACCGTGTTCCACAATCTGGTCTCCGGAATAGACGACCCGCGCGGCGAGCATCCCGATCTCATGGCCAAATCCGCTCTGCTTCTTGCAACCGAACCACTGGATAGGGTAACGGGCCGGGTTACCTACAGCCAGGAGGTATTAAAGGAGTTCGGATGGATAGACGAGGCGCGCGGAACCGGCGTGGACAGGAAAGGATCAGGCTACAGCCAGATTTAACGTTTTGACAAAATAGGCGTGGATGCCAATTCGCCAACTCTGTCGTCTGGCCTGAGAATTTTCTCTCCGCCAGCCGCCAAAGGAGTTGGCGAATTTTCATACAAGTCTAAAACAAGGCGCACAAACTCCTTGCGGAAGAACAGCGCGTAGGTGATAGCCTGTAATGACAGTGGACAGGGGCGCCGCCTGAAGGAATTAAAACCTTGTTAGGAAGAATCCCTGAAGAAAAGCGCCGCGCTAATTCATTACACGGATTATTGGATATCGGAGACGCGCAGAAGTTTTGTCTAGGAGGAAAAATGAAGCTGATTAGATCCAGAGTGACGAACTACCGAAGCATTGACGATTCAGGATGGGTGGATTTCGAAAACGTTACTTGCATGGTGGGCAAGAATGAGTCCGGCAAGACAGCGTATCTCCAAGCCCTGAGGCGCCTGAACCCCGTGGACAGCGCCAGCGGGAAATTCAATCTGAGCGACTACCCCAGGAAGGGCTATGTGCGCTACAGGAGACGCCACGAAAAACAGCCTGACGTAGTAGTGAGCGCGGAGTTTGAACTCAGCGACGAAGAAGTAAATGAGATTGAAAGCAAGTACGGGGAAGGAGTGCTGCGCTCCCGCCGCGTGATAGCGTCCAAGAATTACAAGAACCAGCGCGCCTGGCAGTTTGACATGGACGAAAGCGTGGTCGTGAAGCACCTCATTGAGTCTGCCGGCCTGCCCCAGGAGATTCACCAGTATGTATCCGCCGTAGGAACCTGGCATGACCTACGAGACCGACTCCAGTCAATAGAGACCGCCAACGACGCGGTGGACTCTCTCTTGAACCGTCTTCCGGAAACAGACCTTCGGCAGCAGATAGTGCTGGATCATCTGGAGAGCTATCTCCCTGTGTTCGTGTATTTCGACAACTACAGCACGATGCGCGGCCGGATCTCCATCGAAGACATCAAGAAGCGTATGTCCAACCCTAGCGAGATAGACGATGCCGACCGGACTTTCATGGCGTTGCTCTCCATGGTCGGGAGCGATCTGGACGATCTGGAACACGAAACCAACTTCGAATACCTGAAGGCGGAATTGGAATCGGCGTCAATTGGCATAAGCGATGAGATATTCGAGTTCTGGAAGCAGAACAAGCAGTTGAGGGTCCAGTTCGATCTCGGACGAGCCAACCCCAACGACCCGCCGCCGTTGAACAGCGGCACCATACTGCACGTGCGTGTCTGGAACGACCGCCACCGCGTGTCTGTGCCATTCGACGAACGCTCGAAGGGCTTCGTGTGGTTCTTCAGCTTCCTGGTCTATTTCTCGATGATAGAGAAGATACAGGAAGAACAAGACCGCGACATGATATTCCTGCTGGATGAGCCCGCGCTCAGCCTGCACGCTCTTGCGCAGTACGACTTCCAGAGGTTCATCAACCAGCGGCTCGCTCCCAAGCACCAAGTCGCATATACCACCCACTCCCCGTTCATGATTGACCTGAACAATCTGAACAGCGTTAGAACCGTGGAGGACATGGACAATCTCGGAACGACCGTCCGACAGGATGTCTTGGAGAATAGCCATGACACGGTCTTCCCGCTCCAGATGGCGCTCGGCTTCCAGCTCGTCCAGACTCTGTTCCTCGCGCCGCACTGCCTCCTCGTGAATTCGCCGTCCGACCTGATATACCTACAGGTCCTCGGTGAGATATGCTCCGGGGAAGGGGCGCCCAAACTCGATCCGAGATGGGTCGTGATACCTGTCGGCGGACCCGAAAACCTCCCCACGTTCATATCGCTCCTCGGAGATAGCTACTCCAGCCTCGGCGTCCTCATGGATGTGCCTGAAGAGAGCCGCTCTCAGATAGACAGGCTCAATGACGTCATGGTCGCGTCCGACCGTGCGCCGGTCAACTGGATTGAAGTAACAAGGGTGAGAGACGCGGACGTGGAAGACCTCCTCGATCCGGGATTCTATCTCAGGCTGGTCAATCAGGCCTATGCGCCGCAGCTAAGAGAGCCTGTCACCCTGCGCGCTATTTCGGACAACAACAACCCCCGAATCGTTGAGCGACTGAAGACGTTCTTCAAGGAGAACAACATAAATGGCGGCGAGTTCGATTCGTACAAGCCCGCCGCTCTTCTTCTGAAGAATCACGCCACCATGCGCGGAGAGATAAATCAGGTTACGATTGACAGCGCTTCGTCAATGTTCAATCGTATCAATTCGATACTGTCCGGCGGCAGCCAGAACTCTGGCTACAATGGCGGCAATGGCAGAAGCATCCCTATCGGAGGCTTCGATCTCAGCAGCAAGACATCGGCAACCGTAGCGGCGGCGTTCTCTGACTAGTCAGACGCCCGCGCCGGAATATAAGCGAAACTAGTAGAGGGGGGACGGCCTAAGGTGGCCGTCCCCCTCTTTATTGCGCTGCCAAGACAGGCTCGCGCCGCCGCTGTCCCTATTTGCCCAGCGCCGTTAGCCTGGCGTTCAGAACCATGAGTCTTTCGCGGTATTCTTCGTCGGATATGTCCCCGGATTCGTAGGTGTCAGTCAGATCGGCTATCATCCTGAATATGATGGCGCGCTCATTGGAAACCCCAATTCTGGAAGCCGGCGCGCGCCTGCTCGCTCCCTTCCAAATCGCTCCATACACAAGCAGAGAAACCATCAGCAGGCTCAATGCTATCGGAGCGGCGTACTGAAACCTGACGCCGGACAGGCTGTTTCCAACCATATCGGCGGGGCCGCGCGTCGGCAGTTCATCCAAAACCAGAGAAATCGAATCCCCTCTATTCAAACCATCGGCGGTCAGAACGCGGTACTTCCGCTCGCCTATGGTAACCGCCTCAGGCTCGCCTAGACCCTCCGCCAGAATAGTAAGCTCTTCCTCAGGCGCCAGAATGCGAAGAGACTCGGCGCCATAACGGTACGACTTGTCAAGAGATACCGTATCGCTTCCGTACGGAAATCTGTAAGAGAACATGATCTCGTGCTCGCCCGGCGGAACGCTCGCCAGAAGCGCGAAGCCTCTGTCCACCTGTATGAAATCCGCTCCAATCAGCCTCGTATCCAGCGAAAGATCCGTCGCTCCCGCGGGAAGGCCAAACCTGAGCAACTCCATTACGCCCGACCCTGGTACGTATGCTTTGTCCGAGTCATTGACCAGGGTTAGTATCTCCAGCGCCGCGACTGTCTGGTCTGAACCGTCCGCAGCCGCCAGCAGAAGCGAGGCCGCGCCGGTAGATATGATCGTATCGTCGTGGGTGGCTTCATAGACGGTTAAGGTGACAGGAAGAGGCGAACCTGCGGACATATCCAAATCAACGCCGTAGATCGCCTCTTGATAGCGCACCGACACGCCGTAGCCGGTGGATGGTTCATACTCTATATTCTCGAACCTGAACGCGCCCGAGTCGTCGGTAAGAGTGGTGAGGTCCTCGAATCCGGCGGACTTGACGCGATGCAGAGTAACGACATGACCGAACATATCCGCGCCGCCGGCGGTTCCGCTAACCACCACGCCTTCGACGACGCGATAATCAACTTGCGCCTCAACATGGGAGGAGCCGAAGACTATTGCTAAACACGTTAAAGCGGCCGCCGCCAATTTGAACGCCACTCCGCCCGGTGAGCCTCCTGCGAATCTCTATTTTCTCAGGGTGAGTCTAGCAATACGCCAGAGACAGGGTCAACGAAACCCGGTATTCTCAGTACGCGATGGTTTATGAAGATTTGAATACCCATACGTGTCAAGAACGCCACGAAACCCGAAAGAGGGGAATCTCTCAGACACCGCCAGCGCGGCGTATACTCCACTCCGAACCGCTCCCTCCATTGTGGATGGCCAGCCAGTGTCCGTCCAGTCTCCCGCCAGAAAGAGATTTGAGATCGGAGTCGCCTGAGACAGTCTGCGCGTCGCCGCGCCCGTCTCAGGCCTGAACGTGGCTTTGGGATGCTTTATTATGAGCGATTTTTCCAGCGTGGCGACGCGCGCCAAAGGGAATAGCCGCGTCATCTCGTCTTCAAACAGCCTCCTCAGGTCGTTCTTCGAGCGATCTACGAACTCCCACGCGCCGCTCAGCGAAACGCATAGGCGCTGACCCGCGCCGTCATCCTCTCCCTGTATATGCGTGTGGTTGAATATCCACTGGATTGGGCTGTCCAGAAAAGCGAGGAACGCCTCATCCATCACCTTTCGGTCGTACCAGAGATGCGCGGTTATAATCGGCGCGGCGGAGATATTCTCGATTGGCGCAAAGAATGGGGCGGAGGCTATTTCGGAAGGTAGTATGCGGAGAAGAGCGTCGTAGGGAAGCGCGCATACGTAAGCGTCCGCTTCCAGCGCCGATCCGTCAGCAAGACGGACGCCAGCGACATTTTCGCCATCGAAGATGAGCGAGCGAACCGTCTTGCTGGCGATTATAGAACCGCCGCTCTCTTCGATGAAGCGGCGCGCGTGAACGTCCGCGATGGTTCCAAGCCCCGTTCGCGCATACCCAATCGCCGCGCTCTCCGGTCGCTTCAGCAAACCCTCCTGGATCACCATCAGAGCCATGTCCGCGTTGACGTGGCGCGCGTCGTCGTTCAATGTGGGAAGTATTATGAGGTTCCAAAGGTTTTCAATCGTCTTTTCGGTCTGATGATTGCTTTTCAGCCAATCGTAGAAGGTCTGGGAGTCCAGCGACGCGATGCTCTTTCGCCTGTTGACGAATCTCGCTCTCAACATTCCATACGCCGCCAGTATCTTGTCCACAGCGCCAAGATGTGGATAGCTCAGGAATGACGGGAACATGTGAAACGGACCGAGCGCGGGCGCGCTGGAAAGCGTTCCTTTTCTTCCATCGAGGATGACTTCCGCTTTCAGCGAGTCCTGGAGATACGCGGCGTCGTATGCGCCAATGGCGCGAAGAAAATCAATATAGTAGATGCAGCAGCCCATATAGACATGCTGACCGTTGTCCACTTCCGTTTCATTCTCTTTAGAATAGAACGAAAACGCCCTTCCCCCGAGAAACGGGCGTTTCTCGACCAGCGTTACGCTATATCCCATCTCGATGAGCGAGCGCGCCGCCGAAAGGCCCGATAGTCCTCCTCCCAGCGTCGCGACTCTCGTCTCTCTCGATCCATTCGACACCGGAGAGGTCTCCTTACCGATTACGCCGGATTACGAGACCGGGCGTCATGCTTGTCGCCCACAACTTGGCTGCCAAAAGCAACTTCTCGCCGGCGCTCAATCCGATTCGCCTGCCAAAGACATCGTAGCCGGACTCCTCGATGCGATTTAGTATTCTACTGTATGTCTGATGCAGGGTGGCGGCGCACGCTCTCGACTCTCGGCGCAGCAATGGCATGAGACGCGCGCCGGAGTCGAAATACCGTCTGGCGCGCGCCGCCTGAAAATCCATGAGAGCGCGAAAACTCTCATTGTTTCGCCCATCCATCAACTCGGTCGTCGAGTAACCAAACCGACGAATGTCCTCCAGCGGTATGTAGATGCGGCCCCTCTCCGCGTCCTCTCTCACGTCGCGCAAGATGTTCGTAAGCTGCATCGCAATTCCCAGGTCAACAGCGTACTCGACAGCCGATGGATCGTCATATCCGAAAATCTCAATGCAAATGAGGCCAACTACCGAAGCGACCAGGTAGCAGTAATCTCGCAAATCATCGAACGTGTCGAAACTGGAGGCGTCCAGGTCCGTCTCCACCCCCCGAACCACATCCTCGAAGTAGATTCGGGGAATCGCGAAGTCGGATATAGAACCTTCCAGCGCCATGAAGACAGGGTCCTCATAAGCGCGACTGGAATCTGAAAGGCGATGGCGAATCTGTTCAAACAGCCTTCTCTTCTCTTCGCGCGGCAGGTCGTCATCCGCGACATCATCGCAGTAACGGCAAAACGCATAGACTGCGTATATGGCTCTCCGCCTGGCGCGCGGGAGAGTCCGAAATGCGTAGTAAAAGTTCTTCGCCTCCGCCTTGGCTATGCGCCTGCAACGCTCATAGGCATAATCGAGGCCATTCGTCATGTCTCCGCCTCACATTCTGCCCAGCAACTTCAACTTCAGCAGCGCCCTGAGCAGAAGAAGAGTCTTGCCGCCTTTCCCAACCGTGGGGCGCTTGCTCAAAACGTCGTAGCGCTGTCCTTCTATTTTGTCCAGTATCTTCATGCCGCCCATACTGAACAGCGCTATGTCCAGCTTCAGATCGTCATCCACCATATCAACGAGCGGCAGTCCCTTGTGGAAAAGGCTTCGAGTCCGTTCTACCTGGAACTTCACCAGTCTCCGATAGCCGTTCGTCACTTCGCGCCGAGCCAGTTCCCGTTCCGAATACCCAAAAGTGTCCATATCCTCCACCGGAATATATATCCGCCCCTTCTCGAAATCGCGCGATATATCCTGCCAGAAATTGGCAAGTTGAAGGGCGGTGCAGGTGTAGTCAGACAGGCGTTGCCGCTCCTCGTCTCGGTAGCCGGATACGTACAGTACCAGATGTCCGACCGGATTGGCGGAGTGTCTGCAATAGCGCTCCAGGTCTGCGAACGTAGGATGCCGAGTTACGCTCTGATCCATCCTGTTTGCCTCTATCAGTCGCAGGAAAGGCTCCTTCGGTATGTCGAACGATCTGATTGTGCTGCGGAGCGCCATCATATACGGGTGTGTCGGAGTTCCGCCGTAGCAAGACTCCATCTCCTCCTGCCAATAGTCAAGCGCTGCCAGCCTGTCTCCCTCGAACTCGTCTCCAAGATCGTCAACGAACCTGCAAAAAGCGTAGATTGCGTAGAAGTGCCTGCGCCTGTCGGACGGCAGAAATAGAGAGGCGACAGTAAAATTCTCGTAGTGCGACTTGGCGAGTCGGGCGCACATATCATACGCTTCGTCAATGCTGACGCCTGCGGATACGCCTCCGCTTGTATGCGTTCTGCTCAGACTTTCCATTCCGGAACGTGACATCACCGCGCCCTGTACGTCTCATTGTCGCCAAAGCCTGCCATCTATCGGCGGCCTCGGCGCCGATTATATCCTGGCCCATTCGATTCCAGCCAGAAACCATATCATTCTCGCAGAACCGCCCCGAGCAGGCCCGTCTCAATGCGCTGAGTCTAACGCTATTTCCAAATAATCTAAAGGCGCTGAAGAAAATCCGGGATATTCCAAATTCTCCATTCACTATTCACCAGATGGGGGTGATCCAATCCTCCAACCAAACTGATACAGGCTCAATGCCAAATCCGGACTGTACATGAATGGCCTCGACAAAGTACAATTATCCGCGTGGATAATCGCTTGGCCGCATAGCGGGCATACTGCCCAACATCCAAGCAGACAGGGTCCCAACCTCTACAAGGTTTCCGGCGCGCCAGCGATTTTGCCGCCTCAGCGGCGAATGCCAACGTAGCTCAGTGGTAGAGCAGCGGTTTCGTAAACCGCAGGTCGGCGGTTCGAATCCGCCCGTTGGCTCCATCTTCGCTTAGCGCTGCCCAAGTTAGGCCAACCCCAATCCCCGCGATCCTACCCCAGCCGCCAGCTAGTCCCTTCCGGACTGTCTTCGAGTGTAACGCCAAGCTCCGCGAGTCGATCTCGTATGCCGTCCGCGACCTGAAACTGCCGCGCCGCGCGGAGTTCCGTCCGAACGTCCACCAGCGTCTGTATGAAGGGCGCGGCCTCGGCTGCCGATACGCTTTCCGCTTCGTCCAGCGTCAGCCCCAGCGCGCCGGCCAGTTCGCGCAGGGCGGCCTGGGCTTCTACGACGTCCAAGCCGCGTTCGCGTCCCCTGTTTATATCTCGAGCCAGGTCGAACAGCGCGGCAAGCGCCCTGGGCGTATTCAGATCTTCGTCCATCGCCTCGATGAACCGTTCCCTGAACTGGCCGTGTTCCAATTTGTCGCCGTCGCCCGACTGCGCGTTGACGGCCTGTCGCAATCTCTGTATCGCCCGTTCCTGAGAGCGAACGCTCTCTTCGCTGTAGAACAGTGGCGAGCGGTAGTGAGAACTCAGGAAGAACAGCCTCAGCGCCTGGGGTTCGTAGAATTCAAGCGCTTCGGGCAGAGAGATTATGTTGCCGAGAGACTTGCTCATCTTATCCGAACCGAGACGCAACATTCCGTTGTGAAGCCAGAATCGGGAGAAGGGTTCCTGGTCGGTGTAAGATTCGGACTGCGCTATCTCGTTTTCGTGATGCGGAAACACCAAATCTTCGCCGCCGCCGTGTATGTCAATCGTCTCTCCAAGATACTTTATGGACATGGCGCTGCATTCAATGTGCCAGCCGGGCCTGCCCTTGCCCCAGGGACTGTCCCACGCCGGCTCTCCCGGTTTCTGAGACTTCCAGAGCGCGAAATCCAGAACGTCTTCCTTGCGCTCATCAACTTCGATGCGCGCGCCTGAGAGCAGGTCGTCAACACTTCTGCGACTCAGCTTGCCATAGTCTTCGTCGCGTCTGACCCTGAAATATACGTCGCCGTCAACGTCGTAAGCGTAACCCTTCTCGATCAGGCTTTCGATGATCTCGACTATCTTATCTATCTCGCGGGTGGCGCGCGGGTACTCGTGGGCAGGCGCGACGTTCAGCGCGCTCATGGCGCTCACATATTCGTCTATGTTCGCGTCCGCAAGCTCGGCGACGGTTATATTTCGCTCATTCGCCGCCGCTATCATCTTGTCGTCTATGTCCGTAAAGTTCTGGATGTGCCTCACCTCAAACCCTCTGAATTCGAGGTATCTGCGCAAGACGTCGAACGCGACGGCAGACATGGCGTGTCCGATGTGGGAAGAGGAGTAGGGCGTAATGCCGCACACATACATGCGTACCAGCCCATTGGGTGAGTCGAAGTCGCTTATCCGCGCTCTCAGAGTGTCGTAAAGTTTCATATCTCAGTTATGGTGGCGATTGCCGTGCAACAGATGCCTTCTCTGCGACCGACGAATCCAAGATGATCCGTCGTGGTCGCCTTTATACTGACTAATTCAATCCCTATGCCCAGCGCCGTAGCAAGCGCGTCGCGCATATCCGCTATATATGGCCTGAGAATGGGACGTTCGGCGAGTATTGTAGCATCAATGTAATCCACTCGCCAATTCCGCGCCGCAAGCGCCTGCGCTGTCTGGGACAATAACTCCACGCTGCTTATCCCCGCGTAGCGCGGGTCGCCGGACGGAAAGAGCGCGCCAATGTCCCCCAGGTTGGCCGCGCCCAGGCAGGCGTCTATTATCGCGTGTATTAGCGCGTCGCCGTCACTATGTCCGTCCAGTCCGCGGCTGTGAGGAATGACGACGCCTCCAAGCGCAAGATCCCGCCCCTCAACCAACGGATGAACGTCCACGCCTATGCCGGTTCGATAGGTCAACGCGAAACGCCCTGCAGGCGCGACTTCAGAATGGCCTCGGCGACGCCAATGTCTTCCGGAGTCGTTACCTTGATGTTGTCGTATGACCCCATGAACAACTTGACTGGGTGTCCGATGGCCTCGACCATGGCGGCGTCGTCAGTGGCGTCGCGTGTTATTCGGGAGTGCGCTTCCAGTATCAGTTCGTATGCGAATGCCTGAGGTGTCTGCGCTGCCCACAGAGTCTCCCTGGCCGGAGTATCCCTCACGCTCAGATCGGGATTCGCCACCTTTATGGTGTCCTTGACCGGAACGGCGGCGGTGGCCGCGCCGAATTTCGATGCCGACGATACAGCGCGTTCTATAACATCTTGGCCGACGAACGGACGCGCTCCGTCGTGGATAAGCGCGATCTCTGTTCCCTTCAGGCTGAGAAGCGCGTTCAGAACCGAATCTTGCCTGCGCGCTCCCCCCTCGACGACGCCCTCGATTTTCGTAAGCCTGAATCTCTCGACCAGGCGCTTCACATCGTCGAGATTGCTCTGGGAGGTGGCGACAACTATGTCATGGACGGATGGAGATTCGTCGAAAGTCTTGAGACAGTGCGCCAGAAGAGGCGCGTCTCCGAGCGGGGCGAATATCTTGTCAATGCCGCCCATGCGACTGCTTTCGCCCGCCGCCACGACAGCCACTCCAACCTTATCGGGTTCGCCGAACTGGGCCGCTTGGTTCACTTCGGACTAGTCTCGCGCGGGCTGGGCGAAAATTATGCGTCCCGCCGCCGTCTGCAAGATGCGTGTTGCGGTAACGTTGATCTGCGTGTCCAGATAACGATTGCCGGACTCAACCACCACCATCGTGCCGTCTTCGAGGAAGCCCACGCCCTGTCCCGCTTCCTTGCCTTCCTGTATTATCTTCAGTCGCATATTCTCGCCCGGTATCACGACCGGACGCAAAGACCCGGCAAGTTCGTTGACGTTCAGAACCTTTATGCCGTCAATCTGCGCGACCCTGTTCAGATTGAAGTCCGTGGTTATGATGGACGCGCCCATGTCTTTGGCCAGTCCCACCAATTTGGCGTCCACGTCCCGCGCGCGCGGATAATCAATTTCCATCACTTCGGTTCGCACTTTGCCTTCCACCCTGATTTGGTTGAGTATCTCCAGTCCGCGCCTGCCTCGCGCCCTTCGCACCGAGTCGCCTGAATCGGCGACGTGGCGCAGTTCGTTCAATACGAACCTCGGAATGATCAGCGTCCCTTGCAGAAATCCCGTCTGCGACACTGAGGCTATTCGCCCGTCAATGATCGCGCTCGTATCCACCAGCATGATTCCGCCGTATCCACGGCGCGGACTATGCGCTCCGCCGTTGAGCGAGCGCGCCGGATATTCAGGCACGAATTTCTGGAACAGATCTCGAGACGGCGAGAACATGATCATCCCGCCCAGATAGGCGAGCAGAAGGCTCAACCCAATGGGCAGAGTTACGCCGGGCAAGCCGGGCAAACGCCATAGCAGTATGGAGAAGAGCAGGGAGACGAGCAAGCCCATCGTGACGCCGACTACGCCGGAGAGGATTCTGGATGTGGGAACCGAACTGGTCTGCTCGGCGACGCTGCGATATAGCTTGCCCAGAATATAGGGCGTCAAAGCCACGCCGACTATGAAACCGGGGATAGCGAGACCAAATACCCAGAACAAGTATCGCTCGGGCCCCCAGATGTCGGTTATGTAATTGCCGAGGCCCCATCCGGCAGTGGCCAGGAAAGCGCCCCCTAAGATACGAGAAACAAGGTCTGCGACCATGTCAGAATTCTTTCATGACTTCGAGATAGCCCCAGCGCTCCCGTTGCGCTGTCCGGGGCTTCTCCAATCTAGCGCCAGATCGAGGTGTTGCGCTGGAAAGGGAGGGGCGCGACTCTTTCCACGCGGTTTCACCTGCGAAGAGAACCGCATACTTGCGTTAGTCCAAAAACAAAAGAATGCGGTTCAGCATGCCCATGTCATTATACAGGAAACAGTTGCGAATTGCATCGTTTTATCTTGTCAAATAATATGAGAATGTGATCTGTTTTCGAATGTCAGATAGGTTCGGCGACCACTGCAATGAGGGGGTTCTGGGTGAGGTTTCTTCATATTTTCTACGGAGACCGAATGGCGGCGCTGTCATGGATTCAGCGCGTCGCGCTCGGCGCCCTGGTCTCGCTTGTCGCCATTTCCGCCGTCATAGCGATCCTCCCACAGGGCCGCGCGGCAGTCAAAACCGCTCTGTTCATTCCCCAAACGCTGCCAACCATTCCGGTCAAGCCGCAAGAGTGGTTCACGCGCGACCCCAGCGTAACGGAGGTCGAATTTCCTAGCAGAGACGGCTTCGGCGTCGCCGACTTATATATGCCGGCTGGCGACGGGATCCACGGCGCGGTTCTGCTCTTTCTGGGAGTGAATCCCGCAGGCAGAGACGACCCCCGCGTGGTCAATCTGGCCGAAGGACTGGCGCAATCCGGCGTGATAGTCATGATCCCATGGTCTGACAACATGACCGAGAAGATAGTGTCTCCAACCGAAGTTGACGCTCTTGCGCGCGCTTATGAATACATGATTTCTCTTGACCGCGTTGATCCGGACAGATCCGGGATGGGCGGGTTTTGCGTGGGCGCGTCTTTTGCCATGGTGGCGGCTCAGGATGAAAGAATCCGAGAACGGGTGAAGTTCGTCAACTTCTTTGGGGGCTACTATGACGCGAGCGACCTGACCGCGTCTGTCGTCTCGAAGTCGCGCTTCTATAACAATGCGCTGGAAGCCTGGACGCCGGCCGCGCTAAGCGTGGAGGTCGTCGCCGTTCACTTGATTGACGGGCTTTCCGATGAGGGTGAACGCGCTCTGCTGAAAAGAGCGTTCATCGAGAAAGACGCCCGGGCGGACGTTTCAGCCATGTCCGCGGAGGCCCAAATCGTTTATCGGCTGCTGTCCGGCGTAAGCCTCCCTGAAGCCCAGCGACTGATTTCCGAACTCCCAGCTTCTATGAGATCCAAACTGGACGCGATCTCGCCGGCGACCCGCATCGAAGACCTGAGCGCGCGCGTACTGATCATGCACGATAAGGCGGACTCGCTCGTTCCGTCAGAGGAATCTCGCCGACTGGCGGACGCGCTCTCCGAACGCGGCGACGTATATCACACCGAATTTTCTCTATTTCAGCATGTGGACCCCACGCGGCCGGTCAGCCCGCCCGTCTATGTCAGAGAACTGTTCAAGCTGTATCTTCACATGTACAGAGTCCTGCGAGAACTGGATTGACGAGGCATTCTCCACAAGTCAGGATATTCAAATCTTCATAAGCCATCGCGTACTGTGAATGCTTTAGAATCTTTCGGTTATTCCACAAGATGCCTGCCAACAGGCAGACAGTGCCTTTTGACAATTCCTACTCCTCTCGGCAGGGGGGGCTCACAGGAATAGGTAAACGCTCTAACCGACCGAAAAAATCCCTTATTCACTATTCCTTCCCACTATGCTACAATCCATAGAACAAGAACATAAGTGCGTCATATATGTAGCGGCGCGCCCGTACTCGATACGCTGAACGAGCTCGGACACGCGCCCGATTTCGCCATTTAATCTTGCGGACCGCCGAAAATTGATAACCAGCCATTTATGAACGAATTCGCAACCCTGAGAAAAAACTTTCGTGAACTGGTAAATACAGGTCTTTGCAGGTGAGATGCAGGTCTAAATGCCAC
>CAZXFX010000001.1:0-122598 GCA_964640295.1 uncultured Dehalococcoidia bacterium | reverse complement strand
ATCACGGCGAGTCCCGCGCCGTCGAGTCCCATCACGGTCAAGGTCGGCGTCTCCGAGAGCGGCAGCTTCGGGGCCAGCGGGGCGGCCACAATCACAGTGAGCGGCGCATCGACGACGTACACCATCTCCACCACGGATGACAACGTGGACGAGGCGGACGGGTCGGTCACGGCGACGCTCAAGGACGGCAGCGGCTACACCGTGTCCTCCAGCAACGGGGCGACCACGGTCGACGTGGCGGACAACGACGATCCTCCCCCGGCGACTCCCGTCCTGAGCATCAGCGGGGGGAGCGGGATCACCGAGGGAGGGACGGCCAGCTTCACCATCACGGCCAGCCCGGCGCCTGCCAGTCCCATCACGGTCAACGTAGGCGTCTCGGAGAGCGGGAGCTTTGGAGCCAGTGGCGCGGCGACGTTCACGGTGAGCGGCGCGACCACCACGTACACGGTTACCACCTCCGACGACAACGTGGACGAAGCCGACGGCTCGGTCACGGCGACGCTCGAGGACGGCAACGGCTACACGGTGTCCTCCACGCAGGGCACGGCTACGGTCGGCGTCTCGGACAACGACGCGCCGGCGAACCTCCTCTTGAACGGCTCCTTTGAGACGCCGACGGTCAGCGCCCACGGCAACACGTGGCAACAGTTCCCGGACGGGACGGCGGGTCTGGGCTGGACCGTCACGGGCGGGTCCTTGGAGTTGATGCGCGGCATCCTCGGCGGCGCATCCGAAGGGTCGCAGCACGCGGAGTTGGACGCTGCCGGAGCCGGTCGTGTCACCATCTCCCAGGCGCTGGCCACGGAGGCGGGCCGCACCTTTACCATCTCCTTCGATTACAAGGCGAGGCCCGGCACCAACGGGCACACCAACGGTCTCAGCGCGACCTGGAACGGCGTAGAGATCGCCTCCGGTCTCACGTTCGGCGGCGCCTGGCGGAGCCACACCGCGCAGGTGACCGGCACCGGCTCAGACACGCTCGCGATCTCCGACACGGGCACCCTGGACGGCGTCGGCACGTTCCTGGACAACGTCACCGTGACCGCCGTCGATTCACAGCAACCGACCCCGGTGGTCAGCATCACAGGCGGCAGCGGGATCACGGAGGGCGGGACGGCGAGCTTCACAATCACGGCGAGTCCCGCGCCGGCCAGTCCCATCACGGTCAAGGTCGGCGTCGCCGAGAGCGGCAGCTTCGGGGCCAGCGGGGCAGCGACGGTGACGGTCAGCGGCGTGTCGACGACCTACACGATCACGACCACGGACGACCAGGTGGACGAGGCCGACGGCTCGGTGACGGCGACGCTCAAGGACGGCTCCGGCTATACGGTGTCCTCCACCAATGGCTCGGCCACGGTGACCGTGGCGGACAACGACGCGCCGCCGGTAATCACACCGGATCTCAGCATCAGCGGGGGCAGCGGGATCACCGAGGGCGGTACGGCCAGCTTCACCATCACGGCCAGCCCGGCGCCTGCCAGTCCCCTCACGGTCAAGGTGGGGGTGAGCGAGAACGGCAGCTTCGGCGCCAGCGGCTCGGCCACGGTCACGGTGAGCGGTGCATCGACGACGTACACCATCTCGACCACGGACGACAATGTGGACGAGGCGGACGGGTCGGTAACGGCGACGCTCAAGGACGGCAGCGGGTACACCGTGTCCTCCAGCAACGGGGCGGCCACGGTCAATGTTGCCGACGACGACGATGCGCCCGTGGTGACTCCAGTCGTGAGCATCAGCGGGGGCATCGGGATCACCGAGGGCGGCAGTGCGACGTTCACCATCACGGCCAGCCCGACACCGGCCAGTCCCATCACGGTGAAGGTGGGGGTGAGTGAGAGCGGCAGCTTTGGTGCCAGCGGCGCGGCCACGGTGCAGGTGAGCGGAGCCACCACCACCTACACTATAACCACCACCGATGACCAGGCGGACGAGGTCGACGGGTCGGTGACGGCCACGCTCCAGGACGGCAGCGGGTACACCGTGTCCTCCACCGATGGAGCGGCCACGGTCAGCGTGGCGGACGACGACGTGCCGGAGTTGAGCATCAGCGGCGGCGGCGGGATTACCGAGGGCGGGACGGCCAGCTTCACCATCACCGCCAGCCCAGCCCCGGCCAGCGCCATTACGGTGAAGGTGGGCGTTTCCGAGAGCGGGAGCTTCGGGGCCAGCGGCGCGGCCACGGTGCAGGTGAGCGGAGCCACCACCACCTACACCATCGCCACCACGGACGACAACGTGGACGAAGTGGACGGGTCGGTGACGGCCACGCTCCAGAGCGGCCGCGGGTACACCGTGTCCTCCACCAATGGAGCGGCCAACGTCAGCGTGGCCGACAATGACGATGCGCCGAAGCCGGTGGTCGAGATCAGCGTCTCGGTGGAGGACGCCTCGGCGACCGAGGGCGAAGAGCTCACGTTCACCGTGCGCCTCTCGGAGGCGTCCACCGAGGAGATCACGGTCACGTGGAACACCGCGACCGCGTGGGACGAGGACAATCGCGCCCACCGGGGAGCGGACTACCAGGAGGAGTTCTACGGTGAGCTGGTGTTCGCGCCGGGAGTCACCGAGATGACCGGCAAGGTCTGGCTCGAAGCGGACGGCAAGGCCGAGAAGGATGAGTATTTCCTGGTGGAACTGTTCCTGCCCGATAACTGGTGGCCGCCCGATGCGACGGGAATCATGACCATAGTCGATGACGACTAGCGTGGCTGCACCGGAGTAGCAGGACGCCGGAGGGGCCAGGTGGTAGTGCCGTCGTCCCCTCTGCTTTGTCTGCGAGGCGAAGGTGACGTGTGTCCCTCCCAGGCTACTGATAAGGAGGGTTAGAGTACATTGGGACCTGTCCTACAATACCACTGGCTGGGTCGGCCACGAGTCCACACCCCACTAAGCGACTGGCCTGAGTTGATGTTCATATCTTGATTTGAGTCGTCGGTCTGCCCTCCAGACTCTTGTAGGCGCGTTCAGGCATATCGTGATGCTTGATCGCTCCGAACACTCCTTCGATGTCGTTGAGTTCAGGACTGTACGGGGGAAGGTAGTACAGAACTATCCCACCCCTTCTCAGGCTCCCACACGCCTTTTTGACAACCTTGGAGCGATGGATCGAGTAGTTGTCCACTACAACCACCTTCAAACCGTTCACCTCAGAAAATGTCCGAGTCAGGATCTTCACGAACTCCTCAGACTTAAACGGTCTTGGCTGTTTGGACCAGACCAACATTCCAGAACGGCCATCGCTCATCATCGCCGCCATCACATTCATTCTGCGCCTGTTCGGGTTCTCGTATGGCACATACTTGCGTTCACCCCATACAGTCCACGAGTAGTTGACCGGCTGGGACGGACTGAATCCGCACTCGTCCACAAACGCAAGAGTCAGTTTCCCCTGGGCAGACTTTTTTGAGCTTGTCCAGGCTGTTGCGCGATTGCTTCACCTTCACAGCGTCCTGTTTGTGTTTGAGAGTGCGACAGGAGCGAATGTAGCGAGCGTTCATCTGACGAAGGTGTCTGCGAACCGAACGTGGGCTGAGAGCTACACCTCGGTCCAGTAGCGCCGCCGACAACTGGCGTGAACTCCATGTGCGTTCCTGAGACAGGAGTTGACCGAGTTCGGCTTGAATCAGAACGCGACGATCCGTGGCCGGCGATGGGCCTGGCAGTCTGTGTCTGATGGCCTCTATTGCCTTCTGACTGAAACTAGTGGAGCACTCGTCTTATGCTGGCCGTGCAGTATCCAAGATGTGGGCCTCTGTAGACCGGCGACCACCCCGAATGGGACAGCAGTACCATCTCCACCCGGTCTCTCTCGGCAGGCTTGAGTGTAGAGTCCCTTCGCAGAGACTGAAGTCTGGATGTGTCGTCTGGTGTCAGTTGTACTCGTATCATTCATAGACTATACACTATCCATGGCCGAATGCTTAGTACCCGCGCGGCTCTCACTCCGCGCCGCATTTGGGCGGGTTACGGCCTTGTACTCCTGACGAGTCTGGTCGTGCTGTTCGTTGTAGCGGCCATCACCGGCTCGAACCAAGTCAATCTGTGTCGAGGCCGCCTGCTACCCAGGTGGTCGTGCCCACTCCAGCGCCTACGCAGGTTATCGCGCCTACGCCTATACCCATATGTCTGGGCGTTGGGCACGGCGAGATTCGAGAGGTTTTCGGCCTGGCTTACACAGGCGGATTCACCATGCACTCGGCTCCTCTCCAAACCGGAGAGCCGCGACTGCTGGGACCATACTCGGACGAAAGAGCCATACTCGAAGTGGTAGGTCCAGTTCACGATGTCAGAAAGGTCACCCTTGCGATGGAGAGTGCGCCTCAGTTCGCCAAGAATAACTCAATCTACATGGCTGCGATATTCGTCCTGGTGGTTCCCGAATGGGAAGGTGCCGGGGACTGGGTGTCGAACTCCTATGACGTGATTGTGCGGGACGGCGAGGTTTCTACCGTCAGGAACGGTAAGCGGATCACTATCAAGACCAACCCTGTCCTCGGGATTATCATTCTGAGAAAATTGCATAAGCCCGCCCGTTCTTCCAGGCCGTCTGAAATGAGGGGAATTATCACGCAACCAAGCAAGACGGACCACGAATAACGCAACGGGGGAATCTGCTCAGAACCCCACTTTTTGGTTGCATTTTAGAACAAATATAGTAGGGTGACTGTACGCAAAAGCTAAAGAAATGGGCTCCGGAGCGGCAAACTCGCGGAACCCGACAGCCACTAGGTTCTGGTGTGAATGTTCCTACCTACGGCTACTGTTAATTATACACGAGGCGTCCGCGATGTCAAAGCGCGGCAGTTGCCTCTGCCGCTCGTCCCCAAGAGCGGATACGGTCTCCTAGCCTCCGCACTGGACGCCTGTGAGTCCCTGCCGTCGGTTCAGGCCATGTTACGGGACATAGAACTCTCCCGTCGAAACACCAGGCCCGGATACTCGCCGTCGGCCATGTTCCGTGCCTTTTGCGTCAAGTACCTGCTGGGAGAACGATTCAACGTCGGCCTGATCGAAAGGCTGCGCCAATCCCCTCGTTTGAGGGAGATATGTGGGCTGGACTCTGACATTCCGTCCGAGAGCACATTTAGCCGCTTTTTCAGCCGCATGGCTTCTACACCGGATCCCTGTGAGCTCTTCACGGTCGAGATGGTCGAGAAACTACGGGAGGAACTGCCGGGGCTCGGACAGGGCGTGGCCGTCGACTCCACGGACATCGAAGCGTATGCCAATCCCAACCGGTCGGACGTCAAGGACCCTGACGCCGCCTGGGGCGCAGAACCACCAAGATCAAGACTGGGAAGAAGGCCGGGGAGAAAACGGAGCCTTTCTTCGGCTATAAGCTACATGCGCTCAACGATGCGGTCTACGGAGTCCCGCTGGTCCACACAATACTACCTGCCAACCGAAATGACTCTCCAGAACTGCCCACACTTGTCCGGAAGGCCAACCAGAGGTTCGGCTGGCTAAAACCAAGCCATTTGCTCGCTGATCGCGGATACGACTCACAGGCCAACCACAAGTTCCTCGTCAGCCAGGGTATCGCTCCGTTATCCGCATCCGTAAGCCGACGGCTGACGACAAGCTCTACGACGGTCTGTACGACCGAAAAGGCCGTCTGGTATGCAGCGACGGTACCACACCGATGGAGTACATCCGGACGGACCCTGAAACGGGCCACCATCTGTTCCGGTGCCCGCCTGCCGGCTGTTCACTCAAAAACAAGAGCAATGGAGCGATGAAATACTGCGACTGGCTACCGCACTGGGAGGATCCACGGGACAACCTCCGTGTGCTCGGAGTGGTCGCCCGGGCGGGTCCGGAGTGGACGGCTCTCTATAACAGACGCCAGATCATCGAGAGGATGTTCGGGAGCATGAAGCGGTCCCGCCTATTGAACCGACATCAGTATTTCCGACGGGATAAGCTCGAGGTACACGTCGCGCTGTCCACACTAGCCTATCAAGCCACCATGCTGGCCCGGGTGCGAGCCGGAGACGTGGACAGGATCAGGCGCATGAGGGTCGGCGTCGGTTAAGCGAAGATGGCTACTCCCACAGTCGTTAGCGAATCATCGTCTGCTTGGCCCACATCCGGAACTTATCGTTGATTGATCCGAGCGTTCGTCTCCTGTATCGCCTCGATTATAACCGTCATGGTTTCGGCAGAAGACTTTCCCAGATTGTCGATCTTTTCATTCATGCGTTCCTCGGACGCTATGATTGCTTCACCGACAACCCGAGAGGTTTCAGCGTTGATCTCATCTATTGCTTCCCGGATCATCCGCTTCATCTCTGAGCGAAGCTCTCGGCGTAATCAGATCAGCCTTAGTGGCGATCTGATCTGTCGTGGTAGCCATAATTCCCTCCTTATTCGGTACTCTTTCCACAAACCTCACAACCCAGGATTTGGACGGTCCCTGTCGGACTATGGAACTTTATCCATGCGTGTTGCTTGAACAGACGGCACCTCATCCATGGTTTACGGCGTCTGGTCCATATACCCACAGTGCGCCTGATCCGTCGCATGACCTGCTCTAGTGAGCTACGGAAGACAGCGGTGATGGCGACGAAAAGAGCAATCGTGGCAATAACACCTCCATCATTGAGGCTCTTCAGCCACTCAGACATCACTACCCTCCTTGAGCCGCCGCAATCAGGAATTGAGCAACCTGACGAGCCTGCGATGGGCTGAGATTCGTGTACCGGGTCCCTGGACTACCAGGGTCGCCAATGCGGAAGCGGATCGGGTATGCCAGGTTGCTTCTGTGCTGGATGAATACCGGACTCTGCTCGCCTTCCGATTCCAGCTTGATGTTCATTTTGAGTACCATCAAGTCACTCCTTTCCGAACACGTCCTGGAACTCATCGTCGTCAAACAGTTTTTGCTTACGTGCTATCGCTATCCAGGTCCGCCGTGTTTGGCGGTTCTCACGACGTACTTCCTCCAGAATAGCGTCGTTCTTCCTGATATGTTGGCGATCTTCGGCAATCCAAGTGGTGACTAGTTCCACTAGTCCCAAGATACGAACCTGAGTGTCCTCTACTGCTGAGAGCCGTTCACTGGTGGTCATGGCTTATTCCTTCTGTGAAAACCCCCGACCAACGGGTGAGTGGCCGGGGGCTATGATTGGAGGACCGTATGACGAATGTAGGAGCGAGCTTGGGTTGGCACTCCCAAGCTAGGGTTGGAATAATCTCACTCGTTTGCGGGTTCGAGCCCCGCTACGGTCTCCTGAATCATCTGGGAGAGAAGCGTTGGCTTGGCCACCTTTTTGCCGTCCTTCGGCATCTGTTCTGTGGCGATCCGGCCTACGCGAACAGCTTTCTGCATAGCGTCTGGACCTTTGGGCATCTGCTTTCTCCTTCCCTGATGTCCCTTGCGACACTATTATCGTATCGCGGGGCACCTTGCTGTTAAGAGACTTGCCGCCACTTTTATTCTACCAGTTTCAGTCAAGGTACTGCGGGGAGTGTGGGGTGTCAACCCTTGAACAGCCAGGTTACAAGGCGAATAACGACACCTAGCATCCCAATGACCGATGTCCCGACTACAATTGCGCCTATGCCCTCAAGCCAACCGCCCATCGTTGGGTTCGGAGCCGTTACTGCCAGGTAGCAAATTTAATGGATCAGTACGCTTTGTACAAAATGTCCTGTTCTCACAAAAAGTCCGAATTCCGCACAAAATCTATTCATGCTGAATCGGGCCTGGTGAGGAGCCGGTATCCGTGGTTTCTGCCGAGTAGTTGGGCCTGGGATATCCTGACGCTAACCACTCTGCCGCCGCTAGTCAGAGCCACTCGGCTCTTTCTTTTGTCCAGTGCGCCGTATCCGGTGAGGATTCTGTGTTTGGGGTGAGAGAGCCTGACCAGATCGCCCGAAGCTATCCTGCCCAGCCGCCGTCGGGGGTCCCGGTGTCCGGGGCAACTGGTGTAGCCTTGTCGCTGCCTGGGAAGCGCGCAGTAATCGCGATAGCCCCGGCCGCGTGGGTTGCCGTGTCTGTCCGGCGGCCTGAGCATCTGCCGGTCGCCGTGGCCGGTGGCCTGAATAACCATCGTGTGATGGGGTAACAGGCAGAGGTTGTCCGGGCCTCCCAGGCACAGAGCGTCGTTCGCATGGGTCTTGGTCAGCCCCAGCTTCCGGCGAGTCCATGACGTGGTGTACGAATCGTGGCCACTCACGCTGTATCCGCCTGCGTGAAGTCGCCGCAGAAGCTCCGGCAGGATGACATTCAGGTGTGCCGCTCCTGCGAGCGACGAACCCTGAATCCTCCGTACCGCCGCGAGCTTGGCAGGTCTGTCCGTTAAGAACTCAGCCACGGTCCTGTTCGCCTTGTTCGCGTTGCACTCACGGCAGCACACCACCAGGTTGCTGGCCCTATCCGAGCCGCCAAGACTCTTGGGCACGATATGGTCGAGCTCGTAACGTTCCTTGCGAGAACTCCCGCAGTACCCGCACTCTCTGACTCCCGACACTTATCTCAGAATAGGTTCAGAGTTCTGATCAGGTACGGCCATTGGAGCCTCCTGCCATGCATTGTGCCACGACTACAAGCCATTCCATTCCCATTCCGAGACGAGCCCGCGCGATTGCTCTACAAAGTCGTATCCGTCCATTCCGAGACGGTAACTCTTGGGGGAGAGTTCCACCAAGTACCCGGCGTCAACGCAGAGGTCCACATGATGAGACACGAACGCATAGCTCGCAATGGCATCGCCAGCGACTACGTTGAGGATCTCCGACCCTGACCATTGGATTTTCTTCGATCCCTCGATGGTACGGAGTATATTCAGTATCAAGGCTTTGTCTCGCTGCATATCTACCCCTCCGCGCTATGAATATAGGCCGTAGTCGGGATTGAGTTGATCGTTGATCTCACCTGCTAGATTCTAGGCATCATCCCATGAAAGTGCAATTATCTTGCGACCCTGACCGTCTTCTTCGACAAATGACAGAATCACGTCAAATGTGGACAGGTCGGTTTCCACTGGAGTTGCGCCCTCGAATGAGTAGCGTCCGCCCAAAGATTCTATGACATGCTTGTTGAACACCCATATGCTTTCAGGCTGCCGAATTCTGGGGTTGTGTTGACCGGTACTCATTAGGCATCTCCTTCCCTGTCCAGATCGTCCCTGTCCAGCCAGTCCTCCGGCCAGCCGTGGTGTCGGGCTGTCGCTATCCAGATACGGCGAGTCTGGCGGTTCTCACGACGCATCTCTACGACCATTTCTCGTGTCTCAATCAACAGTTCGCCCATGGCAGCACAATGCCTTCAAGTCTGTCCTGGCGTTCTTCCACGCGGGCAACACGCTGTTCCTCCTCCTTATATCGCCATCTGTATCGCCTGTCTTGGGTACGCGACAGTTCTTGTACAAACCCTCTGTCCCGCAACCTGTACAGTAATCCTCGGATAACGTCTCTACGAGTCGGATAGAGCTTGGATATGCTCAAGCGATCCGCAACCTGGGCTGTCGTCAATTATTCCTGCGAGGCTTCACGTAGAATGTCCAGAATGACTTCCAAGACCACACCTTCTCCCAAATTGAAAATCTGAATGCGTTGCTGCATGTCCATAGTCGCTTCTCCGTGCCGAACACATCCTCGAACTCCTCGTCGAACAGTTTTTGCTTCCGAGCTATCGCTATCCAGATACGGCGAGTCTGCGGTTCTCACGACGTACTTCCTCCAGAATAGCGTCGTTCTGTTCGATGCGTTTGCGGTTCTGCTCGATTAACTTCCGGCTCTCCTCGCCGTCCGCGACCACAGTGTGATAGCATGGCCTTGCCACAGTATCGGTGAACAGAGGTTCAGGTCTTTTTCTTCTGACTCTGGCGTAGGGCGCATCTCCGCGCCCCTCGTCGAGACCTCTGCTCCCGTGTACTGTGGCAAGGCACCTATACAGCGTCATAGCGAGGGGCACCTGATGAGTACCACCCACCGGCACAAGCAACGCATTGATGACGAATGGCACGTCTTGAATCCGAGCTGGGGTGAGAACAAGCATAAGGGCGAACACGCTATGCTATACGACGTAGTCAGCCTTGGCGAAAGCCTCCTATGCGTCATGGCCGTTCAGATTGGCCGTCAGGCCAGCCAGGCACGGAGAATGAAGCGCAGCAACGGAATCGTGGTAGCGACAGACGAACGGTTACTACTCCTCTCAAAGGGAGTGTTCGGGTCCGGTGAGGCTACTGAGGTTCCTTACAGTAATGTCTCAGAGTTCTCTGAAAGTGCAGACAACCCTGTTCTCCACGAGGTGAAGATAGCGGAAAACGGCGGCCAGAACTACGAACTGAAGACCAGGAAGAACGACCCTACCATTCCGCTATTGCTCCGATGTATCACAGCCAAGGTGAGCCAGAAATCGCAGGGCGGGCAGAATCATCGTGCCCGCATTGACACTCAATGGAAAAGTTTCATAGCGCCACCATTCGATAGAACGCCAGGCGAAAGAGAGATGCTCTATGACCTGATCGAGCAGGACGAGGACCTGCTGGGGTTCTCTCCGGTTCCTTTGGCCCGGACCTCGGACAGGCGAATCCGAATACGACGCTCCATCGCGGGATCATAGTGGCGACTGACAGGCGAATCCTGATGCTGGACAAGGGAGTCCTCGGGTCTTCAGAGGTGGCTGAAATGCCTTACTCCAACATTGAAGCAATAATGTACAGCACCGGCTTATTGGCGGCAGGATTCCGCATCACTGGCCGTGGGTCTATGCACTTCCGAATCGAGAATGTTCAGCCGAAAGATACGGTCAAACCATTCGCGGACCTTGTGCGCTCGCGGCTACCTTCCAGTCAAGCAAGTCCGTCAGCCCCAGCCTCGCCGGCATCCGTAGCGGACGAGATTCAGAAATTTGCCGACCTCCTAGAGCAGGGCTACCTGACCCAGGATGAATTCAATACTAAAAAGAAAGAGCTTCTACACTATAGCCCACAGGAGGTCCACAATGGACTTTATCGACGAAGTACGCACCAGATCATCCGAATTTTCCCGAAGACGACCACACCTACTGACAGAAGAAGCCACCAAGCACGCGCTTGTCCTCCCGTTCATCGCCATGCTCGGATATTCCATCTACGAACCGACCGAGGTTGTCCCGGAGTTCGTGGCGGACACCGGAACCAAGAAACGACTACGCATTGATGCAGGACGGCAGAGCCATCATTTTGTTCGAGTGTAAGAAGACAGGTAGCAGCCTGAATACCCAGAACGTATCCCAGCTACTCAGATACTTCCATGCGCCCGACGTGAAGTTCGGAATACTCACCGACGGAATTGTCTATCGGTTTTTCTCCGACACCGAGCAGTCCAACCTCATGGACGAAAAACCCTTCATTGAGTTCGACATGCTCGAGTTCTCCGAACAGGACGTGAGGGAACTGAAAAACTTCACAAAAGACGACTTCAACGAAGACCGAATGGTCGACGAGGCCCGCCGCCTGAAATATCTGGCGGAAATCAAGACCAGGCTCGACAGTGAGCGAACCAACCCTTCCTCGGAATTTGTTCGACTAATTGTCCGACCGGTCCACACCGGATCACTTACCAGGAAAAAAAGGTGCTCGAAGACTTCCAACCATTGGTCCGGAGCCCCTTCAATGAGTACATCCGTGAGTTTGTCGAGGATAAGCTCAAGTCCGCCCTCAATCAGGCCGACAATAGCCTGAACGTCCAAGACGAGGCTGAAATGGACGATTCCTCTGACTCCGCCAGGCCGGAACTCACACAGGCGGAAAACGAGGCCCTAAGCATTATCCGGGAGATTGTCGCCGCCACCGTCCCTGCCTGGCGCATAGAACTACGCCCGTTCAAGGCCCACTCGAGCGTGATGCTACTGGACGACGACAGGGACACTGACGACTATGGGAACCTCGTGTTTTATCTCAACGTCAGAACCGACTACTTGAGAATGAACGTCCGGGGCGAATCGATCATAAAGCTCGACAGCCTCGACAGCCTGTACGAACACCGGGACTGGATACAGCATCAGTTCTCCAGATTCGCCTCTGTGAACTGACACAGATCACTCTACTACAAAAGGAGCCCATTGTGACTCAAACCAATCACATTCCGCCGACCGTGGCAGCGGCGTTCATGGATGCCCTGGCTGAAACCATCGCGCTGATGGATTATGTTTCAATTGAGGATCGCACAACAGACAGCTTCCTAGAGGGAATGGAGTACCGCATCGAGAACACGTCTCGGTTGCAACCGCTTACCCTCCAACAAGACGAAGAAGCTGTTCGTCGACTTTTTGACGTACTTCGACGCGGTGTGGAGACATATCAGCAAACGCTTCCTTGAACCCCTTAACTTCTCGCAGCAGAGATTCGTGAGAGCATCGAGGATTGTCGCGTTGGGGTTGAGTAGCCATGCCCATACCATCCTGACTTCTGACTATGCTAGGGTAACTACCGAATTAACTTAGGAGGAACAAATAATGACAGGGATGGAAAAGCCCTTCACGTACAAAGATACCGCATTCACGATGTATCGGAGAGGCAATTTTCTGGCGATCATTAGCCAGAATGGACTCGAGGTTGTAATTCGTCCGGACGGCACGGAGTTCCAGATCGACAACCACCCGGAGATCCGCAGCGATGAGGTGGAGTGGGTAGTGCATCGGGCCTGCGACATGATCCTTGCGACCGAGTTGCAGATGCAAACCGGACAGAGGGCCCTGGACGTGTTCTTCGATAGGTTCTAAAGCCTCATCCCGGGCGACATCACACGAGCGAGGGAGTAGCCAGCTATGGATATTCAGCAACGCAACCAGTTCTTCAAGCTGGGTGAGGATATGATACTGGAAGTCATTCTGGACGTTCTACGTGAAGCACACCCAGGGACATTGCGGACAGACCAGATTGCGGATCGCCTGGATCTCTCCCCTGATTACGCAATGAGGCAGTACCTTGTACGTGCGTTCCTGTACAGGTTGAAAGGCAAGAGGCTCGTACAGGAAATGCCGCGCACCCAAGGCGGACGTTACCGATGGAGATATGCCGGAGGCTAAGCTATGCCCACAGACCCGATCCAAGAACTCAGGGACGCCCGAGATGCATACCGAATCGAATTCGACAAAGCGTCCGAGGCGGGAGCCTTCGAGTGGACCTCGTATGTCCGGACTGACGACTATGACCTCGATCCTCTGATAGATGCGGCATTACGTCTCCGTTTGGCCCTAGCGGGGGCGGGAGTGCCTGGGGCAGAATCTCTCTCGAAGGCCGACTTGTTACACCACGTCGAGGCTCGGCTGCTGGAGGCCAAGTACAGCGATGAGCAATAGAACGAACACCGTACATTTCAAGTGCTTGGGCTGTGGACGCAAGGGAATGTGCAGTTCAGGACTAACTTCGGACTCCGCTGGCGAACAGGCAAGGACCATCAGGCAACCGCAGTCTCCGAGGGGTTCAGACTGGACGAGAAGGCCCGGATGTGGTCCTCGACCACGAGGGTTTGGTGTAATGGTTGCGGCAAGGCCAACTACGTCTGACCATTACCCTACACGCAACTCATTTCTCAAACTGAGACACTACCAATGACGGGATAGTCGGTCTCTATCACAGCCCCCTTCTTACACCACTGACTGGACGCTACCGGCATGACTTTCTTGCTGAATAATTTTGCTCCTTCCAACCTGCGGTATGACCTGCGCACCCTCCGCGGTGACGTCCTTGGGGGCATCACCGCGGCAGTGGTGGGTCTGCCGGTTGCGTTGGCCTTCGGACTGGCGGCAGGACTGGGCCCTGCTGCTGGAATCTACGGGGCCATCGCGGTGGGTTTCTTTGCCGCCGTATTCGGCGGAACCCGGTCTCTCATATCAGGGCCCACAGGCTCGATGACCGTAGCGATGGCGGTCATCGTGGCCGCCCACGCGGAAGACATCGGCCAGGCTTTCACGATAGTCATACTGGCTGGATTAATCCAGATAATGTTTGGCCTTATGCGAATTGGTCGCTTCGTAAACTACACTCCCTACTCGGTAATATCAGGGTTCATGAGCGGGGTCGGGGTGATAATCATAGTGGGACAGAGCCTACCATTTCTGGGAGCGCCGGCCGCACCCGGAGGAACTATTACTACCCTCCGAAACTTTTCAGAGATACTCAGCCAGTTCCATATCGGTGCATTGGGCATTGCAGTGGTAACGTTGGCCGTTGGATTATTCTGGCCTAATCGATTCGACAAGTACCTTCCCTCAACTTTGGTTGCCCTGTTGGCAGGAACGCTTCTGGGAGTCTTCTGGCTCACTGACGTGCCGGTCATCGGTGCCGTTCCTACCGATCTACCTACCTTCCAGCTGCCGGCCATTTCCTCAGCCGGGATAGCCCGCGCCATCGAGCCGGCGTTAGTCATCGCCCTCGTAAGTTCCGTGGACACCCTGCTCACTGGGCTGGTAGCGGATTCGATGACACGCACCCGGCACGATCCGAATCGGGAGTTGTTGGCCCAAGGCTTGGGCAACATCGTCGCCGGATTTATCCGGGGCCTTCCCGGGTCCGGCGCCACTCCCAGCACGGTGGCGAACGTCAGGGCCGGCGGACGTACCCTCGTCGCCGGGGTGGTCGCCATCGGTATTCTTGCCCTGATGGTGCTGGCATTGGGAGAATACGTCTCCCTGATACCCAACGCAGTCTTGGCCGGTATCCTGGTGAAAGTCGCGCTGGACACTATAGATTGGCGGTTCGTCACCCGGATGCACCGGGTTCAACGGGAGCACCTGGTGGTCATGCTGCTTACTTTCGGGCTAACCGTGTTCCTTGATCTGGTAGCCGCCGTGGCTGTAGGCATGATAGCCGCCGCCGTGACCAGCGCGCGCCAGTTCGAACGCTTAGAGCTAGACAGTGTCATGTCAGTACCCATACTGGACTGGACATTCTTTGGCACTGTGGGAGAAGAGGAAGGGCTGGAGGGTAAGGACACCGATCTCTTTTCAGCCCGGGTAGGTATGGTGGCACTCAGGGGAGCTTTTACCGTTGCGTCGTCCGGCAAGCTGATTGACACCATTGGGGAAGATATCCGAGGCCACGAAATTGTGATACTCAATTTCTCTGACACCGTTCACATAGATGACAGCGCGGCCCTGGTCATCGAGCAAATGATCGACACCGCGATGCTCCATGACGTTGAGTGTATTGTAATGGGACTTTCAGGGCTGCCTGCACTCAGCCTGAGCGCTCTTGACATTCTGAGGCACATACCCCCTGAGCACATTGTGGGCACCATCGACGAGGCGAGGGAAGTGGCGACCAGTATACTGGCCGCCCGGAGTGCCTGAGCACCGATGGTCTGTTACTGGAGACTCCAAAGTCAAGGACAAGCCGGTGGGGCGCCTTCCTCGCGGTGGAGCTGCTTCCACATCCCAGGCACAGCGAGGACGACCTGGAGCTGTTCGTCATGGTGGTCGGCATCGCCTATGACAAGAGGCTGACCTTGGAGTCGGTCGCCTGCGGCGTCGGCGAGGCGTAGTTATCGGCACCTTCAGCGCCGTCGGATGGAACAAGGGGAACCTGCTCATCCGAAATCTCGCGTTCAATGTCGTGGTCTATCTGACCCCAATCCTTGCGACCAGGCGGCTGTTCGCGTTCTACCTGGTCAGCGATGATACGCGACAATGATTTGTATGTTGTCGGAGACCTTCAGATGTGGCAGTTTGGAGGTCCGTGTGAGAGGGGTGCGTCGTAAATGACTGGGCGAGCTCAGGAATAGTCTCCACGCTGCGCCGTGCAAAAGCATGACACCCCTCTCACAGTTTTTGTCGCTCCGAACGGATACAAGGGCAACAAGGCCCGCATCTGCAAGTGCGGAGGACGCAGACATCTTACATACGGAGGTCCGACTATGGTAGTAGTAGCCGATATCGACGTGTCGACTTCTGAAGGTCCTGTGCTCAGTTTTGAGAACGGCGCAGCAGACATCCGCTGGTTGATCAGGCACCTGGAGCGGACAGGCGTGACCAAGGCGGTATGCGAGTCCACCGGTGGGTATGAACGTCCTGTGGGCGGCAAGCTGAAGGAGACGGCGCTCAGCGTACAAATGGCGCATCCACTCAGGGTGCGCTCATTCGCACGCGCTTGCGGGTACGAGGCGAAGACCGACCCCCTCACGCCCAGGTACTGTCTCGCTACGGCGTGGTGTTCTCTGACTCGAACACCGCAGGACCGGACTCAGAGCCGGAACACGAGGAGTTGCGCCAATCGCTGGGCTGGCGAAAGCAGCTTATGGATGACCGTTTGCGGGAACTCAATCGGCTGGACAAGAGGCCTCCGCAAGCGCTGAGAAGTCGACCAGGCGGCACGTAGGCTGGCTGGAGAAAGAGATAGAACGGCTGAACGAGGAGTGCAAGGAGTTATTGAAGCGCAAAGCCAGGCTCAGTGAGACAATCGAACTGTACCAGACGCTGCCCAGCGTGGAACAGCTGACCGCAGCTACGTTGGTCGCCTATCTGCCCGAACTTGGGCGGTGGAACATTCGGGCACTGACGTCGCTGGTGAGACTGGCTCCCTGGTCGCGAGACAGCGGGAAGAAGCACGGCAACAGGTCCATTCGAGGCGGACGTAGTGCGGCGCGACGAGCGCTGTACATCTGCGCATGGGTGGTAATGGGTATGGACGGCGACCTGCGCGACTTCTATCATCGCCTTCGCGCGCGAGGCAAACCCGGCAAGGTAGCTGAGATAGCAGTGGCCCGCAAGCTTCTGATGCAACTCAATACAGTAGCGCGTCAAGGCACTCCCTGGGTGAAACAGCACACGAGTAACCGAATAATGCCTCTTCAGGCCGGTCCGGCGTGACATTTAACACAGACACTTTTGAATTCATACTTTCTCAACGCACAGGCCCTGCCTTCATAGCCACGCCTCCTCCATTATGGAGGCGGTTTTCTTTATCCTGGCTATCGTCGTCCGGCGCGTTCTGCCATTAGCCTGGAGAGCCACAGAGATATTCCAACCGAGATCACAGCCACTACAAGCAAGAGCGCGAACGGCGTATGTGAATCTCCCGTATTCGGGGTCTCCACATCCACAGGGGCAGACGCAGGCGCAAATGTGGGCGTCGGCGGAACAGTCGGCGGTGGCGTAATCGTAGGCGTCGGAGTTCCGTTAATCTGAACTCTCACCAGTTCTAGCGCGGCCCAATCCACGCCCATCCGAATGCAATACGGAATCGGTCGGATGACGCGTGTTTTCGCTCTGAGTTTGAAAGATCCATCCTTCTTGATGTCTAGCCAAGATACTAGATGGTTCCAGTTTCCTCTGACGACGTCATTGACCTGTATGCTGATCCCGCCGAGCGCGTATGTCTGAAGTGCGAATGCCGGTCCGCCGATTCCTTCAATCCTGTCCGCATCGAGCGTAACGATTATCTCGGCAGGTTGTATCAGACGTGCGTCTCGCTCCATCTCACCTTCGGCGGTGTATACCGATAGGGCGAAGCACTCCTCACCGCTAACGCTCGATCTCTCCAGAGATACCTGGAACATTCTCTCTCTCGATTCGGTCGGGAAGATTACTGTTGCGTAACCCGACTCCAGGACCGTCCGCCTATTGGGATGAACCATCGTCATTTCCGCGACCGGTGTCGTGGTCCCTGTTTCCAGTACCGCGCTTGTAGCTGTCGGCATTGGATCATTGTTGGGAGAGTCAGACTGAGTCTGAGCGTTGAGGTTGTTTTGAAGCGCTTGTCCTGTTTGCATTGGATCATTGTTGGGCGTGCCAGACTGAGCTTGGGCGTTAACGTTGTTTTGAAGCGCTTGTGGTGTTGGTGTCGGCGTATGCGTTCTGGTAGGCGTGGGCGTGTTCGTATTGGTAGGCGCAGGTGCGGGTGTGATTGTGGCCGTTGGTGTCGGCGTATGCGTGCTGGTGGGTGTGGGTGTGATTGTGGCCGTTGGTGTCGGCGTGTTCGTATTGGTAGGTGCAGGTACGGGTGTGATTGTGGCCGTTGGTGTCGGCGTATGCGTGCTGGTAGGCGTGGGCGTGGGTGTCGGAGTATTCGTATTGGTGGGTGTGGGCGTAGGCGTGTTTGTCGGTGAGTCAGAGTTAGAAGGCACTGGCGCATTTGAATTAGAGTTATCAGACGTCAGCGCGCTTGGATTAGAGTTAGAAGGCGCTGGCGCGTTTGGATCAGAGGATTCGGAGGAACCGCAGTAGGAATCATAGTCCGGATGGTACACGACCACAGTGGCTCGGCTGGAACTACTGAGACTATAGGTTGCCGGACCACTAGGCTCGAGTATGTCCACGTGCACCGCTCCTGGACGCAACGACGGATGATCCTTAGGTAAATCAAAAGACTGAGTGTTGACTTGGGGCGTCGTTGAATCGCGGCCCGCTTCGATTGTTACCGAGAGAGTTTGAGGCCCGCCGGGAAGAACCTCTCGACTGCGCGATATAAACAAGCTGATTGTCAGGTCTTTCGCCAAAATCCTGTTGGCCTTTACAGTAAAGGGCGCATTTTGGCCTGCTGCTACACAACCGGTGTTGGCGTGGACAGAAACAACTGGTCTATCATCCTGCGCTTCCACCCGCTGGCGCAATTGATGAGTCAGCGCAGCCATAATCAGAGACAGCGATAGAAATACCAAAATGATGCGAACTTGGCTGGTTTTCATGCTGTACACCTTTGTTGAGACAACTCCCTATAAGGTACGGTGGCAAACAGTTATGTTCGAAAAATAATAAATTTACAAAACATATCCAGATTTTGAGTCTATTTTATTATGCGATATTTGCTCAATCAGCCTGAGGGCTAGAGTTTTGACATTTTCCATCATTGGTTCTTACGGCGCTTTTCGCCATGAGCCTGAAAAGCTTACAGCGACAGTGCAATGGCGGTCGGGGGCGGTCGTGAACAAGAGCGACAGGGAAACAGAAGAGTTGCCGGCGCTCGGATTCTCCGCGATTACAGTCATGGGCGTGGGCATCGGGGTAGCTGTGGGGTGAGGGGCGGCGGCAGGCCCGCGAACGTCCTAAGCACGACAGACAGTCCCTCCGGCGGTGGCAGGGGGAATAACCCGCCTCGTAGATAGCCCACCGAAACCATCACGGGGGCATGAACCGGATGTAGAGTAGTGAATAGAAGCTACGGGTTACGGTTCATACCCCAATGGAACGGTTAGTCGATAACTAAGATCCCGCTCGATTGGGCGGGGTCTCATCATTTCTGAGCAAGCCGATAAATAGACAGAGGTTTGACAGACTGGTATGCTAGAAGTGCCATACTGGCATATTACATGGGAATTACATATAATGTGATCCTGGGGTCTTCCGGTGTACGGTTGTTCTGTTACAATTAGGGATATGAGTATCTTCCACGCCGTCTACCAAGAGCGTGCATATCTGCGCCGGGACGGGCATCGCCGGATTGACCGTACCCTCCGAGAGTGCGCCAGGCTATACAACGCTGGGCTTGAACACTGGAAGGCCGCCTACCGCTGCGGTCACTCCGTAACGCTCTACGAACAGTTCCGCGAGCTCACCGCCATACGCGCTGAGGACAAGTTCTAGGGCGGTGTGAGCCTCGGCGTAGCCCGCGGCGTTCTCAGAAGACTCGAGCGCGCTCGCCAGGCGTTCTACCGAAGATGCAGGGCAGGGCAGACCCCAGGCTACCCACGCTTTCGGGCGTCGCGCCGCTACAGGACCGTCGAGATTGCCAACCCGACGCCCGGCATGATTACCAACAGGCGCGGGAAGTGGGTCGTCAAGGCCAGGGGCCTGCCAATCCTCGTTCTCAGACCGAAGCTCGAGCTGCCTGACCCGAAGGCGCTCAGGACCCTGACCATTACGCGCAGGCCCAACGGAGTGTACGGCTCGCTGGGATACGCGGTGGAGAAGGAAGTCCTTCCGGCAACCGGCAGGGCCCTAGGCTTGGACATGGGAGTTGCCTCCCGCATCACGCTCTCGGACGGAACGTTCGTCGGACGACGGGAGACCGAGCGCGGTCGAGTGGCCGAGCTTCAGCGACGCATCTCTTGCTGTAAGAAGAACTCCGGCAGCCAGCGTAAGCTGCGCGCCCAACTCGCGAGACTCAGACACCGCGAGAGGGTCAGGAACCGCAACCAGTGCCACCGGATCAGCACGGAGATAGTTCGCCGAAACGACCTCATAGCGATAGAGGACCTGGGCATCGTCAACATGACACGCTCCGCCCGAGGCACGGTCGAGAGACCAGGGCGCAGCGTGTCGGCCAAGTCCGGCCTCAATCGCTCAATCTCAGAACAGTCCTGGGGCATCATCGCAACCCAGCTTGCCTACAAAGCTGAGTGGTACGGAAGGACGCTCGCGAGAGTGGACCCCAGGCGCACCTCGCAGACCTGCTCTGGATGCGGGACTGTCAACGCCGACTACCGGAGAGCGAAACGATATGGATGCGGGGCCTGCGGGCTGAGGATGGACGCCGACACCAACGCCGCGCTCAACATCCTCGGCCGCGGCCTCCCGGCGACGGGCGTGGGAACTCCGCCTGGCCTCGTGGCATAGCCACAGGCAGAAACATAGCTTGGATCACCAAGTATATAGTTCCCTATTACATAGGTGTCATACAGTCCGTGAAGCAGAAAGCGTCAAACGCGGTACTCAAAATATCGCGGCATTCGACGCCCGTCCATATCCTGATAGCTCCTTGGGGAAAAGCGTTCTTTACTTGGTGGATAGAAGGCTTTCCGGGAATCACTTGGAAGGTATGGGAGTTACTGGCAGTCTGGAGTATCGTTACTCCGCTATCCGATAACATAGATGCAGGAACAATTTTGTACGGCATGGTTGCATCGCTAGTACCACAACCATATGAATATGTCATACTCCAACAGCCAACCGTCATTCCCGCGAAGGCGGGAATCCAGGGGTGGGGGCAGGCTCATAGCTGTCAAAACTAACTGGACTCTGTACTAGTAGAAGGGAGTTTGAGATTGGCACTTTGGGCAATTCGTGAATCACAAGCCAAAATCGACAGGGCTGAATCAAGGGGGGATGTACGGAGAATCAACAAGATTCTAGCCTATCCCGATTTCAACCTAACCGATGCACAACGGCGTTGGTTGGAACAGGAGAGGAACGAACAGGAATGCGCTAACGGTAAGTAGAACGAACAGACACTTTAGGCTACCAAAACCCCCTAGTTGCTTCCTAGGGGGTTTTCGTTATCCGCTTTTCGTCACCCCTGACTACTTCCTACGGAAGAAGTTGTGTTGTGAAAACACCAATTACGGACGCTATTGTACAGTTTCCGTCACATACCATACTTCGATAAGAAGTATGGATATTGAGGATTCCCAAGCCTTGCAAGTGACCCGCCCACCCTTCCAGAGAATCCCCTTGGCGGCCTCCACGCTGAAGAGCGATAATCAGCGTACTATGTCCAGAACCTACCGAATCAGCAGGAGAACCTACAAGGCCGTCCCCGATAGCCGCGCTCCCCGCACGCCCGGTTACAGAACGTATCAGGCTTATCGAGATGGGTCTGTTCGGTTCGATGAACCGTTGGAGAGGGCAAGGGTGAAACGCGGTGTGAGTAAGGTCCGTAGGCGCGGGGATAGGCGCGTGACTGAATCTGAGCGGACTTTTGTTAGCTAGGCGGAGACTTTAGGCAACTATGAGGGGATATGACACAAAGCTTTATTGGATGACGTAATACGAACTGCAACAGCGTGCTTTAGGGACACCCATATCGTCTTTCGGGGGGAGGGGTACTGCAAGATTCTCGGTGCCTTCCGACTCTGACAAGGTCGTCCCTGAAACGTGCCCCCTCCCAATCGCCGTCATCCAGAGGCACGACGCAAGGGACGGTTCGAGAGTATTGTGTTACGCTTGGCATCTAGGAAATAATCTCTTCCTAAAGCCTGTTGTCAAACTCATCGTAATTGCGCCGCGATATCCCCATGTTACAATATCAACGACTTATGAACGCGGACAATCGAGAGACAGACCCTCGGCGCGAACGTGTGCCGATATGGAGCGTGCTGGAAGAAGACCAGCGCCTGTACTCCTGGCTGTTCCCTTGCCTATGGCTGGCAGGGACTCTATATCACGCCTATCTGCGCTTTTGGATAGAACCCGAGTCCCATATACTGCTTACGGTGGGCGAGTTCACCAAAGACACGGGCATCGTCGGGCTGTCAGCCGCGATTGTCGCGCTTATGCTAATAGCAGGTAGGAGGTTCACAATGGCACTGTTTGATTGGGGCAACAGAAGCAAGACGCTGGAACAGGGCAGAGCGGAGGGCCGCGAACAGGGCAGAGAACAGGGCAGAACCGCGGAACGGGAAGCCTGGGTTGACTGGCTTCGCAGACGAGATGAAGCCCACGCGCGAGGTGAAGAATTCACTGAGCCGTCGCCCGCCGAACGCGCGAAAGAGTCTCAGGTCGCCTAACCTACTCCTCTCAGTTCTTGTAACGGTTACGCCCACTACTTCCATCGTCCTAGCAGATTACGCCACTATCATCCGCGCTCGGACTGGCTATGTCCATATCCGAAGCGTGGGAATGCGATGTCTGGTAGAACACCGGTGCATCATTGGCAGGCCCTCCTCGCCTCACTCTAATTCGTGGAGGCGCTAACGATGAAGATAACCGATATACATGTAAACCAATTCAAACCGCCCGAAAATCCCGCGCCCGAGGGCCCTTCGTAGGAAGGCCGGGACGTCTGCTGGTTCGCGTTTTCACCGACGAAGGACTCGTCGGAATTTCCGAGGAGTCGCGCGGACTTGGCGTCTTTCGAGTCTATCTCGACGAGATGATGAAGCCTCTTCTGATTGATACGGACCCGCTCCGGCCCCGATTAGGTATGGGATACGCTCTCGCTGGGCACAGGAGAACGCGGCACCCGGATTCAGGGCCTGTCGCGGGTCGGTCCCTGAATGATGTGCCTCTCGGTTTCGACGCGGTCTTCGGCTACTCGGTCTCACCGCCATCATGCAGGTGCGCAGTCTGGAGGAGATGGGTGTGGCCCATTTCGAAGAGCCTCTCCCGCAGTACGACTTTCCCCGGACTCAAGCAGGTCGTGGGCGCGCTGGGCTGTCCCGTCTCGACCGGCGACCTCCAGATGGCAATGCAGAGACCTGATGTTGCTCGGCAACCTCGATGTACTTCAGCCCGACATCCTGAATATAGGCGGCGTATCGGAGATGATGCGCGTCAATAAGACGTTCTTGGCGAACAACAAGGTCATCACACCGCACAGCCCCAACTCACTTGCGAGTCTGCACGCATACAGCGCGGATGCCAAAGCGGTCCTCCCGCACGAATTCTCCGAATAGTTCGCCGGCCAGTCTGAGGGCATTGCCGAGTTGTTCGAGGAGCCCGGCATCCCCGAGAATGGCAAGCTGAAGCTGTCCGACAGGCCAGGGCTCGGACTCGATCTGGAAGCGCGCGCCCCGGCCGTTGCAATAGTCGAGTAACTGCAAGTGATTCACTCTACTCCCCTCTCCCCTGATGGACACACAAGGGTATGCAAAAGGCCCTTTCCACTTGACTGGGGAAGGTTAAGGGTGGGAGAGCTTCCCCTTGCCGGACGCTTGACGACTGTCTCCGGGGAAGGGAGACTGTCTCGTCCGTTGCGTCCGGGACGGGTAGCCGCCTTGAGGCTACCCGTCCAAGATGTTAATGGTGAACTCGATGATGCCATCAACCTTGTAGCCCGGTCCGTCCACCAGCCGGAAGGTAATCGTTTCGGAGCCTTCACTCTTCCCGTCATCGACGTAGTATATACCTTCAATCCAAGCCACGGTTCCGTCGGAGGCGATGGTCCAATCACCGGCGGCATTGGCCCGCACCTCTACCGTGAACGTTTCGCCCTTGCCCTCAGGGCCTTTGTAGTTCCCCCAGAAACAGAAGTCCGCGCCTTCTTCGCATTCCCAAGTGAAGGGGGGGTTCTCGCCTTGCACAAGCTTGCCAAAGGTCGCCGTTCCACCCACGTATTTGACGACCACGGCCAGCGGACTCAACAAATCGCCGCCGTAAGTTAAGAACGCCGGCCTGCAAAGATGATAGCTCTCATAGACTTCGCATTCCCTCAAGCCACCGCCGTGAGCGTGGAAATTACTGAAGCTTACCACCCGGGCGTCCGGCGGTGGCGGTTCGTCGTCATTGATGGTCAGTTGGTACACGTCGGGTGTTCCGAGGGTATAGAGGCCTTCGGTCAGCGCCAGGACTACCATCTCTTCGCCCTCGTAGTCAGTGTCGTCGTTGATGTTTATCCTGAAGTCTGCTGAAGTGGCACCAGCCTGCACCTCCACCGACCCGGCGTTGTCGGTTAAGCCGTCAATGGTGTAGTCCTCGTTCATGCCGGGCGTGGCACGGCCCCGAGTGTCGTAGTTGATGGTAAGGGGAGACGTCAGCGGATGGCTCAGCTGAACGTTCACTGTGGCCCAAGGGGTACCCTCGATTACGCTGTCTTCGGATTCCCGGAAGGAGACCACTGGCGCGTCGTTGTCCTCAATGGTCAGCATGAACTCATACTGCGTACCGAGGGTGTAGCCGTTGCCGGGCTGCAGCGTCAGCGTTACAGTCTCGTCGGCTTCGCCGACCTTGTCATCGTTGATGGAGATGGGTATCTCGGCCTGGTCGGCCCCGGCCCGCGCCGTCACCGACCCGGAGTTGTCGATGGTGTAGTCCGCCGTGGAAGTGGCAGTGCTGGAGGGGGCAACGCTGTAATTGATGATGATGTCCTCGTGGGGTCTGGGATCCAGAGTGATGACCGCCCTGAAGGAGTCGGCTGACTCGCCAACGCTGGCCGCCGCGGCGGCAAATGCGATCACAGGCAGGTCGTCGTCCGTGATGGTCAGTATGTGCCGGCCGGCGCCCACGGTATAGTCCGAGCCGGCCCGCAACGTCAGCTCCACCGTCTCAGCGGGTTCGCTGTCGCTGTCGTCGGTGATGGTCACCGGGATTTCGACGCTGGCCGTGTCGGCCGGCACCGTCACTGTGCTGTAGCTGTCCATGGTGTAGTCCCCGCCCCGGTTGGCGGTGCCACTGACGCCGTAACGCAGAGTCAAGCCGCCGGTAGGCGCCGGTGGGACGAGTCTGACCGTCACGCTGTGGGGTCCGGCGTCGTCCTCGGCGTAGCTGGACGCACCGGAGACGAAGCTGGCCCGTGGCCGGTCGTTGTCCAGGATGGTCAGCGTGTGCCTCCGAGTCGCGCCCACGACGCTGTAGTCGGCGCTGCTGCGCAGCGTCAGTTCCACCGTCTCGTCGCCTTCGTTCAGGGTATCCTCCTTGACCTGCACCGGAATGTCCACGCTGGATGCGTTGGCCGGCGCCGTCACCGACCCGGAGTTGCCCGTCAAGCCGACGATGGTGTAGTCATCGTCCACCCTGGCGGGTCCTGCGCTCACGCTGTAGTTGATGTCTATGGATTCGGTGGGCGCAGGGATCAGGTTGACCCTGACGTTGTGGATACTGGACTCACCCTCGCCCACACTACTCTTTTCCGCGTCGAAGGACGCCCCGGTCCCGTCGTCGTCTTCAATGGTCAGCGTGTAGGTGACTGCCGTGAAGTGGAGGTCGTAGTTGTCGCCTTCCTCTAGCTTCAGGACGATGGTCTCATCCTCCTCGCTGAGGCCGTCGGCGACGACCTGCACCGGAATGTTGAACCGGTCGGCCCCGGCCGGGGCCGTAACCGATCCGGAATTGCCCGTCAAGCCGGCGATCCTGAAGTCGTCGCCGGCGTCAGCCGTGCTGCTGCGACCAATGGCGTAGTCAATGGTTAGGTCGACGGCCGGCGCCGGGCTGATAGCCACCGCAACATCATGCCGTCCCACGTTCTCGATGACCGAGGCCGCGGTCTGATTCGGGAGGAAGTTGACCACGGACGTCTCGTCGTCCCTCACCTGAACGCTGGCCGAGCGCGACGACGACAACACGTACCCATCCCCGTTATCCAGGGTCACGGTCACCACCCCGTTGACCTCGTCCACCCTGTCGTCCTGGGTGGGCACCAGGATACGCGCCTCTCCCTGGCCATCCGTGGGGACTGACTTCCGGCCCAGATCGCCGACAGCCACGAAGTCGCCCCGCTGGGACACCGTGTAGTTGACGGTTAGGCCCTCGCCGACCACCGACGTCGGGAAGGCGTTGACGGTGAAACTGACAATTTCGCCCTCGTCAACCGCGGGGCCGGGCCTCACCGACAGTTCCGGCGCGACCCGTGTCCCGCCAGCGGCCCGAAACTTCTCCGACCATAAGCCAGGCTCGCCCAGGTCGTTCACCGACCGTACGTAGTAGCAGACCTGCTCATTGGGATTGTCCAGGTAGTCCACGAAGACAGGGGCGTCGGCCCGCTCCGGGGTGTCGCCACTGGCGGGCAGCCGGCACGACGCATCTGTCGCCCACACCTCGTAGTGGGACACCGGCCGGCGGCTAATCGGCTCCTCTTCCATCGGGTCCCAACGCACCACCGTGATGGGCGCGGTCGGCTGTGGATAGACCTGCGCCTCCAAGTTCAGCACCCATTCACCCGTTCCGGCCTGCGCGGCGATGGTGGCCTCATTGTTTTTGACGACAGGATCGTACCAATCTGTCTCGTGCCTGTCCCCGCCAGCGGCAGTGCAGGCGTTTGCACCGGTTCCCTCCGGAGCGGCGTCTGTACCATCGGGAGCGATACAGGGAGCATAGACGTCGGAAAAAGCGATGGTGGCGGTGACCTCGCTGGGTGCGCCGGCGCTGAGCGAGACGACCAGGAACTCCCCGTTAGGGTCGTTGACGGTCCGGCCGACAGAGCGCAGTCCTCGTCTATCGCCGCGCGCGATGGTCCACACGCAATCCGGGTTACAGGCCAATGTGCCCAGCGAAGCTTGGTGGGATTGAATGTCGTCAACCGTCAATCCCGCCAAGGACACCTGGACCGGCGGGCGGTGGTTCGGCCCCCGGTTCAGGGCCTCGATGACGAACGCCCGCTGGCCAGCCGGAATCATCGAGCTGGCCCCGGCGTCCCGAATCTTCAGATCCGCCATTGGGCCGACGTGGAAGGTGTACGTGCCGGTGTTCTGGTAGGGTGTGCCGGACTTGGTAGCCCCGACGGTTAGATTTAGCTTGTACGTGCCGAGAGCGCCGAAAACCAGGAAGGCAGGATATGGATTTGACGTAAAACTAGCGCCAAGATCCACTGGTCCGATGGAGGTTTTTGTATCGGCGTCCAGGAACTGAAAGGTTCCCATTGCGTTTCCCAGAATCGAAAACGCGCCGGGCCTTTGCTTCGGCGAAACATCGCTGATCGTCAAGTGGTATTGGGTATAGCCACTCGGCACGAAGGAGAAGAGGGCCTGAACTCCCGGTGTGTCAGGAACGCTTAAGTCATCGTGGCGCGTCGTCTTACCAGTCCTCCATTTCCTGTCATGCCGTCCTTGGGGATCCGAGATATGCACGACGGTTTGGGTGGGTTGTAGGTAATCGTCGCCGTACCCCACCACCAGTTCCAGCATGTCCGTACTGGTGCAGGGAGTGGACGAGACGCCGACGCAGTCAAGATAATGGAACAGCGTTGTTTCGCCCTGCGTCAGCAGCGCCTTGCCCAGGCACGCGGTGGCGGTGTCGTTCTGCCGCTTCAATGGGCGAGAGGCGAACCAGGGCACGGAGTTGACCACCTTCGCCGTCAGGCACCGCTCTTCCAGGGGCAGGTCCACCAGGCTGTCGGCAGAGAGGTTGACCGCCACCGGGAACGGCAGTTTACCACCCGAACTGAGGGTGCCAATGTCCCAGTTCCCGGTGGTCGCATCGAACGTCGTGCTGGACGGCGCATCCGGCTGATTCGCGGCGAAGGACAGGCCCGGCGAAAGGCTGATCTCGACCTGCACATCGAACAGAGTATGATCTCGGTCGGAGGAACTTACGCCAGTGATGCTGCCAGAGCTATGTTTGGCAGCCACCGTGAAGGTCGTCGCTCCCCCCTGCTGCGGGTACCGGTCGGATATGCTGGCGACGTCAAGGCCGACGTTCCCGTTGGTGTAACGGTTGACCCCGTCTACAAACTGACCAGCAGACTGCAACCAGACCTCACGACGATTTTCAATGGCCCAGTGTTCCGTGGCATTGTTGAACCGGAAGCGCGGCAATTCCACCGGGTCCGACTCGATGATTTCGGCATAAAACCGCTGCGGCACCTTTTCCGGTCCATCAGTTGCTGCCGGCCGAGTGCGCAGAGATCGAGTTCTTTCTCTCACACTGCCCCCGGGCAGCAGATTCCTGATGGTCCATATACTCGTGGTGTCACCTCGGACCGGATCACTTATGGTAAACCGCACCTTTACGAGACGGACATGCATTCCCGGATGAGCCCCGACGGTCTCGTTCTTCACGGTAACCACCCATATTGGCCATGTACTGTCAGAAGTTTCATATTCGGAGGCAATAGTCAGGTCGGCAAGGGGGGGAAGGGAGTCGTCAACCTGCTGGGCGTGAGCAGCGCCAGCGCAGACCACGACAGCCGTGGCAACCAGAGTTGCCACGAGGCTAAAGAGGATATGGCGGGATGCTACTGTCATTTACTTTGCAAGTGGTGGGGCTAAGGGATGGTTAGGATGGTTACTACGGGAAAGGGGCGCAGGCATTCAGTCCGGACACCCCCTCCCTACGCCTTCCCCCTGAAGGGGGAAGAGACTTTTGCAATCGCATCAGGACAGGTTTTTCAACGGGCGGCGGTGAAGTACCGTCGCCCGGCTTGAAGAGTCCGGCTAGTTCAACCAGGCAATTATTACATAATTCGAATGCACGAAGACAGGAGTGGGGTCGTCCGTGACTATCACCGCGGACACTCGGTACCTCTTTTGCGTCTGGCTCGATTGCGAGACGGACCAAGTGTTACCGCCGGGTTGCGGCTCAATGATCTTCCACTTACCGTCGCCGCCATCGGGTATCCACTCTCCCCACTGGTAGGTGAACGCCTGGCTGATATGCTCCGGCTTCGGTTCATACACGGCGGTGAAGTTCACCGTTTCGCCAACCGCCACGCCGGAGTAGGGATAGGGATCAGCCCATAGCTGCATCCCCGGCCTCTGGTCCTCCAGGTTTATCCTGACGATCAGGACGTCGTCCGGGTAGGGGTTGAAGTTGTCTTCGTGGTCCACCTTGTCGGTAACGCTGAGGTTGAGATCGTAGGACTTCTTCGTCTCGTAGTCCAGGCTGGCGCCCTCCGCCACCACTATCTGGGCGGTGTGCGGTTTGGTGGTCGTATCCATATCCAGCTTGAAATTGCTATGCCCGGGCCCTGTCAGATCGTAGTAGAGCACACCCGCGTCAGCGTTATAGACCGGTATCGGGTCGCCAACCTTGGTGCCGCCCGGAACGTTCTCCTGAACGCTTAGGTTGACGCCGAATATCGGCGGCTCTGTCTCGTCGAGGTCGCTGCCCACCTGGATGGTGTACCGATAAACCTCGCTCGTCTCGGTATCGCTGGCGCTTATGGGCTTCCAGTCCGCGCCGGCGCCTGCCAGCTTGTGATCCTCATCTCGGACGTCGCCCAGGAGGTGTACCCACAGCAGGTATGTGCCGGGCTCGGTGAAGACCCACTGCAGCGCCTTGTACTCGCCGGGGTTCAACTCCATGACGTCTTCGCCGGCGTTGGCGCTGTCCCAGACGAGTTCCGCTGCTGTGCCGTCGGCCTTGGGCGCCTCGTAGGCGAAGAAGTGTGGCACGTCGCCGGGGTTGGTCGGGTGGCGCTCCACCTCGAACCTGTAGCGCAGGGGCTTCAGAACATTTTCATCCTCATCTTCCCGATACCAGTCATTGTTGTCCAGCAGGAGGGTGGAGAAGCCAATGCCCAGGTCGGAGGTCTCGTCCGTGCTGGTTGTGTTCGGGTCGTCCAGCCGCAGCCACCAGACCTGGGAACCGGCGGGCGCGACATTCCGAACAGCGGGGTACTCTGCCAGCGACAGATAGCCGGTGCTGGTGCTGGTCTCAGACGTGGTTGCCAGGTGCGTGTCCAGCACGTGCATGATGGCTTCTTCGATGTCCATCCCGCCATTGCGGGTGGAGCGGATGCTTACTTCTACGGTTTCAAAGCCCTGCGTTGTGGTCGTCGCGACCATCTCAGGCGGACACTCGTTGGTATGCAGGACACCGACACCGGGCACGTCCATGCCACCTACATTCGCACCCTCTTTTATTGTGCGCCAGTAGGCGTCGAAGAGGGCGTAGTGGCCGGTGGTTATCTCGTGCGGCTCTTGCATGAAGGCAGTCCCGGCGCCGGGACCGCAGGGCTGGGGGTCGGGGTAGGTGCTGAGGTTGGGGTAGCGGTCGGGCGGCGTCTGGGCCCGTACCGGGCCGCCGGCGAAACTCGCCGCCAGCAGGGTGATGAGCAGGACGGCAGCAGCGAGCACCGTCCCGTAGAAAATGGTCTTAGTGGGTTTCCTGACAATCGTTTTCATCATGGGTTTACGTTTTCTCCTGATATTTCTTTGTTTAGGGGCTTGATTCCGCGCCTGACGGCGCGCCTGAATGTCCTGATTTGATTGCGTTGGTATCTATTGGGGGCTTTCGAATTTCATGAAAGTCGGCTGTTTCGTCCTGCGATCACGTTCAATTTGCTTCTGTTTCTCCTGAAACTCGGTCTAATCCCTTCCCCTTCGGTGGGGCAAGGCTGTGCTAATCAAAAGTTGTTATTGATATGAGTTGTCAACGCTGGAATGAGATTATACTCGAAAACACAGACCGAATGCAACAATTCTTGAGAATCCATGTCAATAGTTCCTTTCCCTCTTGATAGAGGAAGGGATCGTTGTGGGTGATCGACCGTCGCTACAGGCTAGCTTTCATCATCGGCCCAGGTGACCGCCACCTTGTCGGAGAGATGGCCGGGAGGCTGATTACCGTCCAATGTATAGAAGACTCCCACGTAGAAGGCGCGGGTTCCCTGGGTGTCGTAAGTTGACATAAGCGGTATAGTGCGAAGCGATTGGCAGGACATAGCTGCCCTGACAATGCACTTCAGGGAACCGAACCATTTCCAATTCCAACTTGAATGATGGTCTGGTGTGCTCGTCGAAAGACACACCGTTGTTAGTGGAGCTCATAACGCCCGTCGGAAGCCTAGAACTGGCTGGGTCGGACCTGGCTACGGGGGAACTCCCCAAGGAATGATACTCCGAATGACTCGGTATCCTGCGCCACGGGTTCAACGACTATCGAACAGCGTTCACCTCAAGTTGAACGCCTTCGTGCTCCTGAATGTGGCTGAGGACCTCAAACAGGTTGCGGGCGTTGGGATTGCCGGACGGACCGAACATGCGCATCAGACTCTTGGGTGGCTTGTTCGTCAGGGAACCCAATTCCTGGAACCCGATGGTCGCGTTGATGTAGTCGCGCAGCACGATCTTGCCCGCATCGACGTCCCCGGCGAGCAGACACTCGACTCCATCCTTCAGCAACTCTTCTCGAAATACGGGATCGCGCGCGGCGCGGGCTTGCACGGTTTCCTTGAAGGCACGGGGCAGCGGCATGTCTCATTCCTCCTGCTGCCTGCGACGCCTGTACTCCCTCCAGATCTCACGGGCTCGTTCATAACCTTGGATCCACCGGCTCGCTCTCAAGGGCGAGCACGCCGAAGGCGCACTCGTGTACACGGTAGAGGGGCTCGCGTTCAACAAAGCGCTGAAGACCCTCTACGCCCAGGGCAAACTCCCGAAGGGCGAGCGACCTCTTCGAAGAAATACTCCTGTTTCGCAAGCGGTCCAGGTTCTCCCGCAGCGTGTACTCGGGTCCATAGATGATGCGCAGGTATTCGGCTCCCCTGCACTTGATTGCGGGCTGCACAAGGCCGCGCCTGCCCTTCGAGACGAAGGCCATCGGCTTCACGACCATGCCCTCTCCGCCCTCGCTCGTAAGCTCCTCCCACCAGCGAGTGGCCTCGGACTCATCCGAGGTGTCCAGGCGCACAACTCTATATCGGGTCTTGAGGAACAGTGAAGGATCAGCTTGGTGCAGGCGCTCGGCCACGTTCATATGCCACATGTGGTCATTATCGGTGTGCACGCGTTCCTCACTCGCAAGCAGGTGGAATGGCGCAAGCCGGACATCAGAGAGTGAATTCACCGGCCAGCAGTACCGGGCGTAGGAGTCGCTGTAGAGACGGGCGAGGCTGAGACGCTCTTCGACTCTGGCCAGGGCATCGGCGGCATCGATGCCGCGGTCCACCGTCTGACGGAGAATGGATTCGGCCGCCGCCAGGCTGCTCCGGGACGCCGCGCCGACCGCGGCATACTGCTCGCGGAGCAGCTCCTGCGCCTTCAGGGACCAGGGCATGAGTTCGCTGTCCAGGATCATCCAGTCGGTTTCGAGCTCGTCCCAGATGCCGGCGTCCGAAATACCCCTGCGGACGTGTTCCAGGAACTCCGCCTCCAATGCCCTGTCCTCGAAGAACCTTCGTCCTGTCCGCGTGTAGCAGACGCCTCCACCCTCCCCGGAGATGCCGAACCGCCGCTCTATGGCCGCCGCGTCTTTTCCGACCACGACGACGGCCCGCGAACCCATGTGTTTCTCCTGACAGACCACGCTGGAAATGCCGCTGCTACGGAAGTAGGAGAACACTTCGGCCGGATGCTCCAGCAGGCCGGGCAGTCCCGACGTTTCGCATGGGGATATGGTCGGTGGAAGATAGACCAGCCAGCGGGGGTCCAGGGCAAACCGGCTCATCACCTCCAGCGCGGCCGCCGCGTTCTCCTCCCGCACCGTAACGTTGCCGCGGAGCCGGGTCGAAACGACACGCTTGCCGATCACGTCGTCTATGTCGAGGGTGTTCGCCGGGCGAGTTTCGGATGGGACGGAAGTCTCTTCCGGCTGATCAGCCCTGGTCAGCGGTCTTACCGGGTCATAGTAAACCCTGGCCGCTGGGACCGACACGAGTTCCCTTTCGGGATACCTCAGCGCGGTCAGCTTGCCGCCGAATACGCAGCCTGTATCTATGTTGACTGTGCGGTTCAGCCAGGCTGGTTCCTCGACCGCGGTGTGGCCGTAAACGACCATGGCTCTCCCACGGTAGTCGGCGGCCCAGTTGGCTCGTATCGGGAGACCGAATTCGTCCGTCTCACCTGTGGTCTCTCCATAGAGGCAGAAGTCGCGGACACGGGCTGACGCGCGGCCCTGGTACTCCGCCTTTATCCCCGCGTGCGCCACCACCAGGTTCCCGTCGTCGAGGACGTAGTGGCTTATCAGCCCGTCCATGAACTCGGTGGCCTGCTGTCGGAACTCCGGGGACTCCATTTCCAGTTGCGCAAGGGACTCCGCGAGCCCATGGGATACCTGCACGTTCCTGCCCCGGAGCTTGCGAACAAGCTTGGACTCGTGATTGCCCGCCACGCAGAGCCCCACTCCGTCCGCTGTCATCGCCATCACGAGCCTCAACACATCGGTAACGCCCGGGCCGCGGTCCACGAGATCGCCGACGAACACGGCCCTGCGACCCTGCGGATGAGTCACGGAGAACCCGGTTTCTCCGGAAGCGCCGGCGTGAGTCTCCACCCGATACCCCAGGCGTTCCAGGAGTGTGGAGAGCTCATCGAAACACCCATGCACGTCACCGATGATGTCGAAGGGTCCGCGCTCGTCGCGTAAGTTGGTCCACATGGGCGCCCGCTCGATTGTGACCTCCTCCGCCTCCTCGGGAGAGTTGAGCACGAACACGTGGCGGAAGCCCTCGCGTCTCAACCTGCGCAGCGACCGCTTGAGCTGTTGGGCCTGCCGGCGCACGACGCGACGCCCAAACGACCTGTCGGGCCGCTCCCTGTTCCGGGCCACGCACAGGGATTCAGGCATGTTCAGTACGATTGCCACCGCCAGGCAGTCGTGCTCCCTCGCCAGTCCCACCAGGGGCTTACGAGCTTCCGGCTGTACGCTGGTGGCGTCTATGACGGTGAGACGCCCGGCCTGGAGGCGTTTGGCCGCGATGAAGTTGAGCACCGCGAATGCGTCGGACGTCGCGGACTGATCATTCGCGTCATCCGAAACCATCGCCCTGCACGCGTCCGAGGAAATCACTTCCGTGGCCCTGAAGTGTCGGGAGGCAAAGTGGGACTTCCCGGAGCCTGAGGGGCCGACGAGCGCGACGAGACACAACTCTGGAATCGTGATCTTCATCGCGTAAAGACGGCCATCTGGGTTGGCGCTCCATGGACGTGGTGGACGGGACCGATGTCCTGGAAACGCACATCGCACTTGTGGAGTTTGGCGACCCGGCTCGACCAGTCCTGGAACTCCTCTCGCGTCCATTCGAAGCGGTGGTCCCTGTGCCTGTATGTTCCGGCGGGCAGTCCGTCGAACAGTGCATTGTACTCCGCATTCGGCGTCGTGATGATGACGGAATTGGGCTGCGCGGTTCCGAAGACCGCCTCCTCGAAGGCGTCGAGCCGCGTGGAGTCTATGTGTTCGATCACCTCCATGGCCACCGCTGCGTCGTGACCTGAAAGACGTCTGTCCGTGTACGTAAGGGACCCGTGCAGTAGGGTGACCCGGTCCCGCTGCTTCGCTGGCAGCCTATCGAGACGCAGACGCCTTCGCGCTGTCTGCAATCCCCTATGTGAGACGTCGAGGCCGGTTATCGACCGAATCGTGGACTCCTCGAGCAGTCTGCCGATCAGTCTCCCCTCGCCGAACCCCAGGTCGAGCACTTTGGAAGCTCCAACCTCGCGGAGTGTGTCCAGCACCGCCTGTATGCGCTGTTCGCCCAGTCGAAGAGGCGCTTCGAGTTGCTCCTCTTCCTGTTCATAGCGAATGGCGGCGGCTCCTGGATCAGCCGGTCCTGCGTCAAGGAGTTGGACCAGGGCCCGGTCGACAAGACTTCGCTGATGCTTCAGGTATCGCTCAGATATGAGGGTCTTCTGCGGATGGCTGCTGAGCCATCCCTCGCCGTGGCGCAGCAGCTTGGCCACCTCGTCGTCGCCGACCCAGTAGTGCTTGTCGTCGTCGAGAACGGGCAGAAGCACATACACGTGGGTAAGCAGGTCACTGAGACGGGTCTCCGCCGCGAGGCGCACGCTGAAGTACGGGCTTGCGCCCCATTCGGGGAAACGCTCGTCCAGCCGGAGCGCCTCGATCTCAACGCCATAGCCGAGCGGCTCGAACAGGTTCCTGACGACGTCGGCTCCTTCATGGGAAACCACCGCGGGGATATGGGCTTCAAGTGGGATGGCCGTGGCCGCGAGCTCCGGTCGTTCCCTGCTTCTCCCTGCGAGCGCGCTGCCGAACACCGTCGAGATCGCCACGCTCAGGTGTGACGAGGCAACGTAGGGACGGTCGTTCACGTATTGACCGAGCCAGTCCCCAACGCCGGGTGCCCCGGGCTTTGGCCGCACAAGACCGACCGGATCGATGTCCAGCAGAAGCGCTACCGTGCAGCGAAGGCTGTCCGCCTCGGGATAAAATACATCGGCCCGCCCAAACGGCAGGTTGAACGACTGGAATCGAGCAGGGTTCTTGTGAACCAGGTACCCAAGGTCCGTCGCGGGCCGGTGTGTCGTGGAAATAGTGAGCAGCATATAGAAGATCGTAGGATAGGCAGAGTCATGATTTCAAGTTAAGGGTGTCTCGCCGTCCACTAGGCTACAAAACAACTGGCCGGAGTCTGAGACTTGTCGCGTACTCAGTCCAACACAGTGATTGGAGCGAAGAAGACACATGTAGGGTCCATAGATTATCCCACCCATGTCCGCAACTATTCTGTCTTCGACGGACTGGGATTAGCGATAGTCATCGGCGTCGTATGGTGAGCAGCGATCTTCATCAGCTACCTCCAGACCGCGCCACAATCCGGTTGAACTCGGAGTGGAAACCTGCGTGGGTGTCGGCGGGACTGGTGTCTCCGCCATAGTAGGCTCGGGCGTAGCCGTTGGTGTGGCCAGCAGTTCTGTGGCTGTCGGCGTGGACGGGATGCCTGTTGCAGTCGGTTCGGGCATCTGGGTCGGCGTGGTTGAAGGCGGACTCGTCATAGTCTGCTCTCGAACTTCTCTTCGGTGTTTCTGACCCTGGACCTGCTCACCTGTATCGTCCCCGAACTGAGCGTCAGATTCCTGAGTCTCGCGTACCGATTCCTATAGCCGCTGGCGTTGTCTGTGTCGGAGCGGCGGGCGGACTTGGCTCTGCCTAGGAACTCAGTAACCTCTTCTTCGAGAACGTGTTGGACCAGGTCCTGCATCCTGTCTCTGAGCCAATGTTCCAGCGTGTCCCATTCGGGCCTTGACTCGGAGGCTTTCTCATGGGCAGTGTGTCTCCTCTTCTGGGCTTCAGCCCTTTTGGTTCTACGAGGAGGTTACACAGTCTGATTCATTTTGAGGGTACCTTCAATCACAGATGACAATGGAGTTCCGCCAATTGCGAAATCACAACTGTGTTGTAACGGTCATGCAGTTTCTGACGTGTCGCATGGGACCACATCGCACGATCAGTCACTACAACATCACAGTAAGGAATTGTTAACGCCAATGCCCAGATGTCGTAGATGTCATTATTTGTCCACTTGTGATTGGGGTCACGATGAAGGGATACTTTCAATGACACTGCGACGTTGAAACTTGGCATTGAACCATAAACCGAGCGAAGGTAATCCGGCCCTGCGTTAAAGAACTGGTCAAAAGCCCTAGGTCCCCTTGCTGCAAAACCCTCGGCAAATATGTCATTGACCTCGACTGACACTTCTCGTACCATGATGACGTCGCGGATTCGTCCGAGTCGCCATTTCGGGTGTTGGTTGAAACGTCGAACCTGTTCCAGTTCATCCGATGCCTTCTGTTCATGTCTCTGTATGACAGATTCGGGGTTCCACCCCAGTGCCCTCAATCGCGGCTCCTCATGCGTTGTAGGACCCTCGATTGCCTTTCTGTTTAATTCAAGCTGGGCATTGGCGAGTATGGTGTCAAATGCTTGTGGGCCACTGGGATAAGTACGCCGAAAATCTTCGGTCACATCTTCACCACTTGCTGACTCAATCGTGATGCCTCCCACTCTACCATAGGCCCGATCTACACCCCAATCGAGGTAGCTCGTCGTATTGATGGGTTCAGGATTAGGACCGACCGCCCTATCCAGAACAGCCTCGATTTCATGGACTGCAACAACCGACAGTGGAGTTATCACCATATAGCGACTGACTTGCTCAATGACTTCGCGAAGGTCATGGCGCTGTCGGTAGTTAGTTATCTTCAATATCTCTGTGTAAATGTACATGGAGAGAGGGAAGACAGCTTTGCCTTCCTTGACTGCCTTGAGGCATTTATCGAGAATGCACCTATGGTTCTTACCGTCTCGATGTCCACTATAAGCCTTCGACAACCCGATCCAGTGATTCAGATCAAAATAGATCAACTTGGGCGGCCGCGCGGAAAGGCGAAGAGTATTCGGCCACAACGAGTCTGGCCACCCTGAGTGACGAGATTCCATCCTTTGCTCCTCATCCGAACTGAATTCCTTAATGCCCGAATTCCAAAGAATACCACAGCAAGTATGAATTTTGTGAAGTAATATCCGTGTTAAATGTCAAGCCGGAGCGGCCTGAAGATGCATTCGGTTATTCGCGTGCTGGCTCACCCAGTGTCCCACGACGCGCCCACCTCGCCCACCCCACAGATTGGCTCATCTGAGGGGCTTTTACAACATACAAGTGTCCAAGGTGCGGTGAGAGAGAACCGTATGCAGATAGTCCACAGATCATCTCCATGTGCCTACGGCACCGGGTCAAGACTTCCCACTGGATCAGGCACCAACTCCAGATAGATGAGAGTCATCTGGATCGACGAGTGCTCAGCCAGCGGCTCAGATAGTTGGTCTGGATGCCATTCATCTGGATGTGGCCCAGGGTGTGTGTACCGATCTTGCGCCCGGGCACTTTCGCCCCCCAGTTCCTCGGCCCTCCTGACCGACGCCTTCCCCCAGCACCATGCAGTGGAGGGATGAACATCGACGAGCCGCCCTTGGCCGACGCTGTCGTAGGAGAGTGCTGTCCTGGACGCACCCTGCAGTTCGTGGTGCATCGGCACTTTCTTTGCCCTTGCCGGCACGTACTCTCAGAGTCGGCGGCACGGCGTCAAGCGAGAAGTCGGCAGCCTCGATGGAAAGCACCTCGGCGACGCGCAACCCGGCCCCCTATTGCTCAAGCATCAGTAGCTTAGCCCTCAGATTGTCAGATGCCCTGATCATCACCTCGACCTCGTGGGCCTCGAGGTACTCAGGGATCTTCTAGCCTGCGCCAGACCGCTGTGGCTCTTGGGATAGATACCCCGTGGACGCCATCTTCGGGCTATCGCCTAGGTTGTCATCACTCCGCCTTCCCGTACGAGAAATTCTCCGAGCCGTTCTTACAAATCGGAGCATTCTCGTCCAGTTTAACGCGGCGGCTCAGCTAAGGGGGAGGTCTCGATTGCAAGGATACCGGGTATTTTCTTGCATAAGTAGGCTCGATGCTGACGCCGATGATAAACATTGCATCGGGTACGACGCACACAGACTCGACCTATCGCATCGCTCCGCTGTCGGATACAGGTCCCAGGGAATTCGGCTACAGCTCTGTTGAGGTTGGGGATGCTGTGGTCACCAATCTCTTGGCAAGATAACTCCCATTTATGGGGCTCTTGCGGATCTTTCATGGCAGAGCACCAGGCAGTCTGCTAACGTAGCACCCCTGCCCTCGACATACCCGGAGTGTCAGTCTCCTCATTCGGAGTTTCGAGTCCTCGCTAGCGAGGCAGATCATACCTCCACTTGCCACAAGGCAGATTGAAGACGCTGAGTACGATAATCTACACTGATTCCCGTTCATCCTAGATATTCTCACCTTGAATCGTGGCAATTAGGGACAGATCATTCGGACAGTTGTCCGCCCCTGTAGATTGGACCGGCCTCACCGATCATCTCGGACGCAATTGCCAGGAAGGGACTGGATATGCCGCCGGCCGCACTAGCATGGCTTGACTATTCGGAATCCGACCAGCGTCGGGCCCGGGAGATCATCGCCGTGTTCTCCCAGCGTGAGAGTCGCGACGAACTCGGACTCGGCCGCATCAGGGACGCCCTCAGCGACACGCTTTTCCCCGGAACGTCGGTACTGCTCACCCGCGCGCGATATTTCCTGTTTGTGCCCTGGCTGTACCGCGAGGGAGATCGTCGGGGATACCGAGGTGCGCGACTCTCTTCCTGGGTCGAGGGACAGGAGCGTCGGCTCATAGGCGCGCTGCGGGCCGGAGGTGACCTCGAAGGGTTGATTGGCCGTTACGTAGGTTATGCCGTCCAGAACCTACCCTCGAGTATCTACTGGAACAGCCTTCGCCGGTTTGAAATCTTGAGGCACGAGGGTACATCGGCACAGGTCGCGGGTCTCCGGCAGGTCTCGCAACAGATGGACGACGCAACCGAGTTCGTTGAGAGTTCCATGGCGGTCTGGGATCCATCGATGCCACCGGCGCCTGATGACTTCCTCAGCGTGTGCGATTTCGCCCTCACGTATGAAGAGGCGACATGGCTCGCAGAAAGGATTATCGAAGCCGTGCCCGATACTCTTCTCCAATTCCTGATCTCCAGGGGACGGCGGCCCTCGGCCGGCGCGCGATACGCTTGGGATGACCCCGAAGCAAGCGCGGCCGCGGGACGAGTTCGGGACGCTCTTGATGAGGCTCGTCGCTTCGCGGTCGCGATGCACGGGGCCGCGCTACTCTACAATGTCCTCCTTGCCGAACGCGCCGAGGAACTCGGTCTCTCTGAGTACGAAGGCCACCGGGACAGCTTCGCCGCCGATCTTGACCATTGGCGCAAGGAGGTAGAAGCAAGCGACTTGGGAAGCTGGGATTTGGATAAGCTGTGGGCGCTGCTCGCAAGACAGGGCAGGCCGGGCGCGCCCCTAACGAGGAGGTTCGTGTCTGACTGGGTTGACATGACGCGGGAGCGTATCGGCCATGGGCTTGCAGACGACCGAAATGCGCGGGAGCTTATTGAGAGGCGTGAACTCTATCAGAAGGGAAGTCAGGCACGCCTTCGCAATGATCGGCTCATGCGGCAGTGGGGAGGCGCGTCCGGATCCGGTCGCCTTGCGTTTCGCTGGCCGGCAGTAATGGACCTTCTCAACGACATTGCCGACGGGCGGGAGCATGGACATGCTGGCCCCTGATAATCGCGCTCTATTGCTCGATGCGCTGAGACCACCCCCGGGGCACTATCTGGATCGCGCCGTCGCAACGACATTCACCCTCGATCTGGAGTCGGCCCTGACGGTCCCGCTTGCGTTCGCGGGCTTTCAATTCGAAGAGCAGCCGGACCCCATCAGGGTGATGGAAGCGCTGCGCAGTATGAGCGAAAGGTTCGACATCTTCTTCCAGGCAGGCGCTATCAGCGCCCGGGGATGGCCGTCTGATCTGGTCGCGCTCATCGAGAATGTCGTCCATGGAGTCAGGCGACCCAATCCCGGGCACATCTTTCATCCGAAGGTCTGGGCACTTCGATTCCTGAACGATTCGCAGGAGCCCGCCTTTAGATTGCTCGTCCTCTCCCGCAACCTCACCGCTGATCGCAGTTGGGACACTCTCCTCTGGTTTGACGGGCGGCTGGAGAGAAGGCGGAAGAAGAGCAACACACCGCTTGTGCGCTTCATCGCTACGCTGCCCAACCTGGCTGTCGCTCAGTTGCCGACCGACCGGCGCGCAGCGGTAGACGCGCTCGCCGAAGATCTGAGGCGGGTGCAGTGGGACCTGCCGAACGGCGTTCGCGAGGTTCGCTTCCATCCTATTGGGCTAAGGCTCCGGGGCCTCCGCCGGTTCCAGGCCCAGAAGCACTTCAGTGGTTATCGAAAGCTGGCGATCTCTCCATTCGTCCGCGACGGCGTGGTTCGGAGCCTGCTCAGGACGGAGGCCGGACGGAATACCGTACTCGTCTCGCACGGAGAAGAACTCGCCGCGCTCCAGCCCGACTCCCTCAACCGCATGGATACCTACGAGCTCGATCCCGCGGCGATCCTCTATAGCGAAGACATCGAGGAGGAAACGAGCCAGGCTCTCCTGACGCATCTGCACGCGAAGATATTCGTCATCGAGCGTGCCCGCCTGGCGCATCTCTTCGTTGGCTCGGCGAACGCGACGGACGCGGGACTCAACGGCGGCAACGGCAATATCGAGTTTCTCTGCGAGCTCATTGGCCAGGTCAGGAAACTCGGGGTCGATGCGCTTGTGGGCGAAGACGCGCCGTTCCGCACCATGCTCACGCCCTACATTCCCTCAGAGATGCCGGATTCCGACGAATCCGGCAAGGCTGAACGTACATTGGATGACCTGATCTTCGACATAGCTGGAGACGTAAAATTCCTAACGACCGTTACCAAGAAGGGCGATATATGGGTACCTCGTGTAACGAGCGAGTCGGCTTTGCCGTGCTTTCCTGAGAGTACGAGCGTAATGATCGCTGCTCACAATCGGCCCGCCGAGGCTCACACCGTAAAGCCCGGTGAACCCGTCGATGTCGAGTTGCAGCCCAGGGATCTGGCGGACGTTACTCCGTTCATTCAACTCACCGCTCGACTCGCGGTGGAGGGAGAGGCGGTAGAGCGCTCTGCCGTCATCTGCTCCCTGCTCAGTGGCGCCCCCGAAGAACGTTTCAATGAGATCATGGCCCGGCAGATCGATACGCCGGAGAAGTTCCTGCGCCTGCTCGCGCTGCTCATCGGATTCGCATCGGGAAGCAGCGGTGATGTCTTCACAACAGGCGATGGATCAGCGACCTGGTCAGCGGGTCCCGGCCAGGGAGTTCTGGAAATGCTGGCGCGCGCATTGTCCGAGAGACCCGAGTCAATAGATTACATCGCATCAATCGTCGAGTATCTTCGCCACCCGCAGAACGGGCGGATGATCCTCCCGCCGGGTTGGGACGACGTGTGGCTGCCCGCTCTCGAAGCGAGGCGCGCGATGCTCAAGGAGGACGCATGAATCAGGCAATCCGATCCGGCGCGGGAGGAGACCTGAGCAACTTTCAGAAGGCGACGGCTCAGCAGGCGTTCCGTCGCCTGTACGTCGCCCCGGACTCGACGCAGCGCTTTCTCGTGGCCGATGAGACGGGTCTGGGCAAGACGCATGTAGCCCGAGAAGTCATCGCACGGACCGTCAAACATCTGCAGGATGACGACCGTGTGAAGCGCATCGACATCGTCTACGTGTGTTCGAACGCGGCTATCGCCGCCCAGAACATCCGCAAGCTCAACATCACCGGCTCGGAGAGTCAGCATTTCGCTACCCGGCTGAGCTTGCTGATCACTCAGCCAGAGCTACTGACACCCACCCATGGCGGCGGGGGCAAACCTGTCACCTTTGTCGCATTCACACCCGCCACCTCCTTCAAGTTCGGATGGCAGTTGGGTAGAAAGGAGGAGCGCGCGGTGCTCTGCGTGCTCCTGTCCGATCACCTGGGCCTCCGGGGAGCCCGGGAGACGGCGGCGCAGCGAATCTTCCAGGGAGGCGTGTCAAGCTGGCGGAGATTCCTTGACAAAGACATTGCTGAATTCCGATGGCAACGCTTTGAGCCAGGCATTCAACAGGAGTTCCTCGATGAGTTCGACCGGAGTCCCGAACGCGCGTCTCTCATCTCCCTGATCAATAATGTGGCGGGACGCGGGAGGCTCACTGTAGGCCAGCACGAAACGGCACGCGGGCTTGTTGGCAGCCTGCGCCGCATGCTTGCGAGAGCCGCCGTTCAGGCTCTGGAGCCAGACCTCGTGATACTCGACGAGTTCCAGCGTTTCCGGGATCTGCTCGACCGAGATACCGGCGGCGAAGCGGCAGAGATGGCGGACGACTTCTTCAGCCAAGACGACGCGCGAGTGCTGCTGCTATCGGCCACGCCTTACAAACCGTTCACGTACGCGGAAGAAGCCACAGAGGGCACCGACCACTATGCGGACTTCATTAAGACCCTGGAGTTTCTTACCAACTCAAAGAAGTCCCTGAACTCGCTCCGATCCGATCTCGATGAGCTGCGGCAGGCGGCGCTCTCAGGAGAGGAGACGGCCGAGATTCGTGATCGCGTACAGGGGCGACTTCGGAAGTGGATCGCCCGCACCGAGCGACCTGCGGGCGTCTGGCCAGTCACCACAGTTGATACGTCCACCGTTCAGTCGGTACGGGCAGAGGACTTCGCGGGATACGTCGCCCTCCGGCGCGTCGCAGAAGAGGTCAGCGCGCCGCTGACCGTCGAGTACTGGAAATCGGCCCCCTACTTCCTCAACTTCCTGAGTGGTTATCGAGTCGGCGAGAAGGTGCGCGAGGCCATGAAGGAGCCTGAACGCCGGTCCCAGCTTATGCCCTTTTTCAGTGGCGCGCAGCGGATCGCTAAGGGCGATGTGGAACAGTTCCGGCAGCTCGACTGGGCAAACGCTCGCATGCGCGCCCTGGCCGAAGATGTGCTCACCCGGGGCTGGTGGCGATTGCTCTGGATGCCCCCGTCCCTTCTGTACCATTCGCTCGGCGGCCCCTATGATTCGGTGGAGTCGGCGGAGGTCACGAAGCATCTGATTTTCTCCAGCTGGGTGGCGGCTCCGTCAGCCATCGCGTCACTATTGAGCTATGAGGTTCATCGCAGGATCTTCAAAGGAAGCCGACCATCGAACCCGACGAGGCTGGACTATCGGATTGTGGATGACCGGCCGGCTTCGATGTCGGCGCTCGCGTTGTTCTGGCCGCAGCCGGAGCTTGCCTTGCGCACGGACCCCTTGGATGCCGCTGGTGAACACGACTCGGCGCCGCGTGTGGAACACCTGCTTGAGTGGGCGCGCCGCCGGGTCGAGCCACTGGTCGGTCAGGACGGCGCTGTGACCTCCACGGCAAGTGCCGTTTGGTACTGGTTCGCTCCGGCACGCGCTGAACAAGGCACTGCGCTCGCACTGGCGCTTCGCAGGGAGTCGAGCCGCACGATTGCAGAGGAAATGGCGGGTGCTTCTTCTGGGCATTCACCCGCGAACGTGCCTCGAGCCCTAGACGCGCATGTGGAGCAAATGCTAGCGGCGCTCGCCAGTGGAACCCCGGAACCCGAACGGCCAGCGGATCTATGCGAGACCAGCGCGCTTCTCGGATTGGGAGCGCCTGGAAATGTCGCATGGCGGTCGCTCTACCGGTTGCGACAAGTGGGCGACAGCGTTACGGAGCTTGGACGGTGGCGGGCGGCAACCATCCTCGCGTCCGGTCTGCGTAGCGTGTTCGCTCGACCCGACGCTACGCTGCTTCTCGACACCGTGTACGCGGGCTCGAGTGATACCCGTGAGGAAGATGGCGCGCACTGGCGGAAGGTCGCTCGATACTGTATCGACGGCGGACTTCAGGCCGTTCTCGACGAGTACCTCCATCACCTCGCCGGAGAGTCGGGAGTCGACACGAGTACCGATGAGGGACTCATCTCACTTGCCGAGACGGCGCGACGGGCGATCTCACTCAGGGAGTCAGTGTACCGCGCAACCGACATTGATCACTTTGACGGCGCCGGCATCGCTTTCCCGAGCAGGTACGCGCTGCGGTACGGCAGTATCCGTAGTAGCCAGGATGAAGCCCGACTCCCCGATGTCAGGGCTGCCTTCAACTCCCCTTTCTGGCCGTTCGTTCTCGCAACCACCTCGGTCGGTCAGGAAGGAATCGACTTTCACTGGTGGTGCCACTCTGTCGTCCACTGGAATCTTCCCGGCAACCCCGTCGACTTCGAGCAGCGTGAGGGACGAGTGGACCGCTACAAGGGCCACGCTATCCGCAAGAATGTAGCGGCCGCTCACCGATCAGCGGCATTGGCTCCGGAAGTCACCGACCCCTGGGGCGCGGTCTTCGAGGCAGCTACGGCAGCGGATGACACCGGGCTTGACGGTCTCAGTCCGTACTGGATGTACCCGGGAGATGCTCAGTTACAGCGGCGAATCATGGCGCTTCCCCTGAGTCGCGATGAGAACCAGTGGGCCCGGCTGCAGGACTCGCTGGCGCTCTATCGTCTGGCGTTCGGTCAGCCAAGGCAGGAGGACATGCTGGCTGCACTTCGGCGTCGCGGTATAGCCGCGCAGCCCGACCGTATCGCTGAGATTAGGATAGACCTTCGACCACCCGCGCTGAATGGGACTTCCTGAGATACGTAACAATTTCAGACGCATACTGGAAGGAGCCTGAAATTGTATGCTCCAATAGCATAGGTTTCGTACTACCCTGTTACCGCCTCAATCGAAATAAGCGGCTTAGTGCGAATCGATTGGCAGGAGTGTCAAGGGCAGAGCAAAAGCATGTCAGCGGGGTGTCGCTGCTTAGGGATTCTGTCCGCTTAAGTGCCAAAGGTGTAATGGGTGTCGCCGTGCAGTATAAATGTCAGGTTAAATGTCATTAACTCGCCCCCGTTACGGTATCAGATCATGAGCCCTTCGCTGTTATCCGAGATGGCGACATTGGTGACTCTCAGCGTTCATGTACTTCCTCAGGGTATCTCTGTGTATACCCAGTTCCCGGACAACCCCACGAATGGACAGAGTCTTTCGAGACTCGAAGGAGGGTGACGAGGATGTACATCGTGGACCTGTATTTTCGTGTTCGGAATGCATGCCTGGTAGATGGGATGAGCGTCAGGGAAGCGTCTCGCGTGTTCGGTGTCCACAGGGACTCCGTGAGCTAGATTCACTCGCATCCGACGCCCCCCGGATACCACAGGAAGTGCCCGTCCCGGCGTCCGAAGCTCGAGTCCTACATGAGCGTCATAAACCGCATACTCGAAGACGACCTAATTGCACCTAAGAAGCAGCGCCACACAGCCAAGTACGGATTTGCGAGCGGCTACACCATTATCAAGGACTACTTTCGGGAGCGCTGACTTGTCGAGGGCGAGATATTTGTGCCGCTGTCGAATCATCCCGGCCACGCACAGTGCGACTTGAGCCAGGCGTGGGCGACCAAAAGTAGCTTTTGTCTCTTTGCCTATACTTACATCAGGCGGCGGATTCCTCCTGCGGCCACTCGCATCGCTGTCACGCCCGCTCTTATCCCATAGCGCCAAGCGGCCCAAGCTAGTCCTACGCAGATCCCAACGACTACTAAGAGCGTGGCAATTATCGTCGCCGACATGCCCCATATCTCAAACCAAGGCGAGGGAGCCGCGGCGAACTTCAAGACCGAGCCGACTGAAACGAGAAGGATTATACCCCAACAAATGAATACCGGGCTCCACTGGTCGCCGAATAAACACCTGCGGCCTTCCGATGTGGCAAGTAATGCCCCCAATAGAAGTGGTGAAAGCGCTAACGGGAGATGATAGAAGAGCGGGTCTTCATAGAAACGGTACTCGCCTACCAACCATGCCATACCACCTAGAACTATGAGGCTCATCGCAATACCCACAATGGTGAAGACGCGAGCGGCCCGTCTGACGAAACCAACTTTCTGGGGCTGCTGGAGATGTCTCAGGAAGATGACAACTGCGGGAGGACAGCCAATGGCATATGCAACTAAGATCCAGTCGATGTCAGGGTACTGCATAAGCGCCCCAAGCAAAAGGAAAATGCCCGTACTCAACGCCGCAATCGCATCCCGGGGGGGTCCGACCCCTCGAAGATACTCGCTCCATCATTCAAGCTTGTGGACGATTTTGCCCGCCAAATGGGGAGAGACCCACACCAAGTCGTGTCTCATGCCAGCCACCATTTGCAGGAAAAGAAGAACTGCAGCGGCAGAAGGATCATGGCCCTCGGCGATAAGAGCCACCTTGCCCTCGTATAAGCCGGAACGAACTTCGGCACGGCGGTCCTTGCGCACATCCTCGGTCACGAACAGCGTGTAGAACCAGGCCCATCCATTCACGACAGACTCCACAATCTGTAGCGACATAGCTCTTATGACCAATCCAATCAGACCCATAACCAAGCTGATGAATATGTAGGGCAGCAATTCTCCTGGCATGTGGAAGCTCCGAAAGCGAAGTTCGACAGCCCGCTGTGTTCGACCAACTTTGAGTGGACCATTACTCCGGAGGGCGTGAGCCTGTACAGCTTGCGAACCGGCCTTCTATTGTCGAGAGCTATCTGTGGGTCCTCCCATCTGCTCTCCAGAAATCCCATCTGAACGAGCCTCCCGAGGGCGCGATACAGAGTTCCGTGCCCGGTGAGGAGGCGAGCATCCTTCTGGTCCCTGATCTCCTTAGCGATCCCAAAACCATGAAATTCCTCTTCGCCACGCCCACGGAGGTCCATAGCGGCCCATAGGATTGACTGCTCAATTGGGATGAGCTTGCCTTTCTTTCGTCTCATAGCATCATTATAGACATATATCTGCGTATAATCAACTATCAAGCCGACTGCCAAGCGGCCCTGACAACAACGTCATTCGATATGGAACTGCTGCCAGAACCAAGACACTCACTTTTTCCCAGACCTTCCAGCATCAGATCGCTCCTTGCACCAATAACCATCCTTGTTGCGAGAGCTAAGCTGCACTACCCTGTCGCTCGGGACTTGAGGAACTCGTCCGCCTGCTCGTCTATCAGCCATAGGATCACCCCCTGATACGCGACAACCATTTTTGCCGCGCGTCAATTACTCTCGCCGATGCGACGACTTCTCCGCCTGCCAACTCTGCGCTGCATTGGTCCGGTAGATCGGCAGGTCGAACTCGAGTATGACCGCATGATGCACAATCCTACCTGTCGTCGCCGCGGTCTCCATAGGGTTGGCGAACACCTTCTCTCATTCACTGAGGACCAGGTTCAAGGCGATACCAAGATACCGACGCTCGTAGCGGTCGGAGGTCAGGGTGAACAGCACCTCGGACTCTTCGGCTCCCTGCGGCTGCAACATACCGAACTCCGGCATGAATGAGTCATGGACGATCCCATCTATCGCGGCAGGTCGCCATGGGCGTTGACGCTGCCTACACATGGCGCGCCTTGCTTAACCAGGACTGCCAGGACCTTTTATCTTCTCGTGGGAACTTCATTACAGGTGGTCAGCAATTGCGTACGAAATGGAGTTTGGCCGCTCAACTGGGGCTGTAGGCCAGTGTAAACCGGCCTACGATGTTCGCCAAGCCCTTGGGCTAATCCCTGAGAATCTCGTGAGGTCAATATGAACATTTCAACACAAATTCCGTCCGTCAACTTCCATCTGTGGAAGCCCTGCAATATGAAGTGCGGATTCTGCTTCGCCACCTTCCGAGACATCGGGCAGGACACACTCCCAAAAGGGCACCTACCACGCGAGGACAGTCTGGCGGTCGTGGAGGCTCTGGCCGCGGCAGGGTTCCACAAAATCAATTTCGCCGGCGGGGAGCCCACGCTCTGTCCCTGGCTTCCTGACCTGATACGGCGGGCCAGGGAGTTGAAGCTCACCACGTCTATCGTCACCAACGGCAGTCGCGTCACACGGGAATGGATGGACCGCGTCGAAGGTTGTCTCGATTGGGTGGCTGTGAGCATAGACACGGTGGATCCGGAGAAGATGAAACTCATGGGGCGAACCACCCGGAGCGGTCCGTTGAGCGAGACCGACTACCTGCGTATCATGAATATGCTTAGAAAGAACGGTGCCCGGCTGAAAATCAACACCGTGGTGACTCGGAACAACCACGAGGAGAACCTGGTTGCCTTCATCGTCAAGGCTCGCCCGGAAAGGTGGAAACTACTTCAGGTGCTCCCTGTCGGAGGTCAGAATGATGGCCTGATTGACCACTTTACGATTACGGACGAAGAATTCGCCTCCTACGTGGCACGCAATCGGTACGTCGAGGCCACGGGAATCACTGTGGTGCCTGAAAGCAATGACCTGATGACGGGCAGCTACGTAATGGTTGATCCGGCCGGGCGCTTCTTCGACAACGTGACCGGAACACATACCTACAGCCGTCCCATAAACAGGGTCGGCGTCGCTGCCGCGCTGAGGGACGTTTCAATCGACCCCGACAAGTTCCGGTTGCGGGACGGCCTGTATGACTGGCACAGAGAGCGAGGGTAATATGACTGAACGCGCATCAATCCCCCGTCTGCCCACCAGCGGCCAGATATTAGGAGCGCTGGTTTCGAAGTTAGGCATCAAGCACTCGGTGCTGCAGAGCAGGACGGCCCGCCGGTACTTCTCCGCAGATCCTGACCACCTGGTGAAGGACTCCACCAGGGAGAAGATCATTGAGGCCGTGGCAGAAGTGTTGACCGACTCCGGGTTTGTTGCGTCATCGCCTGTGAGGGAGGAAAACCACAAGTTGGGGCCAACGCTGGCCTCGATGCTGAAGTGGCATGCAGACAACTGGGACCTGATGCGGTCGTTCCTACGCCGAAGGACGATGCCGGTACTGTCCCGCAATCTGCCGATGGTCTGGGAGGCATATGTAAGACTTGCAGTGGTCGACCTTGCGCTCAGGGTAGCCGCCCACCTCCATCTCGCCGGGTCGTCCCCAGCGGCTCTGGAATTGCTCATCTGCACTAGCCGAGAGGCGCGCGGACACTATCTCAACCAGAAGCGCCGACAGGCTGGTCTCACCCTGGAGAAACTCGCCGAGAAGATCGACGTGGACGACCATACCGTGGACGCCTGGATGTATCAAGGTGTACGGCCATCCAATGACAACCTCACCCAGGTAGCCACGGTCCTGGCCGACGGAATCGAGGGTTCGAACGTATCTGACGTCGCGCTCGAACTACGGACCCTCTACTGGATCAGCGACGTCGCTGGCCTGCTGGCCGAGCACATAGGCAGGGAGGCCGTGGAAGAAGCCATCGAGAGATTGCGCCGGTACACGGGAGCGACATACTGCATTATCGAGGACTGGCTGCCTGCCGAAGACCGTATTGCGGATCTCACCGTGCTGGCTGACCTCGGCTCTGGCGCCCGTCTGGCCAGTCCCCTGCTTGAAGCCCTGATCGAACAGGAACCGGATGAAAATTGGAGGGAGGACCTGCGGCCCTTCGGCATGGACTGGATGCGACGCATTCTCTCGGCCAACCTCAACGCCCACCTGTCCGGTGTGGACGACCCCGGTGAAAAAGCGGAATCATACTCAACCGGGGAAGGCGATGCGGGCAATTCTGAGGCTGACTCCCATTACCGGCGCTCCCTGGAACTTGACATGCAAGGCAGATCCCATGAAGCAGTGGACGAGATGGAGACGGCGATACGGCTCGACCCGTTGAACCCGAAATACCACTGTTCGCTGGGACTGATGAAGACCGGCCCGGCCATGTGGACTGGCAGGACGCCCCTTGTCGACGAGGGACTGAACGCGTTGTGGATGGCGGTTGCGCTTGAACCCGGCTGGATCCTCCCCTGGACCAAAATCGGGGAGACGCTACACGATACCGGCAGGTCGGAGGATGCGGCTGAACACCTGAGAAACGTGAGTCCAGACCGTGGGCCCTTAGATTCCGATTACTACAGCGCACTGGGGGCCGCGTGCTGGAAGACCGGCGAGCTCGCCGAAGCTCTGTCGGCTTTCGAGAAGTCGCTCGAACTGGACCCTGAGGAGACATCTGCCTTACTTGCGGCATCGGAGATCGCCCTGTTGACCGGGGACAACGAAAAGCACAGACGGTACTTACGAATGGCGAAGCACTTCGGAGCCGAGGAAGACACGCTCACACTCTGGGAACGGCTCAGGGAGTTCGGTCAAGAGGACTAGGCTAACATTGCGCCGATTGGACAGTCCCTCTGCTGAACACCCGGTTGGATCAGAGTAGGTAGCGACTGCCATTTCCCAAACGGTTTTGCTTCACTTCACTCCGTCATCTAGGACGCGCCCTAATGCCGCTCCGGGAGTCAGGTAGATTGGCACATCATCCGGACCTAAGACTGAAGATGCGCGTGTCCAAAGGATCGTTGAGGGCACCAGCGGCACGAATGAACGATGTAGAAGTTGCTTTACATATGGACCAGACGCGGTCCAATGTATGACCCCGCCTAGGACCGGACAGATCCGTCTCTTGCATCGTAGGCAGTCCGCAGTCTTCCAAGCATCACCGGTACGACTTCGATTCTATTCGAAAAGGAGTGAGCTCGAGTAGGCGACTTCCCCCCATACATTGGAGGACGGATGCTCGTTAATGTCGGCCTCCATGATGTCCAGTATCACAGGGACGAGATTCGCCATGATGAAACTCCCATGCTTGATCTGCTTGCGTCCACGGCCCGTGCCGTAGGTAGTCCCGCCATGGAACACCTGGTTTCGCAGAGTGTATAGCCTCAGAAAGACCTCCACCAGTACGCTGTGGAGGTGATGAATCTTCTCCTCATGACCAGGGTCGGGGTCGCTTAATTTCCTGAAGCTGTACGAAACTCGAGCATGGCTCTGCTCGAACCTCCCCTGCCAAGCCTCATCGCCGGCGCCCTCCCTAAACGATCTCCAGAAAGGCTCGTAGACGAAATGGTTCAGGAGTAGCTGGTTTATCCTGCCGGCCAATTTTCTCCCGGTAAGACGCGATTCGATCTCTCCCTTCACGTCCCTATTCAGGATGTTCTTCAGAAAGTCGCTGAACTTTTCGAGTTCGCTGAGGGAGTCGCCCTCGGCGTCGGGGTGTCTGAGTTCAACGCCATAGGCTGCGTTGAAGGATATCCACAAGAATATGAACTCCTCGTCGGGCGTCTCCGTGTTCAGACTGAGATCGAACCAGCTGATGGCACGCCGCATTCGGTCTTCATTGTGGTCCCGCTGTGATGGGGAATGAATCACTGTCGTCATAGCGAGCCTCCAAGTGCAGCTCAGTCAATTCATGGCTTTCGTGGGTCTACCGCCAACTTTGACATACGGAACGCTCCCTGCCTTACATTGGACTATAGCAGGAAAGCGAAATGGGCGGCACGGCGCACGGGCTGTATATGGTACGATGAAGACGCTTGTGAACGGATGTCTGACTCTCGAATACATGGCGCAACTGCATTACCCGCAGGCGAGACTCAATCCGAACGCTGCGTACGGACAGCCATCGCCTCTTCCATTACCAGACTTCGCGGGCAATGGTCGTTCACGGCAAGTCCAGAGTTCGGACTTATGCAAGTGCATCCCCACATGAACGGAGAAACTACATATGAGAATCACGGATGGTCGGATCAGCTTCGGGGCCGGCGACCTGGTCGACCACCTCGCGTGCCGATACCTTACCGAACTCAATACGCAACTGGCGGCGGGCGCACTCGCCGCTCCCGGCGACAGGGACCCTATGCTGGACCTGCTCCGGCAGAGGGGACTGGCGCACGAGCAGGACTACGTGCGGTATCTGGAGGAGGCCGGCTGCCAGGTCAGGCGCATCGATGGAGTTGGGCTGAGTCGGGAGGCTGTCGAAGCGACCCTGGAGGCGATGCGTTCAGGCTGCGAGATAATAGTCCAGGCGGCTCTGACCGAAGGGGACTGGGGAGGCAGGGCGGACGTGCTGCGGCGCATCGACGTTCCCAGCGAGCTTGGTGAATGGTCATACGAGGTCATAGACACCAAGCTCTCCAGAGAGACGAAATGCGGGGCGATCCTCCAGCTCTCCCTGTATTCGGACCTGGTGCGCTCGATTCAGGGCGCGCTGCCGGAGTACATGCACGTGGTGGCCCCCTGGACCGGGTTCGAACCGCAGACCTATCGAACGGGCGACTACTCGGCCTACTACAGGCTGGTCAGAAGATGGCTCGAGTCCGCCGCCGCCGTAAACGGCCACTCTGCGAACTATCCAGACCCGAGACAGCACTGCGACATCTGCCGGTGGAGCCGCGGCTGCGACGCCCGCCGGCGCAGGGACGACCATCTCAGCCTGGTAGCAGGCATAACGAACCTCCAGGTGGACGAGCTGAAGGGGCGGAGCGTGGATACCACGACCAGGCTGGCTTCTGAGCCGATTCCCCTGCAATGGAAGCCGAACCGGGGTGCTGCCCCGAGCTACGAGCGAGTTCGCGAACAGGCGCGCGTGCAGGTCGAGGGACGCGCTCGGGGCAAGCCCGTCTATGAGACGCTGGAGCCGGAGGAAGGCGTGGGGCTCGCATTGCTCCCTGAACCATCGCCCGGCGACGTCTTCTTCGACATCGAAGGAGACCCCTTCGTCGGACCCGGTGGACTCGAGTATCTCTTCGGATACGTTTCGGCGAACGATTCCAGCAACTGGCGTTACAGGGCGATATGGGGACTCTCGGCAGAGGAGGAAAAGAGCAACTTCGAAGAGTTCGTGGACTGGCTGGCGGCGCGCTGGAAGACCTACCCGGATATGCACGTCTACCACTTCGCTCCCTACGAGCCCGGGGCGCTCAAGCGACTGATGGGGCGGTACGCCACTCGCGAAGAAGAGATCGACCGGATGCTGCGCGGCAACCTGTTCGTCGACCTGTACCGGGCAGTAAGGGGAGCGCTGCGCGCGAGCGTGGAGAGCTATTCGATCAAGGAGCTTGAGAAGTTCTTCGACTTCGAGCGCGAGGTCGACCTGCACGACGCCAACTCCGCTCTCTGGGGCCTTACGGTTCCCCTGGAACTGGGAGACCCTGAATCGATCTCTGCTGAACAGAAGCGGACGGTGGAAGCCTACAACCGCGACGACTGCTTCTCCACTCTTCACCTGCGAAACTGGCTCGAAGATATACGGACCAATCTCCTCGACGAAGGGTGCGAGATACCGAGGCCCGAGCCGCCGGACCCGCACGCCTCCGAGTCGCTCACCGAGTGGCAGGAGATGATCGCCGAGCTTGGCGAACGCATCGCCGGGGATGTGCCTGCGGGCGAGGAGGAACGGGACGTCGAACAGCAGGCTAGGTGGACCCTCGCCAACATACTCGACTGGCACAGGCGCGAGGACAAGGCCGTCTGGTGGGAATACTTCCGGCTGAGCGAGCTCACGGCCGAGGAACTGCTCGATGAGCGCGACTCGCTGGGAGGACTGAAGTACATAGGCAACGTCGGCGGCACCGCTAGGGCTCCCATCCACCGCTACCGCTTCCCGGTACAGGAGACGTCGCTAAGAGGCGGTGAGAGTCTGAGGTCCTGCGGCGGCGATGATCTCGGCGCCCTGGTCGCAATCGATTCGCAGGAACGAACTGTGGACGTGAAGAAGAGAATGGCCGCGTCCGACGTGCATCCCGAGGCCGTTTTCGTCCACGACATCGTGCCGACTGATGCCCTGAAGAAATCCCTTGTCCGAATAGGGGAGCGCGTCGCAGAGTCGGGCATCGAAGGCGAGGGACCCTACGGAGTGGCGCGAAGCCTGCTGCTCAGGGAGCCTCCCCAACTCGATGGCGAGCCTGGCGAGACGGCCCTGGAAGCCGCTCTGCGCATTGTCCAGAAGCCGGACTTCGGCGTTCTGCCGGTACAGGGCCCGCCGGGGTCTGGAAAAACCTATACCGGCGGCAGGCTGATCTGCGAACTCGCGCGCAGTGGGGCGCGGGTCGGGATCACGGCGAACAGCCACAATGTCATAGTCAATCTGCTGAACGCGGCGATGGAATCCGCCGAGGAGCAGGGAATCGAACTCAGCGCCGTGAGGAAGACAAGCCGCTCGGACAGCGAGCCCGAGCATGACAGGATAGTCAAAGCGGGCACGTATCCGAAATTCTTCGCCAGCCTGGGCGACGACTGCCGGGTTGGAGCGGGCACCGCATGGCTCTGGTCCAGGCCGGAGGCGGAGGATGCCGTGGACGTGCTGTTCGTGGACGAAGCGGCGCAGATGTCTCTCGCCAACGCGCTGGCAATATCCCACGCCGCGCCGAACATGATGCTGCTCGGCGACCCGCAGCAGCTAGACCAGCCCATGCAGGGAACTCATCCAGACGGAACCGCCGTGTCCGTCCTGGAGCACATACTTGATGGACGCCAGACAATCGATCCGAACAGTGGACTGTTCCTGGAGGAGACATGGCGCCTGCATCCCGAGATCTGCTCATTTACCTCCGAAGCGTTCTACGAGGGTAAGCTCCGGTCGCGTCCCGGCCTGGACGGACAGCGGATCGTCTCGTCCGGACCGCTCGACGGAGCGGGACTGCGCTATCTGCCAGTCGTTCACAGGGCCAACCAGAGTTCCTCAGACGAAGAGGCTGACCGCGTATGCGATCTTGTCGGCAAGCTCCTGGAGGAAGAGGCGACATGGATAGACAAGGGCGGCGTCGAAAGGACGCTCACGCTCGACGACGTTCTGATCATCGCGCCGTACAATGCCCAGGTCTTCAGGATACAGGAGCTTCTGCCGGGCGCTAGGGTGGGTACGGTGGACAAGTTCCAGGGGCAGGAGGCGCCGGTGGTCGTATATTCCATGACGACCTCCAGTCCGGAGGACGCGCCTCACGGCATGGAGTTCCTGTACAGCCTGAACAGGCTGAACGTGGCTACCTCGAGGGCTCGCTGCGTCTGCGTCCTCGTTGGATCGCCGGAGCTGTTCTCGCCCGAATGCCGGACTCCGCGCCAGATGCAGCTTGCGAACGCGCTCTGCCTGTATAGGGAATTGGCAACTCAGATCAAGACTTCTCCCATGTGAGAGGACAGGAATTGAAGCCGATGTACTAACTAGCTGAGCATCCACTCCCAAGCGCTGTCCAGTTCGTCCACAGGCACCTCGATAAACTCCGAGGCCCTGCCCTCCGAGATGGCTCTCTCGGATATCAGCATCGACATCCTCACCGGTTGTACGCGGTAGCCACCAACTCACCATACAGTCCAGTTCTCTTCACTCCACGATACCGACTCCGACGGAACCCTCCCACAGTCTTCATACACCCGAAGATCGACTCCACTTGCTTGCGCGCCATCTAGCTGGACTTGTACGCCTAATGGCGCGTGGTTCGTCTGTCTATCGCCGACCACCTCATCTTATGCGCCACATGCGGCGTGATATTCAGGTCTCTGCGCTCGGCGTTGACAGCAACGAAGTCTCTGCTGTCGTAGCCCCTGTCCGCTCTAATCGTCAGACGGCGGCTTCCCGGTATCTGTATCAACATGTCCAACACACAAAAATACAGGTCCACGATGTACATCCTCGACACCTTCCTTCGTGTCTCGAAAGACTCTATCGGAAGGTGGCAGACGGCACAGTATTACTCTGCCATCATCAGAATGTCGAGCTGCCTGCCTGGTACATTATTACTCCGCCCTTTACGGTGTACGAGTGGAAGTATCTGTTCCTAGTGGTGGACTTTGCACGCGGGAAGTTTGAGTGGACATGGATGGACTCTATGAGTTCGGCGATGATATTTCGCACGGTGTTGTCAGTGAAGCGACATACCGATGTGAGAGTGCTGGTGTGGGACGGAGCGGTAAGCCATAGAAGTGAGTTGGTCAGAAGCGCAGAGAGAGTGAGGACGATACTTCGGCCAGCGTACAGTCCTGAGCTGAATCCTGCCGAGCGGGTATTCGAGGAGGTACGCAGGTGGGTGCAAGGCAGAGTGTATAGCAGTCTTGAAGAGAAGATGGCTGCTGTGAACGAGTATCTGAGCAGACTGGAGTCTGACCCTGAGCGTGTGAAGTCCCTAGTGAGTTGGGAGTGGATCAGGCGAAACGTGCAGGGAATGTCTGAAAACTACGCGGCCTCATTAAACTGAAATGGTATTATCACTCTCTGACATTAGAGAAACGATGGCCCCTGACTAGGACGTCCTCTCCCGTTTCCACCCTATAGGATGATCCAATAAAGTGAGTAAGCCACGACTTGAAAACATCCCAAGTGTCACTTGTATCGTAGGGCCTTGATGTTCCCAAGGTGTTATCAATTAAAGCCCGAGCTTCGCTGTCAGATAGTCCGCGTGTGGCGAGGTCATCAATAGCAACCACCAAGGGCATCTGTCGCATGATGCTGGCGATATACGCTTCAAAGAGAGGCTTATTCAGTCCTTGTGGAGGCCCCAAAGATCGTAGGTCTTTGATGGCTGCAGATCGCGTACTCTCCAACATTGAGCTGACCCGATTATTTTGTGAATACACATCCCACAAACGCTCCGGTGTGGAACAAGTTGGAACCCAATGAGTTGCCGGCTGCTCATCTGATTGACCGTCCTCAATCTCCGGAGGCGCCATTGGCATGCCCTCCGAGGTTAGCCGCTCAACTTCGCGTATCAACTGATCATGGAGTTCTTTAGTTGCCTCTAACGCGGATGAGAGTAAGTCTGCTTCCCAATTCTGAAGTCCCATGAAATCGAACGACAGCTCTACTAAGAGCTCCACGTTACTTGGAGTACTCCAACCCAATCCTCTGCTCGTAAGGTTAGCGGAGCCGATCAGACATCGTTGGTCGCCTCGATAGTATTTCGCGTGGAGGTGGGGATGGACCAGCAGCCGACCGTTCCGAACTGCACTGACTATATCCAGTAAGTCGAGATCACATGCACCAGATGCGATGTCTTCAGGTAACCATCGTGTAACACATATTGTGTTAGTTAAATTCTCCGACAATACCGAAAGTACGCGACGCAAGGCACCAGACTTTATGTAAGGGGAGATAATGACAACATCTTGACTTGCTGCTCCTACAATCTCTAGTACTTGGGCACCCAGCACTGCTGTCATGTTTTCATCCGTTCTGTTCTGACTCACTCAACATGAACTCTGCCATCCGCCCCCAGTTCTGACGAACCTCCCGCAAGTTTCTACGAGCTGGAGCATCTTCCATGTGATAGCGTGCCCATGCTGCAAATAGCAACTTCAACGTATCCGACGCACCATTGATACGATCAATTAACTGTGAGTCCGACTCTTCCCCTATATCAGGCTCCAAGGTCTCAATCAGCCTCTCATAAATCGGATGATCAGTGTTGAACACTACTGTCGTTAAGCCACCATGGTGGTGTTCCTGATTGAAGAACGCAAATGTGTCATCCATACGCTTGGTAACGAACTCCACCTTTCTATTTCGGAGTAGGACTCCGTTCGCAATTTCTGCTGCGATGTCTTCAGAGTATTGCTTATCGGTCTTGAGATCTTCTTCAAGCGCGTCACGATCCGTTTCTGTGAATTCTTCAGTGTCTTCTTCGACCTGATAGCCTCCCTTGGCTCGTTCGCGGTACTTCTTAGTCGCTATGTCGGCAGGAGTAGCCGTGTCATGCCTACTTCGCCTCGTGCCCCGGCGACCTTTGTTCTGATCACCTAGCCTATTGCGCATCGCAGCAATTTGCTCTCTGATATGAATGGAGATGTCTATCAGGTAGCTTCTGGGATCTCCCTCCTGTCGGATCCGATCTCGAAATTCAGGAAGGCTCTCACCTTCATCAGCTTCACTCTTCCAGTCAAACTGCGACATGCCGGCAAAAACGACTGCATGTTGTTTACTGTTAGTCACCCCGAAGATCTCATCTAGCGCTGGTGGAAACTCCACCTCAACACCCCACCATCTTTCAACTGGGTCGTAGCTGTTTGTCCAACTACTATCAAGATCTAATTCTCTTCCCGCCCTCACAATGGATATGCCGAGATTCTTAGCGGCGTGCTTGCCATACGGTTCGTCACCACGATTACCGCCGTCAGTAGGATTGGTTTTGGGAAGCGCCCAACTCATTCGCACTACCACATCATGTTTCTGACCAGAATAATCGACTGTGAAGACTTCATTCTCATCTCCCCATTTCTGAAACATGGGTTCAACGTCAAACGGAGCCGGAGTGGATGAATTACTCATCAAATATAGAGGGTCATTCACTTTCACTTCCCGATCTTCGAAACTCTCACCATCCCGCCAATATCTCAGATCAATCCTAAGCTGTCCTTTGTTGATAAAGTGTCGATACATTCTGCCGACGATGTTCTCAGTGTGAGTAAGTGTCGCACGGGCACCTCGCCAGGTTATCCTGTGATCCTCTAACTTACTCCAGACAACGAGAGTACCACTAGTTGAAACTATTCTGGAACGACGACACCAGTCCCTAGGCAGGGGCTCTGGCGACGGTGGCTTGATTGAAGTCAGAGTACCTTGCTCGACTTCATCTACGTCGAGATAAGTATGGATTGCATTACCTGGCCCACTCTGCCAGGTCCAAACATCAACTCGCCTACATTGTGAAATAGAAGAGTTAGGCAATCCCATGCCGAATCTACCGATACCGACCCGATCATCAAGATGGGTACCATTTCCAAACTGCAAAGCCAACTGCAGGATTAAAGGCTCCATACCTTTGCCATTGTCTAGGACTCCGATCTCTGAGAGTCGCCTCCGACTGCGGGAATTAACAAGCTTGGTTTCTTCAAGACAGAGCACCTCAACAGCGTCGGCGTCAGCCTGCACCGAATTGTCGATCAACTCTGCCAGCGCGTATGCAGTGTTCTTATATCCACTGTCCCGCATGGCTCTAATCGCAAGATCTGGAGGAATAATTGGTGCCGAGCTCCGGTCATTCGTGGTCGTTTGGGTCATTCCAGACATCCTCCCAATTTGCAAATGCGTCAACTATGCTACCGAATCCTGGCAGGTGGGGATCAACGACAGTTACGATCTCCGCTTCGGTGTTCCCGCCGACCCTTGGGCCGCGAGTAGCCCGACCGACCATCTGGCTATATAAAACCAACGACGTGGTAGGGCGACCAATCACTGCCGCACTGACCTGCGGAACATCAAACCCCGTTGTCAACACCCCATAATTGCAGATAATCATGGGGGTAGGGTCGTCACTCCTAAAACGGCGAATCAACCTGTCTCTATCGTGTGAACTGGAAAGGGCCGTAACTGACTCGGCAGTGTAGCCACGAACTCCCAAAAGAGCAGCAAGCAATCTGGCATTCTGCACTGAGGGAGCGAAAACTATTATCCTGCTGTGTCTCTCTGCGAGGTCTTCCACTTTGGTCAGTATTCTGAGATTTCTCTGCGTGTCCGCTCCAAGTCTATCCAAGATGGAATTGGGCACGTCAACAGCGCGGGCTAACGTTGCAACATCGCTGCTCGTTAGATCGAGCCCTGCACCGGAATTCAGGGTGTAGAAATTAGGCTTTGCGAGAAACCCTTCCTCTATGAGGAAGGTTACTGGATCGGTGTACCCTTCCACCTCAAGTGTGACCTTTCGTCTGTCGAACATATCTGACAGTTTTTCATCTTCCTCTATGTCAGCCCAGGTACGCCCCGGTGTAGCAGTCAATCCCAACAGTGCGTTGGCTGGTCTCTTGGTATGGAGTGCCGTGATCGTAGCACGATAAGTCGGCGCCAGAGCCTGATGGGCTTCATCAATCACAGTAAGGGAAGCACGGTCAGCTAGCCTTAACACTAAATTAGGATCACGGCGGTCTAGGGAATGTAGTTTTCCAAGACCAGCAACGATCAAGCCATCTTCTACAGTTCCGATGTCTGATCGCCTATTCCCCCAAAACCTAGTTAACGTGAGTTCTCTGTTCCCTATGCGAGACCAGGATACTTCGAACTCACTTGCAGCCTGTTCAAGAAGCTCAGCGCTCTGGGCGAGCCACACCACCACAGTCGGCTCATATTCTCGGAAGTGGGATGCTACAACATGCATCGCAGTGCGTGTTTTCCCTGAGCCCGTCGGCATGTGAAGTACCACCTTACGGGGTTCATCTGAGAGCATGCCGAGAACTTTTGCCGCTGCCACTCGCTGGTGATTAAATAGTGAGTAGTGTGGCTTGAGGCGAGTTAGATCCCCCGGCCTGTGTAGAGGGACGCGTTCCTCGTCAGCAACTCCAAAGAAGGAGTTTATATCAGGTAAAGAGGATTGGTCCTCCACTTTCCGTCTCAGATGTACGTACAGGTGCCTACTACTGTCGACGTCGACATTTAGCTTATCCGCCAGTTCCCGCGCTTTCATCACTGGCAGCATGTCGACCAAATGAACCCGGGTAGCGGGATCTCTCAGTACCTCTGACGGCTCAATGAGCTTTTCAGCAATTTGGCCTATCTTGCCGCCTTCAAGGAGAGTCGGATCGAGCTGTTCAAGAACACTCACAACCGAGTCATCAAGCAGTCGTCTAATTGAAGGTGCTTTGGAGTTTCGCAACAGAGAACCAAGCGCGAGTCCTGGCGAAGAAGTCAGCATATTCTCAAAGCCTACTGTCACTTATGGCAGGCAAGACAGACTTTCGATTGCCCGTACAAATCATCCATATCGAGTGGCTCCGCATCTGGACGAAGTGGATTAGCTTGAGCCTTCAACTGTATTCGCTCAAGTCGAATTCGATGCTCCTCTCTGATCTGGAACACTCGGTCAGGTGCAGATAATTCGGCTAGAGACTCACCCTGACTCCAGGTAAACGGCGATCCGTGTTCCAAAGCGTTCTTCTCATAACCCTTGGCCTCTTCAAAGAAAGCCGGGTGTCGTTCCATCAAGCGAACCCACTCGATCTTCTGTTGGAAGAAACAGAATGTACACCCGCTACGTGTGCGCCATTCATAGTACGCGGGCAACCCTAGACCAGTACCTTCGAGTATGTCAAGCACTCCGGCTTTATCGATACCAGCCTCCTTCAGCGGCAACTTAACAATCAAGTTGTCGTGCTTGGACGAATACCCCTCCCTATACTCTTCGTCGGCACGAATGGCTACGTAGCTGTACACGCGATCTCCGTCTTCAAGCATGGGCTTCACCCATTGTTCGAAAGGTCGAAGTTTCAATTGTCGCGTGCACCAGCGAGTCTGGGGAGACGGCAGGAAATTATTGAACTGCTTCAACCAGAAGTCGAAGTCCCGGTCAGGGTTGAGGCGAAGGATGGGCTTTCCCAGGAATCCCTCTAGCTTGACTAGGAACTCATACACCTCAGGCAGTTCCTTCCCCGTGTCAGTGAAGAAATAATCCACTTCCAATTCCGGGTGGTTCTCACGCATATGGACAGCGAGCGCAGCGCTGTCGCGCCCTCCCGACAGGCCCAATACGTGTCGTTCATTGACCGTGGTCATTCTTCCGAGACCTCCCTGATTGTAGGCACGCGACGCACTTCGAGGTATTCAGCAGTAACTCTTGCCAATGCGGCGAGGATGACATTCTGCTCCTCTTCACCACTATCCGACAACGCTCCCCGGACCCTCCTGATCAAATCGTCCACCTGTGGCTGATCGCTGTTAGCCACCTCGAATTCTTCATGTATCGGCTGTCCGTCCAAGCCGACCACCACGGCCATTGCCTGTCTGTTGTCCTGCCTTCCCTTTACATGGGCGAACGCTTCGTGTCGGACGAAACTGCGGGCTAGATCCGCAATCTCTACGGTACCCCGCTCGATATCCGAGTCAACCCACTGCCTGGGAGGCTTGTTCGCAGCCATGCTTGCAATGGATTCCATATCGGAGTCTCCGCCCTCAAAGCGAGAGACACGGAGGATGAAGGCTTCAAGGCGGTGGTCTCCGCTGATACCGCGAATGTTGTCAGCCCTACTCCGAAGCTCAGCCAACATTTGTGCGGAGGAATTAGGTACGCCCAACTCCGTCAGCATGGTCTCGCGCAGCCGGTGAAGCATTTCAGGATAAGCGTTTGTTAGTTCGCTAAGTCCTTCCCGAACAGTCCCGGCAATTCGCTGATGTTCGGTGCCTTCTCCGTGCTCCATTTTCGCTAGCTGCGGAATATCGTCGAATATAAACTTGTTGGGGTCGCTGGCCTGCCTGAAAAGCTGCCTGACGCGCTTCGCGATGCCTGAGAGACGTTGCGTTCGAACCACCCAGGCCGGAAGGCGGTCATACAGAGACACCAGCCCGCGAGCGACATCTATGGGCTCCAGGTCGCTTAGAGTGTTGTCCTTATCCATGTCTCGGACGATTTCAGCCAAGTCCGAGAGCAACTGCCTGGATATGCCTGACAGATCCATCCACCTGACCTGCACATCCGAAGGATCGTTGGAAAGGTAGTCAACGTCCAAATCGGTTAGCCGAGGCTGGAAGATACCCTCGCGGTAGAGTGCCAACTCACGCCGGTCAGCCAGAATAAGCGCGACGAACAGAACGGGCATCAATCCATCTTTGATTCCGTATGGGGGATTGCGCCAGATGTCATATATCTCGGATGCCGCAACCGTCCGATGTCCATTCTCTCTCAGATAGGCCGTAGCCGCCTCCCAAGCGGGAGAGAGATTGCTAGTGGAAGCCGAAGTTATATCCGGATCCGTGAACCGCCAACCAGTCTCGGTTTCGCGGTACAGACCGGTCGCCTCCAGGAGAGAGTCAAACAGCCCTCCTTCAGCCGGGTAACCGTTTATTCCTAATCGCGGTTCCCCTTCATTCAGAGCCATCCGCCTGAGCAGAGCGTTTCGGGCTGCAACCGCGTTGGATGAAGGTCTAATGCGGTTCAATAGCTCGTTGTGTATCCGCGGGGCCCTCGGATACTGCATGTCGGCGATATCGGACGCTAAGCTGTTAAGTTCAGCTTGATCACGGCCGGATTCGCCTTCACTCCAATACCAAGTGGCATTCTCCAGCGCTCGACTGAGTTCTCCCTCTACCCGTCCTTCGATGTCAGCGATCCGAGCGCGCACTTCCCTTCTCGCTATTCGATCACCCTGAAGCTCTGGTGTTTCGTCTCTAACCTGCTCCAGAGCTATTAGATCCCTAGCCAGTGAGGTAATTACCCATGCGGTGTCTCTTGGGACACCGACAACGACATGCCAACCATTCCGGTCGCTTGCAGTCTTCCGCGCAAGTCTCTCAGCATCGGCAGGTAAGTCCCCATGTGTAGGAATGACGAGGAAGAGGACTCCCAAGGAGCCACTCTCAGGAACGTAGGAATCTGCCGACTCCTCTAGTTCGTGGAGCGGAACGACCCGGACATCACACCATCTCAGCGCGCCGGTTTCGTGATAGTGGCGCTTTGCGATGACAGGCTGCAGTCCCGCCATTCCGGTCAACCGTTCGGCGTCGAGTTCCCCAGAAGTCTCGTAGGACCTGTCAATAGCGCCCTCGATGTCAAAGTCGCTGCCCTCAAAGATACTGTAGGTGTCATTGAATCTCCTGTGGATAACCAAAGAGTCGCGCTCCAGCTGTGCCAGCGCGTCTTCGATCTTTTGCGCGGAGCGCTCGTCGAAAGACAGGCTGAGCGTCCGCTGGCTCGAGGTAAGACCTGAACGCTCTTTGAACAGATCGATGAGCCCAATTGTCTTTAACAAGCTGATTTGCAGTTCGCTACCGCCGGCTGCGTAGCAACGATCAATCGAATCCACCGCCATCGTCCATCGGTGTCCGTCCGGAGACGCCATGATCGAAGGCTCAAGATTGGCTTTGAGGTAGTCCCAGAGAATATCCGGGGTGTAGAGCGCACCTTCTTCGGCGTCTCGAAGGAAAGCCTGGAAGCCGTGCGGCTCCATGGAGTTAAGGAATCCGAAGACGCTTCGCTGGTTTTGACCGAACCTACGGCGTGAAATGGGCCCTAAAAGACACGCTACAACCGGATGCAGAGGCCAGCATGCTTGTAGAGCATGAGAATCAACCTCGGGCTGGAATAGACGTGATGTCTGAGCAACCGTCTCTGCGAAGTCCACGCCAGGATTCTGATCGGATTCTATGGCTCTCCCTATCAAGTCAAGCTGTTCTTCAGCGCTGGCGTTAACAGCGAGGTCGACGTATCTGCCCTGGATTTTCGCCCATTCGTCGCGGATCTCCCGGGAGAGCCGATTGGCATACTCCTCGAACGCCTGGTGAAGTATCCCGATGACAATCAGTCTGCCGCCACTTCGGGAAGCCCTTTCAGCAAGTTCCTGGAAGAAGTGTATATCCGTGCGGTCGTATGCTGCGCCTTCTAAGAACCTACCCATTTCGTCAATGAAGACGATCAACCCACCTTCGAGGGAGCGGTTTCGCTTCGATACCCGAGTCAAGGCTTCAATCGTCTCTTCGTCGGACCATTCACCAAACAAGCGGGGACGTACGAACCTCGAACGCTCGATTGCCTGCCCGACCACTTGTGCGGGACGATCCCGGCTCCCGACAACAGGCAGAATGCGCCAACCCCTTCGAAGAGTCGGCATCACGTTCCATACAGTATCCGCCGTCTGTCGCCCAATTATGTCGGCTGCATTGTCCCTGAGATCCTTGCTGCCATTTAAGAGAGTGCTGAGCGCAATGACCAAGCTCGATTTGCCGACCCCGTATGGTCCAGTCCAGGTGAAAGCGCCCTGCCCAGCGTCGATATGCTCCGCCATGGTTTCCAAAACGACAGCCGACGAACGGGGACAGATGAAGCCCTCGAGAGCCAACGGGTCCTTTAGGTCCGTATCGATACGAATTGAGCGCCGGAAGCGACGCGACACTCGGACCATCTGATCGAGCTTCATCTGCTCCAGCCTCGTTCGAGGAACCTCAACGCTTCATCGTCGGTGACTGACCTTTCTCTGATAAGCTGCTTGAGCCCGGCGGTCTCCGACCACCGGTAGGCGCCATCAGTATAGGAGTCCATCTCACCTAGAAGATCGAGAAGATCGTTTTCATCCAACATGAAGACTCTGCCGGGGGAGCCGGGCTCATAGGCCAAGGATTCGAATGAGAGAGTATTGGCGTTAGGAAAGCGGTCGTTCCAGAAGTCGGATATCGCATAGCAGAATGCTCCCGTGCCGAGGGAAGGCTTGGGCCCCCGGACAAACCTGAAGCCGTCCCTTCTGCTGCCGACTGATCTAATCAAGCCAAGTTCTGTGAGAGGAGACTCGAGGGAGTCCTCATATCCGTTCTGCTTAGAAACAGGCTGCGGTACGTATGTACGCAGGAAACAGGCCACATCTCTCTTGATAGTAGCATTCGAAGCTCGCGTCCACCCGCGATCATCGACCAGCCTTTCGATACCCTTTATCAGCAGGTCTCGCTCGAAGACCAACGCAGGATAGTGGTTGAACGCCCAGAACCAGGTCGTCTTGTATGAACGCCCACTCACGTTCCAATGGACGATCCAAGAGGTGTCGGGTTCCTCCATGTAGGGATCGATACCTTCATTACCAAACAAAAGTGCGCCTAGCTCAGTGGTTTGGATGTCGTTTCCGCTGTCTACACTCTCGATTATCCGGGCTGCGGTGGCCCAGTGGCGAATCGAAGATACCATATTTCTGCCAACGCCGAAGCGGGCTATGGCGTCATCGTCTGTAAAGACCACCCTGCCTTCCCCTTCGCGGGCATCATCAACAGCATCGAACGCTTTCTTCAGCCAACCGTATCGAAGGGGGAAAGTCTCATGCCCCGACAATTGAGGTTGGTATCCTTCTGCGTATAGTGGCCCTCTGTCCATAAAGTCCTTCTTACTGGATGCATCGTCCAGTTGGTGCCTTACCGAGGCTTCAGGTATATTGTGTACTAAGTATAGTCCCGAATCAACTCGATTTCTTGGAATTTCAGGGCTGTAGATTTATGGAAACGATTTACGCAGATTATCAAGCCACTTCTCCCATCGATCCACGCGTGTTCGACAGGATGGCTCCGTATTGGCAATCAGCCTTCGGCAATCCTCACTCTAGCGAGCACGTGGTTGGTTGGCGAGCTGCTGAGGCCGTCGACAACTCGGTAACTTCAATTGCAAACCTAGTTGGGGCTGATCATGACGAGATTGTCTTCACCTCCGGAGCAACCGAGGCCAATAACATGGCGATCTTCGGCTTAGCGCGACGCGCGCCGACCAAGCGAAACCGGATTCTCGTCAGCGCTATCGAACACAAGTGCGTGCTTGCGGCAGCGCAGGCTCTTTCAGAACGTGAAGGATTTGTCGTCGAGACTATTCCGGTTGATGACGAGGGGTCCGTTGATCTGGAATTCCTGGAAAGCAGGCTCGACGAGTCGGTCTTAGTCGTATCGGTCATGGCGGTGAACAATGAGATCGGCACGATCCAGGACATTCCGACAATAGCGGCGCTAACTAATGAATACGCAGTCCCGTTCCACTGCGATGCAGCCCAGGCCCCGTGTGCCATGGATGTGAGCGACCTTGCCGAACACGCGGATCTTATCAGCCTGTCGGGACACAAGATGTACGGGCCACAGGGTATCGGAGGGCTCTATATCAGGCGCAGTCTACAGCCTCAGATCGAACCTCTCATCCACGGAGGCGGACAGCAGGGTGGTCTGCGCTCAGGAACAGTTCCACTCCCCTTGTGTGTTGGCTTTGGCGCGGCTGCTGAGATAATGAATTCGCCGGGACAGGAGTCGGAACGAAGAATAGTAGCCGAGCATAGAGACCGATTCGTCAGTATGGTTGAGGACGGTACTTTCTCCATTACCGTTAATGGTCCACCTGCCGAAAGACGCCATCCCGGGAATGCCAATCTGCGATTTGTAGGTTTCAGCGCTCAGGACATACTAGGATCACTTCAACCGCGTCTAGCGGCGTCAACTGGGGCAGCTTGCACCACTGGCATTCCTGAACCCTCCCACGTCCTCCGGGCAATCGGACTCAGATCGGAACAGGCGGACGCATCCATCCGGTTCAGTTTCGGACGTTTCACCACTGACGAGCAGGTCGCTGAAGCTGCTGACCGCTTAAAGAACACGCTATTAAAGGTGTCCGAGTTTCAATAGCCGTGACTCACACGACGCGGATTGAATTCAATCACCTGATCCGTCCATCCTGACTGCTATTGGACAACAATGCTGGATGTATGTCTGGTCTCACAAGACCTTCGGTATTCCAAACGTGAAAGTGGGCACTCTATTAAACGTCTCTTCTGTTCCCGTGGCATTCGCGCAATAGCTGCGTAAATCGCAGATAGGCGGTTCTTGATGAACTATCGCCAATGGTATAATACGGTCGCAAACAGGAGAATCCAACAATATGGATGAAGCAAGCAAGAGCAATCCAATTGAACTACCAAAAGGCTACTCGACCCTGAAGGCTGAGTACACGGACTTCGCCTTCATTGGCACACCAGTCGAAGGACTTCCCGGTGAGGGGATTGGTCTGGACGTAAATCCTCTTCCCGATGGACGGCGCAGAACCTTTCTAATCGCCACGCCGTACTTCCGGCCCGACGGCAAGGAGATAGAACTCACGGTAAGCGAGCGATTCAGCGGTGGATACTACATCAACGACGAGGGCGAATCGGTGGACTATATCCGACTTACCGGCGTCCCCCCGAACGAGGAGAGCCGAGAGGCGGTCGGTATGACAATTTCCGATCACGACGTCTCTCTCGAGGAGGGCATGATTTACGTGGAGTGCGACGCCGATTCGCTTACAGACTCGTTGGAGAGAATGGCCAGGGCGAGCTGGGCCGTATCGGAACTCGTTCGGCAGCTTCTCTGAGCTATCTCAGCAAAGCCGCCTCCCTATTCAGGTGAACAACAGATCTGAGTCATTCTGACACACTGAAGATTCATGATTCCTCCGAAAGGAGTCCCTCCTCAAGAAGGCCCGCAATCTCATCGAGCATCTCCCGAACCCCGGAAATATGCACTTGACAGGCATAGACCAGCGGACGTTCCCTGCTCATCAACGCCCGATATGCCTCAAACGGTGGGTTCCTGATCCGGTCCATGCTCTCGTCTATCTTGTCCTCAAATTTCTCCTCGACCAGGTCCTCATACGCATAACTGAACGTGGCATTCTGGGTACCCATGTATCGCGCGTGCCTGAGATACGCCAGCGTAAAGTCGTAACAAATCTCGGCAAACTCGCGGTATAGTTCAGCCATCACAGGATGCGTGTAGTGGTCTTCCCACGATACGAGCGCCTGCTCCAAACAGTGCCGGGCAGCGCGAAGGCTTCGCGCAATCGTATATTCCAAAGCCCTGTCCTCCTTCATATTCCGCGGTAAATCTCCAGATGGAATGAACCGGCAATCTGCCTTGGACGATGCATTGATCGCGATTATATAATAGCCGTACTCCGCGCGTGGGACTTCACCCTCATGGTGCATAGCGCCCGCCGCTAAGTGAGATGCTACGGCCATATTCCAGGTAATCCACGGATACCCGATGCATTCTCCGGATCCGAGCTGTACACCCAGGGACCTGCCCAAGCGCTCGCCGAGAGGCATGAGGTCCACGTTTTCACCCACGTCTTCAACATGGCGCGGGCTGGCGACGGCTACAGCCCCTCCGCCGGTGGACGAGGAATTCTCCGACCTTCTAGACAGACTCCGGCCCGAGGTCGTCCACACAGGGCACCTCAGCCACCTCTCCACATCACCGGTGTTCCCTGCTCGCTAGAGAAATATCCCAACAGTTTGACGTGTAGCAAATCCGGGTCATGTTTACAATACGAAAATGTGATCGGTGGCATTATTTCGATCAATTTTGTTTATCGTAGGGGTGTCGGATCATTCAGGGCCTACCCCGTAGTTGGAAATCCTACCGGGTTATCTCTAATGAGATCGAGAGCGTGCTTGATGTTGTGGGCTGAGATAATACCCGTGTTTTCTGGAAAGTGGCCTACAACCTCACTCTCATCAGGTAAGCCATTCTCGTCTGTGCCGTAAACTTTCTGATACGAATGTCCAATGCCCGACACAACTCCCGCTACTCTGAATATCCCGTTACGAACGGAAACTACGGGTCCGCCGGAGAAGCCAGGGTTGTTGTGCCCATCAATGTAAAAGGATTCCTCTCCACTCGTTAGAGCAGCTCCAAAGAATCCAGAGATTATTCCACGCTTTACCAATGCTAGACTGGTATCATTCTCCTCCCTCGGCGTGCTCATCCCATAGGGAAAGCCGTAAAAATAGATCTCCTCAGATAGCTTCAAGTCCAGTTCAATACCCAACTCACTGCCCTCTGGGAGTAGATAGCTGGGTAGATCCAATTCTGTAGTAAGTACAGAGATGTCTATGTCCTCTTTGCAATGTCCTACAAGCTCGGCAGGAAACGGTAGCCATCCATCCTTCCCCCGCCATCTCAGATTAAGAGAATCGGTATAACCCTCTACGATATGTCTAGCGGTCAGCACGTAGCGTCGGCTTTCTACATCTAATATGAAGGCTGTGCCAGTTTCACCTGTAGGAACGTGTATATGATAGGTACGGGCTAGAACATGGGACTGCTTCACTTCTCCTCCCCTCTAACAGGCTGCTGAAAAACGCCGTCTGAGCCCCGTTCTCCTGGTTGGCAAGATACAATGATTCCGATAGCCCGCCTGACCAGGAGACCGTCCCATGAGAGGCAAACGCAATCCACAGTCCACCATGCTCGCATTCGTCAACCTCGACGAACGAGTTCCGCCGGACCACCCTCTCAGAACCATCAAGCAGGTCGCCGACGATGTACTCTCCCGCATGTCCGACGACTTTGACAGCATGTACTCGCGGGTAGGCAGAGCCTCGGTTCCACCTGAGAGACTGCTGAAGTCTCTGCTTCTGATCTCCCTGTACTCGATACGCAGTGAGAGAGCGTTCTGCCAGGAACTGGACTACAATCTTCTGTACCGCTGGTTCCTGGACATGGACCTGATGGAGCCGAGCTTCGATGCGACCGTGTTCACCAAGAACAGAAGGAGACTTCTCAGACACAAGGTTGGAAGGACACTGTTCGCGGAGGTGGCATACGAGGCGGACAGACGCGGGCTGATGTCTGATGAGCACTTCAGTGTGGACGGTACGCTGATAGAAGCCGCGGCGTCCATCAAGAGCTTCAGAAGACGAAACGATGACGATGATACGGATGACTTCGGCAGTGGAGCCGTACATACAGAGGACTTTCGGGGTGAGAAGCTGAGCAACGAGACTCACGAGAGTACGACCGACCCAGAGGCGAGGCTGATGAGAAAGGGCAAGGGCAAGGAGGCGAAGTTGGTGTTCATGGCCCATGCTCTTATGGACAACAGGCACGGTCTGGTGAGCGACTTTCGTCTGACCGAGGCCAACGGTATGGCTGAGAGGGATGCGGCGCTGGACATGCTGATACAGATACCGGGAAGTCGTCGTCTGACGGTTGGAGCGGACAGGGGCTACGACAGCAGGGACTTCGTCTCTGAGTGCAGGGAGCTGAACATCACCCCGCACGTGGCCCAGAAGAAGAGATGGCCGGCGATAGACGGTCGTACCACCTGCCACCAGAGCTACAGGGCGAGCCAGAAGGTACGCAAGCGTGTTGAGTCTATCTTCGGGTGGATGAAGACAGTGGGGGGCTTTCGTCGGAGTCGGTATCGTGGGGTGGAGAGAACCGGACTGTATGGGGAGTTGGTGGCTACCGCGTACAACCTTGTGAGGATGTCGAGGTTGATAGCAGAGGAGGAGACCAAAGTCCCCGTCATCGCATAGCCTTCCCTGGGCGAGGTGTGTCTGTCAGACCTCGTCAACGACGAATATGACGGTATCGGCGGTCCGCTGAGGTCCGAAAAGATCGAGAATGTCGGCTGTCACGAAGCAAGCGCCTCTTCTACGCGGCCCTCAAACCCATTCTTCCGCAACCTGCTAATTCACTCCTCAGACTATGCTACCATGACTTGCGCGAGGTTACGTCAAATGGTGTGTAAACAACATCAGGCGGCGACCTCTTCGGTAGCCAGTGTTACTGCTCCGTCTTCATACTTATGACCGTCATAGACGGCCTTCATCATATCCGGCGCGTTCAGCCGCCTGAAGCGCTGCTCTACCACCATCAACATCTTCCAGATCACCGCTATCGCACGGTCCACCCGCTTGTAGCGATTCGCCGCGTCAGTCCTCAGCCTCAACGAGGCGAACGGAGATTCCACCGGGTCGGTCGTCCGAAGATGCTGCCAGTGTTCCTTAGGATAGTCGTAGAACATGACCATCCTCTCCCAGTCTCTCTCCAATGTCACCGATGCCGACTCGTGTCCTCTCTCCTTACACCACCGGGCAGACAGATTCCTCATACGCTCCGACTCCTTCCTCGTCTCAGCGTATGGGATGCGCTTGAGCATCATCTTCGCCTGCGGCTGATCCCGCTTAGGCAGCCTATCCAACACGTTCAGCAGCTTGTGATTCCAACATCTCTGCTCGTCACACTCGGGGTACACGTTCCTCAACGCTCCCCATATTCCGAGATGACCGTCCCCTACAACCAGCCTCGGACAGTTCATTCCCCGACTCTTCAGGCTCCTGAGCGTCTCAGACTAACTCTCCACAGACTCCCTGTAGCCAGACTCGGCGCTCAGTACCCGCTTGCTGCCGTCGCTAAGGGCAGCTATCACCACCAGAACCGCCGCCTTCTCACGCTCAAGACCGGCCTTCACGTACACGCCGTCAACCCATATGTACACCACCTCCAACTCGTCGAGACGGCGACCGCGCCACTCCGCCAGTTCAACGTTCCACCTGTCCTTCAGTCTCGCAACGGTCGGAGCGGACACCGGCGCTTCATCTCCCAACAGCCCCCGCAGCGCCAGGTCGAAGTCTCCCTCCGACAGACCATGAAGGTATAGCTGGGGAATAAGTTCGGACACTTCGTTGGTCCTTCGAGTGAACAGTGGCAATAGTCTGCTCTCGAACTTCTCTTCGGTGTTTCTGACCCTGGGCCTGCTCACCTGTATCGTTCCCGAACTGAGCGTCAGCTTCCTGGGTCTCGCGTACCCATTCCTATAGCCGCTGTCGTTGTCTGTGTCGGAGCGGCGGGCGGACTTGGCCCTCCCAAGAAACTCGGTTACCTCTTCTTCGAGTACGTGTTGGACCAGGTCCTGCATCCTGTCTCTGAGCCAATGTTCGAGAGTGTCCCACTCGGGCCTTGACTCGGAGGCGGTCTCAGTGGTTTGCTTTCTCATGGGCGGTGTGTCTCCTATTCTGGGCTTCAGCCCTTTTGGTTCTATGAGGAGGTTACACCGCCTGACTCATTTACACACGAATTGAGGGTACCTCACTTGCGCCATAGCCCAAAGTCTGAGGAGTGGGATTCTAATGCTTGATTATCCTAGAGAAGTTAGACTGTTTATCATTTCTGTTGCTCAGACCTTCTACGCTGTCGCAGGTCTTCCACAATCTGAGAGAACTGTTGACTGGCTTCTTCAATCCTTAGAAGAGCACTCTGCGTCGTTGACCAAGGACGCATCTGTATCTCCCGAAGAGCAGATTGCACTTCTTCAACTGACAGGAATGGTTCGTAGTCTTTACAATTCCTACATAGAGGAGAACTCCTAGAGTGTGTCGTCAAATAGAGGTAAGAGATGATAAGTTGATGCTTCAATAGTGAAACAGGAGCATCATATGTCAGCATCACATCGTCGGCACGATCTATCGGATCGAGTGTGGGACCGCTTGGAACCTCTTCTGCCAGGGGGCGCTGGCAAGGTCGGCAGGCCTGCCTTCGACAACCGCCTGTTTCTGAATGCTGTATTTTGGATACTACGCACAGGCGCACCCTGGCGTGATCTGCCTCCGGACTACGGAGACTGGAAGAATACACATCGCCGTTTCTGTCGTTGGCGTGACCGGGACGTCTGGAGGAAACTGCTGGCTGAGGTGATTGATGAGCCTGATTTTGAGTGGTTGATGATTGACTCCAGTCATGTCAAGGTGCATCCCCATGCTGCGGGAGCAGCGGGAGGAAATCAGGAGATGGCGCGTACAAAAGGGGGCTGAACACCAAAGTGCATCTGGCGGTGGATTCCCATGGTATGCCGGTACGTCTGATTCTAACCGAAGGAACCACCGCCGACTGCTCTGAGGCAATTGCATTGATTGAGGACATCGAGGCGGAACATCTGTTGGCGGACAAAGGATACGATAGCAATGAAATCGTGGAGGTGGCGTTAGCTTTAGGAATGAACCCTGTTATCCCACCCAGAAGCAATCGTAAGAACCCTCGCGTGTATGATCGGCACTTATATAAACTGCGACATCTGGTGGAAAATGCCTTTCTTTACCTGAAGCAATGGCGAGGGGTGGCAACACGTTACGCTAAACGGGGAGACTCTTTCCTGGCTATCTGCCAAATACGCGCTCTAGTACTATGGACTAAATTATTTTGACGATACACTCTAGTAGAAGCCGTCGCCGGTTGCCAGAGTGTGGCAGACTCAAGAGTTCACATGGGAGGCGAAGGACTGGAGTCCAGCGCCACCGTCTCCCCATCAGACTCTATGACGGACATCCGTCCGAGCGCAAGAACCTCATACGTCTCGAGATGGACAGGCGGCGTCCTGTCGCATCCACTTGCGCTTGACGCAGACAGCATTTCTATCTAGTCTGATAACTAGCCAGACCGAATCCGCAGGGAGATAAGAAGTGAGCAGGAAGTGGCCCGTCCAGGACGCCAAGTCCAGGTTGAGCGAACTACTCGACACGGCCCTCGCCGAAGGACCGCAGATCGTGACCAGGCGCGGTGTAGAGACCGCAGTGCTTCTTCCCATCGCCCAATGGCGGGGACTTGAACAGAGAGCCAGAGCGGACCTGAAGGAGCTTCTCCTCGCCCCGGCGGCTCGCACGGAGCAGCTCACACCGCCGCGAAGACGCCATCGCCGCCGCGCTCCGCCGGTGGTGGACTGAGCAAATGTACCTCCTCGATACCAACGTCGTCTCGGAACTGCGTAGGACTCGCCCACACGGTGCGGTGCTGGAGTGGATAGCCGGCGTGTCGGCGGACCAGCTCTTCATATCCGCCGTTACAGTGGGAGAGATACAGTCGGGGATCGAAATCACCCGCGAACAGGACGAGGCGAAGGCCCGCGAACTGTAGTCATGGCTGGACAGGGTTATGGCATCCTACGCCGTTCTGCCGATGGATGCGGCCACCTTCCGCCAGTGGGCACGGCTCATGCACCGGAGATCCGGTGCCCTAGCCGAAGACGCGATGATCGCGGCGACTGCCATGCTGCACCGTCTCACGGTGGTCACGCGAAACGTGCGCGACTTCGAACAACTGGAGGTCAGCCCGCTGAATCCATTCGAAAGTCGGTAGCGAGCCTGACCGGACTCAAAGACTTCCCGGTGTGGCGATTCTCATGTGAGGCCCCGTGAGACTTGTGGCTCACCGCCCCGGGATGAACCGCCCTGCGCTCGTACTCGATGAAGTAGGCGCCGCTGCCAAGCGCTCCGCGGTTCACCATCACCAGCAGGTCGGGCCGCACCGAGGTGAGCCCTGGCGCGTTCGCCTCGTCGCGCCAACCCGCGACCGCCTCCACTCCCTCGCGCGCGAACTGAACGACCAGACGGTTAACACCGTCGTTATGATGCAGCTCATGCTCCCTGTACCAGCGGTCCAGGTAGGCCCCGTGGCGGGACTTGATGACCGAGGGCAGCACCCGGCTCATGTTGGCAGCCCGCCTCATGCCAAGCTCGGTCAGGTAGTATCGTCCGTCGAACACAGCCACCAGGCCGGTCTCGACGAACCTCATCAGACGTCGGCGCACCCCGTCGGGAGAGCCTCCGACCACCTCCACCAGCCAGGAGGCGCGCATAGCGGGGAACTGGCACACAGCCATGAACAGCCGGTGGGCGGTCCTGCCGTTGATGGCCGCAACGTCCGGGTTGTTCCGAAGCCACAGGTTCACCGCCCCGGGCCTCCCCACGCTGGGATGTCCGGCCGGGTCGGACACCATGTCACGCGAGGGACGCAGTTCCACCACCGGGTCGCACTGACCGTCCGTGTCGCAGAACAGGGTGGGCGTAGATCCGCTGGGCCAGCTCCCGCGCCCAGGCGTCCGAGGCACCACGACCTGGGCCAAGGGCTCCACCCGCTCGTCCGGGTCCTCGTCGAACAGCCTGTTGCCGATGCACAGGTGGCGGCCCTCCTCGTGTGAGTAGCTGTCCACTCCCCAGAAGCGGTGTCTCTCCTTACGACGCAGAACAGTCTCGCTGACGTGGAGCCCGGCGTAGGTGAAGGGAGTCCAGAGGTCGGGACCGTAGCGGGCCACGGCGTGGTAGAAGCCGCCTTTACGCAGCAGCCGGAAGTCGGTCATCCGTAACTCCTCGCCGGTCGCCGTGTCGCCGGAGGGCATGGTCGCCCGCCCGCTGCGCAGCAGTTCCGGGGCCAGCGCGTAGAAGGGCTCCAGCATGGCCAGCCTGCGCAGCGAGACCTGTACTCCCCTGGATGTGGCGGTCCAGGGCGGGTGCTCGTGGTCGGGACCGTCGCCGCCCGAGAAGGGAGAGGAGTGCTGGTCTTCCAGGTGGACGTGATGATGGTGATCGAGCGCGAAGCGTTCGGTGAAGTACGCGGGCAGCCTGCCCTCGGGGTGAAGGCGGGCTATTCCGGCGGCGCGCGCCTCCTCCCTGGGTCCCGGGTGCCGGTGGTCGGCGACGTACAGCGCGTCAACGGCCCTGGAGCTCAGGAACCATCGGCGCCTGGGCCGGCCGGTCATGCCCCGCGCCACCGACTCCGCCCAGCCGCCGCTCTTCAGCGTTCTCAGCATCCGCCTCACCCGCTCCTCGCTCACGCCCATGACTGGCGCGAGGTCGGACACGCTGGCCAGGGGCATCCGGCCGGTGACTCTGAGCAGTCGTCGCTGCTCCGGGCTCAGGGTTGCTCGCGCCGCCATCGCCGTATCTGCGTCCTCCTCGATGAATGGCAATGCCTGTTTGTTGAAGTACGATCTGGGCGGTTGGGGCGGATTGAGGAACGACTATGCGGGGAGTGTACCGCGTCAACCATTCTTGCCGGTTGCGTCAATGGATTTTGCCGCTCTGACTCCTTCTCCGACTGTTGATTTAGCCCTGCATACGCACGACAACTTGTAGTTGACGCGACAACCATTTTGCCGCGCGTCAATTACTCTTGCCGGCGCGTCAACTTCTCCGCCTGCCGACTTTGCGCCGCATTCGTCCGGTAGCTCGGCAGGTCGAACTCCAGTATGACCGAGTGATGCACTATCCTGTCTATCGCCGCCGCGGTCGCCATGGGATTGGCGAACACCTTCTCCCACTCACTGAAGACCAGGTTCGAGGTGATGCCCAGAGACCGACGCTCGTAGCGCTCGGCTATCAGGGTGAACAGCACCTCGGACTCTCCGTCTCCCTGCGGCAGGTAGCCCAGATCGTCTATGACCAGCAGATCGAAGTTGTCCAGCTTCCTGAGCATCCGAGGCAGTTCGAGGTCGCGCTTGGCGGCCAGCATGTCCTGCACCAGCCGGTACGCCGGGATGAACAGCACCGAGCGTCCCGCCTGCACGAGCCGGTGTCCTATGGCGCACATCGCGTGAGTCTTGCCCGTGCCGGGCATACCGAAGGCCAGAACGTTCACTCCACGCTCCACGAAGTCGCCCTCGGCAAGCCCCTCGAGCTGCTGCCTCAGCTTCACCGGAGCGCGCTCGTGCTCGAACGTGTCCCAGGTCTTGCCCGCCGGCAGCTTGGACGCCCGCCTCAGCCTGTCCACCCTGCGTATGCGCCGGTCCTCGGCCTCCTGCTCCAGCACCTCCACGAGGGTCGGTAGGGCGTCGGCGTGTCCGGCCTCGCTGAAGCGGCCGACCGTCTCCGACGCCAGCGTCGGCAGCCTGAACTGCCTGCACAACTCCCTGATCCGCTCTCCCACCGCGCTCGGCGTGTACGTCTCCGTCGTCATCGCACACCTCCCACGAGCAGCTTGTCATATACGCCGAGGTCCACCACTCCGGGCAGCTCCACCACCGGGATCTCAGGGGACGCGGGCGCCGACAGCTGCCGCACCGTCGCGTAGTCGAACCTCACCCTGCACTCAAGCAGCCTCCTCAGAGCCCTCTCGACGTCGCACTCCATGGTCGTCGCCGCAAGATGCAGTATGCGAACGTAGTCCACGTCCGCACGCTCTCCCTTCCAGCCACGCATGGCGTCGTATGCCAGGCGGAAGGTGTGCGAGGGGAACATCTGCTCCCTGAAGCGGTAGCGCGCGAACGCTCCCGGCTTGCGCACCAGGGACCCTATGATGTGGCGGTAGTCTATGCGCGCTTCGCCCCCGCCGCGTATCCGCTCCATGCTCTCGACGAGATGCCCCTTGTAGTACACCTCGACGTGATCGGTGTACAGCCTCACGTCCACTTCCACGCCTATCAGACGGGAGGGGACCGAGTACGTCCTGCCGCTCACCCTGATGGTGCTCCACTTGCGCACCCTGGTGCGGTAGCTGACGTACTCCGGCACCGGGGCCGGAGGCAGCGCGCGCAGGTGTGGGTACTCACGTGCCAGCTTGTCCCTGATAAGCCTGTTGCGCCTGTCCACGATACGCCGGACGAACGCCGTGTACGCTTCCACCGACTCGAAGTCGTCGCTGCCTCTGAGGACCAGAGCCTGCGCTATGGCGTCCTTCAGGCGGCGGTGTCCCTGTTCGGCGACCCCGTTCTCGTGCGAGCTTCGAGGGTTGGTGCGCGTCGCCTTCAGCCCGTAGTGGTCCAGTACGGCCTGGTAGCTCTCGTTGAACGCGCGACCGCGGCTGTCCCTCAGATCGTGCGTCGCAGCCGACAGGTTGTCTGTCCTGACCACCTCGGGCGCGGCGCCAAGCTCCCACAGCGCTCCCTGGAGTCCGCTCACCAGAGCGGTGAACGTCTCGGCGTATGCCACTTCCGCATATCGCCAGCCCGAATGACTCATCACGAACTGGAACAGCAGATGACCGAACGGCTCTCCGCCTATCTTCACTCCGAGCTCCCCGCAGTGCGTGAAGTCCATCTGGGCCTCGCGTCCAGGTGGATGCTCCTGCTCGAAGTACACCTCGCGGTCGGGACCGTGAAGAGCGCGCCAGTCCCGCATCCTCCGCTGCAATGTGCGAAGATGAGACCTGCCGAACCGTCCCGGATGCCGCCCGTCCAGCCACTCGAGCACCGTCGGCGCGCTCAGCACTCCTTCCACATCGGAGCGAAGCAGTGGCTCTACGTCTTCGGTCCACACTCCGGCGAACGGGTCCGGTCTCGTCCTCTGCCTTCGGCTTGCCTTCTTCTCCGACGGCAACGGACCCTTACGCCAGTTCCGTACCGACCTCTCACTCATACCTGATGCTGCTGCCGCTGCCTGTTGACTCTTGCCTTCCATAATCTTCTGCCTCGTCAAGACTACCTGTCTGTCGGTCATCAATCTCCCACCTCCTGGCGGGAGATAATCACCCATTACAACCGGCAAGTTCTATTGTCGTGACCGGCAAAAGTCATTGTCGCGTATCAGGGAGGCCCGAGAAGTCCGTTGGCGGATATGTATTCGCCAACTCGGGAATCTTCAAGAAACGCCTTTCAGATTCATCCAGATTCGCAGATGGCGACACCGGCGGGCGTTGACGCGCAATGGGCATGGCTCACTGATCGTTTTACCATGCCATGTATCAGTCGAAGCGGTGAGGCTATCTAATCCCGCTACAGCCACGTCATGCTTCCGATCATCGGATACAGCCTGTGCTGGAACACCATAGCGAGTCTCGCCGATTCCGTAGAAAGGCTCCACTGCTACCTACAGGCTTGGGAATGCGAAGTTGATGTGGAAGACGGTACTTTGTTGAACTCATCCTGTACGCATTGAAATAATGGTTGTCATACGGTTGGGAGTGTCGGACTCTCAACTCGTAGAAGCCAACGCCGAGGGCACGGTCCGCCACCTATCTCCCGTGCAAATATCCTTGCAAGGGTTTATTGGGTCAGAGAGGTTGGTGGATTCTGGAAATCCGACAGTGGCGAGGAACGGCCCAGAGCAGGTTCAGAGGATAGTAGTGATGTGGAACGAAACATGGTGGAAATACATCAAGCGCAATCACCGGCTCGCCGGGAACAGTTTCTTCGCGGGTTCAGTCGCGATGTTCTTGTTCACAGTGGGTCTCTCTGCGGCCGACTCATTTCCCGACTGGAGCCGGGTTGAAATCCTCATGGTCATGGTATTCATATGGCTCTGTGTATCTTTGGTGTTCGGGCTTTATAGCGTCAGGGTACGACCGATGTACCCGGATTCACCCCTTGAGGCACATGCAGAGCAGGTCGAAAGAGCGGTATTGTCGGAGTGGGGAGAGGCACTCAAGTCGCTTAGACTACTGATCGCCAAGGCGGAGGATTGCTCCTCCCACATCATTGAGACGAACACGAAACTGAATGATGAGAAGACCGACAACGTAGCACTGACCAGCAATGTGCTGCTCGCAATGCACGGCAGGGTCTGCGACCTCTCGAGAGCCATCTCAGGACTGGCTCAGAAGGGGTACGCAGAGGCTGCTTTCGCCCTATGGCGTTCGATGCTTGAACTGGAAGTCAATATGGCTTACATAGAAAGTACGCGGGAAACTGACCCGGGGGTCGAGAATCGGTTCATCGACTGGAGCAGAATGGCGTATCTACGGTTTAATCAGCGTGATAGTCAGGAACTGAAAGAACTACAGTCGCAATATGAGGGTTGGAATACCGGCAGCGATCAGGGTTGGACCAATAGAGATGAAATCGTAGGATTCAGACGTAGAGCACATTCGGCTGGTTATACGTCTGGCGATAGACCCCACGATTTTCAGGTCCTGGACATATACGAACTGGCCAATGCCTTCGTACACAACGACGCGACAGCGCTATTCAGTGACCTTGGCCGCAGTTCACCGCACCTAGGTCCATCATCGAAAGGCTTGGACCTGCCAGTGACTCTTGCTGGAACATCTCTTCGAGGAGCAACCGAAATACTCATAAGGAACCAGCCCGGATCTGACGATGCGATGTTGAAGCAATACAAGCGCGCCATGCTGGTCATTCAGAATGACATCAACATAGAGACCTCAATAGTGCCCGCGCGTCTCTCCTCCCAGTTTCTGAAACTGAACATGACCTTTTCAGCACTCTTGCCGGATGGTCGTGAAGTGATAGTAGTGTTGCCACGACGAGAGGGTACCAGGGAGGACGCGATTCGCGAAGCCAATGACTTTGTAGAAAGAAGACTGCTACGCGAGGAGTCCATTGAGGGAAGCGATAATCAGGTATAGCGAAATCACGGCGGATTTCGGTCTGGCAATAGGCCGCTGCCTGAAGCGCTGCCCGAGCCTCATTGAGTATGACACGCATATCGTCCTCGTTGACTTGCAGTTTGCCCTGACCCATAATCCTTTCATCGTAGACATCTCTCTCAGATTGAAGAATTCGTAATGACGACGGAAAACAATGCCTCCGAGACCATCCGTGAAGAGGCCGTCAATACGCTGCTGGCTCGACTGCTGCGTGGGTACGGGGCCTCGACATCAGCCCGGGCTGAACGCCGGAGCGCTGCCGGCACTCCCGATATTCGAGTCACTCTCAGAACTGACGACTCAGTGCTCCTGGAGTGCAAGTGGGAGGGGTCGGCGAATCAGTTGGAGGCCCAGCTTGATGAACGCCTCTCTGCCTTTCCCGATTCGCTTGGGCTCATAGGGGTCCTCTATCCTGAACGGCTGCGCCACCTGGATGATGTCGAATCGGCGCTGGATTCGGCGGAAGATTTACGCTGGTGGCTGCATGGATCTCGAGGGGAGAGAACGCCGGACCACCGCATCCGCACCGGGTCGGCGGCTGAGCTTTCGGACCACCTGCGTGCCCTGCCATTGGAACTGGAGGGAGCGGACGAGGTTGTAGCGGCCACAGGGGTGGTTGGATACGCCATAGAGAGGGTGGCTGAGCGGGTGGCTCGACATGAGCGTATCTCCCGCCGCATCACCGATGCCATCGCAAGCACGGACCGAGAAAGAGACCGTGCCGCGGCACGCAGAATCGGGAGCCTGGTACTGTTCAACGCCATCGCGTTCCAAGACCGGCTTGCGGCGGTAAACCCCGATGTTCCGACCGTGGACGAGTCGTGGAGGAATGGTGTTCGAGGGTTGCGAGACGACTGGCTCAGGATATGCGACAAGATAGACTATGTACCAGTGTTCGAGCTGGGCGCGACCATCCTCGACATTCTGCTGGATGCGCCGTCAGACATGCACTCGCCGGTCATAGGGCCCCTGATCAGGGCTATGAACAGCACACGGCAGTTGGAGGGACACGACCTCTCTGGCCGACTATTTCACACTCTGCTCACCGATGCGAAGTTCACCGGCGCGTACTACACATCCGTACCGGCGGCCACGCTGCTGGCCGAGCTTGTCTTCAACGACTGGCCGAGCGATGTTGATTGGAGCGACCACGAGTTTCCGGCATCCCTCAACATAGCTGATCTGGCCTGTGGCACAGGAACGTTGCTGATGGCTGTCGCCACGGAAGCGGAGCGGCGTCACGAAGACGCGGGAGGCGTGAACGCCTCTGAGCTTCACAAGGCAATGGTGGAGCAGGCTCTGCACGGCTATGACGTCCAGCTATCGGCCATACATTTCGCCGCCACCAGTCTGGCTATGCTCAACCCGCATATAGAGTTCGACCGGATGAACCTCTATGTGATGCCGCTCGGAGCCGAGGGATCGAACGTGTCTCTGGGGTCGCTAGACTTCCTAGGACAGGACGAGGTGGCTGTACAGATCGCGCTGTCTCCCGACGACGCTGAACCTGGGATGAGCGCACGGAGAGTATCCGGGCGGGGTACGAGAAGTGTCGCAGAGGGTGTAACCGCTACGCTGCCGGAGCTCGACCTGGCGATAATGAACCCACCATTCACCCGATCAGTGGGTGGCAATCTGCTGTTCGGCAGTCTGCCCGCTGCCGAGCGCCGCGTGCTTCAGAGAGAGTTGTCGGATCGTCTGAGTTCGCGACAGGCATCGGCCACTGCGGGACTTGGCGCGGCCGCAGCCTCGCCGAAGTTGCGTCTCGGGGAGGGACGCCTCGCGCTGGTATTGCCAGCCACCGTCTGCACCGGACCGTCCTAGGCGCAGACGCGCTCTCTTATCGAACGGGATTTCCATCTCGATATGGTTATTACTTCGCATGATCCGCTTCGCTGGAACTTCTCTGACAGTACGGATCTCTCCGAATCGCTGCTGATCGCCACACGCCGCGGCGCGGGTGACATTTCAGACGAACGCCATCGCACGACCTTCGTCAATCTCTGGCAGAACCCTGAAGGTATCCTGGACTCTCACCGGCTCGCCCAGGCGATCACGAGAACCAGACCGGCTAAACTCGAAGAGGCGGGCTCGTCCCTCCTTGAGGTGGATGGCAGGCACGTCGGTGAAACGGTGTCTATGCCGACGCCCATGATCGTCGGGAAGAAATGGTCGGGAGTGCAATTCTCCCGCGCTGACCTGATTCGCAGCGCTCTTAAACTGGTTGATGACGGCGAAGTGTGGGTTCCCGGTGAGGCATCGAAGGCGAGCGTCGCGTTATGCAGACTCGACGCCCTGGGCCAGGTTGGTCCGGACAGGCGAAGGCTTGTGGATGGATTCGATAGGACTGACACGGTGACCGCTTATCCAATGGTCGAAGGACATGATACTGAACGGCGCAGATCACTCGTCTGCTCAACAGATGTTTTTCTGTCTTCCCTCATAGATCCTCGGGGTGGGCAGCAAGCTGGTTACGGAGAACGCCTCTGGCAGCAGGCGGCGTAGCTGCTCATAGCCGAACGTCTCCGGCTGGACACCGCCAGAATCGTTGCCATGCGCTCTGAAAACAAAGTGTTGTCCAATGTCTGGTGGCCGGTTAGGGTCGAGGATGAGTTCTCAGAAAAGGCGCTTGCCATATGGATGAATTCCGTTCTCGGTCTTCTTACTATTTTAGCTGCCAGAACCAGCACAGAGGGAAGTTGGGTCGCCATGAAGAAGGCTGACTTGAGAGAACTGCCCGTCCTCGACACACGCTGCCTTTCGGAGTCTCAGATGCAGGACCTGTCTAAACTGTTCGATGAACTGGCAGAAGACGAGTTCGAGCGGCTTCCAGGCATGGAAGAATGTCCTGCCAGGAGACGGTTGGATGATGGAATCTCTGAGGTTCTGGGATTACCCGACCTTAGCACTCTCCGCCAGTTGCTGGCTTCTGAGCCGGTGGTGACGAACGAGCGTCTATGAGAGGCGACAGATCCAGCATCGGCCTATTGTCTCGATAAAGGCTGTCTCTCTTCCGACAAGTAAGTCCGTTGGGTAGGAATTGATGCGCTCATACGTCCATAGGGCGTGTTGACATTCAGGATTTTCGATGTGAAATTTGTCAATGTTGGTACCGAGAGCGACGAATCCATGTAAAGATAAGATTCTCGTTTTGCATTAGCCATGCTATATCCTGTACAACGGGAAGGTTGAATACTGACGCGGCCCGAATCAGTTGAGCATTGCTACGAAGTCGCAATTCGTTCCTTCACAAGAACAAAGAACAGGTGGCCTCCAGCAAAGCGACGCATTTGACAAGGAATACGACATTCAAGTGAAATGCCGGTTGCCTCAATGGAATTGATGTTCCTGTATTCGTCAAGCGGCTTTATCGATAATCTGGGTCGGTATCCGAATATATCGCACTGGAGACCCCTGCTGTTGCATTATGGATTAACGAGTTTCTATCATGTCAGCAGTTATTTTCAGATTGGCTATGTTGGTAAAGGTCAAGTAACGTGAGGCGGAATGTCATGGTAGAACATCCAAAGGAATACTCGTTCAGTGAGTTGGTCGCCCAACGATTGAGTCCAGAGGCCCGAGAGTTGTGGATACCCCTCGCAGACGAGTTTGATAGGAACGGCCCCGAGGCCGCTGCAATATACTTGGAGACTGAAAAGCAGCAACTTGAAGACCGTGTGAGAGATCTGCTCGATCAATTTGGGGGGAGCTGAGACTAATGGCTGTAGGGTTCCGTATTCAGAGAGTGGTCATTGAAGGATTCAAAGGATTTGCATCGCCGAAGGAAATTAACTTCAAGGGACACCATGTATTCCTGCTGGGTCAAAATGGCAATGGGAAGTCGAGCATCGTGGAAGCTATTCGATGGGGGTTGTTTGGTTCGGCAGGCAGACGCAATGAGATCATAGCTAATCAACACTATCCTGGAAGGTGCCGTGTCACTGTTGTCCTGAATCGCAAAGGGGAGATGTGGACACTCCGTCGCACCCTGATAAGGGGAGCCAGTGGCGGCAGTGATGCAATACTCACCGACCAAGATGGCAACGAACGTTTCATTCGGGACATCATGCCCGAGCTTGATTCGGTGGATGCAGGTGAGGGGATGCACATCATATTCGCGCCGCAGTCCGCTCCACTCCGGCGCCGGCCAGAGGATCTTGATCCGTTTGAGCGGACAGTGCTGAACTACTTGGGACTTACTCATCCACGAGCATTCCTGAGTCATGTGAAAAGCTTCTTAGACGAACAGGAACTGATTGAGGAGGATTTAGGTAAAGAATTAACTGACGCCCGGACCGACATAGATGTCCAGATACAGATGCTTGAAACCAGTAGGAGCCATATCGTCAATGCGCCCCCGTGGGGGTCTGGACATCCGCCTTCCCTGGGACAGTCCGAAGTGAAGGCTCGCAAGTTGATTGAAGACATAACCGGCAACCCGCTGGATCCCGCCCTGGAAGGTTTATCACTGGAAGCACTGGTTGACAGCGCAGGTGAGGCGTTAGAGATCAGGCGCATTCAAGACGAGAGCAGCCTGGAGGAAGTGGCGAACGGGTTAGATGCACGTCGCGAGCTACTGGAGAACTTGCGTGACATTCGTATTCGGGTCTCAAATCAACAGTCTATTGTCCAGAACTCACGATCCGAGTTACAAGCCTTATTGGCTGGCCTTACTCTTGACCAGTTACGTGGAATGATAGAGAAGGCCAAGGAAGAGGCCCACTCCGAATCGCTAAAGAGTAGGATGATACAAGATGCCCTGACACTGTTGGGTCGGGCCTCATCTGAGGAAGTCCCCTGTCCGGTCTGTGAGCACAATCACGACCGACAGACCTTGGAGTCAGCTTTACAGGATGCTACATGTCAGCCGAGCAGCGAGATTAACACGACACTGATAGCCCTCGAATCTCAACTTCAACAATCAGAATACTTAAGAAATCAACTCGAAGATCAAGAAAGAGAGCTTAGTTTACTGAAACAGGCGGAAGCGTCTGCCGCAACCGCCATTGATGATGAGGATGATAGTCTGCTGTCCAAAGGGGAAGACATCAACGCCATTATCGAGACTCTCGTGGAAAAGGAATCCTCAGTCAGAGAGCAGATAGACGACATGGAGACGTGGATGAACCTGAAAGGGGCTCTGGTGAACCGGCTCAGAGAAGAGAATCGGTTCCATCAGATTCAGAATGCTCTGAAAGACCGCCAGATACACAGACAGCGATTTCAGAGAGTCGAGGCGGCTTATCGGGATCTCGTAACATTTGGTGAGTCGGTTCGAGGCATTAGACGTGTGGCCGAGGATCTGTTAAATGAGCAGCTTGTGGAGAAGATTCCGAGTGTATCTGAGAAGCTCTCGACCGCCTTTAATGCGCTGACACATCACCCCTGGTACAACCGCCTAGTTATCTCCAAGGACCCACTTCCAAAACTAGAACTGCGAGTTGCGAGCAGCAACGATACTACTGGTAGCGAGTATCCGACGGGAGTGCTAAATGGCCAGGCCGAGAGTGCATTACATCTAGTTCCGCACTTTACATTCAGCCAGGCTGATGGCACTGGCACTCCTACTGAAGTTTACCTTGTGCTACTGGATGACCCCACTCGGGCATACGACGTGGCGCATACTGAGATACTCGTTGAGCGCTTATATGAACTCGGGAATCACGTGCAGTTGGTTGTGGCTTCACAGGAGACCGAACGATTTCAGTCCCTGATACCAAAGACGTTCGCCAAGGATAGCTACGTCATTGTTGAACCTACCAGCTGGTCGCATGACAGCGGACCCAAGCTGGAAATCAATTATGGATAGTCGGGGAGGAGTAGATTCCAGAGAATGCGTTGAAGGAATGCGGTTAAGTATCGATCCACGTGAATTTGGATATAAGATACAAGCAATTGCCGCTCATGTTCTACTGCGACTCGGCTATCGTATAGTTGCGGTCAAGCGCTCAGGACATCCGGATATAGTTGCCTCCATACATGGTAGGGAATTCCGATTTGAGGTTGAAGCGGAGGTGTTTGCTCCGCGTCTCCGTAAGCTAACAGATGCTGATTTAGCATCGCTGACAGGAATGCCTAGCATAGTTGGATATTATGCACTGTGCATCAGCTTTCCCTCACCTCGATGGATATTAGTTCCTGCAGAGAAGCTCGTTGACAGAAAACCAAGTGCAAATGTCTTGTTGGAAGCCCTGAGCAATAGGGCTTTTTCTGATGCGTGGACACGCGAGTACACGAACCTGTTGCGGGAGAACGGCCGACGAGTCAGAAATTCATCGTCCACCACACTGGCTAGGAGAGCTTTAGTGGGGCGTGGTTTATAGTCTCTCTTGCAGCATCCCCGAGTCTATCCACAGATGTGGGCGCACTCCATCATCTCCATAAGCTCACTCTTCAAATCACAATAGGATGAATGATAACTGCTGGCCCCGGCTAGGTGGCACTTCTGCTCGGCGCCACTGTCGTCTTTCACTGACGGCTCTGCGACGAGATGCCGACGAATGGATTGGACCAACTCATCCTCTGTGCCAAGAGCCCCACATATGGCGTCATCTCTGGGCTCACCGGGACCGGTGGGCGAAAGTGCGATGGTGAAGACGAGGTGATACACGACATTAAGATGACCCACCAACGTGTCACTGTCCAGCGAGCACTGCGCCGGTCAGTCTTCCTTGTCCTGCCCCATCTCATCGCTTTCGGGGTGGTGTCCCAGGGAAAGCCAGAAAGAGGTAAATACCAATTTCAAGGTGAGCCACCACGCATACACTGACCGCGGCGAGTCTGCCTCTTGAAATCCAAACAGGCCATGAGCAATGTTGTTTCGTATGTTGTGTCCGAAACTGTCGCAGAACAGAGCCTTGACCTCATACGCGACATCCACTCCGAAGACACGGACAGATTCAGGCATTTCAATCAAGGTACTCAATCCATTCTCATTTTCTATGCCCTCCGGGCTCAAATTCGTAGTTACCGCACCTGCCTGCTTAAGGTGGTAACGCACCATATGTTCGATCTGAGGGGAGAGAAGATGAATGCAGGCGGCGAAGTCTCGATTATATCCAAGATGGAGCACTTTACCGAAGAGGGCCTCTCTACCTACCGGAACAATCGGTGACAGCCTGGCAAGTTCAGTAAATTCAGCTTCTCTTATGCGGTGCTGTAAGGACAAGACATCCATTGCGGGCAGAATCGCGCCGAAGACCACACTCTGGATGTATGGGTTGTAGTGCATACGTATCATCTCTGCGGAAATGACCGCCTCGTCAGCTTCGGTGGGTATTAACCCGGACATCCCTGGGTGCTTTGCTATTACACGGCCATCGGCACTTGAAACAATGTTTGGAAACATTGCCCGCATTGGATACTCGGTGAGGGTCCTCACAGCATCTTCTCGTAGTTGGCGGACAGAAACGACCGCAGACAGGTTTGCGAAGGCACGAAGAGCCTCATGTGGGACTTTATTCGTTACAGCTTCGCGAGCTTTCCTTGAGATATGGCGAATGTCAATGGGATCTGATGAGACCACACCAAGCTCATCTAGCGCACGTTCACCGGCCTCGTTGATTTTCATGCGTAGATCCCTGATGCGCTGATCCACTTGATGAGGATTGCGGCGAGCGCGCGGAACGCTTCTATATGTCTGCACAGCCTTCTCTAACAGCATAGCTGACACGCCGTAACTCGGTGAATCTGAGGATGCTCTGTTGATGGCCTCGCTTGTAAGGGATTCGGCTGATCTGACTATCATTTCCGATGCTTTCTCACCGTCCCCAAAGCGAGTGAACCAAATCGCCGAGTCATTGTAACATCGTTCGGCTCCTTCAAATTCAGATAATTCCCTGAATGAATCGGCGAGTAGTTCAAGTTTCTTCGCAATCATTCCGGAGTGGTTCTCACCAAGCCTATTGCTGAAGAGGAACCTGCCAAGTGAGGAAGCGAATGACTTGTCGTCTTCGGTTGCAGATTTGAACGCATCGATGATCGAAGTTTCCAAGCCAGTCAGACGATCCCCAGCGCCTCCACCGAGCAGCCGGGTCAGAGTAACTGCTCTTTGCCAATTCTGTTCAGTTTCGAGGGACCAAGCCAATGGTTCAGGCAAATTCTCTGTATAACAGTCAATCGCCATCAAAGCGAATTTCATGTCGCGAGGTTGTTGCCTTAGCCAGATCAGGTCCGCCAAACGACCCTTCAATGCCGGATCATCGATGTGTTCTACGATCTGTGAGAGGAAGTTAATTTCGGAGTCCGAGAAGTCATCTGGGATAGCTGATCTACCCTCACTTCCTTGGTATCCTGGAGCGAATGGCTCCACGACACTTCCCGGCGAAAGGACTAGAGAACAAGTGTCAGCAAGCAAATACAACACTTCAGAACGTGCCCGGTTCCCCTGATTGACTGCCCGCTTTGCGGCAACACATAACTCCAAACACGCTGACGTCAGTCCATTCTCCACAACGTCTGTAAAGGCCGCTTCCCATCCGCAATTCTTGAATGCATCGAGAGCCTGCTGGAAATTCTCCTGGATATACGAGCCGCGAGTCATGTCTGCACTTATCCCATACGGTTTGAGGTTATGTCAATTGGTATTACGTACCTGGACATCAGATGGCGACCTCTTCCTCGGACTACGTGACCGCTCCCGACCTGTACATCGCGCATTCACATGCGGCCTCCACTTATTCCAGTGCCCTCATCATCCCCCGCTCAACCATCATCAGCATCTCCGTGATCAATGCAAAGCCCCGTTCATAATCTTGCATCAAATCGCCGCATCCGTCCTCAGCCTTTACGAGGCGAAAGGAGAATTTACATAATTTGTGGACCGAAGTTACCGCTCGGATTCACTCTCAAAGTCATGGAACGTAGCCACTGTCGTACAGTTCCATCCTACTCAGTCTCGATCACTTTCGTCCGGCGGCCTTCCGAACATACGACGCTACATTTGCTGAAACCGAAACTCTAAGCCATTACGATTTCTCGTCGTGTGATAATCAGGGATGTCCGTGACTCACTGGCGGGTCTTTGAGTCTTCCGGAGATCCAGCTTTTCACCCTCTGTCTTTCTCCAAAATTACCTCAATTACAGCTACGAATTCGACTGAATCGGGTTGCTTTTTGTACCTGATTGTAGTACATCAGTACAGTACAAATAACCTAAGAATTGGGCCGAAGGAGCGCCAACTCCAACGGCCCGGAAAGCCACTGGGCAGGACGTGAGTATCCATTCAGTGGCTCCATCGGATTTTACATCCGCTGAGCCCTTACGACAACCTGCGGCGCTTCCCGATCTCGCCGAACAGCGCGAGATTCTGGATAACGTCAACCTCGAACCTCTCATAGAAGCGGTCTCCAGGCCATACCCCGGAGTCGGTCGCAGACCGCACGACAGGCGCGCCATCGTTCGAGCTCACTTCCTCGCCTACCTGTACCGCGCGACCATCGGCACCATTACTTTGCTCCACTGGACGCTGCTCAACTGCCCTGCGTTCAGGGTCGCCTGCGGCTTCGATGGCATGGTCCCGTCCAGATCCACGCTCTCCAGGGTCTTCACGCAGATGGCGAAACATCCCGATTTAGTGGAGCGGGCGATGGACGAGATCGTTCGTGAGGCCAGGAGAATCCGGCCCGACCTGAGAGATGACATCGCTGTGGACGCCACGCCCGTCCACTCCTACTCCGACGGCAATCGCAACCTACCCTCCGACCCGGACGCCGAGTGGGGTACGCACCACAAGGCCAACACCAAGGACGGCTTCGAGTGGATATTCGGTTACAAGCTCCATGTCGCGGCAGACGCCAACTACGACTTTCCCATCGCCATGAGAATCACCGCGGGCAACGTGAACGACTCTCCGCACATGGTCCCAGTGGTCGAGGACGCCGAGAGGCGACTCAAGGGCTTTCCGAAGTCGGTCATAGCGGACCGGGATACTACGCGAGGGAGAACAGCGAGTGGTAGGACGAACACGGGACGGCTCCCATAATACACAAGCGAAAGCCCAAGAGATGGTTTCAGCAGGGCGAATGCGCCATGGACGAGATTCCGGTGTGCGAGTGAGGAGAATCGAGGCGTTCTGCCCACATCTTGCCCACATTCTGCCCACCCCCTGTGCGACTTTCGCTGACTTTCGCTGCCCCGGACTGACCTGAGAGCCTCGAATTCATAGCTGAAATGTCTCTCACTGACCCCCAGTGTCCGGGTTTGCAGGGTATAGTTACGGTTTCCTAAACCGGGTGCCCCGGTTCGAGTCCGGGCAGGGGTACTCTCCCACTTCCCCAAGAACATAAATGACCGCGACGAACTTTATGCGTCGCGGTCATTTCGCTCCCAGATTAGCCCTGTTTATCTAGGCTCGCGCCTCCGCCTTTTGCTTGTGTTCCTCCGTGACCTGCACGACACGGTCAACTATATGGGCGGGCACCTCTTGGAAATGGTCGAATTCCATCGTGAAATTGCCCTGACCCTGCGTCTGGCTGCGCAGTTCCGTAGCATAAGTAAGCATCTCAGCCTGCGGAGCTTCCACCTCCAGCACAGTAACTCCATCGCTTCCCGGAACCATGCCCTGAATTCTGCCTCGCCTGCTATTCAGGTCTCCAATAATATCTCCCGTGAAGTTATCCGGCACCGTAATCTCCACCTTCATTATCGGCTCCAGGATGATCGGACTGGCCTGCTGTATCCCCTTAGTGGCGGCCTGCCCGCCCGCTATCTCGAATGAGACGCCGGATGAGTCCACAGGGTGGAAACTGCCGTCCACAAGGGTCGCCTTCATATCTACTACGGGGTAACCCGCGACTACCCCATCGCTAAGCGCATTCCTCACGCCTTTCTCCACGGACGGTATATACTCGCGCGGGACCACTCCGCCGACGATGGTTTCAGAGAATTCGAATCCCGCGCCGCGCGGCATCGGCTCCACCTCAATCCATACGTGCCCGAATTGGCCATGCCCACCGCTCTGCTTCTTGTGTCTGTATTCTACGCGCGCCCTGCTATTGATAGTCTCTTTGTATGGCACCTGCGGAATTTCAAGGAGCATCTCCACGCCAAACTTGCGCTGCATCTTCTCTATGGATACGCCCAGGTGAGTGTCGCCCAGTCCGCTTATCAGCATTTCGTTGGTGTCCGGCTCCCGCGAGACCAATATAGCGGGGTCTTCTTCCATTATTCGGGCGAGCGAACTAGTCATCTTGTCCACGTCCGCCTTGGACTTGGGATAGATGGCTCTCTGATAGACAGGATCTGGAAAGGCGAGTCCTTTGAGGATGATGGGATCCGCGGATGAACTGAGAGTGTCCCCCGTAAGGACGGTATTGAGCTTGGAAATAGCTCCAATGTCTCCCGCGGCCAGTTCGGAGACAGAGGTCTGTTGCCTCCCCTGCACCTCGAAAACCTGCGCGATGCGTTCGGTCTGCCCCTTGCTCGCGTTGTACATCTGAGAGTCAGACTCGAAAGAGCCGCTATAAACCCTGAAGTAGGAGAGCTTGCCCACGAACGGATCGGCAGCCGTCTTGAAGACAAGAGCCGCGACCGGACCGGAGTTGTCGCATGGTATTTCGATCTCGTCGTCTTCGCCGCTCAGACGGCCGGAGGCCGCAGGCGCTTCGGCGGGAGAGGGAAGGTATTCGACCGCGAAGTCCATGAAGTCGCTCACTCCAATTTCGTTGAGGGGCGAGCCTGTGAGTATCGGGATGAGTTCCCCTGTCATGATTCCTTGCTTGATGCCTTCGGTCATCTCCTCTCGGGTTATCTCTTCCCCTTCCAGATACTTGGTAGCGAGATCATCATCCAGTTCGGCGACCGCCTCGGTCAGGCGTTCGCGCCCTTCTTCGACAGCGTCCGCCACGTCGTCGGGGACATCCGCGCCCGCGTCGAGAAGATTGACTACGCCGGAGAATGTAGATTCGGCGCCAACAGGAATCTGAACAGGCACGAGATGGCGGCCAAAACGCTCCTGAAGAGCGTCCACGACCGAGTAGAAGTCCGCGTTTTCTCTGTCCATCTTGGAGATGTAGATTATGCGAGGTAGCTCTTTCTCGTCCGCCATCCGCCACATCTGTCCGGTGCCCACTTCTATCCCCGCCTGGGCGGCTACGACTAGTACGACAGCGTCGGCGACGCGAAGGCCTGAGATGACTTCACCCCGATAGTCCGCGTATCCGGGCGTATCCATGACGTTGATCTTATGGTCGCGCCACTGGGCATTCAGGACTGCAAGGCATACGCTTGTTCCGCGCCTGTGCTCTTCCGGCTCGAAGTCCGAGGTAGTCGTGCCGTCTTCCACCCTTCCGAGCCTGTTGGCGGCGCCGGAGACGTGCAGCATAGCCTCGGCTAATATAGTCTTGCCAGCGCCACTATGCGACAGAAGCGCGATATTCCTGATTCGCTCAGTGGTAAATTTGGCCATTCCAATACACCTCTTTATTGTAATTTTAGATAGAGTTCATTGTATTGGAACTGTACGCTACACGCAACGCCCCGATTCGACATGAGCCTGTGGCGATTTGGCGGCCTCGACAAAGCTGGCGACTGATTCAGCGACCGCCGCGGGCTGGTCCATATACATATTATGGGCGCTGTCGGCAATAGTGAGGAGATCGAAATCCGGAGTTTGATCGGCAATCGGGACCAGGACCTTGAAAGAATCGGCGCGAGAGTCGCTCACTATGAACAGGATTGGCTTGCCCAAACTCCTGAGAGCCGGCGTAATGTCCAGATAGTCGCCCTCACGCTCGGACCAACTCATGGAAGCCGTGGCCCACTTCATGTCGAGACGACCATCCGGCAGTTGGTATGACTCGCCCTCCACCACGTCCCGAATGACGTCGTCGCGCCACTTGCCGGTCATCGGGTGCGCTTTGAGGTAGCGATACATATCCCGCTTATCGGCCCATGTCCGCCTGGGTCTGGTCGAGCGGGTAGATACCATGCGCTGGAAGCTCTCGGTAACGACTACCATCGGTTCGAGCAAGACGAGGCGGGCGAATATATCCGGACGGCGGCGGGCGAGAATGGTTGCGACCACGCCCCCGGTAGAGTGAGCCGCGGCTACGCAGTTCCGCATCCCGATTGCGTCGGCGAAGGCTTCCAGATCGTCCACTCGCTGGGCGAATGTATAGCCGGTGTCCGGCCAGTCGCTATCGCCGTGTCCCCGAGAATCGAGCGCGACGACATGGTATCGGTCGCGGAGATGTCGCGCCACGGCGTCCCAGGACCGGCTGGTACGCATATCCCCATGAAGCAGTAAGAGCGTAGGGCGGGTCTCCGCGCCGCTGGGAGTTCCCCAGTCAACGTAGTGGAATCTCAAATCCTCCACGCGAATTATATGGCTGGCGGGCTGGCTCACTAATGCTATTCCGAAATATCGCTATCCATCAATATGAGGAAGACTTCCATGTTGAGGCGTTCGTCTTTGGTCTTGTCAGACATCTTCCCGACACACTCTACGCAATACCACCCTTCAGGAAGGAGCGGAAGCCCATCTACCCAGTACAATTCGTCGGCGCTGTATTTAGGGTAGCCTACGACACACCCTTTATTGGAGCAGCGGTACCTGGGAGTGGGCAGATTCTTCGCTTCGGGGGTGTCGAGCAGATTGACGCCTCCATATTTTTCGGCGGTATTGACTGCGGCGGCTATTTTGCGTCTTTCGCGCACTCTTTCGATGACGCCTATTTTCATAAGTTTCTCCTTATAAATCATGTACGCTGTGCCTACTCCGCCCGCCAGCATTAAAATGTTCAGGAACAGGACGAACCATACATCGTCCGGCTCGTATACCCCCCTTATGAGGCTCACCATATTGAACGTAACGAACGCCAGAATAAGGGCTTCGCCAACCCAGAACGCAATAACGAGCCATCGCATCGTTTCTTCCCGGATCATTTCCGAACCCCTATCCGCGCTCTATCACATAGATATGGAAATTTTAACTACTCAGCCCCAATTCATCGAGAATGGGCGGAATCTGCTCCTTCTCTTCGTCGGTCAGTGGTCGGAACGGGCGAGAAGTCACATCGTGTTCAATGACTCCCATCTGCTTCAGCGCCGCTTTCATTCCGCCAAAACTCGCCGCGTTCGCTCCTCCGCCACGCGCGACCGCCCCCACTTTCTGAGCTTTCATCAGCATCCCGTTGCACTCTCGAACAGTATCTGCGTCTCCCGCTTCGCCTGCCTCCCATCCCCGCGCGCAGACAGCGGGGACCAGGTTGGCTATTCCAGGAATGACCCCGTGCGCGCCGACAGATCCCGCGCTGGTTACGCGAAAGACCGTCCCGAGGAAGCGGAGCAGCGAAATCTCACCCTGATCGCATAGAACGTTGAGTTGGGCGAGCAACTCGCCCGCGCCTGAGCTATCCTTGACTCCCACGACCGTGCCTTCGGCGGCAAGCGCGGCTATGGTGCCTGGCTCGACAGCCGTCTTTACAGTCTGGGGAATGTTATAGACCCACAGAGGGGTTCCCACGCTGTCGCGCGTGTAGCGATAGTGGTCCATGAGTTCGTCTTGAGAGTCGGGATAGTAGTAGGGAGGAGTGAGCGCGATTCCGTCCAGACCAAGTTCGCTCACCTGCTGGGCGAGAGATATGGACATCTGAGTCGAAACGCTGGATATGTTCCCGATGACCGGCGTTCGGCCCCCGACCTCGTCCACTACCGCTTCCATGCTTCGGACGCGCTCGGAGTCTGGCAGGTTGGCGAATTCGCCAGTGGTGCCCGAAACCCAGATGCCATGCACGCCATTGTCTATCAGGTAATTGACAAGGCTGCGGAGGGATGGGATATCCACTGTCTCGTCCGGGTTCAGCGGCGTGAGCATGGGAACTATAACGCCTTCTATTCTCTTTTCTGTCATCAGCGCTGTCTCCTGTTTTCTGGCAGTCAATTTTCAGTTTTGGCTATGAGCGGCCAGTTGGGACGTCCGGCCGCCGAATGTTCACAGATCGAATACCTCGAAGGCGACCGCAAAGTCGCAGCCGAACTCTATTCCAGTCGCGTTGGCGTGCATTGTAAGCATCATCTCTACATCAACGTCGTCGCTAAGTCCCCGAATATACTTTTCGTGCTTTTCGAGAGATTCCACTCCCTTGTAGATATGGTCGCCCACGTCCACGGCGTGAGTCGGATTCGGCGAGGCGTTTACGAACAGCGCCTTGACGCCGTTCCAGGGTTCTAACCCCTCTTCGAGCAACTCGGGAAATATCCATCGGTTGCCGGCGTCGCGCGAAGCGTCGAGCGCTGCAAGCCCCACTGCCCGATGGTCGGCCTGGTTCGCCATTCCCTGCGAGAAGCGCAGGGCGAAGTTGGTAGTTATGACCACATCCGGTTTGTGGGCGCGTATGGAGCGAGCGATGTCGCGGCGCAGCGCGGGACCGTATTCGACGATGCCGTCCGTGTGGTCGAGGAATTCCACTACCTCGACCCCGACGACAGCCGCCCCGTCCAGCTCTTCCTGAACGCGCGCTTTGGCGGTCTCTTTGGGATCCATGCCGTCTATCCCCGCCTCGCCGCGCGTGGCAAGCAGATAGACCACTTCTTTGCCCTCCGAAGTCCACTTGGATATCGCGCTTGCGGCTCCATATTCCAAATCGTCAGGATGGGCGACGACAGCCAGCGCGGTCTGCCAGTTTTCGTCCAGCGGCTGAAGTTTCACGCCGCTCATGAGCCCCCGCCTATGGCGGGCAGAAAGTGGACTTCACTGTTTTCGCCAACTTTTTCGAGCATACCCAGCGGGGTTATCTCGCCGTCCACCGCAACCGATATATTCCCCTTGATTCTGCCGTCTTCAACGAGGCGGTCTTTGAATCCCGGGTGCCGCGCGTCAAGGTTGTTCACTATTTGGCGAACGGTAGCTCCCTCTATCTGAACGCTGCTTTCGCCGTCGCTCAGTTTTTGCATCAGCGATGGTATGAACACTGTCGCCATAATCTACCTCCAAGCCCCAACAGATTTCGATTTCAAAGGTTTACGCTCTCTGAGCGCCGAAGGCTTCATTTCGTCGCTCGCCTTTGCTGAATATCAAGCGCTTGCCGATTATGACTATTATACAGGAATAGACATTTTCAGTCAGCGCGCTGCGCCCCACTTCGGGCAAAATCCCTTCCCCCTCAACCACCTACCCCAATCAATCGTCAGATAATTCCAAATTCACCATTCACTATTCAACATTCAACGGATGGGGGTAATCCAATCCTCCGACCAAACTAATACAGGCTCGCTCCCCACTCCAAAGCGAGGCCCAGCGCCTTGTAACCATAGTTCTCTTCGGTCCTCTCGGATACGGGAAGAACCTCCACGACAGACCTGGACAGTCCTACGACTTCTCCCTTTTCGTCAAAGCTGTAACCATTCCCAAGAGCCCCGCTCCATGTAATGTCATAAAGACAATCCCGGAAACCATCCGCGTCCTGATCATCGCCGGTCCTCCTGAGACACTCGGCGGCAATATACACGTTGTCATAGGCTGAGGTGAGATGCCATGGGAGAGTGATGTATTCATAGCGCTCCCTGAAGTCGGAGAGGACTTCCTGAGCCTTCTCATTTTCCGGATCCGGCGCCGCGGTGATAGCCCTCATCCCGGTCGCTGCTTCGCCCGCTATCTCCAGGGCGGTAACCCCCACGGACACCGTCTCCCCATAGATGGCGCCTCCGTACCCCAGTTCGCGCGCCTGCTTGACGATAGTCCCTCCGGCGAATTCAGACTGCGGCGCTACGTGAAGCGCGTCGGGATTCTCGTCAAAGAGCTTGGTTAGCTGTGTCCTGAAATCGGTTATGTCCGAAGCGAACCGCTCCTCGGCCACAATCTTGCCGCCCAGCTTTTCAAACTGGGCAACCGATTCGCGTCTCACCCCCTCCGCGTAGTCCGTCTCCTCCGTGATGGTAGCAAGGTTGCGAACGCCGTCCGCCCATAAAACGTTGCCCGTGCTGATTCCAACCTCGATGTCGCTGATCTGGGTGCGGAAGATGTAGTCGCCCGCGTCGGCTATGTCCGGGTTGCTGGCGAGTCCTGAGAAGAGAACGACGCCGTTTTCCTCTGCCAGAGGCGCGACCCCCAGCATGGCTCCGCTGCAGGACGTCCCCAGGATTATCTTGACTTCATCCACGTCGGTGAGTTTCCTGAAAGCGGTAATCGCGTCCTGCGCGCTGCACTTGGAGTCTTCGACGATGAGCTCGAGGGCGCGTCCGTCAACGCCGCCGCCGGCGTTGATTTCGTCGGCGGCCATCTGTTTGGAGTGAACGGCCACATTCCCGTATGTTTCGCCGGGTCCGGTAACGGAGTCCATCACGCCGATTCTGAACGGGACGCTGTCGTCACTCTGGTTTTGGGAAGAGTCGCACGCGATGGCGACCATGCAGAAAAGCGCCGTACAGATGGTAAACAGAGGCAGTCTCCATTCCATTCCAGTCATCTCAATAAAGCGTTGCGGTCGTCGAATCAATACCATTTTCAATCAATCCCATTGCCACTCTACCTGGCCGATGCGGACAGTATCGCCGGCTGCTACCCCCGCCTCTTCGAGCGCCCTGACGACGCCCGCTCGGATAAGGCGATTGTAGAACTGCACGTTCGCGGTCCAGTCGTTCGGGTCAACCATTATTGCCATACGCTCCGCGGACGGCCAGTCCACCACGAAGACGCCGTCCGCCTCTACATAAACGGCCGGCCTGCGCCGCCGCGGCGTCGGCCTCAGAATAGGCAGACCGTCGTCCGCCTCCACGCCCCTCGGCGCTGAAATCGGGTCTGGAGCGTCTTGCAGCGCTCTCAGCGCGGCGTCGAGCAGACCGTCAACGCCCTCATGGGTTACAGCGGATATGAAATGTACCTCGCCGGAGGTCGCAACCTCCTCGAAGGCGTCTTGCAGGTCGTCGCGCAATACAGAGACGTCGGTGAGGTCCAGTTTGTTGATCGCTAATATCTGCGGCTTGCGGCTGAGGTCCTGCGCATACTGAGAAAGTTCAGCGTTTATCTGCAGGTACTGCGCCACCGGATCGTCGAGCGAGCCGTCCACCAGGTGTATGAGTACGCGAGTTCTCTCGACGTGCCGAAGAAACTCGTGCCCAAGCCCCACGCCTTCGTGCGCGCCCTCTATGAGTCCGGGAATGTCCACCATGACAAAAGTCTCCCCGCGATGGTCTATCATCCCCAAAGACGGTTCGAGAGTCGTGAACGGGTAATTGGCGACTTTGGGCCTGGCCGCGGAGACGACGGACAGCAGGCTGGACTTGCCGGCGTTCGGCGCGCCGACTATTCCGACGTCGGCCAGCAGCTTGAGCTCCAGGCGAAGGGATAGCTCCTCGCCCGGGTTCCCCGCCTGGGCAAGCAGCGGAAATCGGTTCGTGGGGGTCGCGTAGTGCGCGTTCCCCGCTCCGCCGCCGCCGCCCTTGGCCGCAAGGAACCGCTGGCCCGGCTCGTCGAGGTCAACCAGGAGACGCGCGCCCGTCCAAACCTGTGTTCCAACCGGAACGGGAAGGGTAATATCCTTGCCGTCTTTGCCGCTCTTGAGGCGGCCATCGCCGCGGCGCCCGTCGGGCGCGTCGAAGTTGCGCTTATATCGGTAAGCGAGCAGCGTGTTGACGTTCAGGTCAGCTTGTAGATAGACACTTCCGCCGCGTCCCCCATCTCCGCCGTCTGGCCCGCCGAAAGGAACATACTTTTCGCGTCTTCCACTAATCGCGCCGTTTCCGCCCTTACCGCTTTTTATGTGGATAATTACTTCATCAATCATTTTCTCAGTATATCTAACAGGAATAATAATTGGGTGGATAGTGAGGATAACAGCCCTGAGCGGCGCGTCGCAATCGTTGCGTTTAGCTATGAACGGAGACTTTCGCTAAGGCCTGTGCCCTGTTGGCATCTTGTGAATAAGCGTGGAATCTATGAGCGTAGTTGTGTTTATACAGGGTCTAATAACCGTCCAATGTCTAAGGTTGTCCACATCGGGATGCTGTTATCCACAGTTTCGGGGAGGTTATCCACAGAGTTATGTCAAGTAAGTTGATTTTGAGTCTTGTCTGTTGTCAAAAATTATTTTAGTCAGCGTCAGGAACGGGCGCTCGGAACTCAGGCGCTCGGAGGTCAATTCAGAGTAGCGGCAATTCGGAAAATTCATTTCTGGTCAATCCCGCATCCCGGATCAGGCTCCTGAGTAACCTGCGCCTCAACTCCCTATGCCTGGGAACAGAGAGGCGACTGCGGCCTGCCGGGTGTATTAGTATCTTATGACTTCCGTCAGTGCGGTCCCAGACGTATCCCATTTTAGCGACGACTCTAACAATGTCGTCGCCCGACATTACGGGAAGTCTGGACATTAGATTCGCACTTTCAAGACTGTGAAATCGGTGGAGTAGGGAATTGGCTCGTCATGTTCAAGCATATTTGCCAGGTAGCCTCCGATAGCTTCCTGTATGTTTGTCAGCGCCTCGTTTCTTGTCCGACCCTGACTGTGGCAACCTGGAAGTGTCGGACAGCTTACCACTATCCACCCATCCTCATCTGTCTCGAATGTCACGAGCAAATCAAGGGACTGTCCATCTTGATCTGAAGATTCGACGGTCAGCGTTTCCTGCGCAATTTGATCGACTACGTCGAAATCCAATCTTGTGAGAATTCTATATGCGGTATGGGCAGTGAACTCAGCTACCGGCAATCCGGTGGCCAGTTGTAGCACCTGTTTGATGGGGTAACTCCGTCCGTGAAGCGCGACGAAGTATTTGTTACGGCTATCAGGTATGGAAGGGGGGATATCCTTTGTCGCGCTCAGGACATCTCTGCGACTGACATTTATCCCGCTTGAGTGTACAATCTCCCCATGAAATCACAAGCTAACTCAATCAACGGACTGCTGGGCGGCGTGAAGACGCTGGACATGGGCGAAGGCGTGTCCGGGCCATACGCGGGACGGACACTGGCCTGGCTGGGCGCGGACGTGGTGAAGGTGGAGTCGCCAGCCGGCGACCTCGCGCGCCGGCTGGCTCCTTTCCCGAACGGAATCCCCCATCCGGATAAGTCCGGCCTCTTTCTCGCGCTCAACGCGGGGAAGCGCGGCGTGTCGCTCGACATAGATTCGGAGGAAGGCAGGGACCGACTCCTGCGAATGGCCGCCGAAACCCAGATAGTCGTGGATAATCACCCGAATGGATGGCTCTCTGAGCGAGGCGTTGGATATGAAGAACTGTCCGCCGTCCGTGAAGACATCATCCTTTGCGAGATAACGCCGTTCGGAACGTGGGGCCCATACGAGGGCTATGACGCGGGCGACCTGTCGCTGTTCCACATGAGCGCGAACGCTCACGGGATTCTGGGTCCCGTGGAAGACCCGAACGTGGAGCCTTCAATACGCGCCGGCGGGTATCAGGCGGAGCAGGTGGCCGGAATGGCCGCCGTCTCTTCTATACTCATCGCCCTGTTCGCGGCGCGGATGAGCGGCCGCGGCTGCCATATAGTCGTCTCGGCGTTCGAGGCGATGGCTACTCAAGCGATTGCGGGGCTATCCAACATCGCGTTTGGCGGCGACTCCCCGACTCGCGACCTGGCGGAAGTGCGTGAAGCCTCGATTGGCGGTCAGGTATCCGCCATAGGCGGGGTCTTGCCTTGCAATGACGGGTTCGTGGCGATCTCTCCGCGAGAGGACGCGCAGTGGACGCGCTGGCTGGAACTGATGGGAAACCCCGAGTGGGGACATGACCCGAAATTCAACACGCGGGAAGCGAGACAGAAGAACGCGGGCGAACTGTGGTCGCTGCTTTCGGCCTGGACGAGCCAGAGATCCAGGTTCGATATAGCGCGTGAGGGACAGAGACGCCGGATACCCTGTTTCCCGGTGAACACTGTAAAAGACCTCATGACAGACCCACATCTGGAAGACCGCCGCTTCTTCGCGCTGATAGACCACCCCCTGGCCGGAGAGTTCCAGTATCCGGGCGTGCCGTACAAGCTGTCGCGGACCAGCCTGCCGATTGGAAACCTGCCCGCCCCCACCCTGGGCCAGCACAACAGCGAGATATTCGAGCCAAGTGAGTAACCGGAGCTGTGACTTTGAACGAAACGACATCTACGCAAAATGGCGGCCAACCGTTGGCCCTGTCCGGCGTCCGGGTAGCGGATTTCTCTTGGATAATCGCGGGTCCCACCGCGACTCGTCATCTCGCTCTAATGGGAGCGGAGGTCATCAAGGTGGGAAGCGCGAGGCGCCCCGACCCTTCGATACGCGGGTCGGCGTTCCACGTCTATAACCAGTCCAAGAAGTACGCCGCGCTCAATCTGTCACTGCAGCGCGGCAAGGAACTCGCGCTCGACCTCGTGGCGCAATGCGACGTGGTGGTCGAGAACTACGCCGCGGGCGTGTTCGAGAGGCTTGGACTCGGATACGAAGTCTTGTCCCAAGTCAGGCCCGACTTGGTAATGATCGCCTCGTCCGGCACGGGACACACCGGGCCGGACCGCGATTACGTCGCTTATGGAAGCCTTCTCCAGCACTATACGGGCTGGAACTCGATTTCGGGGTATCCCGATTCAGAACCAATCAAGGGCGGGCTGTGGGCCGACCCATGGGTCGGAATGGAGTTGGCGATGATCGCGATGGCGGCTCTGAACCACAGACTGGAGACCGGCGTAGGGCAGTACGTGGATTATTCGATGGCGGAGGCGCTATCGGCGAGCCTGCCGGACGCGCTGCTGGACTATCAGATGAACGGAGCGGAGCCTGTTCCCGTTGGCAACAGAGACCGCAATTTCGCCCCGCACGGCGTCTATAGGTGCGCCGGAGAGGACAGATGGATAGCGATAGAGGTTCAGACAGCGGAGCAGTGGCGCGGTTTGCGCGAGGCGATTGGAAGGGCGGACCTGGCGGCGGATCCAGACCTGGATACGCCGGAGGGCAGAAAGGCGCGAGAGGACGAACTTGACCGCGCGATTAGCGCGTGGACTTCCGAGATGGACGACTCGGAGGCGTTTCACATTCTGCAGCGCGCGGGAGTTCCGTGCGGTCTGTCTCTGGACATGGGACGGCTTCACGCCGAGCCGCAATTGAACGAGGGAGGCTATCTGCGGCCAATCGAGTACCCAGACGGCGTAGAGCGCGTTCTCCCAACGCTGCCCTGGCGATTCGACGGCAGCGCTGACTTTCAGCTAGGCCCCGCGCCCGAACTGGGCCGCGACAGCGACTACGTGTACGCCGAACTGCTGGGGCTGAGCAGGTCGGAAGTGGAGAAACTGACCGAGGAGCGCGTGATTTACTAAACGCCCTAAGCCCCCCTTCACAGAGATCACAAGGGTAGGCAAACGCCCCAACAACCTCACAAAATCCCTACCCCTCTCAACGCCTCGACGGGGGAAGGCTGGGACGGGGAAGCTCACCCCCAATCAGTCGCCAAACAATTCACAATTCATCAGTCCAGCGCGTCCGCGAGCACCTCTACCAGGTGACGCGCGCGCTTGTTGACGCCGCGCGCTATCTGCTGGCGGCACGACACCCCCTCCGCCACAACCTCGAAATCGCCTTGTTGGCTGCGTATCGCGGGGAAGAGCGACATCTCTCCTATTCGCATGGATATGTCGTAATGCTCGGTTTCGTAACCGAAACTGCCCGCCATTCCGCAGCAGCCCGAGTTGATTTCGATGGTTTCGCAGCCTTGGATGGACCGCAGCACATTCAGCGCGGGGGCGACACCGACCCGCGCCTTCTGATGGCAATGTCCGTGAAATAAAATCTTGCTCGGCAGGCGCGAGCCGTCCAGATCGAGTTCCGCCCCCTGTTCCAGCGCGTATGCGACGAACTGCTCGACCAGCATCGTATTCTCGGCGATCTTCTCGGCTCTATCCGAGTATTGTGGAACTAGGTCGGCGTACTCGTCTGCGAATGTGAGAATGCAGCTTGGCTCTATGCCTACCAGTTTCGCGCCCGATTCCACGTACCCATAAATAGCTTCCGTGTTGTATCGCGCGTTCTCTTTCGCCTTGGACAGCATCCCCTTGGACATCATCGGGCGTCCGCAGCAGCGAACTTTGGGAAGCAGAACCTGGTACCCAAGCGACTCCATTACCTTGACCGCCGCTCTGCCGAGTTCGGGATGATTGTAATTGGTGAATGTGTCCGGGAAGAGAACAACCCTGCCAAGCCGGTTGGCGGACTCTGGCGAGCCTCCGCGCGCCTTGAACCATTGGGCGAAAGTTTGGCTTGCGAACGGCGGCAGTTCCCGCCTGCTGTCAATCCCGACCTGCTTCTCCATCATGCGGCGGGCGGCCGGCAGCCTGTTGGCCCAGTTGGAGAATGGAGCGAAGAACGAGCCCAGCTTGCTGAGCGTGGCTATATTCCCAAAGAACTGATTGCGAAGAGGCAGCCCGTTCGTCTTGTGATACTGGTTAAGGAATTCGTACTTGAGCTTTGCCATATCCACGTTGGAAGGACACTCCGCGACGCAGCCCTTGCATTCGAGGCAGAGGTCCAGCGTTTCGTACAGCCGCTTGTCCGTCAGAGCGTCGGCCGGAAGCGCGCCGGAGAGCGCGGCCCTCAGCGCGTTCGCCCTGCCGCGCGTGGAGTGTTCCTCCTCGCGGGTGGCCATATAGGACGGACACATCGTGCCGCCAAGCGTCTTGCGACACGCGCCCTGGCCGTTGCACATCTCGACGCCGTGAGCGAAACTGCCCTCCGGCCCGAACGCGAAGCCGGTGTCGAGCCGGACAGGGCTGTAGCTGGGCCCGATACGCAGATTCTCGGTCATCGGCTGGGCGTCCACTATCTTGCCCGGATTCATCACCCCGCTCGGATCGAAGGTCCGCTTTACGTCCCTGAACGCTTCGTATAGCTGGTCGCCAAACATCTTGCGGTTGAACCAACTTCGGACGAGACCGTCGCCGTGTTCGCCGCTCATCGAGCCGCCATACTCCATCACCAGGTCGCCAATTTCCTCGGCGATGGATACCATGCGGTCAACATCTTCCTGCCTCTTGAGATTGATGAGCGGACGTATGTGAAGGCACCCGACGCTGGCGTGACCGTAGTATCCGGCCTCAGTGCCGTGGGATGTGACTATCTCGTCGAACCTGCGAACGAAGTCCGGCAGATATTCGGGCGCGACTGCGGTGTCTTCCACGAACGGCAGCGGCTTGGCGTCGCCCGGCACGTTCATCATTAGCCCAAGTCCCGCCTTGCGAACGTCCCACACCTTGTTTTGGTCTTCAGGACGGAACATCCTCAGGAACGTGTACCCCAGCTTTCTGCTGGAGAATATAGCCCCCAGGTTTACGAGCTTGGAAATGACCTCGTCCTGGCTCTCGCCAACCACTTCGATGGCGAGAAGCGCTTCAGGATCGCCGTCTATAAAGTCGGTTATGCGCGAGTACGCCAGGTTGGATTTGGCTTGGCGAATGATCATGGAACCAATGAGTTCCACCGCGGCGGGCTGAAAATCGAGCGCGACGACCGTCGCCTCCATTGATTCGAGCAGGTCGGCGCAGTGCAGCACGCCCAGAGCGGTGAATTTCGGCTTCGGAACCAGGTTGAGCTTGGCTTCGGTTATCGTGACCAGGGTGCCTTCGGACCCGACGGCGAAGCGCGCCATGTTGAAGCCCATGCCCGAAACGAATTCGTCCAGGTTGTAGCCGGACACCCGCCTCTGTATCTTGGGGTAGCGCGCTATTATCTCATCGCGGTTCGCCTCGCCGATGCGAAACAAGCCGCGATAGATGTCTCCTTCCAGCCCTTCTCGGCGCATTTTGGCTTCGAGCTGAGCGCCGTCCAGACCGCCAAAGTTCGCCGGCGTTCCATCCGACAGAACCACGTCGAGTTCATGCACGTTGTCAACGGTCTTGCCCCACATTATCGAGTGCGCGCCGCAGGAGTTGTTGCCCAGCGCGCCGCCCACGTTGCCGCGATTTGATGTGGACGGATCCGGCGCGAACAGCAGGCCGCGGTCGCGCAACTGGTGATTCAAAACATCCAGGACTATGCCCGGCTGGGTGCGAACCCAACGCTCTTCTTCGTTGACCTCGATGACGTGGCGCATGTATTTGGAAAAGTCCATGACTATCGAGTGCCCCACCGTCTGCCCGCCGAGGCTGGTGCCCCCGCCTCTGGGCAGTACCGAAACGCCGTACTTGTTGGCGGTCTCGACCACCGCTATTACGTCCTCGGCAGAGCGTGGGATTACAACCCCGACAGGCTCGATCTCGTAGATGCTGGCGTCCGTCGAGTAGAGAACGCGGCTCATCTTGTCGAACCTTACCTCGCCTGATACCAGCTTGTTGAGGTCTTCCACCATTTCTCTGGTATCGGATTCTTTGACCTGGGTCGCCATTCGCCTCACCTTGACTGCTGATTTTCGCCCTGAGCGTTCACCCATGATACACCAACGAGGGCAAAAGTCCGAAACAGGGCGCGTGGCAGGAACCTGTAACGATTTAGCCGGCGCTCCATCTCGCGCAAAATCCCTCAATACCTACCCCATTCCCCCTCACTATGCTATAATCACCTTCAAGAACAAATATGCGTAAATCGCGCAAGCCAATCTAACCACTAATAACTAACGACTAACTACTCATATACCAGAATTTATCAATAAGTCCGAGCGAGCGCAGAAAAAAACCTCTGAACTGGTATATACAGGTCTTTGCAGGTGAGATGCAGGTCTAAATGCCACGTGAAGCCACCAGAAGGCCATCAGCGCACCACCTGCAACCCGCCTGCGCGCTCACCAGCGCAATCCCCATCACCCATAAACCAACACAAATGCAACCCAGCGACCCTCTTAGATTTGGACGATGATGTACAATGTGAAACACTCGGATACACCCCACTCCGCTGATAATCTAATTCAAGGCAAATATGAATCCGCATTCATAGTGCGCGATGGTTTATGACGAAGCGAATATACATACATACTGGGAATACCAATGAATCGCACGGAGGCCAATATGCTGACCAATGAAGTAAAGGCGCTCGTCTTCGACGTGTTTGGAACGGTGGTGGACTGGCGCATGAGCGTCGCGCGCGAGGGAAAGGAATTGGCCAGGCGCAAGGGCATAACCCACGTAAGCTGGACTGAGTTCGCGGACGCGTGGCGCGCCGAATACGGCCCTTCCATGAATAGAGTCCGACACGGCGAACTGCCCTGGACCCGAATTGACGACCTGCACCGCGCGGCGCTCGACCAACTGCTCGTCAAATACGGCGTCGAGGGGCTCACCGAAGACGAAAAGCGAGACTTCAACAAGGCTTGGCACAGGCTCGACCCCTGGCCCGACGCCCCCGCCGGCCTCGCCCAACTCAAGCGACGCTATGTCATAGCCACGCTTTCCAACGGCAACGTGGCCCTGCTCACCAATATGGCGAAGTGGGCCGGGCTGCCTTGGGACTGCATCCTGTCCGCCGAACTCGCTCATCACTACAAGCCGGACCCCGAAACCTACCTGATGGCCGCCGACATACTCGGGCTCGAACCCTCCGAAGTTATGATGACCGCGGCGCACAAGAACGACCTCAAAGCCGCCCGCGCGCAGGGCCTCAGGACGGCGTTCGTGCCGCGACCGCTCGAACACGGTCCTCATCGGGACATAGACACGTCGCCCGAGGACTGGATTGACGTAGTAGCGTCCGACTTCGAAGACCTCGCCATGAAGATGGGCGCATGAGTTCCGCGCTGGTAATGCAGTCGGGCGGATGCACTCATGTGCTGAACCGCAGTCTGTACGGAATTGCGTCCGAGTTCGCCAAAACAGGAGCCGGAACGCTGTACGGAGCGCCCAACGGACTGGAAGGAATACTCCAGAACCGCGTCGTCAACCTGTCCGATGTGCCGCCGAACGTCTGGGCAAGCGTCGCCGACGCGCCCGGAGCGGCGATAGGCTCGACGCGGCGACGCCTCAGAGACGACGACGCGGAGCCTGTCTTCCAGTATCTCGACAGGCTGGGAATCCGCTACTGGTTCATCATAGGAGGCAACGACTCCGCCGAGACCGGTCACACGCTTCAGGCGCGCGCGGACGAGACAGGATACGAACTGTCCGTCGTAAACGTCCCCAAGACCATTGACAACGATCTTGTATTGACCGACCACTGCCCGGGCTACGGCAGCGCCGCGCGGTTCGTGGCCGCCGCCGTCGTCGGCTCCGGCCTGGACGCCGAGGCGCTGACAGGCGCGTCGCCTATTACCATCCTGGAAGTGATGGGGCGCGACGCGGGCTGGCTGGCGGCGGCGTCCGCCCTCGCCAAAAGAGAAGAACGCGACCCGCCGCATCTGATATGCGCCCCGGAAACGCCCATTGACAAAGACAAATTCGTCGCCGACATACAGAACGCCTACTCCAGGCACGGCTACGCCGTCGCCGTCATATCCGAAAACGTGAGGACGCCGGACGGCGTTCTGGGCGGACAGGGCGCTCCTCGGTTCATAGACGATTTCGGACACGAATACTACGATGGCCCAGCCAGCTACCTCGCCGCGCTCGTCAGCCGCTCGCTCGGAGTCCGCGCGCGCTACGAAAAGCCCGGCACCATCCAGCGCTCTTTCATCTGGGCCGCCTCCGAGTCGGACGCGCGAGAAGCGGAGATGGCGGGCAGGGCCGCGGTGTCCGCCGCCCGCGCGGGTATGCGCGACGTAATAGTCACCCTCGAACGACGGGACTGCCCCGATTACGTTTGCGAGACAGGCTTCGCGCCGCTCGAGGCGGTGGGTGGAAAATCGCGTCCCATGCCCGACGAGTTCCTATCCCCGCAAGACAACTTCGTAACCGACGCCTTCATTGATTACCTGAAACCCCTGGTCGGGGACATACCGCGCTTTCCTCGCCTCATGTAAAGGCTGTCGGAGACGCCGCGCCCCAAGCCCAATGCGCTCTCTGCGTTTCATACCATGGCAGGCTATAATCAAAAGGCGCGACCGCCCGAATGCGGCGGCGCAGGCAAAATATAGAACAATCGCAATAGTTCGCCGAGAGGAGCAATGAATGGCAGGAGCGTATCCCGAAGACAAATGGGTTTCAGTAAACGGGCTGCGGATGCACTATCTGGATTGGGGCGGCGACAGAACCAAGAAACCGCTGATTCTCATGCACGGTATCGGCGGCCACGCGCACCAGTTCGATGAGCTTGCGCCGCGCATGACAGACAAATGGCGCGTAGTCGCGCTCGACGCGAGAGGATGCGGAGACAGCGACTGGAGCAGAGAAGGCTATTCCGCGCAATCATTCGCTTCCGACATCGGACAATTCGCGCTGGCCACCGGTCTGTATCCGTTCGACTATTACGGACACTCACAAGGCTCCCGAGTCGGGATGCCGCTGGGCGCCTATTTCGGCCATCTGGTGGATAACCTGGTACTCGGCGATTACGGTCCCATGCCCGACCCCTCGCCGGCCGGCCGGCAAACAGCCTCCTCGCGTATGCAGAGCGGCAACCGGGAACGCCCAAGAGGATTCTTCAGCGATCAGATGGCGTTCGACTGGCACCGAGAGGATGACCAAGACGCAAGCGACGCTGAGATATGGGCCACAGTGAGACACACGTACCGAACTAATTGGGACGGAATTCTGGTCCCAAAGACCGATCCCGAGATCAGATGGCTTCTGGGCAGGACCGCCCTCAAGGAAGGGCCTTTCCTCTGGGACTGCGTTGAGAAGATTAGCTGCCGCGCGCTCGTTCTGAGAGGCGAAACCAGCGCGGTGCTGGATGAAGCGCAGGCGCGCAAGATGGTGGCGACGATCCCCAACGGCAACGGCGTATTCGGCGAGGTTCCAGGAGTCGGACACGGATTGCACAATGAAGACATGGAAGCCACGCTCGACATCATCCGAAGCTTCTTCCTGAGTCGTTGACGGGTATCGTCAATCATGTAGAAAGCGGGTATTATGACTAGCGTCTGTGATTGGTCAAAGGCGCTGTATGTGGAACTCCGAACGTCTAGCCCCTTTGCCAAAACTTGCGCCTCAGGTTAGCTGGCAGCTTAAAAAACGAGAATTGCCCATGATCATCGAATTGCCCCACGTCGGAGAATCGGTAACCGAAGGCGTTATCGGAAAATGGCTCAAATCCGTAGGGGAGCGTGTCGAACGCTTCGACCCACTTGTGGAAGTGGTGACGGACAAAGTCAATATGGAGATGCCGTCCCCGGTCAGCGGCACTCTCACCGCCATATTGGCGGAAGAGGGCGCCACCGTCCCGATGGGTGCGCCCATAGCTGAAATGGAGACGGAAGACCCCAAACCCGCACCCTCGCCGTCATCCACCCAAGTAGGGCCGCGCGCCCAAGCCGCCACCGAGCCGCCCTCCGATAAGATAGGGACCCTGCTAAAGGACGTAGCGCCCGTCGGTCCAACCGGTTCCGGCGGCCCCATCTCCGCGGACAAGCCCAGCGAGTCGCTCGCTCCCAGTCGCGCCCGCAGACGCTACTCGCCCGCGGTGCTAAGACTCGCCCAAGAGCGCGACGTCGATCTGGATAACATACAGGGCACAGGCATCAACGGCAGAGTCACCCTCAAAGACGTTCGCCGCTTTCTCGAAACACAGTCCGTTCCCCAGCGCGCCGCCCAGGCTTCCGCTCCCGCCAACCCTGCTCCCCCGCAGTCGCCCATGTCGCGGGATGATGAGCGCGTCGCGCTGAATCCAGTCCGTCGCATGATTGCCGAGAACATGGTCAGGAGCGCCAGCCAAATTCCGCAGGCATGGACGCTCGTAGAGGTGGACGTGAGCGGACTCGTCGCGCGCCGCCGCGCCGTCCGCGAGGACTTCCAGCAACGCGAGGGGGTCAACATCACCTACCTGCCCTTCATCATGAAGGCCGTCGCCGAGTCGCTCAAAGAGAACCCGCTTCTTAATTCGTCTTGGGACGAAGACGCCATAGTCTATAAGCGCAATATAAACATTGGCATAGCCGCCGCGGGCCGAGACGGACTCGTCGTGCCGGTTGTGCGCGACGCCGACACGCTCAGCGTCGCAGGCTTGGCTCGCAGAATCTCCGAGCTGACGGAGCGCGCGCGGCGCGCCGCGCTCACCCTCGACGACGTCCAAGGGGGAACATTTACACTGAACAACACAGGCGCGCTGGGCTCGGTTCTCAGCCAGCCGCTCGTAAACTTTCCACAAGCGGCAATCCTCACAACCGAGGCAATCGTCCGACGACCAGTTGTCATCGGCGACGGAATAGCCATCCGCTCCATGATGAACCTCTGCATGAGCTTCGATCACCGCATAATGGACGGAGCGGAGGCGAGCGCGTTCATCAACTCGGTCAAAAGGCGCGTCGAATCAATCGGCCCCCAAACCGGCCTATATTGACGCTCTCGCCAACACGCGCCCCAACCGCCAGGATGAAACGCTTACTCCCCTCAGACATCCTTCCACTAAATCGCTAACAGGCTCCCGCCGTCCGTCTGCGATACCACTATTCGGCGTCTGTGAGTTATCATTAGAGCGTATCGCCGGCCACGCGAAGTGCCTGCGCTATCTCAATCAGATCTAATGCAAGCAGTTTACGGAGGATTTCGTGTCAGAACAAAAGACGCCGCGCCGGACTCCGCTGTACGACACCCATGCGCGTCACGGAGCGCGTTTCGTGCCATTCGCGGGATGGGAAATGCCTGTCCGCTACGACAGCATAATCAAGGAAGCCGAGGCGGTTCGAACGAACGCGGGACTGTTCGACGTATCTCACATGGGTCGCGTGGAGTTCGACGGGGCGGGCGCCGCCTCGCTTCTGGACTCCGTCCTCAGCGTAGATGTTCAGGGTATGCGACCGGGACGCGCTCACTATAACGTGATATGCGACCGCGACGGGGGAATCATTGATGACTGCATCGTTTACAGGCTCGCGGAGCGACGCTTCCTGCTGATACCCAACGCATCCAACACGGACGCGGTTCTGGACTGGATAGAGAGCCTGCGCCCCAACCACGAAGAAACCACAATCACCAACGTCACTGCTGATATAGCGATGATAGCCTGCCAGGGACCGAAAGCGCGGGATATGGTGGCGAGCCTTGCGGAATCCGACATCTCGCGGATACGCCCATTCCGGGCGCGAACGACGTCGGTGAACGGGGTCGAAACGTTTCTGGCGCGCACCGGCTACACGGGGGAAGATGGCTTCGAGATCATGCTTCCAAGCGAAGCCGCGCCCACTGTGTGGGAGTCTCTCATGGACCTGGGCGCTTCCGCCTGCGGGCTGGGATCCAGAGATGTGCTGAGGCTGGAAGCCGGACTGCTGCTGCACGGCAACGATATGGACACCTCCATCAATCCGTATGAGGCGGCGCTGGAACGGTTCGTTGATCCGGATAGAGATGGTTACGTTGCGGGCGAAGCTCTGCGCGCCATACGCGACCGGGGAGTATCTCGCAAGATAGCCGCTTTCAACATGATCGAAAGGGGCATTGCCCGCCCCGGATATCCTATAATGGACGGCGAAAATCATATAGGCCGCGTTACATCCGGAGGGCCGTCGCCCACGCTTGACACCCGCATAGGCTTGGGCTATGTTCCTATCGCCTATTCAGAGCCGGGCGCTCGAATCGCGATAGAAATAAGAGGCCGCCCGGTCGAAGCGGAAATCACCACTCTCCCTTTCTACCGTAGGAGAAGAAGCGCATGAACCCTGAACATCTCAAATACTCGGAAGAGCATGAATGGCTCAAAATGGATGGCGATACCGCCATAATCGGAATAACTCACTTTGCGCAGGACAGCCTCGGAGATGTAGTGTTCGTGGAACTTCCGGAGGTCGGTTCGGACGTGAAACAGTTCGAGAAGATGGGCGAGATAGAGTCGGTCAAAGCCGTTTCGGACCTGTACTCTCCTATTGGCGGCAAGGTGATAGAGATAAATGACTCTCTCGAGGACAGCCCTGAGTTCGTAAACGACAGCCCATACGAAGACGGCTGGATGATCAAGGTGCAAGTGTCGGACAGATCCCAGATCGAGCGGCTGATGAGCGCGTCCGAGTACGACTCGCTCATAGAATCGGAAAGCTAGGCGCGACATGACATCGAACTTCCAATCTCCCTACGTTCCAAATACACCTTCTGACAGGCGCAGCATGCTGGACGCCATCGGTGTGGATTCGGTCGCGGAACTCTTCGACGACATTCCTCAGGATCATTTCAACTCGGATCTGGATATACCGTCGGCGCGAGATGAGTTGGAGCTTGGCCGATACGCGCGCGAACTGGCCGCGATGAACAGCGTTCCGGGCGAGTACGCCTGCTTCCTTGGCGCCGGCTCATACCGACATCACATACCGGCGGTCGTGCGGCAGATAACGAGCCGTAGCGAATATATGACCGCCTATACGCCCTACCAGCCGGAGGTTTCGCAGGGTACGCTCCAGACGGCGTTTGAGTTTCAGACGCTCGTGTCCCAGCTAACCGGCATGGACGTCGCCAATCTCGGGATGTACGACGGTTCTACGTCCATGGCGGAAGCCGCGCTGATGGCCGCCAGGGTAACGAAGCGCGACCGAGTGGCGATTCTCGACTCTGTATCCCCCCTCTACCGCGAAGTTCTGGACACCTACGTTCAAGCCCCCGGACTCGGCATAGACGTGATTAGCGCGTCCGATTCCGAAATAGGCGAGCCAGCCTGTCTGATAATCCAGCAGCCCAACTTCTTTGGATACATGGAAGATGTCGAACGACTGGCGGAACTCGCCCACTCGGCTGGCGCGCTGCTAATAGTCAGCGCGGATCCCGTCTCGCTCGGAATGTTCAAGGCGCCGGGAGATTGCGGCGCGGACATCGTCGTTGGCGAGGGCCAGGCTCTCGGAGTTCCGCCCACTTTCGGAGGCCCTTATGTGGGCCTGTTCGCCTGCAAGCGCGACTACATCCGGCAAATGCCGGGCCGCATAGTGGGCAAGACAGTGGACACTCTCGGCAGAGAAGCATATACGCTGACTCTCCAGACGCGAGAGCAGCACATCAGGCGTGAGCGCGCCACGTCGAATATATGCACGGCGGTCGCGCTCATAGCGCTCATGTCCACCGTTTACATGGCGTCTTTCGGCAAGCATGGCCTCAGGCGCGTCGCAGAACTTTGCTACCATAAGTCTCACTACGCCGCCCAGCTCATATCTAAAATACCCGGCTATTCGCTGCCGTTCGACGGGACATTCTTCCAGGAATTCGTCATTACTTGTCCCGCTCCCCCATCCGATATAAATAGCGAACTGCTGAAGCGCAACATCATCGGCGGGCTTGATATCAGCGATCATGTGCCGAATGGGATGCTGGTCTGCGTGACAGAAATGAACAGCCGCGAGGAAATCGAAAACCTGGCGTCCGCGCTGGAAAAGGTGGGTGCATAGTGACAACTCTGCTCGAAAGACAGGACCTGGATCGCAGAAAGCTGCTCATGGACCGCAGCAGGCCGGGAAGAGTAGGCGCTACCCTGCCGCCGCTGGACGTTCCCGCCTCGGAAATGCCCGACAAGTCCATGCTGCGCGATTCTCTCGAAATGCCCGAAGTGTCGGAAGGCGAAATAGTCCGCTACTTTTCGCAGATAAGCCAGTTCAATTTCTCCATAGACCACAACTTCTACCCGCTGGGCAGTTGCACCATGAAGTACAACCCCAAGTTGAACGACGAGATAGCGTCGCTGCCTGGGTTCGCCCAGATACATCCGCTTCAAACTGAGGCGTCGTCCCAAGGCGCGATAAAGCTGCTGTGGGAACTGCAAGAATGGCTGAACGAGATTACAGGAATGGCGGGCTGCTCGCTCGCGCCGATGGCGGGCGCGGACGGCGAACTGGCCGGAATGCTGATGGCGCGAGCGTATTTGCTGGATAAAGGCGAATCGCAGCGCAAGAACGTGCTCATACCCGACTCGGCGCACGGCACCAATCCCGCGTCTGCGGCGATGGCCGGGTTCGACGTGGTGTCTCTGCCGTCGGACGCCAATGGCGACACCGATCTGGACGCGCTGCGAAGTTCTGTGAACGAAGAACTGGCGGGGCTTATGATAACGCTTCCAAGCACACTCGGCCTGTTCGACGCCAACATACTGGAAGTCACCAAGATCGTCAGGGACGCGGGCGGCGTCGTCTATGGCGACGGCGCCAACCTGAACGCCATCGTCGGGCGCGTGAAGTTCGGGGACTTGGGGTTCGACGTGATGCACTCCAACCTGCACAAGACGTTCACGCAGCCGCACGGCGGCGGCGGACCAGGAGCGGGACCCGTAATAGCGGGACCCCGGCTTGTTGACTACCTGCCGACGCCAATCGCGGCTCGACGCGAGACAGACGGCGGGGAAGAAAGATTTTCGCTCGCAAAGCCGTCCAAGAGCATCGGGCGGATGGGAGCGTTCCACGGCAACTTCGGCGCGCTGGTAAGAGCGTGGTCGTACATCTCGACTCTGGGCAAGGAGGGAATCCCGCAGATAAGTGAGGACGCGGTTATCAACGCCAACTACATACTTAGTCAGTTGCGCGGAGTCTATGACTTGCCATACGACCGGACTTGTATGCACGAGGTGGTGTTCTCGGCGACGAACCTGAAGCGGCAGAATGGAGTGCGCGCGCTGGATGTGGCGAAGCGGCTGATTGATTACGGAATACACCCGCCCACGATGTATTTCCCGCTCATAGTGGATGAGGCTCTCATGATCGAGCCAACCGAGACTGAATCCAAGGAAACCCTGGACTACTTCGTCGAGGTAATGAAGGAAATCGCCAGAGAGGCCGAGGAAGACCCGGATATTCTTCACGAAGCGCCGCACAATACGCCCAACACGCGGCTCGACGAGGCGCGCGCCGCCCGCCGACCCGTACTGAAGTGGACACCGGAATAGCAATAACATCTACGGAGAAAAGATTATGTCAGAAGTAGGCCAGATGGCGCCGGACTTTACCCTTCCGGCTCACAACGGCGAACCGATAACTCTAAGCGATTTCAGAGGCGATAAGAACGTCGTATTGTCGTTCCACATCTTCTCTTTCACAGGCGGTTGAACGCACCAGGTCTCCTCGATGCGCATTCACAACGCGACCTTCGAGGAGAACGATGCCCAGGTGCTGGGCATTAGCTGCGACTCTCGACCGACGCAGGTGGCATTCGCCTCCTCGCTCGGCTCCATACCGTATCCGCTCCTGGCCGACTACTGGCCGCACGGCGCTGTTTGCGACAGTTTCGGGATATTGAACGAGAATCTGGGCGCGCCGCTCAGAGCGATCATCATCATAGATAAAGAGGGCGTGATAAGGTTCAAGCAGACCTACGCCGCGGCGGGAGACGTTGACCCGCGCAACGTTCTTGCGGAGGTGCAGAAGCTATCGTAGCCAGAAGCCGAAGTCGCTAATTGCGACCATCGTTGAATATGTCGTCAGACATCCATCCAGACCCACGCCCACTCGAGCGTGGGTCTGGCAATCTCAAGGCAAGCCAAACTGCTGTACGAAACGGAGACGTGCGTAGAACGTGGAACTAAACAGACGCGGCCCGTTCAGAGAGGGCGAGTACATTCAGCTTTTGGACCGCAGAGGTCGGAGCTATCTGACGCATATCACAGAGCGCAATCTATTCGAATCTCACCTCGGCAACTACAAGTCAGCCGACCTCATAGGTCAGGATGAAGGTAGCTGGATAACGACCAACAAGGGGCACAGGCTCATGGCGATAAGGCCCACGCTCTCCGACCTGACGCTGCGGATGCCGCGACTGGCGACTGTCATGTATCCCAAGGACCTCGGCGCGATGCTGATCTACGCGGACATATTCCCGGGCGCGAGAGTGCTGGAGGCGGGAGCGGGGTCAGGCGCGCTCACGATGACACTGCTGCGAGCGGTCGGAGCGAGCGGGCGCGTCTATACTTATGATCTCAGGCAGGACATGATAGAGCGGGCAGAGGCGAATGTGGCGCGTTACTTCGATAGCTGGGATAACCTCGAAATCAAATTAGGGGATGTGTACGAGGGCATCGAGGAGGACGATCTGGACAGGGTGATTCTGGATTTGCCTGAGCCGTGGCAAGTGACGCCTCATGCATCAGAGAGCCTTGTTCCAGGCGGGCTGTTCTTCGGGTTTGTGCCGACCGTGCCGCAGGTTGACGAACTGGTGAAAACACTTCGAGCCCAGCGCACTTTTGGCATGATCGAGACGATGGAGATAATGATGCGCCAGTGGAACGTAAGCGGTCGGAGCGTCAGACCGTCTCACCGCATGGTCGGGCATACTGGATTCATCGTTACGGCGCGCAAGACAGCGCCTCGCCAAGCCTCTGCTGATTCAGCGACGCAATAGTAAGAATTTCCGAATCTGTCCGGTCCGACTAATTTGCGCCTGCGGGCTGTTCTCGGGGAACCGCCTCAACTGAGACACCAAGCACTGCGCCCTGAATGACGCCGACATCTTGGATTAGGCGACTAATTTTGTCATCGGTCCTATCCAGTCGGTGGTTTAGTTCAGACTTGGCGGATTCGACGGACTCGGCAAGCTCAGAATCCCCCTTCTCCATCAATCTGCCAAGTTCTCTGATTTCGCCACGCAGTTCAGACTTGGCGGATTCGACGGATTGTGCGACAACGGCTATTTCACCGCGCAGTTCAGACTTGGAAGTTTCTACTGACTCGGCAATCTCAGAATCCCCTTTCTCCATCAATCTGCCAAGCTCTCTGATTTCTCCGCGCAGTTCGGACTTGGCGGATTCGACGGATTGTGCGACTGTGGCTATTTCGCCGCGCAGTTCAGACTTGGTGGATTCGACGGATTGTGCGACAACGGCTATTTCACCGCGCAGTTCGGACTTGGCGGATTCAACGGATTGTGCGACTGTGGCTATTTCGCCACGCAGTTCAGACTTGGCGGATTCGACGGATTGTGCGACTGTGGCTATTTCACCGCGCAGTTCAGACTTGGCGGATTCGACGGATTGTGCGACAACGGCTATTTCCCCACGCAGTTCAGACTTGGCGGATTCGACGGACTGTGCGACTGTGGCTATTTCGCCGCGCAGTTCAGACTTGGCGGATTCGACGGACTGTGCGACTGTGGCTATTTCGCCGCGCAGTTCAGACTTGGCGTCCCTAATGTCTTCTCTCAGCCGAGTTTCTATTCTATCCATCTGCTTTGTCTGGAAATAGTATAATCCCAAAAGAAGCGCAACTATCGGGATTGTGATTGCCATGCTCTGTGTAACGATTTCGCTCACTATGTCGCTCCTGTCAGATAGATGATAATCTGACCAGCCGCCGTTTGGCAATAGCTTTATGGCATATTTTATCTATTTGCCAAAGTGGGTACCGTTTTACTACGAGTCAGTATGCGCTGGACGGCTCCGCGTATAGGTGATTGGCGGTCATAAGAGGAACGGGCAATTCCGAATAGCGATTCGGGTCGGGCAGCAAGTCTGAGGAGCGTGTGATGCCGCTGTTCTTCTCCTGCGCCAGAACTCTGAATTTACCGAGCCCGTCCGGGAGAGTCAGCTCGCGCATCGCCCTCAGATTCGCTAGCTTGACGGGACGTTCCACCGCGAGTTCGCCCATAGAAGCGAACATTGCGCCGAAACCCAGAGATTCCAGAAATTCTGCCTGGGTGGTCAGGAATACTGGCCTGAGTCCCGCTTTTAATCCCGCCAAGATAAGCGCTGAGAAGTCCACGTGGGCAGTCAGGTCCTGCCGTCCTACGCGCTGATAGGGACTACTCCCATCAACGTGCTTGTAATAAGTCTGGATAGTCCCACGTGAGTGGGCGTCTGAGTAGAGTTCATCTGCTTCGTACCCGTAGTCAATCGTGAGAACATAGCCTCTGTCCAGAGCCGACGCCGCGTCTCTTGCCCAGTCTTCTATGTCCAGATTCACCTCGCCATGGAAGCCTTCTGGAAGCCTCCTGGAAAGGATGGATAATCTGTCGGCTATACGATGAGTGGAAGGCGGCCCATACTCTTCGCAGAGACGATCATCCACTCCCAGACGCGCGTATGCCTCTTCTAGCTGGCCGTTCGCGATTCGGAATCTGTGCGCGGGGAATGCGTCGAAGAGTTCATTAGATAGGATGCAGCCTACGATTCCACGAAACGGGAGTCCAGATGCGCGCAGTCTATGGACGCCGGATATCGAGTCGTTGTCGCTTTCGGGGTTCGAGCGGTCAACTTCCACATAGCGAACAGAATTGGCGAACTCCTCTGTGTTGGCGTTTACATACGAAAGGATGTCTAAAGCGAGTTGACCATTGCCGCCCCCCGCTTCGACTATCCAGAACGGAGACGGCCTGCCCAGGGTGTCCCACATGACTTGCAGTTGCGTCGCCAGGAGAGCGCCAAACGCAGGATGAAGAACTGGGCTTGTGAAGTAGTCGCCTTTGGCTCCAGCGCCTGTCTGCCGAGAGTAGTATCCGTCGGGATGATAGAGGGCGAGAGCCATGAACTCGGCGAACGTCATCGCGCCATATCGGGCGATCCTCTTTCGGATTTCGACCTCCGCGCCGCTTCGCCGGGGGGGTATGGACGCGCTGCTGATAGAGTCGAGGTATTCCACTGAAAACTCTCGATAGAGAAAGGGGGTATCGCTCAGCGCTGATACCCCCCTTGAAAAAGCTTATTGGGAAGATGTCGGTGTCATTTACTGGTTTTGGCTGGCCTTCTTCTTTTGAGCGGCGGCCGCGGCGGCTCTTCGCCTGCCTCCGTCCCTGTCCCACCCTGATCCTTGTATCGAGTTCTTGAACTCTTGTGTAAGGCCGCAGATTTTGCAGGTGCCCTCACTTGTCGGGCCGTTAGGCCGTCCAATCATCCAGTGGTGAATACAATCCGAGTCGGTTACTATCTCTTCGCTCACTTACTAACCTTCTTCCGTTTACATTATGGAGCTAGCCTCTCTGTTCGATGGGAACGTATTCGACATCCATGGGGCCTGTGTAGAGAAGCCTGGGGCGCAGCAAGATGTTGTTTTCGAATTGTTCGACAACCTGAGCTGTCCAGCCCGGCACTCGTCCCATTGCGAAGATGGAAATGAATAAGTCGTCTGGGATTTCCAGCAGGTAGTAGATTGCGCCTGAGAAGAAATCTACGTTCTGGTAAATTCCGCGTCTGCGATACGGTTCCATAACCTCTATGACAGACTGTAAAATTTGGAACCACTTGGGCTCGCCCTTCCGTTCGCCCAACTCTCTCGCGTCTTCCTGAAGGTGAACCGACCTCGGATCCAGAGCTTTGTAAACGCGGTGTCCGAATCCCATGATTCTGCCGCCGGACTGCAATCTCTCGCGGACGTAGGTTTCGGCGTTTTCTTCTTCGCCGATTTCCTGCGTCATCTTCATGACTTCTTCAGCCGCTCCGCCGTGCGAAGGTCCCTTGAGGACAGAAATGCCAGTCGTAACGGCGCAGTGCAGGTCGGCCTGCGTGGATGCTGCGACTCGCGCGCCAAAGGCGGAGGCGTTTATGCCGTGCTCTGCGTGAAGAACGAAATCCTTATCTATCAGCGCTGAATCCTCTTCGGACGGTTTTTCGCCGAAGAGCATATACAGGAAATTAGCGGCGTGATTTAGATCAGAATCAGGTTCGAGCGCCTCTTTACCGTCTCTGATGCGCGCGTGCGCCGCGACAATAGTGGGGGCCTGCGCGGTTAGGCGAATGCCCTTGCGAAGGGTGGCCTCCGCGGAGTTGTCTTCGGTATCAGGATCGTAGGCGGATAGGGCTGAAACCGCTGTTCTCAGCACGTCCATAGGATGGGAGTTGCGAGTCAGCCTGATGATGTCAAGTATCTCGGCCGGCAGAGCTCGGGATCTCTTCAATTCAGAGTCGAACGTGTCCAGCTCAGACTGTGTGGGCAAATCACCGTTCATTACCAGAAAGGCCGTCTCTTCAAATGTGGATTTTTGAGCAAGGTCGTGGATATTATATCCACGATACAGCAACTTGCCCACGTCGCCGTCAATGAAGCTAGACTTTGTTCTGTCTATGTAAACTTCCCGAAGGCCGCGGTGAAGTTGCACCTTCCTTTCGGTCATATTATCCTCCCAATCCAAGCGCGAAATCGCTAGACAAAATTGCTATGCAACGGTAGAAACGATTGGCCGCGGAATGTCAAGAATAAATCTTTGAGATTATACCCCGCAACAGCGAAATTCTATCACCGAGCCACCATAAAATCAAATCATGTTAGCCATAATGTCCTGTATTAATTTGGCGGGCGAGATTATGATTTTGTGATTCTATGAAGCCTCGCGGCGCTGTATTAACTTCGCGCTATCCATTCCGAAGCGCGTTCGGCGAGCATGATAACTGTTGGATGGATGCCGCCTGACCTGGGTATCCTCGGCGCGATTGAGGCGTCGGAAATCCATAGGTTCTCGACTCCCTTGACTCGACAGTACTGGTCAACTACTGCCATAGGGTCGGAATCAGGCCCCATTCTGCATGTCCCGGACACGTGTCGAGCGGAGCCTACTGTCTGGCGCATCCATAGGTCCAAGGCGTCGTCATCGGCCAAAATGTCGTCTGTCGGATTGATTCTGCGGTCAATAACGTCTTTATAGGCGTCGGATTCCATTAGACGGATGGCCAAGCGCAGACCTTCTCTTACCCGTCGAATGTCGTCAGGATGCTGAAGATAGCGGTAATTGAACTTGGGCTGAACGCTGGGGTCGGTGGATGCGAGCCGAACGTATCCCGCTCCTTTAGGCAGTCCCAGCGTGCAGGATATTCGCGCGGCTCTATCAGGCGGAACTTCGCCGGTCATGTACTTGGCGCGCAAACCCGGCGAGCGCTCCCGACGTTCTTCTATCACGTTGCTGGTCCTCAGAAGCATATCGTTGGTTTCATCCGAACCAAGAGATGTATAGTGAAGACCGAAATGGGGAGCGTCGAGGTCCGCTTCGAGGGAGACTGAGTCTTTGACTTTGAATGTGGCGTGTACGCTGAGGTGATTCCAGAGACCTTGTCCTACCCCGGGCGCTGATAGCTCTAAGGGTATTCCCGTCTGTTTGAGATGGTCGTCGGGTCCGATTCCCGACAGCATGAGAATCTGAGGCGATCTGATAGCGCCTGCGCTCAGCGCCACACGATTCGCTTCAATAGTGAAAGTTTCACCGCCGCTTTCAGCCTCTACCCCGACCGCGCGCCCGTTTCGCAGCAGTATCCTTCGGACGTACACTTCGCCTCTTACGGTCAGATTGAGACGGTGGCGCATTGGGTTGAGATACGCCATGGCGGCGCTCACCCTGACACCGTCCAGGTTGTTGGTTGGGGACACGCCAAGCCCTGCCGGATTGGGTCCGTTTACGTCGTCGGTTACGCCATATCCTTGAGCGAGGCATGCGCCATAGAATGCTTTCTGAATCGCTGGCCACGCTCCGGACTGGCGTCGTCTTACCGGCATGGGCCCGTCCGACCCATGGAAATCGTCCTGTATATCCAGATCGCGTTCCATCTTTCTGTAGTATGGGAGAATCTTGTCGAAAGACCACTCTTCGTTGCCGAGCGCTGCCCAGGATTCGAAGTCCTCTGGAAATGCCCGCTGCATTGACTGGCCGTTGATGGAGGATCCGCCCCCGATCACTTTACCCTGAGCAACATGGATTTCGCCCTGTTCCTCGGTTATCGTCCCGCGCAGCGCCCAGTTGTGTTCAGAGTCCGGGGCTTCGGCGAATCTGGTATGTCCGAACTTTATCTCGTCGGGAAGGTTATCTGGGTCCGGATAGTCTTTACCCGCTTCGAGCAACAGTACCGAAACATTTCTGTCTTCGGCCAATCTACTTGCCAGTACAGACCCTGCCGACCCGCCTCCAATGACAACAACGTCGTATTTCATGGGTAACCCTCTCATTCACCTTCGCAGAAATGGTTTGCATGAGCGCAAATGGTATCAGGTTGCCGCGCGCTGTCAACGTGAACTTGGCCTCCACTCATGGCAAACGCGCTGAGAACATCCGGCCAGTAGAGAGGCAAGCGTATCCGTCTCTGCATCTGCTATAATGTGTATGTGGCTTATCAACCTCGCAAACGCGTTGTGGCAGTCCCGAGCAAACCACCTTCCCCTAGTTGCAACTGCATTGGCGAGTTATCATGGAAAACCTGGTGGTGATATGCGTAGATCCCTTGTCTATTTTCTGATCATCGTGGGCGTGACAGCAGTCGTGTTCACTTTTTTCTCGGGCAGCTTTGGCGGTTCCGAAGAGCTGTCCATAA